>DIVD01000023.1 GCA_002423245.1 Rhodobacteraceae bacterium UBA6141
CCTCCGACAGCAGGCCCTCAAGCGCATCGACTGCATGGCCGAGACCGAGGGCGGCAAGCTTCTCGCGGGTCGCGTCGATGTCGAGCTTCACGCGCGAGGCGGTCATCGCACCACCTCCGCCAGGCGGGCGCAGAGATCGATGGAGCGGTGCTGGACGTTGCCGGCCGCGATTTCGACCAGGCGGCGTCCCATCCGGCCAAGCGGCATCGGCGCCCGGACCCGGTCGGTGTCATCGCCGTCATAATGGGCCTCGGTGCGCACGATCCGTGCGTCGGTGCCGCGGGGGTGCTCGGCGATCACCGCGGCGTCCTTGAGAAACTGGACACGCCCTGCGAGCCCGCGGATCTCGACCTCCTGGCCGACGAAGCGGAACGGGACGCTGTAGCGCCGCCCCTCGAAACTGACCATGCAGTCGATCTCCACCGGTCGGCGCACGATCGAACGGGTCCGGCAGCGTCTCGGGCAGCGGCGTCAGCAGCCGGCGCTCCCGTGCCCAGGCCTCGGCGATGGGGGTGCCGGTGATCGGGCAACGCAGCCGCTGCGCCCGTTCGGCCAGCCGGGCGTCGGTGGCGGCTTGCAGGTGCTCGAGGCTGTCGAAGGCTTCCCGGCGGGGGTCCACCGTCTCGCGCAACTCGCGCACATGGCGCTCGACCTTGCCCTTGCCCCGGGGGGACGCGGCTGGCAGGCGTCGACATGGAACTTCAACTGCGCAGCGAAGCGCCGGCAGGTCTCGTTGATCACGCCCCAGGCACCGGCTCCTTTCGCGATCGCCGTCTTCACGTTGTCGATCCGCAGCACCGCTGGCACACCGCCAAGCCGTCGAAAGCTGGCGATCTGGCAGGACTGCCACGACAGCATGTCCTTCGAACGCGCCCAGACCACCGCACGCTTCCGACTCCATGACAGTGTCACGATCAGCGCCACAAGATCCACCACCTCGTCGCCCGGCACTGCCCCCGGAAACTCTGCCCAATCCACCCGCGCCTGCGCCCCGGCCGGCGTCTCCACCCGCCGCCGCGCACGGATCGCCGGCGCCGGATATGTCCGGCTCCAGTAGCGTTGCACCGACTTCAGGCTGCCGTCATGGCCATGCTCGCACCGCAGCCAGTCGTGCAGCGCCGCCAGGTTGACACGGCCGCCCTCCTGCTGATCGCGCCAATGGAAGATGGCTTCGGCATGCGCCGCCGCCTTCAGCTCCTGCCTGCTCCGTCCATCGGCAGCATCCGCCGACCAGCGCTTCCGGTGATATCGTACCGCTCCCTCGCTCACCCCGAGAAGCCGCGCCACCGCGCTTTGCGAACGCCCCCGTTCCAACAAGACCGCCATCGCCGTCCGTTCCTCGATATCGAGACGACCCATCGTCCTCCCCCGACTACCACCGCCGGGAAATCGATCAGGCCAAGACGGCACCTCGTAAATCTGGATGTCGCCTTACGGACTCAATGACGCGTCCTCCTACACCAGCCAGCCAAGCTGCACGATGGCCGGCGGCACCCAGTTCAGCGCGGCGATCGGCGCAAGGCCGATCGTCACCGTCAGCGACATCGTCGCCACCACCGCCGAGGCCGGGGCGAGCCCGCTGATCCGCTTGGTGATGAGGTAGGAGACCGCAAAACCTGCCGCGGCGCCGAGTTGCGCCAGATGCGCCGGCTCGATCTGCCTGAAGCCGGGGCGCAGGATCACCAGGGCGCCGACGATCGCCACGCAGATGGCGAGGATCCGGCGCAGCGCAAGCCGCTCGCCAAAGACCAGCGCGGCGCCGATCGTGACGCCGATCGGGTTGAGGTAGCCGATGGCCGTGACGTCAGCCACCGTCAGCCGCGCCATGGCGTAGAACCACAAGATCACCGCGGCCGTGTGCAGCGCGCCGCGCGCCGCGAACATCCGCCAGACCCGCGGCGCATAGCCGGTCCGGAGCGCCGGAACCAGCACCGGCAGCAGGAACAGGAGCCCGAAGCCGAAGCGCAGGAAGGCGCCTTCCGCAGCGGGCAGCGCGGTGCCGAGGTGGCGCACGGTGCCGGTGACACCGACGAAGGCGAGCCCCGAGGCAAGCATCCACGAGATTCCGGCCAGGGGCGGGAAGAGCGGGGCGCGATCATGCGATCACCAGACAGGCTGGGCCATGAGGCTCAGCCAAGCGCCAGTCTCGCGGCGATGGACCACATCACGCAGCCGATGGCGGCATCGAGCACGCGCCAGGCCAGGGGCCGCGCGAACAGCGGCGCCAGCAGCCGCGCGCCATAGCCCAGCGAGAAGAAGAACAGCACAGAGCCGGTCATCGCCCCTGCGGCAAAGGCAGCCTCGCGCCCAGGAAACTGCGCCGAGACGCCGCCAAGCAGCACCACGGTGTCCAGCCAGACATGCGGGTTGGCAAAGGTGATCAGCGCCAGCGCCCCCAGCGTCGCGGCAAGAGAGGCGCGCCCCGCCTGCCCCGCCTCCAGCGCCGCGCCGCCGCGCCAGGCCGACAGGAAGGCCCGCGCGCCATACCACAGCAGGAAGGCGATGCCGCCCCAGCGCAGCGCCGGCGCGAGCCAGGGCAGCCGGTCCGAGGCGAGCGCGAAGCCCCCCACGCCAAGCGCGATCAGCGCTGCATCGGCGCCCGCGCAAAAGGCGCAGGTCGCCAGCACATGTTCGCGCCGCAGCCCCTGCCGCAGCACGAAGGCATTCTGCGCGCCGATGGCGACGATCAGGCCGAGGCCGAGGCGAAGACCGGCGAAACAGGCGGCGAACATCGGCGGCTCCGGCTGCGGGCGGGGGATCGGCGACCGGCCCGCGGCGGATGGGGAAAGGTGATCTTCGTCAGGTCCGGCACCGCGGTGCCGCCGAAGGTGGTGCGGCCCGCAATATCGCGCATCCGCGCGCGGGCGTCGCGGCCGGGGGGCTGTCTGCCCCCCGGACCCCCCGAGGATATTTCCGCCAGCAAGAAGGGGGCGGCCTGCCGGCGAGAGGCCGGAGATGGCTTCGGGGGGTGCCGCGCTCAACTGCCATCGGGGAGCGCGGCCACCAGGTCCGCGAAATGGGCGCCGCGTTTCTCGAAGTCGGGATACTGGTCGAAGCTGGCGGCGGCGGGGGCGAGCAGCACGGTGTCGCCCGGCTCTGCCTCGGCGGCGGCACGGGTGACGGCGCGCTCCATCGTCTCGCAGATCTCGTGCGGGGTGGCGCCCAGTTCCAGCGCGAAGGCGCGGGCGGAATGGCCGATCAGGTAGGCCTTGGCGACGGAGCCGAGATGCGGCACCAGCCCGGCGAGTCCGCCCTCCTTGCCCAGCCCGCCGGCGATCCAGCGGATGCGCGGGAAGGCCTGCAGCGCCTTGGCGGCGCTGTCGACATTGGTGGCCTTGGAGTCGTTGACGTAGCGCACCCCGCGCTTCGTGGCGATGGTCTGGCTGCGATGCGGCAACCCGGCGAAGCTGGTCAGCGCCTGCTCGATCAGCCGGGGCGGCAGGCCGAGGCTGCGGCAGGCGGCATAGGCGGCGCAGGCGTTCTGGTGGTTGTGGGCGCCGGGCAGCCCCTGCATCGGGCGCAGGTCGAGGGCAGCGACCTGCCGGCCCTTGCGCCATTCGGCGAGAAAGCCCTTGCGCGCGAAGACCGACCAGCCCTCGCCCTCCAGCTTCTGGCCGGCGCTGACGCGGATCACCCGGTCATCCGCCGGGCCCTCGGCCATCTGGTTCGCGAGATACCGCCCCTCGGGCTCATCGACGCCGATCACCGCCCGGTCGGGGCCGCCTTCGGCGAACAGCCGGCGCTTGGCGGCGAAATAGCCGCCATAGCCGCCATGCCGGTCGAGGTGATCGGGCGAGAGGTTGGTGAAGACCGCGACATCTGGGGTCAGCGCGCGGGCAAGGTCGGTCTGGTAGCTGGAGAGTTCCAGCACCACCACCTCGCCATCCTCGGCCGGGTCGAGATCGAGCACGCCGCGCCCGATATTGCCCGCCATCTGGGTGGGGCGCCCCGCCACCCGCAGGATGTGATGGATCAGCGCGGTGGTGGTGGACTTGCCGTTCGATCCGGTGACGGCGACGACCTTGGGCACGGTGTCGAAATCCTGCCACTCTGCCAGCGCCCAGCTTCGGAAGAAGAGGCCGATGTCATTGTCCACCGGCACGCCAAGCGCCATCGCGCGGGCGATATGCCGGTTCGGCGCGGGGTATAGGTGCGGGATGCCGGGCGAGGTGACCAGCAGCGCCAGGCCCTCCCATGCCGCATCGCGGCCAAGATCGGTACAGGTGAAGCCCTCGGCCCCGGCGCGCGCGCGCGCCTCGGGGCTGTCATCCCACAGCAGCGGCTCGGCGCCGCCGGCCAGCAGCGCCCGCGCGGTGGCAAGGCCCGAGCGGCCGAGGCCAAGCACGGCGACCTTCTGGCCGGAATGGCCCTTCACGGGAATCATGGGATGCCTCCGGCTTTGGTCTGGCGGGCAAGATGGCGGGCGGCGGCGCGGGGCGCAACCCTGCCGCTCAGCGCAGCTTGAGCGTGGCAAGCCCGATCAGCGCGAGGATCAGCGAGATGATCCAGAAGCGGATCACGATCTGCGGCTCGGCCCAGCCCTTCTTCTCGAAATGGTGGTGGATCGGCGCCATCAGGAAGACCCGCCGCCCGGTGCGCTTGAAATAGAGCACCTGGATGATGACGCTCATCGCCTCGACCACGAAGAGGCCGCCGACGATGGCCAGCACGATCTCGTGCTTGGTGACGACCGCGATGGCGCCCAGCGCGCCGCCAAGCGCGAGGCTGCCGGTATCGCCCATGAACACCGCCGCCGGGGGCGCATTGTACCACAGGAAGCCGAGCCCCCCGCCGATCAGCGCAGCGACGAAGATCAGCAGCTCGCCCGTCCCGGCCACGTAGTTCACACCGAGATACTGCGCAAAGTCCACCCGCCCGACGGTATAGGCGATCACCCCCAGCGTGCCGGCGGCGATCATCACCGGCATGATGGCAAGGCCGTCGAGCCCGTCGGTCAGGTTCACCGCATTGGCGGCGCCGACGATCACGATCATCGCGAAGGGCACGAAGAAGATGCCGAGGTTCAGCATCGTCTCGTTCAGGAAGGGCAGCGCCAGCCTGCCCGTCAGATCATCCGGGTGGACCCAGGCCGCCGCCGCCCCGGCCAGCGCCGCGATGACGAGGCCGATCACGAAGCGGGTGCGCGAGGAGAGGCCCGCGCTCGTCTGCCGGGTGACCTTGGCGTAATCGTCGGCAAAGCCGATCACCCCGAAGCAACAGGTGACCAGCAGCACGATCCAGACATAGGGGTTGTCGAGCCGCGCCCAGAGCAGGGTCGAGACCAGCAGCGCCGAGAGGATCAGCAGCCCGCCCATCGTCGGGGTGCCGGCCTTGGCGAAATGGGTCTGCGGGCCGTCATCGCGGATCGGCTGGCCCTTCTTCTGCTTGCGGCGCAGGAAGTCGATCAGCGGCCGCCCGAAGATGAAGCCGAAGACCAGCGCCGTGAAGAAGGCCGCGCCCGCCCGGAAGGTGATGTAGCGAAACAGGTTGAAGATATCGCCGCCGTCCGAAAACTGCGTGAGCCAGTACAGCATCTAGTCGGTTCCTCGATTGTCGTGCGCGACCGCTTGGCCGAGTTTGCGCAGCGCGTCAACCACGAGGCTGACCCTGATGCCCTTCGACCCCTTGACCAGCACGACATCGCCGGCATCGGCCAGATGATGCGCGCGCGCTGCCAGCGCCGCGGCGGTTTCGTGCCATTCGCCCCGCTGCGCGCGGGGCAGCACGTCATGGAGCGCGCGCATCCGCGGGCCGACGCAATGCACCAGCCTGATCCGTGCCATCGCCGGATGCCGCGCGATTTCGGCGTGCATCCGCGCCTCGTCGGGCCCCAGTTCCAGCATGTCGCCCAGAATGGCGATGCGCCGGCCTTCCGACTTGCGGCCGATGCCGTCGGTGGGGCGCGCGGCGCCAAGCATGTCCAGAGCGGCGGCCATCGAGGCGGGGTTGGCGTTGAAGGCGTCGTCGATCAGTTCGAAGAACAGGTGGTCATCGACCGTATCGAGCACGATGCGCTCGCGCGTGCCCCGGCCGGGCGGCGGCAGCCATTGGCCGATGTCCAGCGCGGCGATGGCGATGTCGGCGCCCACCGCCTCGGCCACGGCGAGCGTGGCCATGCCGTTCTGCGCGAAATGCCGGCCGGGGGTGCGCACCTTGAACAGCAGCGGCCGGCCGGCGGCCTCGGCGCGCACGATGGTGGCATCCGGGGTCATCTGTGCCTCGATCAGGCGGTAATCGGCGCCGGGGGCCGGGCCGAAGGTCAGCACGCGGGCGGCGCGGGCGCGGGCGGCGCGGGCAAGGATGCCGCTGACCGGCAGGCCGAGCGGGATCACGGCGGTGCCCCCAGGCTCCAGCCCCTCGAAGATCGCGGCCTTTTCGCGGGCGATGGCCTCGATGCTGTCGAACGCCTCCAGATGCGCGGCGGCGACGGTGGTGATCATCGCCACATGCGGGCGGGAAAGGCGCGCGAGCGGCGCGATCTCGCCGGGGTGGTTCATCCCGATCTCGATCACCGCGAAATCGGCGTCCCGCGGCATCCGCGCCAGCGTCAGCGGCACGCCCCAATGGTTGTTGTAGCTGGCCTCGGCGGCATGGACGCGGCCCTGCGCCCCCAGCACCGCGCGCAGCATCTCCTTGGTGGAGGTCTTGCCGACCGATCCGGTGACGGCGACCACCCTTGCCCCGGCGCGCGCCCGCCCGGCCTCGCCAAGCGCGCCAAGCGCCGCGAGCACCTCGGGCACGATCAGCAGCGGGTCATGCTCCGTGCAGCCCTCGGGAATGCGCGAGACGAGCGCGGCGGCCGCGCCCCTGTCCAGCGCGTCGCGCACGAAGTCATGCCCGTCGCGAGTGTGCGCCAGCGCGACGAACAGATCGCCCGGCTGCAGCGTGCGGCTGTCGATCGACAGGCCGGTGGCGGCGAAGTCCCGCGTCGCCCGCCCGCCGGTGGCGGTGGCGGCGTCCGCCGCCGTCCAGAGCACGGTCATATCCGCCCCTCAAGCGCGGCGACGGCGACGCTGGCCTGTTCGGCATCGTCGAAGGGATAGACGGTATCGCCGACGATCTGCCCCGTCTCGTGCCCCTTGCCGGCGACCAGCAGCGCATCCCCCGGCCCAAGCGCATCGACCCCGCGCAGGATCGCCTCGGCGCGGTCGGCCACCTCGGTCGCCTCGGGGCAGCCGGCCATCACCTCGGCGCGGATCGCGGCCGGATCCTCGCTGCGCGGGTTGTCGTCGGTCACGAACACCACATCGGCATGGCGCGCCGCCGCCTCGCCCATCAGCGGGCGTTTCAGCCGGTCCCTGTCGCCGCCCGCGCCGAAGACGCAGACGATGCGGCCCATCACATGCGGGCGCAGTGATTGCAGCGCCGAGGCGAGCGCGCCGGGCTTGTGCGAGTAATCCACGAACACCGTCGCGCCATTCTCGCGGGTGGCGACAAGCTGCATCCGCCCCGGAACGGTGCTGAGGCCGGAAAGGGCGCGGAACACCTCCTCCGGCGGGCTGCCGGACCCGATGCAGAGCCCCGCCGCCAGCAGCACATTCTCCGCCTGGAAGCCGCCGATCAGGTTCAGGCGCAGCTGGCGCTCCTCCCCGGCCCAGCCGACGCGCACATCCTGCCCGGTGGCATCGAAGCGCTGCGCGATGATCCGCAGGTCGGCGGCAGGCGTGGGGCCGGTCAGCATCAGCCGGTGGCCGCGCCCCTCGATATGTTCGGCGATCATCCGCAGCCCGCTCTGGTCGGCGGTGTTGACGACGGCGCTGGCGCCCTCGGGCAGGAGGCGGCTGAAGAGGCCGCCCTTCGCCGCGAAATATTCCTCGAAACCGGCGTGGTAATCGAGGTGATCCTGGCTGAAGTTGGTGAAGCCAGCCGCGGCCAGCCGCACCCCGTCCAGCCGCCGCTGGTCGAGCCCGTGCGAGGACGCCTCCATCGCGGCATGGGTGACGCCCGCCGCCGCCGCCTCGGCCAGCAGCCGGTGCAGGGTGATCGGTTCGGGCGTGGTGTGCTGCAGGGGCGCGTGGAAATCGCCCAGCACCCCCATCGTGCCGATGTTGATCGCGCTGAGGCCCATCGCCTGCCAGATCTGCCGGGTGAAGGTGGCAACGCTGGTCTTGCCGCTGGTGCCGGTCACCGCCACCACGGTTTCGGGCTGCGCGCCGAACCACAGCGCGGCGGCGCCGGCCAGCGCGGCGCGCGCATCCTCGGCCACGATCAGCGCGGCGGGACTGGCATCGAGCACGTCCCGCGCCAACGCGGCCCCCGCGCGGTCGGTCAGCACCGCCCCCGCGCCCATGCGCAGCGCATACTGGATGAACTCCGCCCCATGCACCCGGCTGCCCGGAAGCGCGGCGAACAGGTGTCCGGGCTTCACCTGCCGGCTGTCCACCGACAGGCCGGTGACCGCCGCATCGGCGCCGCCCTGCGCGGTCAGCCCCAGTTCTGCCAGTGTCCGGGTGGATCGCGCCATGGGTGCCTCTTGCCTGTCTGGCGCTGCCCGCGCCCGCCCTCAGTTGCGCACGAGTGTTATCCCATGCTGCGCGGGGGGTTCAACCTCGGGGCGCAGGCCGAGGATCGGCGCGACGCGGCGGATGATCTCGGCGCCGACCGGCACCGCCGTCCAGCCCGCGGTGCGGCGCGGCTCGCTCCCCGAGGTTTCCACCGGCTCGTCCAGCGAGGTGATCAGCACATATTCGGGGTCATGCGCCGGGAATATGGCGGCGAAGGTGGCGATGACCTTGTCCTCGTAATAGCCGCCCCCGGGTCTTGCCTTGTCGGCGGTGCCGGTCTTGCCGGCGACCGCATAGCCCGGCACCTCGGCAAAGCTGGCGGTGCCGCGCGTCACCACCGCGCGCAGCATCGCGCGCATGATCCCCGAGGTCTGCTCGGACACGACGCGCGGGCCGGGCCGGGGTGCAGGCGATTTGAGGATCGTCGGCACCACCCTGGTCCCGCCGTTCAGCACCGAGGCATAGGCCGCCGCCAGATGCAGCGGGCTGGCCGAAAGCCCGTGGCCATAGGAGACGGTCATCGTGGTGATCTCGGGCCAGGTGCGCGGCAGGATCGGCCTGCCGGTCGGCGCCTCGACCATCTCGATTGCCGTCGGCTCCAGCAGGCCCAGCGTGCCCAGGAACGCCTTCTGCCGCTCGCCCCCGATCATCAGCGCGACGCGGGCGGTGCCGATGTTCGAGGATTTGACGATGATGTCGGTCACCGAAAGCTCGGCGCCATAGTCGTGGAAGTCGCGTATCCGGTGCTTGCCCCATGTCATGGGCGATCTTGTGGCGATTTTCGTCGTCGGGGTCACAAGCCCGAGGTCCAGCGCCTGCGCGATGGCGAACAGCTTGAAGGTCGATCCCAGCTCGTACACCCCCTGCACCGCGCGGTTGAACAGCGGGCTGTCGGAGGGATCGCCCTTCAGCGCCGGCTGCGGGCGGGTGTTGGGGTCGAAATCGGGCAGCGAGGCCATCGCCACCACCTCGCCCGAGTGGATGTCCATCAGGATCGCCGTGGCGCCCTTGGCGTTCATCAGCTTCATGCCGCCCGCCAGCACCTCCTCGATCGTCGCCTGCACGCCAAGGTCGATCGACAGTTGCAGCGGCGCGCCGCCATTGCCGGGGTCGCGCAGCCAGCCGTCGAAGGTCTTCTCCACCCCGGCGGTGCCGATCACCTCGGCTGAATGCACCCCCTCGCGGCCAAAGCTTGCGCCGCCAAGCACATGCGAGGCCAGCGCGCCATTGGGATAGATCCGCATCTCGCGCGGGCCGAACAGCAGGCCCGGATCGCCGATGTCATGCACCGCCTGCATCTGCTCGGGGCTGATCTTGCGCTTGATCCACAGGAACTTGCGGCTGCCGGTAAAGTCCTTTTTCAGCTTTTCGGCATCAAGATCGGGGAAGATCGCCGCAAGCTCCTCTGCCGCCCGTTCCGGCTCCACCATGCTTTGCGGCTGCGCGTAAAGCGAATGGGTCACGAGGTTGGTGGCAAGGATGCGGCCCTCGCGGTCCACGATGTCGGCGCGCTGCGCCAGGATCGAGGCGCCCGAGACCGCCGCGCGCGGCTCCACCGGCTCGGTCGCGGCCAGAAGGCCCATGCGGGCGCCAAGGACGGTGAAGGCGGAAAAGAACAGCAGGCCCATCATCAGGAGCCGGCCCTCGGCGCGCTGGCGGGACCGGTCGCGCATCGCCTCCTGCCGGATGCGCAGGTTCTCGCGCTCGATCGCGTCGGGATTCTCGCCCCGCTCGCGGGCAGAGAGGATGCGCGCCAGCGGGCGCAGCGGGGTGCGGGTCATGGCGTGGGCTCCTGTGCCTGGGGCAGCGCGTCAAGGGGTTCGGCCGGTTCCATTTCCGGCGGCAGCGGCGGGGCCGGGTAATCCACCTGCGCCGCCGTGCCGAACTGCGCCGCGCGCAGCGGCAGCAGTTGCAGGCGATCGAAATTGATCTCGGTCAGTTCGCGCAGCCGGTCGGGGCGGTTGAGATAGGCCCATTCCGCCTTCAGCACGTTCAGGCTTTCGCGCAGATGACCGATCTCGGATTGCAGGCGGTCGATCTCGGTCAGCTTCGCCTGGGTGCGGTAATTCTCGCGGTAGGCCCAGAAGGCGAGGGCCATCACCACCAGCGCGGTCAGCACATAGAACAGGCTGCGCATGTCAGTGTCCTTTCCTGCGGGGGGCGGGGTCGAGCGCCGGTTGCGGCAGGCCGAGCGAGGCGCGGTCCGGCCGCCCCGCCGGTGCCCCGGTGCGGATCGCGACGCGCAGCTTGGCAGAGCGCGCGCGCGGGTTCTGGGCAAGCTCCGCCGCGTCGGGCGCGGTGGCGCGGCGGGTCGGCAGCGTGAAGGCCGGCGCGGCATCGACCCGTTCGGGGGCATGGCGGCTGCCCTGCGCCTCGCCGCCCGAACGGGCGAGCAAGAAGCGTTTCACAACCCGGTCTTCCAGCGAGTGGAACGTCACCACCGCCAGCCGCCCGCCGGGTTTCAGCGCGCGTTCCGCCGCCTCCAGCCCCGCGATCAGTTGGCCGAATTCGTCATTCACCGCGATGCGGAGCGCCTGAAAGCTGCGGGTGGCGGGATGGCTCTGCCCCGGCTTCGGACGCGGCAGGCAGGATTCGACGACCGAGACAAGCTGTTTCGTGGTCGTGATCGGCGCCGCCTCGCGCGCGCGGACGATGGCACGGGCGATGCGCCGGGCGGCCCGGTCCTCGCCGTAGTGATAGATGATGTCGGCCAGTTGCGCCTCGCCGGCCTCGTTCACCAGATCGGCGGCGCTGGGGCCCGCGCCGCTCATCCGCATGTCCAGCGGGCCGTCCTTCATGAAGGAGAACCCGCGTTCCGGCTGGTCAAGCTGCATCGAGGAGACGCCCAGATCCAGCACCACGCCGTCCAGCGGCTCGCCCGCGAGGGTATCGAGATCCGAGAAGGTGCCTTCCACCAGCCGCAGCCGGTCGCCGAACGCGCCCGCCCATTGCGCGGCCAGCCCGAACACCGACGGATCGCGGTCCACGCCGATCACGCGGGCCGCCCCCGCCTCCAGCAGGCCGCGCGCATAGCCGCCCGCGCCGAAGGTGCCGTCGAGCCAGAGCCCCGAAACCGGCGCCACCGCGGCAAGCAGCGGGCGCAGCAGCACGGGCACATGCGGGGCAGCATCGGCGGAAGACTCGCCCGCCATCGCCTAGACATCCCTGTCCAGCAGCGCCGCGATATCGACGCCGGGCGCCAGCCCCTCGATCTCTTCGCCGGCCTTCTCGGCCAGGTCGCGGTCATAGGCTTCGGGCTGCCAGATCTGGAAGGTGTCGGCGGTGCCGGCAAAGACCGCCTCCTCGCCAAGCGCCAGTTTCTCGCGCAGCTTCTGCGGCAGCACGATGCGGCCGTCGCCGTCGATCTCGGCCACGGTGGACAGGGTGATGAACACCCGTTCCAGCGCACGCCGCCGGGGCGTGCCGCGCGGGATGGCAAGGATGCGCGCCTCGAGCGCCGCCATGCCCTCGACCGTGTAGCATTCCAGAAACTCGCGGCGGGCATCGCCATAGACGATGACAAAGCGGGCGCCGCCCTTCACCTTGTCATCCTCGCCGCGCAGCGCCTCGCGCCGGGCGCGGAACTCGGGGTCGCCGTCCTCGAGGTGACGCCGGAATGCCGCCGGAATGGACACCCTGCCCTTTCCGTCGACCTTCTGGCTGAATTCGCCCCGGAACGACCCCGTCACCTCAGGTTTCCTTCACCGCCTGCATTGCGCCTTCCGCAGCCGGCAGGCCCCCGCCCGCCTGGCCCCCGGAAAGACAACGGCGGACCGGGCTGCTGCCACTGCCCGATCCGCCGCCCCTCGTCCCATCGCTGGTCCCATTGCTGGGTATGTCCGGCTGCGCGCGCCACCTGGGGGATGTCTGCTCGCCCGCGCGCCGGATCTCTTTGGTCGTTCGATAAACGCGAGCGCCTGTATGAAACCTGCACTTCTTGCCGATCCCGGGGTCTTGGCGCCCCTTGCCCGTGTTCATCTTGTGAACAGGGATGACATGGGAATTCATGGCAATCAACAAGAAAGAATGGGTGCCGATGGGAAGGCACAGGCAGATGCGGTACCAGATTTCGGGGAGTCAGCCAGTGGCGACGGAGCATCTAGGGAGATACTGACCGACCACCACCACATGTGGACATCAAGGCCGCGTTTTTCGCCGCCCAGCCGGTTCCACAAATTCCCAAAAAACCTGCACAGCAGGGCAGTGACTGGCGGCTCCGGCTGCCGGATCGGCGCGTGATCACGGAATGTTCCGCGAACTTCACGAAGATTCACGCGCCGGTGATTCGGAAAGGGCGCCCGATTCCCCGGTGCGCCCATGCATTCCCATCATCCGGCGAATGCGGGCCCGCCCGCACGTGCCCGCCGGTCAGGCCATTCCGCCGTCGATCAGCCGCCGCGCCAGCGCCGCATAGGCCGCGGCGATCGGTCCCTCGCCCGCCGCGATCGGCGTTCCGGCATCGCCCGCCAGCCGCACATCGAGGCTGAGGGGAATCTCCCCCAGGAAGGGCAGGCCCAGCTTCTCTGCCTCGGCCCGCACCCCGCCATGCCCGAAGATATGCGCCTCGTGCCCGCAGTTCGGGCAGATATAGGAAGACATGTTCTCGATCAGCCCCAGCACCGGGGTCTTGAGCTTGCCGAACATGTCGATCGCCCGCCGCGCATCCAGCAGCGCCACGTCCTGCGGGGTGGACACGACCACCGCCCCCGTCAGATGCGTGCGCTGGCAGAGCGTCAACTGCACGTCTCCGGTGCCGGGCGGCAGATCCACGATCAGAACGTCAAGCCCGCCCCAGGCCACCTGCCCCAGCAACTGCTGCAGCGCGCCCATCAGCATCGGGCCGCGCCAGACCACCGCCTCATCCTCCTTCAGCAGCAGGCCGATCGACATCATGGTCACGCCATGCGCCTGCAACGGGATCATCGTCTTGCCGTCGGGCGAGGCGGGCCGGCCCGAAACCCCCATCATCCGCGGCTGCGAGGGGCCATAGATGTCCGCATCCAGCAGCCCCACCCGGCGCCCCGCCCGCGCCAGCGCGACCGCAAGGTTCGAGGATACCGTGGACTTGCCGACCCCGCCCTTGCCCGAGGCAATCGCCAGTATCCGGTCGATCCCCGCCACCCGCTGCGGCCCGGTCCGGCCCGGCGCCTGCGGGGTGGGATGGCCGCCGATCTTCAGGCCGGGGGCGGGCTTCAGGCCGGGGGCGGGCTTCAGGCCGGGGGCGGGCGCCCTCGCCGCCGGGCCATGCGCCGTCAGCACCACCGAAACCTTCGCGACCCCTGGCAGCGCCCGCACCGCCGATTCGGCTGCGGCGCGCACCGGCTCCATCATCCGGGCGGCATCGGGATTCGGCGCCTCGAGCACGAAACGCACATCGCCCCCCTCCACCACCAGCGCGCGCACCAGATCCGCCTCGACGAGAGTCGCGCCCGAGGGCAGGTTGACGCGGGCAAGCGCGGCCAGAACGGTGTCTTTGGTAACGGTCATTTCATCGTCTCCGGGCATTTTGCGCGGCACTGTGGCATCCGTGCCAGCAAGAGCAAGGCAAACCGCCCGGCTGCATCCTCAAAGCGGCGTGAAAAGCGGCGAATGCCCCGCCTGCGCCAAGAATTAGGTCAGCATGCGTTATGCGGTTTCTGCATGGCGGCATTGAGGTCGCGAGGGATTGTGCAAGTGCAGCATCGAGTCCATCTTCAACTCAACGGCGCGGCAATCAGACAACGGAACGGCGCGCTCCGAACACGTCAATTAGAAGATCGAGGCAGAGCATATGGCTTTCGCAACTCACATCCGCAGCGCAGAACACGGCCTTGCCGATCGCGTCGCTGCAGTCTTCCACAGGGTGCATGATGCCCGCCGGCGGGGCAAGGTGTTCCGCCAGACCCTCGCCGAACTCGGAGGGCTGTCTGCCCGCGAGCTTGCGGACATCGGCATCCACCGTTCGATGATCACGCGCGTTGCGGCCGAGGCCGCCTATGGCGCGAAGAGGTAATTCGCTTTCCTGAGGCTCCTCCTCCTCCCTGAGCCTGGGAAATCTGCGGCGGCCCCCTCCTCCTCCCTGGGGCCGCCGCAACAGAGACCGGACCGCAAGGTTCAAAGTTAACGGAACCGAAAGGTTCATGCGGCATACGATGGCTCTCCTCCTCCTCCCTGAGGGCCTCGTTGCGAAGGCGGCGGCCCTCCTCCTCCCTGGGGTCGCCGCGCTTCGGAACCGCAGACCGGCCGCAAGGCCGCGCTATTCAGGGCCACCAGGCCCGCAAGACTACGGACGGCCCCTCCTCCTCCCTGGGCCGGACGTTGTGAAGGACGGTGGCGCCTCCTCCTCCTCCCTGAGGTTGCCACCGTCCCCTTTTACCGGAACACGTAGGCCCCCTCCTCCTCCCTGGGGCCGGCGTCAAGAACGGCGGTGCCCTCCTCCTCCCTGGGTGCCGCCGTTCGCTTTTTTGCCCCTTGCACCAAGTCCGGCGCCTTCCGCGCCCGTGATCCAGGCCCCGGTCGCCGGCCCTTCCGCACATCTTCCGGACAAGCCAAGTTCCGGACAAGCCAGGTTCCGGACAAGCCAAGGCGGCGGCCGGTCCGGCGCGCGGCGCGCGCCCTGCCGAGGCTCAATCGGTGCGAACGAACTTGTTGAACCGGCTTTCCTCGCCCGAGGCGAGGTGGTCCTGATAGAGGAACTCCAGCCCGCGATCATCGAAGATCCGGAAGAATTCGTCCCAGCCGATCTCTTCCAGCGCCTCCTCGGGCCCGCCGAAATCGAGGCGCAACAGCCCGCCATCGCCATCGCCCTTCACGCGCGAGGGCCTGCCGCCCCGCGCCTCGGCCCAGTTGCGAATCGTGTCATGGTCGCGCGTTGTCTTCGAGCTCATCGCGGTCTCCTTTTTCGCCGTATCGGAAAGGCAAAACCCGCTCTGGCGCGCAGATGTTCCGGGCTGCCCCTAGAACGGCACGTCGTCGGCATCGGCAGCGGCCACCACGAAGCTGGCGACGATCTTCTTCAGCCCGGCCTTTTCAAAGGCCACCGCCAGCTTGTCGCCCTCGACCTGCCGCACCACACCGTAGCCGAACTTGGCATGGAACACCCGGTCCCCCTCGTCAAAGGCGGACACCGCATCGAGGTCGATCACCGTGTGCCGCTGCTCGCGCGGCTGGCTGACCGGGCGGCTGCCGGCGCGGCCCTGCAGCCGGCGCCAGCCGGGCGAGTTGTACACATCGGCCTTCGCCGCCCGCGCCTCGACCGAAGAGGCGCCCGCGGCAGCGAACCCCGCCGCAGCGCCATAGCCGCCGCCATAGAGTCCCGGCGGCGTCAGCACCTCCACATCCGCCTCGGGCAATTCGTCGATGAAGCGCGAGGGCATCTGGCTTTGCCACTGGCCATGCACCCGGCGGTTGCCGGCAAAGGAGATCGTGCACAGCCGTTCGGCGCGGGTGATGCCCACATAGGCCAGCCGCCGCTCCTCCTCGAGCCCCTTCAGCCCGCTTTCGTCCATGCTGCGCTGGCTGGGGAACAGCCCATCCTCCCATCCCGGCAGGAACACCACCGGAAATTCCAGCCCCTTGGCGGCGTGCAGCGTCATGATCGTGATCTTCTCCGCCGCCTCCTCGGAGTCGTTGTCGAGGATCAGCGCCACATGCTCGAGAAAGCCTTGCAGATTGTCGAACTGTTCCAGCGCCTTGACCAGTTCCTTGAGGTTTTCGAGCCGCCCCGGCGCCTCGGGCGTCTTGTCGTTCTGCCACATGGCGATGTAGCCCGACTCCTCGAGGATCGCTTCGGCCAGCCGCACATGCGCGTGGTCATGCGCGGGGGGAACCGAAGCCTCGTCCAGCGCGATCAGCGCATCGTCATCATCTGCCGGGCTGCGCGCGCTGGCCGGGCTCGCCGCCAGGGTCGCCCTGTGCCAGCGGTCCACGCTCTCGACGAAGCGCCGCAGTTCCGCCGCGCCCCTGCCGGTGATCCGCCCCGAGGCGAGGGCATAGCGCGCGCCTTCCAGCAGGCTGGTGCCATCCTCGCGCGCCGTCATCTGGATGGTCTGCTGCGCCTTGTCGCCCAGACCGCGCCGGGGCGTGTTCACGATCCGCTCGAAGGCGAGGTCGTCCTCGGGCGAGACCGCCAGCCGGAAATAGGCCATCGCGTCCCTGATCTCGGCCCGTTCATAGAAGCGCGGCCCGCCGACCACCCGGTAGGGCAGGCCGATGGTCAGGAAACGGTCCTCGAAGGCGCGCATCTGGTGGCTGGCGCGCACCAGAATCGCCTGCCCGTTCAGCGAGACCGGCGCCATCCGCCGTGTTCCGCGCTGCAGGGCCTCCGCCTCCTCGCCGATCCAGCGCGCCTCGTCCTCGCCGTCCCAATGGCCGATCAGGCGGACCTTCTCGCCCTCCTGCGCCTCGGTCCACAGCGTCTTGCCCAGCCGGGCCGCGTTCTGCGCGATCACCGAGGAGGCGGCGGCAAGGATATGCGGGGTCGAGCGATAGTTCTGCTCCAGCCGGATCACCGCCGCGCCGGGAAAATCCTTCTCGAAGCGCAGGATGTTGCCCACCTCGGCCCCGCGCCAGCCATAGATCGACTGGTCGTCATCGCCCACACAGCAGATGTTGCGATGCTCCTGCGCCAGCAGCCGCAGCCAGAGATATTGCGCGACGTTGGTGTCCTGATACTCGTCCACCAGAATGTAGCGCAGCCAGCGCTGGTAGCGGGCCAGCACGTCGGGATGCGCCTGGAAGATCGTCACCACATGCAGCAGCAGGTCGCCGAAATCGCAGGCGTTCAGGCTGCGCAGCCGGTCCTGGTAGGCGGCATAAAGCTCGGTGCCGCGATTGCCGAAGGCCGCCGCCTCGGCGCCCGGCACCCTGTCCGGCGTCAGCGCACGGTTCTTCCAGCCGTCGATGATCGCCGCCAGTTGCCGCGCAGGCCAGCGTTTCTCGTCGATGTTCGCGGCGCCGATCACCTGCTTCATCAGCCGGATCTGGTCGTCGCTGTCCAGAATGGTGAAGTTCGACTTCAGCCCCGCAAGCTCGGCGTGCCGCCGCAGGATCCTCACCGACAGCGAATGGAAGGTGCCCATCCAGCGCAGCGGCTCCATCACGCCGAAGGGCGCGTGGGCCAGCCTCTCCTTCATCTCGCGCGCGGCCTTGTTGGTGAAGGTCACCGCCAGAATCTCGTCCGGCCGCGCCCTGCCGGTCGCCACCAGATGCGCGATCCGCGCGATCAGCGCCTTGGTCTTGCCGGTGCCCGCGCCGGCCAGCATCAGCACCGGGCCGTCCAGCGTTTCCACGGCGCGGCGCTGCGCGGGGTTCAGATCGTCCAGATAGGCGGCAGGGCGCGCCCCCGCCATCGCCCGCTGCGACAGCGATTGCGGCGGCGATTGCGGAACGGCGGCGGCGGCACCCTCGACGGCGTCATCTTCATCAAAGCGGCTCATGCCGACCAATCTAGCGCCCTTCCCGGCCGAGGAAAAGCCGCGTTCGTGAAATGTTCGCAAAGCGGTCGGGGCGGGCGGCGAAAGACGCGGCAGAAGGGCGTTCCCGACCATGCAGCCGCCGCCAGGTTGGACGAATCCTTGCACATCTCCCTCTGAAACTGCGCAGATCGTGCAAAGCGCCCCTGCCGGCCCTTGCGCCGCGCCGCGGCATCCGGAATGGTTTGGGGGCAGGCCGAGCCTCTTTTCCCAGCGCCGGGGGACCAATGACCGAGTTCAAGAAAATCCTGATCGCAAACCGCGGCGAAATTGCCATCCGGGTGCTGCGCGCCGCGAACGAGCTCGGCAAGAAGACCGTCGCCGTCTATGCCGAGGAAGACAAGCTGAGCCTGCACCGCTTCAAGGCAGACGAGGCTTACCGGATCGGCGCCGGGTTGGGCCCGGTCGCGGCCTATCTCTCGATCCCCGAGATCATCCGCGTGGCGAAGGAGTCGGGCGCCGACGCGATCCACCCCGGCTATGGCCTGCTGTCCGAGAACCCCGATTTCGTCGAGGCCTGCACCGCCGCCGGCATTACCTTCATCGGACCGAAGGCCGAAACCATGCGCGCGCTTGGCGACAAGGCCAGCGCCCGCCGCGTGGCCATGGAGGCCGGCGTGCCGGTGATCCCCGCGACCGGGGTGCTGGGCGACGATTTCGACCTGATCCGGGAAGAGGCCGCCGCCCTCGGCTACCCGCTGATGCTCAAGGCGAGCTGGGGCGGCGGCGGGCGCGGAATGCGGCCCATCAACGGCCCCGAGGAACTGGTCGAGAAGATCCGCGAGGGCCGGCGCGAGGCCGAGGCCGCCTTCGGCAATGGCGAGGGCTATCTGGAAAAGATGATCCTGCGCGCGCGGCATGTCGAGGTGCAGATCCTCGGCGACAGCCACGGCAGCATCTATCACCTCTATGAACGCGATTGCACCGTGCAGCGCCGCAACCAGAAGGTTCTCGAACGCGCCCCCGCCCCCTACCTGACCGACGCGCAGCGCGCCGAGATCTGCGAGCTTGGCTGCCGCATCTGTTCGCATGTCGGCTATGAATGCGCCGGCACGGTCGAGTTCCTGATGGATATGGACAGCGAGCAGTTCTACTTCATCGAGGTGAACCCGCGGGTACAGGTCGAACATACCGTCACCGAGGAAGTGACCGGCATCGACATCGTGCAGGCCCAGATCAAGATCGCCGAGGGCAAGACCCTGGCCGAGGCGACGGGTGCTGCCAGCCAGGCAGATGTGCGCCTGCACGGCCACGCCCTGCAATGCCGCGTCACCACCGAGGATCCGCAGAACAACTTCATCCCCGACTATGGCCGCATCACCGCCTATCGCTCGGCCACCGGCATGGGCATAAGGCTCGATGGCGGCACGGCCTATTCCGGCGGCATCATCACCCGCTATTACGATTCGCTGCTGGTGAAGGTCACCGCCTGGGCGCAGACGCCCGAACAGGCCATTGCCCGGATGGACCGCGCCCTGCGCGAATTCCGCATCCGCGGCGTCAGCACCAATATCGACTTCGTCATCAACCTGCTGAAACACCCGACCTTCCTGAACAACACCTATACCACCAAGTTCATCGACACGACGCCGGAGCTGTTCGATTTCCGCAAGCGGGCCGACCGCGCAACCAGGATCCTCACCTATCTTGCCGACATCACGGTGAACGGGCATCCCGAAACCGCCGGCCGCCCGAAACCGCCCGCCGAGGCGCGCAAACCGCGCGTGCCGGCCCTGCGCGCCGACCCCGCCCCCGGCACCCGCAGCCTGCTCGAAAGCCGGGGCCCCAGGGCCGTCGCCGACTGGATGGCCGCGCAGCCGCAGCTGCTGATCACCGACACCACGATGCGCGACGGGCACCAGTCGCTGCTGGCAACGCGGATGCGCTCGATCGACATGATCCGCATCGCGCCTGCCTATGCCGCCAACCTGCCGCAACTGTTCAGCGTGGAATGCTGGGGCGGCGCCACCTTCGACGTGGCCTACCGCTTCTTGCAGGAATGCCCCTGGCAGCGCCTGCGCGACCTGCGCGCGCGGTTGCCGAACGTGATGACGCAGATGCTGCTGCGCGCATCGAACGGCGTCGGCTATACCAACTATCCCGACAACGTGGTGCAATCCTTCGTGGCCCAGGCCGCCAGGACCGGCGTCGATGTCTTCCGCGTGTTCGACAGCCTGAACTGGGTGGAAAACATGCGCGTCGCGATGGACGCGGTGATCGAGGCCGACAAGGTCTGCGAGGCGGCGATCTGCTACACGGGCGACATCATGGACCCGGACCGCGCCAAGTACGATCTGAAATACTACGTCGCCATGGCCCGCGAGCTGCAGGCCGCCGGCGCGCATGTGCTGGGGCTGAAGGACATGGCGGGCCTGCTGAAGCCGGCCGCCGCCCGCGTCCTGTTCAGGGCGCTGAAGCAAGAGGTCGGCCTGCCGATCCATTTCCACACCCACGATACCAGCGGCCTTTCGGGCGCCACCGTCCTTGCCGCGGCAGAGGCGGGGGTGGATGCCGTCGATGCCGCGATGGACGCCTTCTCGGGCGGCACCTCGCAGCCCTGCCTCGGCTCCATCGTCGAGGCGCTGCGGCACACCGAGCGCGACACCGGGCTCGACATCGGCGCGATCCGCGAGATCTCCAACTACTGGGAGGCCGTGCGCCAGCAGTATCGCGCCTTCGAATCGGGGCTGGAGGCGCCGACCTCCGAGGTCTGGCTTCACGAGATGCCGGGGGGCCAGTTCACCAACCTCAAGGCGCAGGCGCGCTCGCTGGGGCTGGAAGACCGCTGGCACGAGGTCGCGCAGGCCTATGCCGACGCCAACCGGATGTTCGGCGACATCGTCAAGGTCACGCCCTCCTCGAAGGTGGTGGGCGACATGGCGCTGATGATGGTCGCGCAGAACCTCAGCCGCGCGCAGGTGGAGGATCCGGCCGTCGAGGTCGCCTTCCCCGACTCGGTGGTGGACATGCTGCGCGGCAACCTCGGCCAGCCCCCCGGCGGCTGGCCCCCCGCCATCACCGCCAAGGTGCTCAAGGGCGAGGCGCCCTCCACCGAGCGCCCCGGCAAGCATCTGCCGCCGGTGGACATCGAGGCGGCGCGCGCCCGGCTCTCTGCCGATCTGGGCGGAGTCGCCATAGATGACGAGGATCTCAACGGCTACCTCATGTATCCCAAGGTGTTCATGGACTACATGAAGCGCCACCTTGCCTATGGGCCGGTGCGGACCCTGCCGACCCATGCCTATCTTTACGGCATGGCGCCGGGCGAGGAGATCTCGGTCGAGATCGACCCCGGCAAGACGCTGGAGATCCGGATGCAGACGCTGGGCGAGACCACCGACGACGGCGAGGCGAAGGTGTTCTTCGAGCTGAACGGCCAGCCGCGGGTGATCAGGGTGCCGAACCGGATGGTCAAGGCCAAGACCGCCGCCCGCCCCAAGGCGGCGGAGGGCGACCCCGGCCATATCGGCGCGCCGATGCCCGGGTCGGTCGCCTCGGTCGCGGTCAGCCCCGGGCAGAAGGTCGCGGCGGGCGATCTGCTGCTGACCATCGAGGCGATGAAGATGGAAACCGGCATCCACGCCGACCGCGAGGCCACGGTGAAGGCCGTGCATGTCACCCCCGGCGCCCAGATCGACGCCAAGGACCTGCTGGTGGAGCTTGGCGAGGCCTAGCGCAGGATCTGTGTGGCCGCCCAGACGAGCCCGATCAGCACCGGCTGGTGCAGCAGGTAGATGGCGAGGCTGTGCCGGCCGGGCCAGGCGAGCAGCGCCAGCGCGCGAGCGGGATGCGCCGGCACCAGCCGCGCCCAGACCCCGCGCCGGTCCGCGGCCCTGCCAAGCGCGATGCCGATCAGCACCGGCCCCAGCCATGGGAAGACCGGCACGTAATCCACACTCGGCGGCAAGAGCGTGCCCAGCCCGACCCATTGCAGCCAGGGCGCATCGAAGGCGGGCAGGAACAGCAGCCTTGGCGCCACGATCACCGCAAGGGCGGCAAGCAGCGGCACGATGGGCGGCAGGCGCACGAAGGCAAGGCCGACAAGGCTGCTGAGCGCAATGCTGTGCAGGATGCCGAAGAAGATGAACTGGTCGGGGATCGCCAGCCATGTCGCCAGCGTGACCAGCGCCGCCGCCGCGGCGATCGTTGCCAGCCGGCGCCCCGCGCTGCGCCAGCGGATGCCGCGCCCATGCGCCAGGGCCAGGCTGATGCCGGCAAGAAACAGGAAGCTGCCGGCGATGGCACGGGCGAAGATCGCCCAGCCGCCGCTGGTGGTGGTGCCGGCGGGAAGGTAGCCGAACATCTGCAGATCGAAGGTGAAGTGGAAGATCGCCATGCAGACCAGCGCCGCCGTCCGCGCCAGATCGATCGCGAGCACGCGGCCGGCGGCGCGTGGAGGGAGGGCTGCCTGGGTCATGAAAGGCTAGGTACAGGGCGATGCGGTTGGGGGCAATGGGGGCAGGCTGCGGGGGGGTGGTGGGCGCGGGGCGGGCAGGCTGCGCGGGGTCCGCCCGTCCGTGGGGTTTGCCCGTCACCGGCCGCAAAAAGGGCGCCCGAAGGCGCCCCTTGCTTCATGCCGTGCACGTTTCGTCACTCCACCGACAGCGCCACGAAGCGCGGCTCGCCGCCGCGGCGGATCAGCAGCAGCAGCGACTTGCGGCCCGCCTCCTTCGCCTCGTCGATGCGGTCCTGAAGGTCGGCGAGCGTCGCGACCTTCTGCTGGCCCGCCTCGGCGATGACGTCGCCGGGACGCAGGCCCTTGTCGAAGGCGGCGCTGGTCTCGTCGATCTCGCGCACCACAAGGCCGCTGGCATCGGGGGCCAGGCCCAGCTCCACCGCAAGCTCGCTGTCGAGCGGGGTCAGCGTCATGCCCAGCAGTTCCTGCCGCGCGGGCGCCTGCGGTCCACGGGCGCCGACGGGGGTCGCGGTCGCCTCGGCTTCTTCGCGCCGGCCGAGCGTGACCAGCAGCGTTTCCGTCCGGCCCTCGCGCAGCACCACGACGCGCACCGCCTTGCCGACCTCGGCATCGGCCACCCGCCGCACGAGGTCGCGGGTGTCCGACACCTCGCCGCCGTCGAAGCTGATGATCACGTCGCCGGGCTTCATGCCCGCCTCGCGCGCCGGGCCTTCGGGCACATCGGTGACCAGCGCGCCGGCGGCCGCCTTTATGCCCATCGCTTCGGCCACGTCGGGGGTCACGTCCTGGATCTTGACGCCCAGCCAGCCCCGGCGGGTTTCGCCGAACTGCTGAAGCTGGCTCACCACCTTGCTGACGACGTTCGACGCCATAGAGAAGCCGATGCCGATCGACCCGCCATTGGGCGACAGGATCGCGGTGTTCACGCCGACGACCTGGCCCTCCATGTTGAACAGCGGCCCGCCCGAATTGCCGCGGTTGATCGCGGCGTCGGTCTGGATGAAGTCGTCATAGGTGCCGGCCAGCGCGCGGTTGCGGGCCGAGACGATCCCGGCCGAGACCGAGAAGCCCTGACCCAGCGGGTTGCCCACCGCCAGCACCCAGTCGCCGACGCGCATCAGGTCGCTGTCGCCGAAGCTGACGAAGGGCAGCGGCACGTCGCTGACGACCTTCAGGAGCGCGATATCGGTCTTGGTGTCGATGCCGACCACCTCGGCGGGCAGGGTCGTGCCCGAGAAGAACTCGACCTCGATCTCGTCGGCGCCGTCGATGACGTGGTTGTTGGTGACGATGAACCCGTCCTCCGAGATCACGAAACCCGAGCCAAGCGCGTTCGACTGGCGCGGCACGCTGGGGCCGGGGCCCTGGGGATCCATGAACTCGCGGAAGAAATCCTCGAAGGGCGAGCCTGGGGGCAGCATCGGCCCGCCCGGCAAGGCGGGCGCCGCGACGGTGGTCGAGGTGGTGATGTTGACCACGGCCGGGCTGACCTGCTGGGCCAGGTCGGCAAAGCTCTCCGGCGCCGCGCGGGCGTGCGACGGCTGGGCCTGGCCGATGACCAGAGCAAGGCCGACGGCCACGGCCCACATCATGTGCAGCGCCCCGCGGACCGGCCATGCGGCCCCGTCGGACCGCAGCGCCTGGGACATTTCCCGAGTTGACATTCTCTACTCCCCTGTAACTCTCGCCGGGTTCCGCCTGCGGAACCATGTGGCCCTGTTGTCGGATTGCACCCCGCGCTTTGCAACCCACGCCCGGTCGCGCCCCGTCACATGCGGGTGAACGCGCTGAAACAGCGCCCCGCGGTCACCCCGGCAGCGCGGCAGCCTGGCGCGGGGGGCCGCCTCGATGCGCGAAGGGGCCGGTGCGCGCACCAGCCCCTCAACCGCAAGCAGCGGCCCTGCCGGCAGCATCAGGGTTGGGCCGGACCCTGGTTCTGGTTCGCCGGGTTCTGGTT
>DIVD01000059.1 GCA_002423245.1 Rhodobacteraceae bacterium UBA6141
TCCATGGCTGGTTTCGCAACTCCATGGGATATCAGGATGGGCCGCCCCTGCCGGGGCATGCCCCGGCAGGGGCGCGCAGCGCCAGCGCAAGCCGAATTTCCAGACGTCAGGTTACGGTACCTCATGGGGCCGCCGCCGCCAGCTTCATGGGGGAGCGCGTCGGCGGCCCCATGACCTTTGCGCCCAGTGCCGGGTCGCTCGGGGGTTCAGCCAGACCGCGCCGATAGGTTGCCAGTTGCGCGTCTGGCCTGACCACCGTTCCGGCCGCGCGGCATGGGCCAGTTCGTAGACCTGATGCCGACTGGCCAGCAGCGCCCGGTCTTCGCCGCGGTGACGCTGATCGGGTGTTACGAAGCGGATCGCGCTGTGCCGATGCTCGGTGTTGTACCAGCGGACGAAGCCCGCCACCCAGGCACGCGCAGCCTCAACGGAGGCGAAGCCCTGCGTCGGCCAGGTGGGCACATACTTGCAGGTCCGGAACAGGGCCTCGGAGAAGGGGTTGTCGTTGGACACCCGCGGCCGGCTGAAGGAGGACACGACACCGAGGCGCTCCATGGTGACTTTCATGGTCGCGCCCTTCATCGGGCTGCCGTTGTCGGAGTGCAGCACCAGCGGGCTGGTGAGGCACCCCTCCGCCAAGACGGCGCGCTTGAGCATCCGGGCTGCGAACTCGGCCGTCTCCCGGTCGCAGACCTCCCAGCCGACGATCTTCCGGCTGAAGATGTCGAGGATGAGATGGAGGTAGAAAAAGGTGCCGGCCACCAGCCCGGGCAACCAGGTGATGTCCCGGGACCAGACCTGGCAGGACCCCTTCGCCTGGAAGCTCGCAGGCGGCTTCGACCGGCCGGGCACGTCCGCGGCGGTGGTTCTGCCCGCGTTCCCGCAAGACCCTGTACATGCTGGATTCCGAGGCGATGTATATGCCCGCGTCGGCCAGCCGTGGCACGATCTGGCTGGGCGGCAGGCTCGCGAACTCGGGTGCGTTGCAGGTCGCGACGATCTCGTCGCGTTCCGCCTCCGTCAGCCGGTTGGACGGGACCGGCCGCACGGCGTCGGGGCGGCCATCCTCCCGCAGCGCACCGTCCGGTCCTTTCCAGCGCTGCAAGCTCCGTGGATCAAGTCCAAGCTCGGCACAGGCCGCCGCCTGGCGCGCTCCAGCGCCGAGAGCTTCCGTCACGAGGGCGACGATCTCCTTGCGATCCGGGGCAGAGGTCATTCGTCCTCTCCCTCCCTTCGGCCCCAGATCGCTTCGGCCTTTTTTCGCAGCACCATCAGCGCGGCCGCCTCGGCCAGCGCCTTCTCCTTGCGCGCCAGCTCCCGTTCCAGCTCACGGATCCGCTTTTGGGGCTCCCTGGTCTCCCGCGCGATCTGGCGCGACGCCGCACGGCCCCAGTCATTCGCCCGCTCGCAGGCATCACGCCACACACGGATCTGCTCCGGATACAGACCCCGGCGGCGGCAGTACTCCGACAGATCCGCCTCGTTCATCGCCGCCGTTTCGATCACCGCTGCGAACTTGTCCTGCGCACTCCAGCCCTCGGGTCCTGATTGACCATCGGGTAGCAACTGGCCACGCGCACGGGCTTCAGTTCGCCACCGTGACAACGTCCCGATCGAGATGCCTTCCTCAGCGGAAAGGCGCTTGAGAGACGCGTTATACGGTGGAAGCATCTTCGCGATCACCGATGCCTTCCGTTCGGTCGAGCTACTCCGCCAACCTCATAAGGTTCTGTTTATCTCATAAGGTTCTGTTTCTAAATGAAACCCAAGCGGCAACTACTCTGACTGAGGGCGGCTGCATGTCGATCACGATCAGCGCGGTGGTCGCGCGGTCAAGCCCGCCCCCGGTGAAACTGCGCCCTTCGCGAGGCGGCGGCGCGGTCGATGATGTCTTGCGGGAAGTCGATGCGGTGCATGGCGGGCCTCAGATGGTGAAGGGGGCCAGGTCGGGGCGGCGGCAATGCCAGTTGGTAACACATTGATAGGCGTGCCCGGCGCGAAACAGCGCGGCCTCCGACAGATGCGGGCCCATCAGCTGAAACCCCATCGGCGCGCCGCGCAGGTCGAACCAGCCCGGCAGAGTCAGCGCCGGATAGCCGGTGAAATCGGCGGGGGCGGTGAATTTCAGCAGATCGCCCAGATCGGCGTTTTCCGCATCCGAAGTCGACGCCCCCAGTGCATTGTCCAGATAGGGCTGCGGCGCGGCGGTGACCGGCACGATCACCATGTCGACCGCCCGCATCATCCGCGCCATCGCGCCATTGAACACCAGCCGCCATTGCATCGCACGGCAGACCTCGCATGCGCTGAGGGCATGGCCCATTTCCAGCAGCCCGCCCAGACGCGGGCCGTATTCGCCGCGCTGCGC
Source organism: Rhodobacteraceae bacterium UBA6141 (assembly GCA_002423245.1). Lineage (GTDB taxonomy): Bacteria > Pseudomonadota > Alphaproteobacteria > Rhodobacterales > Rhodobacteraceae > Frigidibacter. Next base: position 2,369 of record DIVD01000059.1, read on the forward strand.
CGGATAGCTCGCGGCATGGGCCACCGCCGCCACGATCGCGCACAGCACGGTCCACTGCGTGACGGCATCGGCAGGCATCGGCAGCGTCACCGGCACGATCTCGGCGCCGAGGGCGGCGGTCATCATCTCGGCGGTCTCGCTGGACACGGAGTCGATCACAGCAGCGTGGTCCACTCCGATCCGCAGGCCCGAAACCGGCCCCCCGCAGGCGGCGAGATAGTCGGGCATCGGCGCACAGAGCGCGGTCGGGGTCCAGCGGATCGGCACCGGCCAGCACTGTCATCATCGCCGCGCAATCGGCGGCACTGCACGCCATCGGCCCGATATGGTCAAGGCTGTCGGCCAGTGCGAAAACCCCGTGGCGGCTGACCCGGCCCCAGGTGCCCTTCATCCCGGTGATCCCGTTCGCCGCGGAGGCGAACCGGATCGAGCCGCCGGTGTCCGACCCCAGCGCACCAAAGGCCAGCCCCGCCGCCACCGCCGCCCCCGACCCCGACCCCGAGGACGATGCCCCCGCCCAGCACTGTTCGTTCCAGGGGTTCTTTGGCACCAGCATCTGCGGGTGGTGCCCGGAATAGGCGCCCTCGGTCATCGCGAGCTTGCCCAGAATCACCGCCCCTGCGCGTTCCAGCCGCGCGACCACCGTGGCATTCCGCCCGGTCCGGTTGTCCGCATGAATCCGCATTCCGGCCGAAGTCGCGCGAAATCGGTCTCGCACAGATCCTTGAGCGCGACCGGCACCCCGTGCAGCGGCCCGCGTACAAGGCCGCGCCCGGCGGCGAGGGCGACATAGGTTCTCAGGCTTGTGTCGATGGCGGAGATCCGCGCCAGCACCGCCTCGGTGACCTCCAGCGGCGTGACCGCGCCCGAGGCGATCAGTGCCGAGACCTCCATCAGCCCAAGGTCGGGGATCGCGCGCGGTGCAGCGGTTGGCATGACGGCCATTGCAGGTTCCTTCCATGATTCTTCGATAGAAAGAAATTCAATATTAAAAATACAATTAAATTCGCAAAAGCGACAGCGCGCGCCGATCCCATTCGCATTCGCAAATCGGCCAAAACTTGGGCGCGGGCGCCAGCATTTTGCCGCTCAGCGGCTTGCTGCGGCTGCGAAGGCGCCGCAGCAATTGTCATGGCAGGGCTTTGCTGTACCCTCTGCTGCATGAAAATCGGGCTGATCCTTTCGCACGCCGGACTCGCCGGGCTGTGGACGCCGGGCTGTCAGGGGGGCGCGATCCTCGCGGCCGCCGAATTGAACGCGCGCGGCGGCGTCCTTGGGCAGGAGATCGAGCTGGTTCATATCGACTCCGGCGAGGTGCCGGGTGCGGCCTTCTCGGCGGCGCGGCGGCTGGCGATCGACGAGCGGGTCGATGCAGTGGTCGGGCTTCAGGCCAGCAACCTGCGCTCGGCGGTGCGTCAGGGGCTTGGCGGGCTGGCCCCCTATATCTACACGTCGCATTACGAGGGCGGCTATTGCGGGCCGGGCACCGCGACGCTTGGCATCACCGATGCCGAGGTGCTGAATCCGAGCATCGCCTGGCTTGCCGAACGCCGCCGCGCGCGGCGGTTCTTCTTTTTGGGCAACGATTACATCTGGCCGCGCGTCGCCCATGGCACGACCGAACAGGCGGTGATGCGCAGCGGGGGCACGATTGTTGGCCGGTCGCTGGTGCCGCTCGGGCACCGTGGCTATGGGCCGGTTCTTAACCAGATCCGCCGCGTCCGCCCGGATGTGGTTGTGATCGCGATGCTGGGCGAGGACGCGGTGACCTTCAACCGCGCCTTTGGCGAGGCGCAGCTGTCGCGCAGCATCCTGCGGCTGTCGCTGGCCTTCGACGAGACGCAGCTGCTGGGCGTGGCGCCGGAGAATTCGGAAAACCTGTTCGCCGCACAGCCCTATTTCAACAACAGCCCAAGCCGGGGCCGCGAGGCGATGGCCGAGGGCTATCGCAGCAGCTTCGAGGGCGCGCGCCCCGGGATCACTGCCAATTCGGTCAATTGCTATGACGCGATCTATCTTGTCGCGGCGCTGGCCGAACAGATCGGCCGCATCGACGGGCATCTGATGGCGCTGCGACTGAGGACGCGGCTGGCGCGCACCCAATCCTACGCGATGATCGGTCGGTCAAGCGCGAATACTGGAACCCGGCTGGCCGAGGCGGATGGCGTCGAATTCGTGGTGCGCGACACGTTCTAGGCGCCGGACCGGGCCGCCGAATGTCCTTTCAGGGGCTTTTCGGCAAAGGGGGGCAGTTCCGGCATGGACGCCGCAGGAAATGCTGGATTAGATAGAAAAAAGATGCGATACTAAAAAGGTGTACTAAATCGGAAGCGCCGGCGCAGATGGCAGACCCCAGACTTGACGAACAGATTGGTTACCTGATTGCGCGGGCGAACCGAATGCTGGAGGAAGACCTGGCGCGGCGCCTGCAACTGGGCGGTATCGCGATTGAGCAGTTCCGCGTTCTGAAAGCGCTGGAGCAGGAACAGCCGATGGCGATGGGAGAACTGGCCGCCACCGTTCTGGTGGAACCCGCGACGTTGACCAAGATCATCGACCGGATGACCGCCGAAAGCCTGGTCTTCCGGCTGCCCGACGATAAGGACCGCCGCAAGGTCAAGGTCGCTCTTGCTCCGGCTGGGGTGGCGATGTGCAAGAAGCTGCTGGATGTCGCTGATGCCCATGAAGAGCATATCGCGCAGATCCTGTCGGGCGAAAAACTGGACGACATGAAGCGCATCCTGTCGGAGATGAGCCTGCGCTGAGCCTCGCCGCCAGGGCCCGCCCGGCCCCTCGGGGTAACTTGACATCGCCCGCGGCAGACCGGAACTACTCGCGCAAAATGGACCGCGATGACATTCCCCCTCTGAGCAGATACCGCAGCGGGGCGTGATCCTGCGGGCCGGGAATGGCGATGTCATCCGCTATGAGTCCATCGGGCTGTTGTTGCGGCTTGCCGATCCGGATCGCCGATATCGCGCGGCGTCTGGCGGATCCGGGCCTGGCGGATGTGCCCCCTCCTCCCGCGCAGGAACAATCCGTTCAGGCTGCGGTGACAGCCTGATACTGGCGGGCTTGGGGGTATGCGGCGTTCCGAATGGCGGCGAGAATCCAGGGCAAGCGAAGCCCTGAGGTGGGCCAGGATCTTGCGGATGTTGTGTCCGCAGGCGTTGAGCACGGCAAAGAGGGCGTCGCCGAGGGTGCCTTTCAGGGGGCAGCGCGACAGGCGGCCGTCGGTTTTTCATGTGGCCGATTTCCGCTTCGATGGCGCTTCTGCGGCGGAGATCTGCGACGAGTTTCGGCTGCAGGCCGCGCCTCGTGCCGCTGATCAGCACGCGGGTTCTCTCCTCGCCATGGCCGCGATAGCCGCGGTCGACGACGGCGAGGTCGGGGCGCCGGTCGGTCAGGATCTCCACCTGTTCGAGGGCTTCCTTCAGGGTATGGCCGTCGTAGGGATTGCCCGGGAAGCTGCGCATGCCGACGACGAAGCCCTCGTCCAGCGTGGTCGTCACGCTGACCTTGCAGCCGAACTCATGGCGCACCCGCGCCTTGCCCTTGGAGATGCCTCCACATCCGGCTCGTGCAGGGCGTAGATTTTGTCACCCCCCTTTGGCTGCTGGTGCAGCAGCTGCGACACGAGGGCGAGCTTCGCAACGATCCGATCCCGCAGGCTGCCTTCGGGGATGTCATCAAGCTGGCGGCGCAGATCGCGCACTGAGCAGTGGCACGCCACTGGTTCGAGTGCCACTGCGAAGGCGGCCCGTGTAGCCCTTGAGCTGTTTCAATGCCTTGCGCATGCGCTTGAACTGCCTGGCATGGGCGTAGCGGCCCACCTGCAGCGCCAGTCGCGGGGCGAGCCGGGCATAGGATTGCCGCAACTCCACCCCGGCCCTCGCGCCAGATCCACCAGTTGCCCCCGCGCCCGCTCATGAAGCCGGGCATCCGTGGGATGGGCGATGGCCTTCTCCATCACGGTGGTGTCGACCGCAACGCGCCTGGTGCTGTCCTCATCGATCATGCCGGACTTCTGCCCGGCCCGGATCGTCTGGGTCAGCAGCCACTCCACGCCGTTCGGCGGCATGCTCGGACCAATGGCGCATTGCCGCCGAACTCCCCGATCCGCCCGCGCCAGCGCGTCAGCAAGGACGGGTCAATCGGCGGGCGATGCTGGAAGAACGTCTCGCCGGTGAAATGCTGATAGCAGGGGTTCTCGACCCGGCGGGCGATGACCGCCTCATCCGACAGCCGCCAGGCGTGCTGCAGATAGAGCAGCCCCGCCACCAGCCGCGGTTCCGTCGCAGGCCGCCCCTTGCCGGACGGAGGAAACCCCGCCCACGCGCGGTCAAACACTGAACCGCCCCGGGTTTCCGAGAG
>DIVD01000065.1 GCA_002423245.1 Rhodobacteraceae bacterium UBA6141
GAGGCGGGCGCAGGCGGGGAGGCGGACGCGTCAGCCCCGGTGGCGGGGCCGGCAAGCTGAACGAAGACCGGCTCGCCGCGGCTTGGTGCGCTGACCTGCGCCAGCGCGGCGGTGCTTCCGAGCATCGCCAGCGCCGCCATCCTGGCCTGCAATCGGGTCATGTCTGGTCCTCTCGCACGGAACGGCTGCCGCCCGCGTTCGCCCTCCCGGCCGGCGGCGACCCCGGGTCCAACGCGGCAGCGGCCGAATGGTTCGCCCAAATCGGGCGGGTGGCGCCCGGTTTCTGCGGGCAGGTTTCTGCGGGCCGGCTTTTGCCGGGTCAGCCGGGGCGGTCGGCCATCAGGATGTCGCGCAGCAGATCGGGCAGCGTCTTCGGATCCCTGTAGCCGCGGCTGCGCGCGGCGCCAAGCCGGGCGGGCATGTCATCGGGCAGACGCTCCAGCAGCGAGGGCACCACCCGCAGCAGCCCTGTGGCCCGGTCCCGCGTCAGCGCCGTATAGCCCGGAAACAGCGTCGCCACCCCGGCATGGCCCGAGCGCAGGAAGCTCATCCGCAAGATGCGGGTGCCGGGGAGGGCGCAGATCAGCGTCACCCCGTCCTCGGCGCGCAGGAACACGCCGTGATGCGGCGCGAGCTTGGGCCGCCTGACATCGCGCGGATCGGGCAGCACCGGGTTGGGAAGCATCGGCTCCGAGCCGCGGAACCGGGTGGCGCCGCCCGTGCGCCAGACCCGGCTGATCGTGCTCAGCACCAGATCGGGCCGCGCGAAGGACCGCCGCCAGAAACGGTAGAGCCCGGCCGGCAGCACCGCCTCCTCCACCGCGACATCGCGCCCCGCCATCACGTCGCCAAGCGCGGCAAGCGCCGCAGCCAGCGGGTCGGGCCGCGCCGGGCGCGACAGGGGCGGCGCCAGCGGTTCCAGCAAGATCCGCGCATCGACCGCGAAATGCGCGCAGATCCGGTGCAAGATGTCGGGCCGGGGAAACGCCTCGCCCTGCAGATAGCGGTTGAACTGGCTGCGGTTGATGCCAAGCCTGCGGCACAGCTCGGCGACGGGCTGGCCCGCCACGAGCTGGCGCAGGTTCTGCCCGAACATCGCACGCAACTGCTGCGGCGAGGGGCCCGCACCCGCAACCGCGGAGGCTGCGGACGGCAGCGCCGCGCGACCTGCACCCACCTTGATGCCGGCAAGCGGTCTGGTCGGGCTGCGCAAGCGGTCAGCCATGAAAAACCTCCGGCGGCCAGGGGTCGGCGCCCGATTGCGCCAGATGCGGGAAAGCTGTCGCTTGTCCGCGTCACATCTTATTCTAACCGGCATCACTTTCAACTTCCAGTGCCGCGATTCCGGACGCTATCAACTACAAGAAAATTCTGCCGCGCCAGATGCCGTCAGTTATAAATGCATCGGGGATATGGGTATGCTGATGCTTGGTGTTGTCGTCTGGTCGAAGGAATCTGCTCAGGCTGCGGTGATCTGGTGCGAGGATCACGGCGAGATTGCCTATCTGAAGGGCTATCAGGGCCTGTCCGAACCGCCCGACTATACCTCGCCCGATGCCGGCCCGCCGCTCTGGCCTGCGGTCGGCGACCTTGTGACGCTGGACATTTCCGCCGCGGGAGGGATGCGGCTGGCGCGGAACCTTGCGATCCTCGAGGCGGACTGGGCGCCGGCGCTGGCGGGTTCGCTGACCGAAACCGCGCGCGGGCTGGGCGTGACGGCGGTTGCCGCGCGGCCAGAGCCGCCCGCGGCATGGCGCCCGCCGGTGCTGCCCTTCCCGCCCGCGCCCTTCGCGCCGGTGCCTGCGGAGCAGGGGATGATGCCGCCTGCGGCCGGGGTCCGGGCCGGGGCCGGGCCGGGGACGACGGCGGAGCTTGCGATCCTGCCCCCTGCAATGGCCCGCCCGGCCCGCGGCCGCTGCGCCTGACCGTCAGATCCCGCGCGCGAGGGCCGCAACGCCGGTGCGCGCCACGTCGATCAGGCCCAGCGGGCGCATCAGGTCGGCGAAGGCGTCGATCTTCTCGACAGTGCCGGTGATCTCGAACACGAAGCTTTCCAGCGTCGAATCGACCACATTGGCGCGGAAGATGTCGGCCAGCCGCAGCGCCTCGACCCGCTTCTCGCCGGTGCCGGCAACCTTGAACAGCGCCAGTTCCCGTTCCACCGCCGGGCCCTCGACCGTCAGGTCATGCACCTCGTGCACCGGGACCAGCCGGCCAAGCTGCGCCTTGATCTGCTCGATCACCCCCGGCGTGCCGCGCGTCACCACCGTGATGCGGCTGCGATGGCCCTTGTGGTCCACCTCGGCCACCGTCAGGCTGTCGATGTTGTAGCCGCGCCCCGAGAACAGGCCGATCACCCGCGCCAGCACCCCCGCCTCGTTGTCGACCATCACCGCGAGCGTGTGCGTCTCGACGGTCTCGGCATGGGGATCGCGCAGCTCATAGGCGGAATGGCTGGTGGAGCCTTGCTTGATGTTCAGTGCGGACATGGCGCCCGTCTCCTTGCAAATCACCGGCCATGCTGGCCGAACAAACCTGTCGTGTCAGACCAGCACCGCGCCGCCGGCCTGAATGGCCCCCTCGACCCCGGCATCGCCCATCAGCATGTCGTTATGGGCCTTGCCGCTCGGGATCATCGGATAGCAGTTCTCGTGCTTTTCCACGAGGCAATCGAAGATCACCGGCCCGTCATGGTCCAGCATTTCGGCGATCGCATCGTCCAGTAGCGCCGGGTCCGAACAGCGGATGCCCTTGCAGCCGAAGGCCTCGGCCAGCTTCACGAAATCGGGCAGGCTCTCGCTCCAGGACTGCGAATAGCGCCCGCCATGCAGCAGTTGCTGCCACTGGCGCACCATGCCAAGCCGCTCGTTGTTCAGGATGAACTGCTTGACGGGCGCGCGGAACTGGATCGCGGTGCCCATCTCCTGCATGTTCATCAGCCAGGACGCCTCGCCCGCGACGTTGATGACCAGCGCCTCGGGATGCGCGATCTGCACCCCGATGGAGGCGGGCAGGCCATAGCCCATCGTGCCAAGCCCGCCCGAGGTCATCCAGCGGTTCGGCGCCTCGAAGCGCAGGAACTGCGCCGCCCACATCTGGTGCTGGCCGACCTCGGTGGTGACATAGCGGTCATGGCCACTTGTCAGCGCCTCCAGCCGTTCCAGCGCGTATTGCGGCTTGATCGTGGTGGTGGAGCCCTTGTAGGCAAGGCAGTTCTTCAGCTTCCACTGTTCGATCTGCGACCACCATTTTGCAAGCCCCTCCCTGTTGACCTTGCGGCCGCGCGCCTTCCAGACCTTCAGCAAATCCTCCAGCACATGGCCGATGTCGCCGACGATCGGCAGATCGACCCGCACCACCTTGTTGATCGAGGAGGGGTCGATATCGACATGCGCCTTGATCGAGCGCGGGCTGAAATCGGCGATCCGCCCGGTGATGCGGTCATCGAAGCGCGCGCCGAGGTTGATCATCAGATCGCAGCCGTGCATCGCGAGGTTCGCCTCGTAAAGCCCGTGCATCCCCAGCATCCCCAGCCAGCCCTTGCCGCTGGCCGGATAGGCGCCAAGCCCCATCAGGGTCGAGGTGACGGGAAAGCCGGTGGCATCGGCCAGCTCGCACAGCAGCTGGCTGGCGCCGGGGCCCGAGTTGATGACGCCGCCGCCGGTATAGAACACCGGGCGCTCCGCCTGCTCGATCAGCTCGACCAGCCGGGTGATCGCGTCGATATCGCCCTTCACCTGCGGCTGGTAGTGCGACAGGCGCGCCTGTTTCGGCCCGGCATAGGTGCCGGTGGCGAACTGCACGTCCTTGGGTATGTCGATCAGCACCGGGCCGGGGCGCCCGGCCTTCGCGATGTGGAAGGCCTGGTGCAGCGTCTCGGCCAGCCTGTCGGTGTCCTTCACCAGCCAGTTGTGCTTGGTGCAGGGGCGGGTGATGCCCACCGTATCGGCCTCCTGGAACCCGTCGGTGCCGATCATGAAGGTCGGAACCTGCCCGGTCAGCACCACCAGCGGGATCGAATCCATCAGCGCGTCGGTCAGGCCGGTGACGGCATTGGTCGCGCCGGGGCCCGAGGTGACCAGCACCACGCCCGGCTTGCCGGTGGAACGGGCGTACCCTTCCGCCATGTGCACCGCGCCCTGTTCGTGGCGCACGAGGATGTGGCGGATGTCGTTTTGCTGGAAGATCTCGTCATAGATCGGCAGCACCGCGCCGCCCGGATAGCCGAACACCACCTCGACACCCTGATCCTTCAGCGCCTGAACCACCATCCTCGCGCCGGTCATCTGCTGCTGCATCGCCCGTCTCCTGCCAAAATCGCAACAAAAAGCCCCCGTGTCGGCGGGGGCGCATGGGGAACCGTTATGGTCAACCGTTACCGGCCCATGCGCAATAACCTTGCGAGTACGAGAATCCGTGCCATCCGCGCGGGCCCCTTGCGTTGCCTTCGGCGGTATCAATAGGAGCGGCAAGGGGGGGCGTCAACCCCGAGAATTGCGCATAATCTGTCGCCGGGGCGCAAGCTGCTTTGCGATTGTTGCGCGGTTCGGTCCATGCCCGACATATTGGCGAAACGGGCCGGCCTTCTGGCCCAGCCTTCTGGCCCGGCTCGCCCGGCCTAGATCAGCGCCATCGCCGCGACATAGCCGCCATAGACCGCCAGCAGCCCCGCCCCCGCCGGGCGGCCCAGCCGGCCCCAGTACCACGAGGCGAAGGCAAGCCCCGCGGCGGCGGCGAAGGCCAGCGTCATGTCCACCCCGGCAAAGCGCGGCTCGACAGGGATCGGCGCCACGGCGGCGGTGATGCCCAGAATGCCGAGGATGTTGAAGATGTTGGACCCCACGACATTGCCCACCGAGATATCCGCCTGCCGGCGCAGCGCCGCCACCACCGAGGTCGCGAGTTCCGGCAGCGAGGTGCCGATCGCGACGATGGTCAGGCCGATCACCGCCTCGGAAATGCCGAAGGCGCGCGCAAGCGCGGTGGCGCTGTCGATCAGCAGCCGGGCCGAGACCAGCAGCACCGCAAGCCCCGCCACCGCGATCAGCGCGGAGCGCCACAGCGGCGGCGGCTCTTCGGCGGAAAAAAGCTCGGGGTTCACCACACCCTGTCCGCTGCGCAGCGCCGCCCGGAGGAAGGCCAGCAGCCCGGCACAAAGGATCAGCCCCTCGATCCGGCCCAGCACTCCGCCAAGGATCATCCCCCACAGCAGCACCGTCGCCGCCAGCATCACCGCAAGGTCGCGCCGCAGCCCCGCAAAGCCGATGCCCAGCGGCGCGATCACCGCCGAAACGCCCAGGATCAGCAGGATGTTGGCGATATTGGACCCGACGACATTGCCCATCGCGATGGCGGGGGTTCCGCCAAGCGCCGCCTGCACCGAGACCAGCAGTTCCGGCATCGAGGTGCCGAAGCCCACCACCGTCAGCCCGATCACCAGCGGCGACAGCCCGAACCTGCGGGCAATGCCCACCGCGCCCCGCACCAGAAACTCGCCGCCCAGGAACAGGCCGAGAAAGCCGATCACGAGAAAAACATAGGTCACTGAACGGGTTCCCGGTCTGGTTGCCGCCCTCATGTGGGGTGCGGATGACCGGAGTCAAGCAGGGCGCGGCGGAAAGGTCACGTTCCGCCGGAAACGCCATGTTACCCGCGCCATCACCTGCGCACCGTCACCTGCGCGCCGTCACCTGCCCACCGTCACCTGCGCACGGGCCGCGTGTCGGGCAGCGCGATCCGCGCCACCTGTTCGGCAATCGGGTCCACCGACAGCGGGTGCGTCTCGCCCGTATGCGCCGCGGGGTCGCCGATCGGCTGCCAGGCGCCGCCCTTGTAGATCTCCAGCGCCGAGAAATTCGCCTTGTAGCCCATCTTGCGGCTGCCCGGCACCCAGTAGCCCAGATAGACATAGGGCAGGCCCACCTGCCGGGCCAGCGCCACATGGTCGAGGATGATGTAGGTGCCGAGGCTGTCCTCGATCCGCGCCGGATCGTAGAAGCTGTAGACCATGCTCAGCCCGTCATCGAGCACATCGGTCAGGCACACCGCCGTCAGCGGCCGCTTGCGGCTGCCGGGGGCAGGGGCGCCGGAATACTCGATGACCCGCGTCTTGACCGGCGTCTCCTCGATCATCGCGGCGAATTCGAAGATGTCCATCTCGGCCATGCCGCCATCGGCGTGGCGGCTGTCGAGATAGCGCCGGAAGAGGCTGTACTGGTCCTCGGTCGCCCAGGGGCTGGTCGCCGCGCGCTCGAGGTCCGCGTTGCGGCGCAGCACCCGGCGCTGGCTGCGGCTGGGGGCGAAATCGGCCACCCGTATCCGCGCGGACAGGCAGGCCGAGCAATCGGCGCAGGAGGGGCGGTAGAGCACGTTCTGCGAGCGGCGGAACCCCTGCTTGGACAGCGCGTCATTCAGCCGGCCCGCGCCCTCGCCCTGCAGCGCGGTGAACAGCTTGCGCTCGGCCCGGCCGTCGAGATAGGGGCAGGTCTGCGGCGCCGTCACATAGAACTGCGGCGCGATGGGCAAGGTGTGGCGCATGGACGGGCAACGGCTCTCGAGGGACGGGACGGCAGGCTGCGGGGGGCGGGGGCGGGGAAGGCTGGCAGATGATGCCCGAGGTTAGCAAGCGGCCGCAAATCCGCCAAGCCCGATTTGCGCGGGGCCGGCCGGTGGGCCGGCCGGCGCCGGTCTCAGGGCCGGTTGATCGCGGTGGTGCCCAGCACCACGTCGGTCAGCCCCTGCCCACGCGGCAGCACCACCATCATTCCCGCCGACAGCAGTTGCGGCAGCATCGTGGCAGAGGTCAGGATGAACCCCACCGTGTGCAGGAGCGCAAGGCCCATGTCCAGACGCTGCCCGGCGCGGTCGCGCAATTCGATCCCCATCAGCCGCATTCCCAAGGTCGCGGAACCGCCGGAAATCGTGGCCCAGCGATAGACGAAATCCAGCGTGAAATACAGTAGCGGCAGGAAGAACAGCGCCGTGAAGGCGGTGAACGGCACCACGATCGCGGTGAGGATCGCGACCACCACGAAGTCCACGAGCCAAGCCAGCAGCCGCTTCAGCGGCACGCCCGCATAGAAGGAGGGCTGCGTTTCGGGGTCAGGCAGGCCCCAGAGCAGGTCGCCGCGCATATCGGAGCGCAGATCTGGGCGGGCATCGGAAGCGGGGCGGGGTGCGTATCTTTGGGTCATCTGCGGCATATGGGTGTTCCCTCGGGGGCTGCAACGGGGGCGGGCAGGCGGCGGGCGAAAAATCCGTCGCCCGCCGTGGGGCAGGCACCGGGGCGAGGATCGCCCCGGTGCGCATGTCGCGTCGATCAGTCGCGGCCGGTTTCGGCCGGAAGGTTCGCGCTTGCGCCCGCCTGCGGGCCGGGCTGCGGGGCGGGCTGCGGGGCGGGCTGCGGATTTGCGGCGTCGCGGGCGCGCTCGGTCATGTACTGGTCGAACTCGGACTTGTCCTTGCTCTCGCGCAGGCGGCGCAGGAAGGCTTCGAACTCTTCCTGCTCATGCTCCAGCCGGGCGAGGGTATCGGCCTTGTAGGCGTCGAAGGCGGTATTGCCTGACGAGCGGAACCGCGTGCCCCCGGAACCGCCGAAGCCGAAGGCAGGGCCGAAGCCGAAGGCAGGGCCGAAGCCGACGGCAGGGCCGCCGCGGCGGCGCGATGAACATGCGAACATGCGTTTGCTCCAGATCATGTAGGCGAGGATGGCAAGGCCGAGCGGCCAGACGAAGATGAAGGACAGCACCATCAGCGCTATCCAGGCGCCCTTGCCACGGTCATCGAGCCAGGCTTCGGCGCGGCCCGGCCAGGACTGGCGGGGCAGGGTGTCGGTGTGGGTCATCATGTCCTCCGGGTTGGGCGGTCAGGTGCCCGCCTTGATGTGAATGTTTTTCACATTGTCCGATATGGCCCCGCCGGCCCGGGGTTCAAGAGGCAATGTAAAGGAAATTCACATTGGAGGCAGGGGATCCGGGACGCGGCAGAGGCCAGGGCGCCGGATGCGCTTTGTTGACCGTGCCGCGGGGCCGGGTAGTGTGGCGCCCATGGCCCAGACCGATTTCGCCGCAAGGCTGACCCGCTCTCCGATCCCCTTCGATGCGTCCCGCGGCGCAGATGTCGCGGCGCGCTTTCCCGCGCTGGCGCCGGAGCTGCGCGCGCTGCTGGCGGGGGCGGCGGGCTGCAGCCCCTACCTTGCCGGCCTTGCGGCGCGCGAGGCGGCGTGGCTGGAGGAGGCGCTCTGCGGCGCGCCGGAGCCGGCCTTGCAGGCCGTTCTGGCGGGGCTGGATGCCGCGGCCGGGTCGGCGGCGCTGCCGGTGGCGTTGCGGGTGGCCAAGCGGCGGGTGGCGCTGCTGGCGGGGCTGGCCGATCTTGGCGGCGTCTGGCCGCTGGAGACGGTGACCGGCGCGCTGACCCGGCTTGCGGACCGGGCGGTGGACCTGTCGCTGAAGGCGCTGGTGGCCGAGGAGATCCGGCGCGGCAGGCTGCCGGGCGCGGGGCCGGGGGATGCGGACACCGCGGGGGGCATGGTGGCGCTGGCGATGGGCAAGATGGGGGCGGGGGAGCTGAACTATTCCTCCGACATCGACCTGATCTGCCTCTTCGACGAGGACCGCCATGCCGCGGCCGACTATCACGAGGCGCGCGCCTCCTTCATCCGCGTGGTGCGCAAGATGGCGGCCTGGATCGGCGACAATACCGCCGAGGGCTATGTGTTCCGCGTGGACCTGCGGCTGCGCCCCGATGCCAGCGTCACCCCCGTCTGCATCGGCATGGACGCGGCCGAGCAGTATTACGAGGCGCAGGGCCGCACCTGGGAGCGTGCGGCCTATATCAAGGCGCGCGCCTGCGGCGGCGACATCGCGGCGGGGGAGCGGTTCCTCAAGCGGCTCACGCCCTTCGTCTGGCGCAAGCACCTCGATTTCGCGGCGATCCAGGACGCGCATGACATGCGGCTGAAGATCCGCGACCACAAGGGCCTGCACGGGCCGGTGGTGCTGGAGGGCCATGACATGAAGCTGGGGGTCGGGGGCATCCGCGAGATCGAGTTCTTCACCCAGACCCGGCAGCTCATCGCGGGGGGCCGCGATCCGGACCTGCGCGTGCGCACCACCGTGGGCGGGCTTGCCGCCCTGGCCGCGAAGGGCTGGGTGCCGCCGGAGGTCGCCGGCGAGCTGACCGCGCTCTACCGCGCGCATCGCGAGGTGGAGCACCGGTTGCAGATGGCCGCCGACGCGCAGACCCATGCGCTGCCCGCCACGGCCGACGGCTTCGACCGGCTGGCGCGGATGATGGGCGAGGCCGATACCGAGGCGCTGCGTGCGGCGCTGCGCGGGCGGCTCGAACGGGTGGCGGCGCTGACCGAGGAGTTCTTTTCCCCCGGCGAGGTGACGGAGGCGCTGCCCGACCTGCCCGAAGCCTCGCGCGCCATCGTCGAGGGCTGGCGGGCCTATCCGGCGCTGCGATCCGCGCGCGCCGCCGGGATCTTCCGCCGGGTGGAGCCGCGGATCCTGCGGCTGATGCTGCGCGCGGCAAACCCCGAGGAGGCGCTGCGCCAGTTCGACGGCTTCCTGCGCGGCCTGCCTGCGGGGGTGCAGCTCTTCTCGCTGTTCGACGCGAATCCGCAACTGGTGGAGTTGATCGTCGATATCTGCGCCACCGCGCCCGGCCTCGCGCGGCACCTCTCGCGGCATTCGGCGGTGCTCGACGCGGTGATCGGCGGCGACTTCTTCGCGCCCTGGCCGGGGGCGGCGGCGCTTGGGGCGGCGCTCTCGGCGCAGATGGACAGCCTGCCCGACTACGAGGCCAGGCTCGACGCCGCCCGCCGCTGGGCGCGCGAGTGGCACTTTCGCATCGGCGTGCATCACCTGCGCGGGCTGGTGGACGCGGCCGAGGCGGGGCGGATGTATGCCGATCTTGCCGGGGCCTGCGTCGCCGCCATCTGGGGCCCGTGCTGCGAGAATTTCGCGCTCAAGCACGGGCCGCTGCCGGGGCGCGGCGCGGTGGTGCTGGGGATGGGCAGCCTTGGGGCGGAGCGGCTGAACGCCGCCTCCGACCTCGACCTGATCGTGATCTATGACGATGCCGGGGCCGAGGCGTCGGAGGGGCCGAAACCGCTGCCGCCGCGCACCTATTACGCGCGGCTCACGCAGGCGCTGGTCACCGCCCTCTCCGCCCCGATGGCCGAGGGGCGGCTCTACGAGGTGGACATGCGCCTGCGTCCCTCCGGCAAGCAGGGCCCGGTCGCCACGGCGCTGGAGCGGTTCCGCAGCTACCAGATGACCGAGGCCTGGACATGGGAGCATCTGGCGCTGACGCGGGCGCGGCCGGTGGCGGGCGATGCCGGCCTTGCCGCCGAGGTGGAGGCGCTGCGCCGCGAGGTGCTCGCCGCGAAGGCGGGCGGCGCCTCGGTACTGGCGGATGTCGCCGACATGCGGCGGCGGATCTTCGCGGCCAAGCCGCCCGATGGCGTATGGGAGGCGAAGATCGGCCCCGGCCGCTTGCAGGATATCGAACTCCTCGCGCAGTGCTTCGCGCTGCGCACCGCCGATCCCGCCCGGCGCCTGGAGGCGCAGCTCCGCGCCGGCCTGCGCGGCGGCCTGCTCGGCAAGGCCGAGGAGGCGGCGCTGCAGGAGGCCTACCGCTTCTTGTGGCGCCTGCAGGCGGGGGGGCGGCTGCTGACCGACCGCCCGCTCGACATGGACCAGATCGGCGAGGGGGGCCGCGCCTTCCTGCTGCGCGAGACGGGCACGGCGGATCTGGCCGACCTCGCCTCGCGGCTGGAAGCGGCGGGCGCGCGCGCCGCCGCGATCATCGAGCGGTCGCTTGCGGCGCCGGCGGCCGAGGCCGGAGCGGCGGGGCGGGGGCGCTGACCGACGGGGGGCGGCGACGGATCCCGGCGGGGCCGGCCCTCGGGGCTGATGGGTGCCAGGGGGCACCCGGGTGGCGCGGCTGTCGAGCCGCGCGCTCCCCGCGCGAGAGCCGCCTAGCGCATCGCGCCGTCAAGCCGCTTCAGCGCCGCGATGGGGTCTTCGGCCGACCAGATCTCCTCGCCGATGCCGAAGAAATCGCTGACCGGGGCCAGCTCGCGGATCAGCGCCTCGGTCAGCGCGCCTTCGGCCACCACCGGGATCTCGATCACCTCGGACCACCAGGCCAGCAGGTCCGGGTCGACGCTGGCGCCGGTGCCGAGCGGCGTCGCACCGACCGGGCCGAAGGCGACGTAATCGGCCCCCGCCTCCCCCGCGTTCAGCCCCTCATGGCGCGAGATGCCGCAGAACGCGCCCACGATCGCCTCTTGCCCCAGCTCCTTGCGGGCATGGCGCACCGTGCGCGCGCCGTCGGTCAGGTGCACCCCGTCAAGGCCGAGCCGCGAGACCAGCATCACATGCGTCTCGATCACGATCGGCACGTCGCGCCCATGCGCCACCATCCGGCAGGCATCGGCGGCGCGCAGCAGCGCATCCTCGTCGCGCGTGGCAAGGGCAAGCCGCAGGCAGGCGACCTCCACCGCGTCCAGCACCTGCGCCAGCAGGCCGGGAAAGACCTGCGCGTCGAAGGCGGGCGGCGTCAGGAGGTAGATCTGCGGGCGGTCTTCGGCGGCCATGGTCTGTCCTTGCAAGGGTCGGTCTGCGCGGGCTCATCTCGCCTGCCATCGCGCCTGTCTGACGGCCCCTTAGCGCAGTTTCGATCGAATGGCCACGGGGGGCGCTGCCGGGGCGCTGCCGGGGGTTTTCCACCCCCCGGACCCTCGGAGGATATTTGGAACAAGGCAAAGCCGGAACAAGGCAAGGGCAGCCGGGCGCGGGCCTGTGCTGGCCCGTCCATCCGAACCGCCCTTCCTTGATCTGCCGCCCGGGCCGGCGTATCAGGCCGCAGCCCGAAGGAAAGCCCGCCATGCCTCCCGACCAGCCTTCCGACCTGCCGAACACCGCCGATCCCGCGCTGCAGCCGGTCTTCGTGCTCGTGCGCCCGCAGATGGGCGAGAACATCGGCGCCGCCGCCCGCGCGATGCTGAACTTCGGGCTGTCCCGAATGCGTCTCGTGGACCCGCGCGACGGCTGGCCGAACCCGCGCGCCATCGCCATGGCCTCGGGCGCGGCGGGCAAGGTGCTGGACCATGCCGGCGTCTTCGCAGCCGTGGCCGAGGCGGTGGGCGATTGCGAGCATGTCTTCGCCACCACCGCGCGCCGCCGCGACCTGACGCGCCCCGTCGTTACCGCCGAACGCGCGATGGAGCAGGCGCGCGCAATGGCCGCCGAGGGCCGCCGCGTCGCGGTGCTGTTCGGCCCCGAGCGCACCGGGCTGGAGAATGACGACATCGCGCGCGCCAACGCGCTGATCTCGATCCCGGTGAACCCGGATTTCCCCTCGCTCAATCTCGGGCAGGCGGTGCTGCTGACGGCCTATGAATGGCGCCGGCACGCGGTCGCGGCGCCGGCCGAACGCATGGAATTCGGGCGCAGCGACTACGCCACGCGGATCGAGGTGGAACGGCTGGCCGACCATTACGAGGCCGAACTCGACGCCGCCGGCTTCTTCTTCCCCGAGACAAAGGCCGAAGGCATGAAGCTGAACCTGCGCGCGCTCTGGGGCCGGATGACCCTGACCCGGGCCGAGGTGCAGACGTTCCATGGCATCCTGCGCCAGATCCTGCGCCGGCGCGGCTGACCCCCGCACTCGTCGCCGCCGCAGCCGCCGCCCCCCAGCCGCGAGGTGGCACGGGCAACGCCCGCAGCGGGCGCACGCGCGGCTGCCCCTTCTTGCTGGCGGAAATATCCTCGGGGGGAGGCCGAAGGCCGTGCGGGGGGCAGACAGCCCCCCGCCGTTCCCGCCGAGGCCGGGCCCGGCGAAACCGCCGCCCCTCACTCCATCAGCACCGCCACGCCCGGCAGGGTCTTGCCCTCCATCCATTCCAGGAAGGCGCCGCCGGCGGTCGAGACATAGGTGAAGCTGTCCGCCGCGCCCGCCCTGTTCAGCGCCGCGACGGTATCGCCGCCGCCTGCCACCGACACGAGCCTGCCCGCCGCCGTCAGCTCCGCCGCCCGGGCCGCCGCCGCATTGGTCGCGGCATCGAAGGGCGGGATCTCGAAGGCGCCGAGGGGGCCGTTCCAGATCAGCGTGCGGCAGGCGCCGAACACCGCCGAGATCGCCGCCACCGTCCCGGGCCCGGCATCGAGGATCATCGCATCCCGGGGGCACTCGGCCACCGGCACCGTCTCGGATGCCGCATGGGCCTTGAATTCGCGCGCCACCACCACATCCACCGGCAGGTGGATGGTGCAGCCGGCCTCGCGGGCCTTCCCGAGGATCTCCAGCGCGGTCGGGGCCATGTCGCGCTCGGCAAGGCTTTTTCCGACCTCGACGCCCTGCGCCACAAGAAAGGTGTTCGCCATGCCACCGCCGATCACCAGATGATCGACGCGGGCGACGAGGTTCCCCAGCAGGTCGAGCTTGGTGGACACCTTCGCGCCGCCCACCACCGCCACCACCGGGCGCAGCGGGTTGCCAAGCGCCGCCTCCAGCGCCTTCAGCTCCGCCTCCATCAGCCGCCCGGCGCAGGCCGGCAGCAGCCGCGCGATGCCCTCGGTGGAGGCATGGCCGCGGTGCGCGGCGGAAAACGCATCGTTCACATAGACCTCGCCGAGCGCCGCCATCGCCGCCGCCAGTTCCGGGTCATTGGCTTCCTCGCCGGGATGAAACCGCGTGTTCTCCAGCAGCAGCACATCGCCCGGCGCCATCGCGGACACCGCGGCCTTGGCCGGCCCGCCGACGCAATCCTCGGCGAAGGTCACCTTCTGGCCGAGCGCGGCTTCCAGCGCCGGCAGGGTGACCTTCAGGCTCATCTCCGCCACCCGCTTGCCCTTGGGCCGCCCGAAATGCGCCAGCAACACCGGCTTGCCGCCCTTCGCGAGGATGTCCTTCACCGTCGGCACGATCTTCTCGATCCGGGTCGCATCGGTCACGCGGCCATCCTCGGTCGGCACGTTGATATCCACGCGCACCAGCACCACCTTCCCCGCGAGTTCCATGTCGTCCAGCGTCTTCCAGGCCATCTTCTGTCTCCTCGGGGTTTGGCTGCAATGCGGCGTCGCGGCCCAGCGAAGCCGATCCTCCCGATTTCGTCAACCGCTGCCGCGCCTTTGCGCTTGCTCCGTCCCCGGCGCCGCGTCTAGGGTCGCCCCCGACTGGAAAGGGAGGCATTCATGGCCGAAATCACGGATCCCGAGAACACGATCCTGCTGGAGCTGAAGGATGGCACCGTCGCCATCGAGCTTCTGACCGACATCGCCCCGAAACATGCCGAACGCATGAAGGAGCTGGCCCGTGCGGGCGCTTATGACGGGGTGATCTTCCACCGCGTGATCGAGGGCTTCATGGCCCAGACCGGGGATGTGGAACATGGCAAGCCCGGCGGCAATGCCGGCCGCGCCGGCACCGGCGGATCCGACCTGCCCGACCTGCCCGCCGAATTCAGCCGCATCCCGCATGACCGGGGCACGCTGGGGGCCGCCCGCTCGCAGAGCCCGAACTCGGCCAACAGCCAGTTCTTCATCAACTTCAAGGACAACCATTTCCTGAACGGGCAATACACGGTCTATGGCCGGGTGATCTCGGGGATGGAGTTCGTGGACAGGATCGCGCGCGGCGAGCCGCCGGCGAACCCGGACCGCATGATCTCGGTCAGGGTGGCCTCCGATGTTGCGTGACCGTTTGCTCATGGGCGGGATGATGGCGGCGGGCGCGGCGGTGATCGGCGCGCTGGTGCTGGCGCAGATGCCGGGCGCGGCGCGGGCCGCGACCGACGGGCCGGGCCCGAACCTGATCGTCGAGGTCGGCGGATCGACCTCGGGCCGCATCGAGATCGACCTGCTGCCCGAGGTGGCGCCGCAGCATGTGGCGCAGATCACCGCGCTGGCCGCCGAGGGCGCCTATGACGGCGTGGTGTTCCACCGCGTCATCGACGGCTTCATGGCACAGACCGGCGATGTGGAGTTCGGCAAGCGGGGCGGCGACACGCAGAAGGCCGGGATGGGCGGATCGTCTCGCCCCGACCTGCCGGCCGAGTTTTCGGACATCGCGTTCGAGCGCGGCGTCGTCGGCATGGCGCGCTCGCAAAGCCCCGATTCGGCGAACAGCCAGTTCTTCATCATGTTCGCGCCGGCCGCGTCCCTGAACGGCAAGTACACCGTCGTCGGCCATGTCGTGTCGGGGATGGAGGTCGTGGACGCGATCAGGAAGGGCGACCCGGCCGCGAACGGCGCGGTGGCCGATCCGGATTACATGGCCCGCGTGACGGTCGCCCCGTAGCCAGCGCCGGGGGCTCTGCCCCCGGGCCCCCGGGATATTTGGCCCAGCAAGAAGGGGAAAGGGGCGCCTTGGGGGGCCGCACCCTTTTACCCCAGCGTCACCAGCGCGTGGCGCTTCTTGCCGGCGCTGAGTTTCAGCGGCTCGGCAAGATCGGCGGCGGCGAAGACGCGGGCGGCATCGGTCGCGGGCGCGTCGTTGAGGCGCAGCCCGCCTTCCGCGATCAGCCGTTTTGCGTCCTTCCCGGATCTGGCGAGGCCGGCGCGCACCACCAGCTGCGCGAGGCTGATCCCCGCGGCCGCCTCGGCCGGGGTCAGCGCCAGTGTCGGCAGATCCTCACCGACGCCGCCCTGCTCGAACACCGCGCGCGCCGTGGCTTCGGCGGCGGCCGCCGCCTCGGGGCCGTGCAGCAGCGCGGTGACCTCGCCGGCGAGGATCACCTTGGCGGCGTTGATCTCGGATCCCGAGAGCGCGCCGAGCCGGTCGCATTCGGCCACCGGCAGCTCGGTATAAAGCTTCAGGAACCGCCCGATATCGGCATCGGTGGTGTTGCGCCAGAACTGCCAGAATTCATAGGGCGAGAGCATCGCGGCGCTGAGCCAGACCGCGCCGCCCTGGCTCTTGCCCATCTTGCGCCCGTCGCTGGTGGTCAGCAGCGGCGAGGTCAGCCCGAACACCTCATGGTCCAGCACCCGGCGCGTGAGGTCGATGCCGTTGATGATATTGCCCCACTGATCCGACCCGCCCATCTGCAACAGGCAGCCATGGCGGCGGTTCAGTTCAAGGAAATCGTAGGCCTGCAGGATCATGTAGTTGAACTCGAGGAAGGAGAGCGATTGCTCGCGGTCGAGCCGCGATTTCACGCTCTCGAAGCTCAGCATCCGGTTGACGCTGAAATGCCGCCCGATGTCGCGCAGGAAGTCGAGGTAGTTGAGGGTGTCGAGCCATTCGGCATTGTTCAGCATCAGCGCATCGGTCGGCCCGCTGCCGTAGGAGAGGTAGCGCGCGAAGACCTGCGCCATGCCGGCGATGTTCTCGTCGATCTTCTCGGGCGTCAGCAGCGGGCGTTCTTCCGCGCGGAACGAGGGATCGCCCACCTTGGTGGTGCCCCCGCCCATCAGCGTGATCGGCTTGCCGCCGGTCTTCTGCAGCCAGCGCAGCATCATGATGTTCAGCAAATGCCCGACATGCAGCGAGGCGGCGGTGGCGTCATACCCGATATAGGCCGGCACCACCCCCGCCATCAGCGCGTCGTCCAGCGCCCGGATGTCGGTGCAATCGGCCAGATAGCCCCGCTCGATCATGATCGAGAGGAAATCGGATTTCGGGTGCCAGGTCATCGCCGGTTCCAGTTCTGCTTGTCGTCCTCGTCCATCTGCGCGCATATACCGGGGCGGCGGGCAAAGGGGAAGTGGGCGGTCATGGGCGATGCAGGGGCGCGGCAGGGTCCGGTCCGGGCGCTTGGCACCATGTCGGGCACCTCGCTGGACGGGGTCGATGCCGCGCTGCTGCTGACCGACGGGCAGGAGGTGCTGGAGTTCGGGCCCACCGCCTACCGGCCCTATACCGGGGCGGAGCGCGCGGTGCTGCGCGCCGCGCTTGGCCGCTGGCCGGGCGATGCGGGGGTGGCCGAGGCGGCAGAGGTGGTGGAGGCCGCCCATGCCGAGCTGCTCTCGCGCTTTGACGGGGCGGAGGTGATCGGCTTTCACGGGCAGACGCTGGCGCATGACCCGCGCGGGCGGGGCACGCATCAGGCGGGTGACGGCTCCGTGCTGGCAGGGGTGCTGGGGCTGCCGGTGGTGTGGGATTTCCGGTCTGCCGACGTGCGGATGGGCGGGCAGGGCGCGCCGCTGGCGCCGTTCTTCCACTTCGCCTGCGCGCGGCTCATCGGCGCCGCCGGGCCGCTGGCCTTCCTGAACCTCGGCGGCGTCGGCAACCTCACCTGGGTCGATCCGGCGCGGCCGGGGCCCGAGGCGGCGGGGGCGCTGCTGGCCTTCGACACCGGCCCGGCCAATGCGCCGGTGAACGATCTGATGCAGGCGCGCCTCGGGCTGGCGCAGGATGAGGGCGGGGCGCTTGCCGCGCAGGGCGCGGTGGACGAGGCGGTGATCGCGGCCTTCCTCACGCATCCGTTCTTTTCCAGGAGGCCGCCCAAGTCGCTGGACCGGAACGATTTCGCCTGGCTTCTGGGCGCGGTCGCCGGGCTGGGCGACGCCGATGCCGCGGCCACCCTGACCGCTGCCGCCGCCGCCGCCGTCGCCTGCGGGGCGAGGCATTTTCCGCGCCCGCCCGCGCAGGTGCTGGTGGCGGGCGGAGGGCGCCACAATGCCACGCTGATGGCGATGCTGGCGGAGCGGATGGCCTGCCCGGTGCGGCCGGTCGAGGCGGCTGGCCTCGATGGCGACATGCTGGAGGCGCAGGCCTTCGCCTTCCTTGCCGTGCGGGTGCAGCGCGGGCTGGCGACCAGTTGCCCCGGCACCACCGGCGTTGCCGCAGCGGCCTGCGGCGGCCGGATCAGCCGGCCCGGCCCCTGAACATCGAGACCGAATACAGCGCCAGTGCCGCCCAGATCATCGCAAAGCCGATGGCCTGCACCAGCCCGAAGGGCTCGCCGAACAGGAACACGGCCGTCAGGAAGATCATCGTTGGCGTCAGATACTGCATGATCCCGATGGTCGAGAGCCGCAGCCGTTTCGCGCCATTGGCATAGAGGATCAGCGGCACCGCCGTGACCGGCCCGGCGCCCAGAAGCAGCGCCGTGTCCTGCAGGTTGCCGGTCGCGAAATGTCCCTGACCGCTCCAGCCCAGCCAGGCCAGCCAGACCAGCGCCGGCGGCGTCAGGATCAGCACTTCCAGGAAAAAGCCCTGATTGGGGCCGATGGGAAGCTGCTTCTTCAGGAAGGCATAGGCCCCCCAGGTCAGCGTGAGGCTGAATGCGACCACGGGAAGGCGGCCAAGCTGCACTGTCAGCACCACCACCGCCAGCGCCGCCAGCGCAATGGCCGCCTTCTGCGCGCCCGAGGTCCGCTCTCGCAGCACAAGCGCGCCCAGAAACACGCTGAACAGCGGGTTCATGTAATAGCCGAGGGCCGCGTCCAGCGCGTGGCCGCTGACGATGGCCCAGATGTAGATGCCCCAGTTGACCGAAATCAGCGCCGCCGTCAGCGCCGCCATGGCCACCATCCGCGGGGTGCGCAGGGCGCGCTTCAGCTCGGCGGTGCGGCGCGAGACGATCAGCACCAGCGCCGCCACCGGCAGCGACCAGATCGCGCGATGGGCGATGATCTCTACCGGCGGAACATGCGCCAGCGCCCGCATGTAAAGCGGCAGGAACCCCCACAGCAGATAGGCGCCAAGGGCAAAGCCCAAGCCGCCGAGGCTGTCCTGATTGCGAGGAGGAGGGGGCGGCGCGTCCGTCATGCGAGGGGTCTAGCCGGCGGGCGAGGCCGCCGCCACGGAAAACTTGTATCGGCTACGCTCGCCCCGCCAGTCGCCCCGCCGCTCACTTCGGCGGGGGCGGGCGCAGGCGGCGTCAGCCGCGCAGGATGCCGCGGCCGGCATATTCGGCGGTCTCGCCCAGCATTTCCTCGATGCGGATCAACTGGTTGTACTTCGCCAGCCGGTCCGAGCGCGCCAGCGATCCGGTCTTGATCTGCCCGCAATTGGTGGCCACCGCCAGATCGGCGATGGTGGCGTCCTCGGTCTCGCCCGAGCGGTGGCTCATCACGCTGGTGAACCGCGCGCGGTTGGCCATGTTCACCGCGTCCAGCGTTTCGGTCAGGGTGCCGATCTGGTTGACCTTGACCAGAAGCGAGTTGCCGCAGCCCTCGGCGATCCCCCGCGCGAGCCGCGCCGGGTTGGTCACGAAGAGATCGTCGCCCACAAGCTGCACCTTGCCGCCAAGCCGGTCGGTCAGCAGCTTCCAGCCCTCCCAGTCATCCTCGGAACAGCCGTCCTCGATCGAGATGATCGGGTAATCGGCACACAGCGCGGCGAGGTAATCGACATTTTCGGCGGCGGTGAAGGTTTTTCCTTCCCCCGTCATGACATAGGAGCCGTTCCTGAAGTATTCCGTCGCCGCGCAGTCCAGCGCAAGGTAGATGTCCTCGCCCGGCCGGTAGCCGGCCTTCTCGATGGATTTCAGAATAAAATCAAGCGCCTCTCGGGTGGAGCTGATGTTGGGCGCAAAGCCGCCCTCATCGCCGATCCCGGTGGACAGGCCCGCCGTCGAAAGTTCCTTCTTCAGGGTGTGGAACACTTCCGAGCCCATCTGCACCGCGGTGCGGATGTCATGCGCGGCCACCGGCATGATCATGAATTCCTGGATGTCGATCGGGTTGTCGGCATGTTCGCCGCCGTTGATGATGTTCATCANNGCACCCGCGCGGCGGTGCCGCCCACATAGCGGTAGAGCGGCTGCGAGGTAAAGTCCGCCGCCGCCTTGGCCACCGCCAGCGACACGCCCAGAATGGCATTGGCCCCCAGCCGCCCCTTGTTCGGCGTGCCGTCCATCTCGATCATCGTGCGGTCGATGCCCACCTGTTCGGTCGCGTCAAAGCCGACGATCTCCTCGGCGATCTCGCCGTTCACCGCCGCCACCGCCTCCAGCACGCCCTTGCCCTTGTAGCGGCTGGAATCGCCGTCGCGCCGCTCGACCGCCTCGTGTGCCCCGGTCGAGGCCCCCGAGGGCACCGCCGCCCGCCCCATCGCGCCGCCTTCCAGAAACACATCGACCTCGACGGTCGGATTGCCGCGACTGTCAAGGATCTCGCGGGCCTGGATGTCGATGATCGTGCTCATGGGCGCTGGCTCCAATGGATGGCTGAAACTTTCGCCCGCCTTCTACCCTGCCCGCGGCGTCGTGGAAAGGGCGCGCTTGCGGGCACTTTCACGGGCATAGGCATACAGCCCCGATCCGATGATCATCGCAGCCCCCAGCAGCGTCCAGCCGTCGGGCCGTTCGCCGAACACCAGGGCCGCGACCGTCATCGCGAAGATCAGCCGGGTATAGCGGAAGGGCTGGATCGTCGCCACGTCGCCGGCCCGCGTCGCCTCGATGATCGCCCAATAGCCCCCGATGCCGAAGGTCACCGCCGCCAGCACATACCACAGGCCGGGTCCGCCGGGCAGTGCCGCACCGCCGCTTGCGGCCAGCATCGCAGCCCCCAGCGCGGCCACCGTCACAAAGGCCCAGGTCGCCACCACCATCGTCGGCAGGCTTTCCTTCATCCGCCGCGTCACCAGATCGCGCCCGGCCAGCCCCAGCACACTCAGAACCGCCCACAGCGCATGGGCGTCGAAGCCTTCGGCGGCGGGCCGCAGGATCACCAGCACACCGCAGAACCCGACGGCAATCGCGCTCCAGCGCCGCCAGCCCACGGTTTCGCCCAGAAAGATCGCAGCCCCCGCCGTCAGCATGATCGGGGCCGCCTGCAGGATGGCCGAGGCGGTGGACAGCGGTATCAGCGTCAGCGCCGTGACAAACCCGAGCGTTCCAATGACCTCGAACAGGTTGCGCAGCCACAGCGTGCCATCCAGAACCTGCCGTGACCAGATGCGATGCCCCTGCAACCGCCCCCAGGTCGCAAACACCGTCGCGCCGATCACCCCGATCATCAGCATGATCTGCCCCGCCGGCAGATCGCCCGAGGCCAGCTTGATCAGCGCATCCTCCGCCGCGAACGCCGCCATCGACAGCGTCAGCAGCACGATTCCCCGCATGTTCGCCTGCATGTCAGCCCTTCTTCACCGGCACGCCCAGCAGTTCCAGCCGGTGTCCGATCAACCGATAGCCCAGCCGCGCGGCGATGCGCTCCTGCAATTCCTCGATCTCGGGATCGACGAACTCGATCACCCGGCCGCTGTTCACGTCGATCAGATGGTCGTGGTGGTCGCGCTCGGCATCCTCGTAGCGCGCGCGGCCGTCGCCGAATTCCAGCTTGTCCAGAATTCCGGCCTCCTGCAGCAGCTTGACCGTGCGATAGACGGTGGCGAGCGAAATGCGCGGGTCCTCCTTCGCGGCCCTTGCATAAAGCTCTTCGACATCCGGATGGTCCAGCGCCGCGCCGATGACCCGTGCCACCACCCGCCGCTGATCCGTCATCCGCAGGCCCCTGGCCTCGCATCGTGCTATGATGTCCGCCATCGGCCCCTCCGTTCCAGTGCGGTTTAAGGGAAACCGCCCCCCCTTGCCAGACCTTTCCTCGGCACCACGTCGCCCGGACGGCGGGGCCGGACCTGCCCTTGCCGGCCGGTTTTGCCGGCACCTGTGGCAATTCCGCAGAACGGGGCAGCGCTGCCGGCAGCGGGGGGGAGAATCGGCCGATCTGCCGCAAAGGCGCGGGCACGGTTCAGCCAAACCCGCAGCGCAGCCCGCCAACCGGGCCGATTTCCTGACGATTCCGCCATCCCTCGCAGCTTGCATGAAGTCGGGATACCAGGGCTTCCACCGCGAGCCCTAGATCGCCCGCTTTGGTCAAGCACAAAATGTGGTGGGTAAGTTCAAAAAATCCGTTGAACCGCTACCGGATTTGCGACAGTTTGACAAAGCCGCCTAAGAACACGCCGGACAGGGCGGATACCGGCAGACAACACGACGTTTCGCAGCGCATCCCGCCGGGATGCGAACCCGGCTTCGCGGCGGGGCGGCGAAGTGTTGCCAGGCGCGGCAGGAACCGGGGACATCGGACGGGCGCAAGACACAGCCCCGCCGCAACAAGACGGAGACGGGGCAGATGAAGATCGAACGCAAGTTTACCACCGAGGCGACGGGGGCTTACGGGGCGATGGCCTTTGCCCTGACCGCCTCGGAAATCCGCAATCCCGATGGCACCGTGGTGTTCCGCAACGACGCGGTCGAAGTGCCCGTCGGCTGGAGCCAGGTCGCCTCCGACGTGCTCGCGCAGAAGTATTTCCGCAAGGCGGGCGTGCCGGCCGTGGCCAGGCGCGTCCAGGAGCCGGGCGTTCCCGAATTCCTGTGGCGGTCGGTTCCCGATGAGGACGCGCTGGCGAAACTGCCCGCGGATCGGCGGTTCGTCGGCGAAACCAGCGCGAAACAGGTGTTCGACCGACTGGCCGGTGCCTGGGCCTATTGGGGCTGGAAGGGCGGCTA
>DIVD01000068.1 GCA_002423245.1 Rhodobacteraceae bacterium UBA6141
CGTGCGCTTGAGGGCAGTATCTGGTCGGTCGCCATGGCGATCTACCATTTCTCCGTTCAGGTCATCGGACGTGCGGCGGGCCGCAGCGCGGTCGCTGCCGCCGCCTACCGCTCGGCATCGCGGTTGCGCGACGACCGGCTGGGCCGCGATCAGGACTTTTCCGCCAAGCGCGATGTCGTCCATTCCGAGGTCATGCTGCCGGAGAACGCGCCGGAGCAATGGAGCGACCGCGAAAAGCTCTGGAACGATGTCGAAGCCTTCGAGAAACGGAAGGACGCCCAGCTTTGCCGCGAGGTGGAGTTTGCCATTCCCCGTGAGATGACACAGGCCCAAGGCGTCGAACTGGCCCACGATTTCGTGGCGCGGGAATTTGTCGATCAGGGCATGATCGCGGACCTCAATGTGCATTGGGACATGGGCGCGGACGGCCAGCCCAAACCCCATGCCCATGTCATGCTCACCATGCGGTCGGTTGACGAAAACGGTTTCGGCCCGAAGGCGCGGGACTGGAACCGCACCGAGCTGGTCGAGCAATGGCGCGAGCGTTGGGCCGATCACGTCAACGAGCGCTTGGCCGAACTCGACATCGACGCGCGGATCGACCATCGCAGCCTTGAGGCGCAGGGCATCGGCCTTGAGCCGCAGACCAAGATCGGCGCACCGGCGCAGCGCATCGAGGCCGCCGGGACCGAGGCCGACCGCGCCGAGGATCACCGCCGCATCGCCCGCGAGAACGGCGCGCGGATCATCGCCGATCCATCTTCCGCACTGGACGCGATCACGCAGCAGCAATCCACCTTCACGCGGCGCGACATGGCGATGTTCGCGCACCGGCACAGCGACGGGATCGACCAGTTCAATGAGGTGATGGGCGCGATGCGCAGCGCGCCCGATCTGGTCGAACTCGGCAAGGACGAACTTGGGCAGGACCGATTCACCACAAGCGACATGATCGAGGCCGAGCAGCGCCTGCACCGCGCCGCCGAACTTATGGCCGAGAAGGAACGCCATGAGGTCGGCGAAAGGGACCGCGAAGCCGCATTGGCCCGCGCGGCGGATCGCGGCCTTGTCCTGTCCGGCGAGCAGGCCGACGCCTTGGCGCATGCCACGGACGGGCGCGATCTTAGCATTGTCGTCGGGTATGCCGGAACGGGAAAGAGCGCGATGCTGGGTGTTGCGCGCGAGGCTTGGGAGGATGCCGGTTACACCGTGCGCGGCACAGCCCTGTCCGGTATCGCGGCCGAGAACCTGGAAAGCGGATCGGGCATTGCGTCCCGCACCATCGCCAGCCTGGAGCATGGCTGGACGCAGGGCCACGACGTGCTCACTTCCCGCGATGTGCTTGTCATCGACGAGGCGGGCATGGTCGGCACGCGCCAGTTAGAGCGCGTGCTGTCCCATGCCGCCGAGGCCGGCGCCAAGGTCGTGCTGGTCGGCGATCCGCAGCAGTTGCAATCCATCGAGGCGGGCGCGGCGTTCCGCTCCATTCACGAACGCCACGGCGGCGCGGAGATCGGCGAGGTGCGCCGCCAGCGGGAGGACTGGCAGCGCGACGCCACGCGCGACCTGGCGACCGGCAGAACCGGCGATGCGATTCATGCCTATGACACACATGGCATGGTGCATGAGGCTGCGTCACGCGAACAGGCGCGCGGCGAGTTGATCGACCGTTGGGACCGTGACCGGCAGGCCAGCCCGGACGCCTCCCGCATGATCCTCACCCACACCAATGCCGAGGTGCGGGAGTTGAACGAAGTTGCCCGCCAACGGATGCGCGAGGCCGGAAACCTTGGCGATGATGTGCGTGTCAGCGTCGAACGCGGCGAACGCAGCTTCGCCCCCGGCGACCGCATCATGTTCCTGAAGAACGAGCGCGGCCTTGGCGTGAAGAACGGCACGCTCGGGACCATCGAGCAGGTCAGCACGCAGAGCATGACCGTCCGCACCGATGACGGCCGCGATGTCGCGTTCGACCTGAAGGACTACAATCGCATCGACCACGGCTATGCCGCCACGATCCACAAGGCGCAGGGCATGACCGTGGATCGCGCCCATGTGCTGGCGACGCCCGGCATGGACCGCCACGGCAGCTATGTCGCCCTATCACGGCACCGCGACGGTATGGACCTGCACTATGGTCATGACGACTTCACCGGGCAGGACAAACTCATCAACACCCTGTCGCGCGACCGGGCCAAGGACATGGCGACGGATTACGAACCCGCCCGCGACTACGCCGAGCGGCGCGGCATCACCTTCCGCGAGCGGATGGAACGGGTTGTCGAGATCGTCAAACAGGTTCCCGAGAAGGTGCGCGGCATCTTCGACGGGCTGCGCCTGCCCGCCGCCGGCGGACAGGGGCCGGAAAGGAAGGTGGAGGAAGACCCGGAGGCGGCGTTGCGCCGCGCCCGTGGCCGGGCGCTCGTCCGCCATGCCCGCGCCGTCGATGCGATCTTCGCGGCGCAGGAGCAGGGCGGCAAGGCCAGCCCCGATCAGGTCAGGGAATTGCAGGAGGCGCGCCAGCGGTTCGAGGAGGTGCGCCCCTACGGCTCGCACGACGCCGAAGCGGCCTACAAGAAGAACCCGGCGCTTGCGGCGGAGGCGGCATCCGGCGACGCCCGGCGCGCAATCCGCGCCCTGCAACTGGAAACCGAGCTGCGCACCGATCCCGGCCTGCGCGCCGACCGCTTCGTGGAACGCTGGCAAAATCTCCACAGGGCCAGCGACGAACGCTATGCGGCGGGCGATTATTCCGGCCACAGGGCCGCGCGGGCGGAGATGGGGAACATGGCGCAGAGCCTCGAACGCGACCCGCAAATGGAGTCCCTTCTGGCGGGCCGCAAGCGGGAACTCGGCATCTCATTCGATTCGGGGATGAGCGTCGGCCGAGACCTCACCCTCACGTTCGGGCTCGGTCGAGGCCGGGGTCTCGGGCTGTAGAACCATCCTATTTACCGCCGCCTCTTCGCCACAGCCCTACGACGCCTAACTATCTATTGCACAACAATAAATCCTTGCCTTTGCCTGTCTTGGCAGTCCCACAAACAGCCAGCAGGAGGCATCGCGGCCATGCGCCAGCCAGACCGTATCATCCGCCTGAACACCGTCCTCGACCGCACCGGCCTGTCGCGGTCCACCATCTATCGCAAGATTGCCGAGGGCACGTTCCCGCCCCAGATCAGGATCAGCGTCAACGGCGCGGGCTGGCGGGAATCCGACATCGACCGATGGGTCGCCAACCCCGTGGCGTGGCGGCCCGGAAGCGGGCGCGGCCTCGATGCCGTCTGATCGCGGCGCGCGCTCCCGCGCCCGGCGCGTCAGGCCGCCCACGGCATCCGAGCAGCTTGAGGCGCTGTTGGGCTATCCGTGGCCGATCCCCGGCAGGCCGCCCAAGCATGACCTCTCCACCTGGACCGTCACCGACGACTGGCCCCATCCTATCCCGGTCACAGAGGCCGAGATCGAGGTGTTCGAGCAATGGTTCGGCGACCTGTTCGATGAACTGTTTGGCCCCGGCGGTTGACGGCGGGGAGATCGCTTTGTGCTTGAATAATTATCTTGTAGTGATAATATTGTTCCCGTGCAATACGAGGACAGACCATGACCGTCCTGAATGTCGGAATCGGTGACGTTGGCGACAGCAAAGAGGATATGCCGGGCGGCCCCACTGTCTGGTTCCCATCCACGGAATCCTTTGCGCGCCTGCTCACGGCGGACAACCGCACGATGTTGCGCCTGATCGCGGAGCGCGCGCCTGAATCGCTGGACGAACTGGTCGAACTGACAGGCCGCGCCAAGCCCAACCTGTCCCGTACCCTGCACAGTCTGGCGCGCTACGGCATCGTCAAGGTTCAGCGCAACGGGCGAAAGCTCGTTCCCACGCTGCTTTGCAACCGCATCGTGCTGACGCTTTCCCTTACCGGACAAGGACTGCCCGGTACGACCTCCAGAGGAGATCGGGCATGACTGCTTCCACAATCCCCTTGCGCGCCACCCTCTACCTGCGCGTCTCAACGGCGCGGCAGGCCGAGCATGACGTGTCGATCCCCGATCAGAAGCGCCAAGGCGAAGCCTATTGCGAGGCGCGCGGCCTGCAATTGGTCGAGACCTATGTGGAGCCCGGCGCGTCGGCGACTAACGACCGCAGGCCCGAGTTCCAGCGCATGATCGAAGCGGGCACGTCCAAGCCCGCACCGTTCGATGTCGTCGTGGTTCACAGCTTCTCGCGCTTCTTCCGTGACGCCTTCGATATGGAGTTCTACGTCCGCAAGCTGGCGAAGAACGGCGTGAAGCTGCTGTCGATCACCCAGGAGATCGGCGACGATCCAGTGCATCAGATGATGCGGCAGATCATGGCGCTGTTCGACGAATACCAGTCGAAGGAAAACGCCAAGCACGTCATGCGGGCCTTGAAGGAGAACGCCCGCCAAGGCTTCTGGAACGGCTCGCTGCCGCCTATCGGCTACCGCGTCGTCGCGGCCGAGCAGCGCGGGGCCAAGACCAAGAAGAAGCTGGAGATCGACCCATTGCACGCCGACACGGTGCGGCTGATCTATCGCCTCGCGCTGGAAGGCGACGGCACCACCGGCCAGATGGGCGTGAAGAGCATCGTCTCCTATCTCAACAGCCGCCGTATCTTCACCCGCGACGGCGGACGCTGGGGCATCGGTCAGGTTCACCGCATCCTGACCCGCCGCACCTATATGGGCGAGCATGAGTTCAACAAGCGCAGCAAGACCAAAGAACTGAAGCCGGTCAGCGAGATCGTGACGGTTCCGGTTCCGCCGATCATCGACCGAGAAACCTTCGACACCGTGCAGGCGCTCTTGAAGGCCCGGCATCCCAAAGTGACGCCATCCGCCGTCATCAGCGGCCCGACCATGCTCACCGGCCTGATCCATTGCGCCAAGTGCGGCGGGGCCATGACCATCCGCACCGGCAAAGGCGGGCGTTACCGCTACTATGCTTGCTCCATGAAAGCCCGGCAGGGGCCGACCGCCTGCGATGGCATGGCCGTGCCGATGGAGAAGCTGGACGATTTGGTCGCCAGCCATCTGGAAAGCCAGCTTCTCCAGCCCGAGCGGTTGGAAACAATCCTGTCCAGCGTTCTTGACCGGCGGCAGGAGCAATCCGAGCGCCGCCGCGAGCATATCGCCGAATTGAACAAGCGCGCTGCCGAATCGGAACTGCGCCTCAAGCGCCTCTACGACGCCATCGAGGCGGGCGTGGCCGACATCGACGATCCGGCGCTCAAGGATCGCATTGAGGGTCTCAAGGCTATCAGGGACCAGGCGAAGGCCGACGCCGAGCGCGCCCAAGCCATGCTCGACAACTCCGGCTCCAAGGCCATCACCCCGCAGATGGTCCGCGCCTTCGCCAAGACAGCCCGCCAGCGCATCCGCCTCGAAGGCGGCGGCTACCGCCGCGACCATCTCCGAGCGCTCGCCCAGCGCGTCGAGGTCGCAAACGGCGAGGTTCGGATCATGGGATCGAAGACGCGGCTACTTCAGGCGCTCACCGCGAAAAACGGCGTAAACTCAGTGCCCACTCAGGGACTGA
>DIVD01000012.1 GCA_002423245.1 Rhodobacteraceae bacterium UBA6141
GCGGATCGCGGCCGTAGCCCAGCAGCTCCGAGTTCAGCAGCGGCTGCTCCGCGCCGAGCGAGGTGCTGGCGAAGGGCATGCGGGTGAAGCCGCTCGCGGGCGGCGTTCCATAGGTCGTCTCGAACGCAAGCGCCATCTGCGCCCGCGCCCCCTGTGCTCGTGCCATGGTTTTGTCCTTTCCGGTGATTTCAGAGTAGGGGATCGGGGGTCGCGTAAGTGAGGACCACCGCTATGGTCGCGGCCTTGAAGCCTTCCGCGCCGTCGATGGCGATGTTGATGGGCGCTGGTGCCTCTCCGATGGCGTAATCGCAGGCGCCGCCCAGCGTGCGGTCAAGGTCGAGGGCAGCGTGGATCGCCAGCTTCAGGCCGTCGAAAGCAGCCTCACGCGCATCCTCGGGGGCCTCGACCAGCACGTCGATCTGGGCCCGGTGCTCGTAGACGTAGAGCGGTGGAGACATGAGCGCTTCCGGCGCTCCGGGGTCGCCGTCTCGGAGGATCATGATGCCCCCGGCTGGCACGCGCTCTGGAAGCACCGTGTTGCGGAGCAGTGTGGCCCCTGGTGGCAGCGTCGCCGCCAGCGCGACATACAGCGCCTGCAGGACGGTTTCGCTCTTGCTGGCCATCAGGGGCCTTCCTTCCATTTCGCGACGATCAGGCCCGGCAC
Source organism: Rhodobacteraceae bacterium UBA6141 (assembly GCA_002423245.1). Lineage (GTDB taxonomy): Bacteria > Pseudomonadota > Alphaproteobacteria > Rhodobacterales > Rhodobacteraceae > Frigidibacter. The sequence continues at coordinate 665 of DIVD01000012.1, forward strand.
CCGGCTCGCCCACGCTTCTGCGTCGCGACCAAGGTCGAGCCGCTTGCGCAGGTTCACCTGCGGGACGAGGATGAAGATCGGGACCGTTGCGGCCCCTCGACCTGTCTTGGAGCGGGATGCGACAGCGCGGCCCTTGGTGTTCAGCCGACCTTCCGCCACCAGCAGGCTCGGGCCTGTTCTGCGGTAGACGAAGCGCAGCCGCAGGCCTGTGCGCCGCTCCCATCCGCCCGGCGTGATCCGCTTGTTTCCGATGCCCTTCGGGCCTGCAGCAGGCGTCGGTATTGCCAAGTAAAACCCGTTCCTGGAGCGGATCAGCGCGCCTTGATCAAACGCGCTGATCGGCTCGGGAGCGTTTGTCCAGACCATCGTCGCGGCGTTCAGCGAGTCCATCGCCTTCGGATAGACTTCCGAACGAACGGTGTTGGCCATCCGCGGTCCGAGCCCAGCGCCGACGATCTGCCCGCGCCATGCGTTTTTCAGGCCGCTCCCGGCAGCAGCCATCGCGCTGGACACCGCGCGCTCGCCTTCGGCTGTTACCTCGCGCATCTGTTCGGCGAGATTGCCGACGATTCCAAGATCGATCCTCACAGCGGGCGCGCCTCCGCAGACCAGACGAGCCGCTCGCGGTCGCGAACCGGCTCGGATCGCAATTCGAAAACATCACCATCAATCTCGATCGTGTCGCCCTTCGCGAGCCCCGGCGCCTCCGCGACGCGCAGATCGAGGGTCATAGTGTCGGTGACGAACCGGCCGTCTCCAAAGTTGGCCGTCTGGTCAGGCGACTTCCTGATCGCACGCACGAGCATGCCGGGGCCTTCGCCGCCGCTTCGGTAAAGGGCGTCGACAGCCATGTTCGGGTCTTCGAACATGACGTCGATGGCGGCGGCGAAAGCGTTCATGATCAGGCTGCGGTCCCATTAAGACGGACCCGGCCGGTCGTCTCTCCGGCAGTTCCTCCGACCGCGGTTGCTGCGACGCCGATCAGGGTGTTGTCGGTCGCCACGGTGGTGCACCTGCCGGCAGTATCGTCCCAATAGACCTTCGCGCCGACAGTCCATGCCTGCGATGCCGCTTTCGGCAGGTCGTAGACGCCGGTGAGGTTGATCGTGCCCTCGGCGCCGAGGGCAATGTCGCCGGCCGCAACGCCGAAGATCGCGCCGGCAAGCACGCCGGATCCGGAGGTGATGGCCGCAACAGCGGCCGTGATGGCGAGCGTGTTGCCGCTCGATACGAAGTTTTTCATGGGGACTCTCCCGCTCAATGTGGCTGAATGTGAAGGAATGCCGGGCCCGGTGTCGGACCCGGCGTCAGTTCAGGCTCACGCCGGAGCCGCGCCCGCGTTCTTGAACATGCCGCGCCAGTCGATCGCCTTCGCAGCGAAGTCGTGCCGCGCCTTGATCTCCATGCCGTCGACCTCGAAGCCCATGCGGGTCTCGGTGAAGACGCCCTCCTGGCCGTCGAGGTAGGCGTATTCGACGGTGTCGATGCGCGACGGATCGGCAGCGAGGAACCACGGATCCTGCCCCGACGAGGGGATGAGGCGTGGCTCCTCGATCACCTGCATGCGGCCCGCGTAGGGGTTCACATCGGCGGTGGTCGATGGCGTCGTCGCGGTCACCTGCTTGCGGGCCTCCACCGACCGCTGACCGGGCGGCACGAGGATGTACTGCGGCAGGATGCTGATCCTGCGGCCCTCGATGCCGCTCTGCTGCGCGAACTTGCGGTAGGCTTCCGAGAGCGATGCCTCGCCAATCACGGCAGCGGTGCCGATGTTGCCATGGTCGGTATGGAACAACGTCGTGCCGTCTCCCATCGCCGGGTTCTGCATCAGGATCGCATAGACGATGTCCGATTCCAGATCGGCAGCCGAAGCACCGAACGCTGCCGGGACGCGGGTGAAGGCGTCCAGGTCGTCGTTGATCAGCGTCTGGCGCGTGATCGAGACGATCCGGCCATAGGTTGCCAGCGCGTAGACCTCCTTGGCCTCGCCGATGGTCCCATACTGGAACTCTCCGGATTCGAGCACCTTCGCAAGGTCGGGCGCGCCGCCCATCTGCGTGCGCTGCACCTGCCGGAAGTCGGTGATGGTCGCGCGCCGCGCCCACGCTGCAAAGGTGCGCGGCGTTCCGGCATAGGCCGCGCGCAGCGTCTTGTTCGCGACGTTCGCGAGGATCGCCGGGAAGTCGGCGGTCGAGTGGTAGCCGACCGAGGCGCGCGCCTGGAACGCGACACCGGCCAGCTCCATCTTCGACATGCCGCGCGTGCTGATGCCGCCGCGCTCGATGGCGTGACGCGCCATCTCGAGCAGCGACAGTCCGCGGAACTCACGCCCATTGGCGGTCAGCTGGTGCTGGCCCGGGTCGTGGCGGTGCATCATCGCCTCGGTCATCGCGTCGCGGTACTGCATGTCGCGCTCGCCGCTGCGGGCCTGCGCGGGCGCGGGCTCCGAAACGCGGCTGGCCGGATCGTTGTCCACCAGATGGTCGAGGACGCGGGCGCGCGCATGATCGAGCGAGACGCCGTCGCGGATCAGCTGATCGCGGAAGGCGGCATCGAGCCCATGCCTGGAGCAGAGCGTTCCGATCTCGGCCACGCGGGCCCGCTCTTCGGCGCGGATCGCGTCCGCGTCGATGGTCGGCGCTTGCGCGGCGGCGGGCGCCTGGGTGGTTTGGGCGGCGCGGGTCTGCTGGCCCGTGTCGGTGCGGACGTCCGTCGTATCAACACCGGCCGCATTGGGGTTATCGTTGGGCATTACTGCCTCCTGTTGAGAAGCCGCCTGTGCGGCAGGTGTATCGCGCCGGATAACGACGCAGGAGTTGCGGTTCTCGCGGCCGGATTGCTCCGAACGGATGGTCGCGCCGGGATCGGCGGGCATGGCGACCGCCGAAATCTCGAAGGGTTCCCAATCGACGGCGCGCCACAGTTCGCGGGCGCCTTCCGTCTTGGTGATCTCGTATCGGTGGACGCGATAGCCCACCGAGACCTTGTTGATGGTGCGTTCGAGGATGCGCTGGATCGCTGGCGCAGCGTCCTCGGCGCTGGTGAGCCGGATCTTGGCGGTGCCTTGCCCGTTCTCGACGCGGGCGGAGCCAGGAACGACCGAGCCGAGCACGTTGGCGACGCCGCCCCAGGTCTGGTGGCTGTCGAGGAAGGGCGCGCCGTCGTTCAGGCGGTCGATCCGGATCGAGTTGCCGTCGACCAGCAGCTCCTCGTCGTACTCGATCGCGTCGTCCCATCCCTCCCAGCGAACGCGCTGGACGGTGGCTCCGGTCGTCCAGACGATATCGATGGTGCGCGCGGCATCGTTGATGGTGTCGGCGCGCACCATCGCTTCCCGCCCGATCAGGGGCAGGTCCAAGGTGTCTCTCGGCATGTGGTTACTCCGCTGGTGGCTCGCGCGATGGCGCTGCGTTTGGATCGGCCGTCTGCACGAGGCCGGCCTTGGTGACCTTGCGAGGGTCGGCATCGTAGACGAGCCCGAGGTCGTCCATCTTCACGTTGAATTCGGCGGCTTCCTTGAGAATCTCGTCCGGATCGTAGCCGCGCCGCGCGATCTGCTGCGGTATCGTCGCGAAGCCGGAGCGGACCTCGAGCAGGTCTGCCTGCGCGTCCTGCAGCGGGTTCACGCTCTCGAAGCGCGTCGGGCCCCACTCGGCGATGATTTCGACGCCGCGCGGCAGGAGGCCCGCGTCCTGGGCGTATTCGATGAACCAGCGCCAGACCGGCTCGCAGAACATCGGAATGACGGTCTGCCACTGGATCTGCTCGATCATGCGGCGGAACTCGTTCAGCCCGGCGCGCGTGCTCGAGAAGTTTGCCTGGGACATATCGCCTGTCATCAGCGCGTAAGGGACGCGGAAGCCGGCAGATATCAGGTGTTGCTGGCCGCGCAGCCACTCCCCGATGCCGCCGGTCGAGGACGGCTGGTTGAACTTGATGTCCTTGCCGTTGCGCGCGTAGGCGATGAGTCCGGGTTCGAACTGCTCGACACGGTTGCCTTCGGCGTCCTCGACCGACGGCGCGATGCCCTGCTCGCTTTCCTCTGCTCCGAAGACGATGCCGACGAGGCATGCCTCGGTCTTCTTGCGAACAAGCTCGGCACGCTGCCAATCGTCCAGATCGCGTATGTGCCGCATCGCGGGTGTGCCCCAGGGGACGCCACGCGACTGCACCCGCTGGCGTTCGAAGAGGTGGGCGACGCGATTGGCCGGGATCCGTTCGGATTCGAAGCGGCGGCCGAACACCGTGACGGTGCCGCCGGGGTGGTCCAGGAACAGCCAGTACGCCGCGCGCCGGCCCGTGCGGTCGTACTCGATGCCTTGCTCGATCCGGACGCCATCCTGCCGGTTGTCCATGCGCGCTGCATCCAGATGGTCCGCTTCCATCAGGTTGATCTGCACCGGCACCACACCTGCGGCGCTCTTCCGCTGCGGCACGGCAATCGCGAAGACCTCGCCGCCCTCGATCATCTGGCGTACAGCGAGGTTCAGCAGCCCGTGAAAGTCGGTGTGGCCCTGTCTGTCGCAGTTGCGCGACCAATTCTTCCAGAGAGCGTCGACGCGCTCGTTCAGCGCGGGATCACCCGTCGCGGCGCGCGGGCGGATGCCAGTGCCGACGATGTTGTTGACCAGCACCTGCACCGCCTGGGCGGCCATCGGGTTGTTGCGCACCAGGTCGCGCATCCGCTCGCGCAGGATCGGCCCAGCGCCCGCGATCTCGCTGTCGGCGGAGTTGCCCGTCACGCGCCAGCCTTCTGTTCCCCGCGCCTTCGACGCCGAGTCGTATCCGCGCTTCCGCTCGATGGCGTCCCGAGCGTAGAGCCGCCGCAGCGCCGCCTCTGGGGCGAACACCGCGACGGCTCTGTCGATCAGGCCGTAGCGCAGGGGAGGAGGAGTGCGCTTGGCCATCAGGACCTCCGGAAGCTGGCGAAGCCAGCGATTGGCAGTTTCTTCCCGACCTGCGCCGCGAGATCGGCCTCGATAGTGGCAATGATCTGGCGCATCTCGTTCAGCGAGCGGTACCTGGTGGTTTTGCCGTCGTAGCTGACCTCGGTCACGCCGGTGGCGTATGCGCGCTTGATCGCGTCGAGTTGCGCTTGTGTGAATCCAGCCATGTCAGAACCACTTCCTGCCGCGCGATCCCATCCAATGGGACGAGCGCTGTTTCGATTTGGTCGGTTGCCGACGGCTCGGATCGCCCGCAGGTGGCGCGGCGTCCTCGCGGCCGACATTGATCTGTTCTTCCAACTGTTCCCAGCGGCGCTCGTCCCAGCGGTCGATCCCCATCAGCCACGCGGATGCGCGGGCATAGACACGGCAGTCGAGGGCCTCGTTGCGCTCGCGCATTTTCTTCCACTCGAGTTTCTGGAAGCCCTGCCTCGTCTTGACGCTCACCAGCTGCTCGGCCGTCAGCTGCTTTATCCACTCGGACGGCGTGCCCTTCGGAATGTGGATATACCCGGCAGGCCAGTCGCCACCGGCGGCGATGTCCTCTTCGGTCGGGGCGTTCAGCCGCAGGAAGCGGTAGGTCTCTGCCTTGAAGACAGCGCCAGCGACCTTCCAGAGTTGCACCCCGCGCCGCAGCTTCCGCCCTGCCTCCGTCGTCTCGACATATGTCGGCCCGTCCACTGGCGTCGACCTGTCGAAGCCGGCGACGCCCTTGATCGCGATCACCTGGCCGCGGCCTGCGGCGCGCACCCAGGAATAGACCGCGTCGGTCGTCACGCCGTCTCCGGTGTCGATCGCCATTCTGGCCAGCGACATGGTGGCACCGCCCTCGTGTGGCCACGTGGTCGCCAGGAACTCGGTCAGGTCTGCCCAGACCTCCGATCGCGCGGTGTCTCCCTCGATGACGATGTGGTCCACCAGCCAGGACCTGAGGTTCCTGCCCCAGCCCCAGACGTCGATCTCGATGCGGTCTCGCTGCACGTCAGCGCCGCCAGTCAGGACCAGCACGCCCTCGGGCGCGTGGCCAAGCTGCCAGTTCTCCCGCCGCTCGTACATGCGCTGCCAGTCCGGCGCTTCGCCTGTCTCCTGCCACGTCTCGCCGAGCACAGTGTTCTTCAGCGTCTTCATGGCTGCGTCGTTGCCGGCCGCCTGTTCCGAGCTGCGGGCGATCTCCTCCCAGGACAGCCACCCGAGCGGCGAATAGAGGCCGCTGATGTGGAAGCCGACCACGCCCGCCGCCTGCGCGTTCGCCATCGTCTCCGGGTCTGCCGTTGGCATCCAGCAAGCGCCATTCGCTTCGTCCATCATCGCGGTCTTGTGCCGCTCGGCGATGGGAGCATCGCAGTGCTCGCAGATGTATCGCGCCGTCTCCGGCCGCCCCTTGTCCCAGCGGAGGCGCTCGAACTTCAGCCATTGCAGGCCACCACAAGCCGGGCATGGCACGTGGTATCGCTGCTGATCGCTCATCTCGTATTCGCGCTCGATCCTGGACAAGCCCTTGATCGTCGGCGTCGACGCGAGGAACACCTTGCTTCGGTGCCCGAAGCTGATCGTCCGGGCCTCTGCCAGCGCTATCGGGTCGCCTTCGCCGTCGAGGTCGCCAGGATATGCATCCACCTCGTCCAGGAAGACCCAGCGCGCGGGCATCGAGCGCAGGCCAACCGCGCTGTTCGCGCCGGTCAGGATCAACTGCCCACCAGGGAATCGCTTCCCGAGGATCGTGTTGCCGCTGTCCCGCGAGCGCGACGGCATCACCAGCGCCCGCAGTTCCGGGCTTTCCTCGATCAGCGGGTCGATCCGCTGCTGTGAAAGGCGCTTCGCGAGATCGACCGTCGGCTGCACCGCGAGGAACGGGCCCGGAGCCCGGTGCATCGCGAACCCGATCCAGTTGTTGCCGGCCTCGGTCGCTCCGACCTGCGCCGCCTTCATGAACACCACGCGCTGCGCCGGGCTCGATGGCGAGAGCGCGTCCATGATCGCCCGCATGAAGGGCGTCCGCGACGTCCGGTATGGCCCGGCCTCCGATGCCGCCCGCGAGGACAGGATTCGGTGCCGATCCGCCCACTCCGAGACGGTCAGCGCTGGATCCGGAGCGAGCCCCGCCATCCATGCGCGGCGGATTTCGTCGGCGCCGTCGAAGTCAGTGATCGCCATGCACGGCTTCCTTCAACATCTGGCGACGCGCAGCTCGGATCGCGCACAGAACCGCTCCGCAGCCTTCCTCATCTGCGTCTCGCTGCTCGCGCGCCTTCGCTGCTGCCAGCTTCATCTTCATTCGCTCGATGAGGATGGTGTGGCGCGCCCGCCGCCGCGCTTCTGCTCGCCAATCATCGCAGTTCAATCTTCACCTCCGCCATATCGGCCAGATGCTGGCGCAGGAACTTGTCGAGGGCCTGCTCCATCTTGTGCGGGTCGACGCCGAGGTCTGCGGCCATGTTCGCGGCCACACGCGGAGGCCAGTTCAGCCATGCGTCCCGCTCTCGCCTCGCCAGGTCGAACACTGTGGTGGTCGCCTTGGCGCGATCGACAAGTTCGCCCTTCATCTTGGCGAGCTTCACCTTGGCGGTCTGGGCCTTCAGCACCTCGTTCGCCATGCGTGCGCGCAGGAACGAGACCTCTCCGCCGACGGCGCCAGGGTCTGGTTCGGCTCCGGCATCGCGCAGCGTCTCGCTGACGGCCTCGATGGCCGAGCGCGGCACCGGCTTCGTCGCCGCCGCCCGTGCGGTGCCCGCCGCCGTGGCAGCGCCCATCGCCCGGGCGTTCGGCCCGCGCTGCTTCGCCGGGTCCGTCTGTGCGTCCCACTGCCGATCCGCCTTGGCCGGGTCGATGGTGCCGTCGGCCTCTGTCGTAATCCGGCCGGTCGCGATGGCCTTGCCGACCGCTGTGTGGCTGACGCCGCGGTGGGTGGCGTATTGCCGGCGCGACAGTCCCATCCGACCCAGGCCCTCCTTCGACGCTCCCGTTTTCACGGGGCGTTCCCTCATAAAGCAATGATATTGCTGCGATTTGCCTACGCTATAAGCGCGCGCAGAGCGATGGTGATTACACGAAGCGACGCACCCAGCGACGCATCAGCCACGGAGACCAAGCCATCATGACGACCACGGACATCATCCTGCGCATCAACGACGCGATCCGCAGCGGCGACCAAGACGACCTCGACACGCTCGCGACGCAGATCAACGAGCTGCTGATCGAGGAAACCCTGCGCGACGCCTGGATCGCGCTGATCGAGACCGCCAGCGAGAGCATCGACGGCGCTTTCCGCGCTTTCAGCTGACCATCATCGCGCCGCGGCACAGCGCCGCGGCGCCAACACACAAAGGAGACCAAGCCATGGCGGCCACATACACATTCCATAGCGCCGATGACCACGAAATCCTCGCGAAAGCGGACTTGCGGAACATGCAAAAGGTTCTGGCGAAGATCGCCGGCAGCCTCACGCGCCACGGAGCGCCGCGCAGCGTCTACGTCCACAACGGAGGGGGCGTGGTCGGTGCGGTCATCATCGAGAGCGGCATATGGACGGAAACATCGCCAGACGACTACCACCAATTTGCCACGAGAGCGGCAGAGAAGCGGCTGGCTTCCGGCATCACGGAGGAATGACCCCATGACAAACGCACACTCATCCGGCCCAAGCCCTCCTTCGACGCTCCCGTTTTCATGGGGCGTTCCCTCATAAAGCAATGATATTGCTGCGATTTACCTACGCTATAAGCGCGCGCAGAGCGATGGTGATTACACGAAGCGACGCACCCCGCGACGCACCAGCTACGGAGACCAAGCCATGAACATCGCAGCCACCCTGACCGAAGCCGATCATGCCAATCTTCTGGCGCGCGGGGCCACAATTCGCTTCCAACGCGCATCCATTCGGGTCGCATGGGTACCGCTTCGCGGCCTCCGCGGATTGGGGTCCGGTGCGATGCCCAAAGAACGGCGCTTCGTGATGGAAGGGCCGAGCGGGATGCACAGCCTTCTGGTGGACGCGACCGATCTGGATCGGCTGAACGCTCACTGGACGGTCTTCTGCGCCGATGCTCGCAACGCCGAATGACCATCATCGCGCCGCGGCACAGCGCCGTGGCGCCAACACACAAAGGAGACCAGACCATGACCATCGCCGAAGCCATCGCCGCCCTGAACGCCACACCGGCGACCGCCCGGAACAACACGCAGGTCGCGCACTCCGCCGCACGCCTGCGGTACAGCCTCAACAACGCGTTTGCGGTGGGATACGGGCTGACTGAGACTGCCCCCGAATACATCCAACGCGAAGTCGAATGGCTGAACGCGGCAATCGCCGCTCGCTGAAACCCCGGCGGGCGCCAGCCAGCCACAACCATCCACGGAGACCGACCAGATGACCATTCGCCGCCACGCAGAAAGACCCGCTGCCCTCGATGAATTCCTCGCCAAAAAGGCCGAGATCGACGCGATGCTCGCCCGACTTCAGGCGCTCAGCGCCGACCATTTCAACTTCGATCCAGACGCGGTCAATTGGGGCAGCGTCGGCTCGATCAGCAGCGTCGCCGACGACCTCCGGAAGATCACCGATTTCCTTTTCGGCGAAGGAGAGCACGCGGAATGAGCATCCACATCGAGAAATCAATCACTCTCGCGGACAAGCTCGGCGGCTTCGCAGCGGACCCTGCCGCGAGGCATCTTTGGAGCATGTCGAAGCGCGAGTTGGTCGAGATCGCGCTGCGACTCGGCGCGCTGTGCAGCGGCGACTGCGACAGCGTCGAAGCTGGCGTCCGCGTTGTCGATCATGAACACGCCGCGCTCAAGCGCTCGGGCATCATTTGAAGGAGGCCAAGAGAATGACCAAACTTTCCGACACTCAGATCGCGATCCTCAACGCCGCCGCCCAGCGGCCAGAGCACATCGCCCTTCCGCTTCCGACCAGCCTTCGCGGCGGTGCCGCGACCACGGTGGTCCGCGCGATGCTTGCCAATGGCCTCCTGCAGGAAGTCGATGCCGACCTGCGCAATGGCGAACCCATGTGGCGCGAGACCGGCGACGGCCACGGCGTCACGCTGGTCGCCACCGCCGCAGGCCTTGCCGCCATTGGCGCCGATCCGGATGGCGGCGACAGCGCGCACACGGGCGCCGACGAGGCGCCGACTGCGGGCGGTCTGGTGGACGCTCCCGCCGAGGCACCCGAGGCGCCCACAGCGCGCCCACAGCGCCCGCTCCGCGCGGACACCAAGCAGGCGGCGCTGATCGCCATGCTGCGCGCGCAGGAGGGCGCCACGCTGGGCGAGATCGTCGCCGCCACCGGATGGCAGCCACACACCGCTCGCGGTGCCATGTCCGGAGCCCTGAAGAAGCGGCTCGGGTTGACCATCCACGCCGATCCGGAGCCCGGGCGCGGGCGGGTTTACCGGATCAAGGACGATGGTTCCTCCTGATCTGCGCCAGCGCGGCGTGACCTGAAGGAGACCGCGCTCTGCGCGGTCTTTTCCGTTTCGGGTTCAGCGGCACTGCTGACGCGCACGGCCTCGAACAAGCGGCGCAGCGCGTAGGACCGAACCACCGAGACCACGGTGAACATCCCGCCCATGGCGAAGTGCTCGCCCATCGTGGCGTGAAACCCGAAGATCGGGAAGACCAGCGCCTGCGCCGCGACCGCCACGAAGAACCCGACAGCGACGTTCGACATGGACTCGACCGCCGACATGACCCGCGACTGCTTCATGCTGCATCCTCCACTCGCCGAGCAGCGACCTGCTCGAATGTCTCGCCAGTGCTCTCGAGCCTGGCTGGCTCGCCGAATGCCAGTTGCCAGCGTCGCACGGCGACGTCGCAATAAGCTGGGTCAATCTCCATTCCGAAGCAGACGCGACCCAACGTCGTCGCGGCGATCATCTGCGATCCGGATCCGTTGAAAGGCTCGAACAGGATATCGTCCTCCGCGCTCCACACTTTGATCATTTCTTCCGCGAGTTTGACCGGGAAGACTGCTGGATGCTCCCCGCCAGCGATGGCTCCTTTGTGGCGCATGACGCGCACCACGCTGTCAGGAATGCGGTGGCTCTGGATGGCGTCGCCAGCGCCGGTCTTTGCATTCACGGTGCCGTCCGCGGCGCGCAGCCCTCCGCCTCCGAGTGTCTCGCCGGCGTGCTTGCTCTCGACCGTCTTGTTCGGTCTGCGCGGCTGGCGGTTGAAGTGGAAGATGAACTCGTGCGATGGCGCGAGGCGGCCATTCCAATCTCCCGGCAAGCCCGGCCCCTGGTCCCACACGTACCATCCGAACCGCCGCCAGCCCTGCGCGCGCATCCAGTCGATCCATGCATCCCAATACGGGAGCCACTCGGATTCACGATGCACCATGCCGAGGTTCACCAGCAGTTGCGCATCCTCTCCCACGATGGCCGCGTCGAAGACGCCGCGCATCAGCTTGTCCCAATCGCTGACCTTCTCCTTCGCCGCGCCATAGTCGCGCTGCTGGCCGTAGGGCGGGGACGTGAAGATGAGCGACGCTCGCTCTCCGTTCATCAGGCGGCGCACGTCTTCCGCGTCAGTGCTGTCTCCGCAGAGCAGCCGATGCTCCCCGAGGATCCAGAGGTCGCCGCGCTCCGAGACCGGATCGGCCGGAGGATCGGACACATCGTCCTCGCCCTCGACCGCGCCGCCAGGCTCTGGCGCCTCGATGTCCGCGAGCATCTGTTCCAGTTCTTCGTCCGAGAACCCGACCAGATCGGCGTCGAAGCCGTCGGCGCGGATCAACTCGATCTGCTCCAGGAGGATCTCGGTGTCCCAGCCGGCGTTCAGCGCGATCTTGTTGTCTGCCACGACCAGCGCGCGGCGCTCGGCCTCGTTGAGGTGGGCCAGCCTGATCGTCGGGACTTCCGCCATGGCCAGCTGCTTCGCTGCCATCAGCCGCCCGTGGCCCGCGATGATCACGTCGTCGTCGCCGATAAGGATCGGGTTCGTGAAGCCGAACCGCTCGATCGATGCCGCGATCTGCGCGACCTGCTGGTCGGAGTGCGTCCTGGCGTTCCGCGCGTATGGCACGAGCCGCTCGGTCGGCATCATCTCGATCTGCATCACGCTGCGGCCTTCCGTTCCGCCTGCATCTCCTCGAACGACCGCCCGTCGCCATCGAGGATGGCTGTCTCTCCGGTCAGGTTCTGCCAGCGCTCCACGATCACGTCGATGTAGGCCGGGTTCAGTTCGATCCCGTAGCAGGACCGGCCGGTCGTCTCGGCCGCGATCAGCGTTGTGCCCGACCCCATGAATGGCTCGTAGACGGCTTGGCCCGGGTTGGAGTTGTTGAGGATCGGTCGGCGCATGCATTCGACCGGCTTCTGCGTGCCGTGGATGGTCTCGGCGTCCTGGTCCTTGTTCGCGATGTGCCAGAGCGTCGTCTGCTTCCTGTCTCCCGCCCAGTGGCCCTTGCCCTTGGCGCGCACGGCATACCAGCAGGGCTCGTGCTGCCAGTGGTAGTCGCCGCGGCTGAGGATCAGCCGATCCTTCGCCCAGATGATCTGCGACCGGATGTTGAAGCCGGTGGCGATCAGGCTGTCCGCGACCGTCGTGGCGTGCAGCGCGCCGTGCCAGACGTAGGCCACGTCGCCCGGGAACAGCTCCCAGGCTTCACGCCAGTCGGCGCGGTCGTCGTTGAGCACCTTGCCGGTGCGCTTGGTGCTGGACGCGCCCGCCTGGTTGCGCCAGCTCGGATCGTACTCGACGCCATATGGCGGATCGGTCACCATCAGGAGCGGCTTCACTCCGCCCAGAACGCGCGCGACGTCTTCCGCGTCAGTGCTGTCTCCGCAGAGCAGCCGATGCTCCCCGAGGATCCAGAGGTCGCCGCGCTCCGAGACCGGATCGGCCGGAGGCTCGGGCACATCGTCCTCGCCCTCGACCGCGCCGCCAGGCTCTGGCGCCTCGATGTCCGCGAGCATCTGTTCCAGTTCTTCGTCCGAGAACCCGACCAGATCGGCGTCGAAGCCGTCGGCGCGGATCAACTCGATCTGCTCCAGGAGGATCTCGGTGTCCCAGCCGGCGTTCAGCGCGATCTTGTTGTCTGCCACGACCAGCGCGCGGCGCTCGGCCTCGTTGAGGTGGGCCAGCCTGATCGTCGGGACTTCCGCCATGGCCAGCTGCTTCGCTGCCATCAGCCGCCCGTGGCCCGCGATGATCACGTCGTCGTCGCCGATCAGGATCGGGTTCGTGAAGCCGAAGCGCTCGATCGATGCCGCGATCTGCGCGACCTGCTGGTCGGAATGCGTCCTCGCGTTCCGCGCGTAGGGCACGAGGCGCTCGGTCGGCATCATCTCGATCTGCAAGGGCGAACTCCAAAGAAAGAGGCCCGGCGCTGGTGAAGCACCGGGCCTTGAGTGGTGGCCGCAGTAATTTTTCCGATGGCGGAAACCGGCAACCCAAAGGTGGAAACCCACCCCGGAAACCCGGAAAAATCCTTTGTCGCTATCGACTTAGCGCGCTCATGTCCCCCGCATACGTTCGGCGCCAGGGAGGAACCAGAGCCGGGGGGGGGGTGGCGATGACCGTGGCTTGTGACGACCACATCTCGCCATTCTATCGTGAACATCGCACAAAACCCCGCGATTTGTCGCGATCTAAGTTCGACAACCAGTGCAATCACAACGGCGTCTTGGCGACGTCCTCGCGCGCTTTGGCGCCGCTTTCCGCCGAGGCCTTTTTTGCCGCCGCCGCCCGCCGCGCCGATTTATCCTGTCGGTTCAGGTTGTTAGCGATGGTCTGGAGGGACGCGACCCACCGCCGCCACGCCGTCTGCCGAACGCACCCCGCCTGGATGCAAACCTGGCGCCAGCGATATCCCTCGGCACGCAGCCAGACGATCCTCGCGTCATCCGGCTCGATGAAGCGGAGCCAGTCGATGCACTCGTCCATCCGCTGAATTTCCGCGGCGCTCGGAACAACCCGCATCCGAACGTCGTGGTAGCCGTAGGCGTCCTTCGCCTCCTGGACGTACTCCGGCCAGGATTGCCCGTAGCCCTTCGGCCCCGAGCCTGGTGGGTTGGGCAGGCGGCGCAGCGTCAGCGCCGCCTCCTCCATGCGGTCCTCGACGCCGCGCGCGGTGATATCCATGGCTGTTCCCTCGTCAGTAGATCTGCAGTTCCCGGAGTCGCTGCAGCGTTACCAGCCCGGAGGCCAGCAGCGCGTCGCGTGTGGTGTTGGTGATCATGCTGGTCGGGACGTAGTCCCCGGAGTTGATCCACGCCGCCAGCCACTGGAGCCGAGCGTCGTGATCAAGCGCGGCGCCTGCCGTGGGCGCATCGCTGTTCTCAGCGATTTTCGACGTTGCGGCCTGGCGCCGCGTTGGAGCCGGATCGGAGCGTTTCCTCTGATCGCCTTGTGGCTCTTCCTCGACGCCCGCCTCGCGCGCCACGCACGCGTCGCGCACGGGTTCTTTTTTAAGGTTCCTTACAGGTTCATATGAAACTCCACCAGTGTGGAGTTTGCTCCCCCGAAAAGTGGAGTTTGCTTCGCAAAAAGTGGAGTTTGCTCCGACTCCACTGAGTGGAGTTTGCTCTTGTTGTTCGGGGAGGTCGAACCCCAGGATGTAGTAGGTCCGTTGGATCGCCGATCCCGGAACAGTCCGGCGAACTCGCAGGATTAAACCACCGGCTTCGAGACTGTTGAGGGCGTTGTTCAGCCCACCGTTCGAGAGGCCTGTCGCCTCCCTCAGCCGGTCCTGCGACGGGAAGCACGATGTCTCCACGTCTCGCTTGGAATTGTGCGCGTCGCAAAGGTGGAAGAGCACGCGGAACTCGGCGCCGGTCAGAGCCGAAGCCGGGATCTCCGCGAGCCATGAAGACGCTTTGTGACTCATCCGATTCTCCCCTGATGAAGTGCAGGGGACGTTCGCTCGAGGGTGGCCGAGGCGACGAGGCGCGGAGAGGCGTGGAGAGGCGCGGGAAACCGGAACGCCGCGCCTCCCGGCTGGTCGAAAAAGACGACATGCGCGTTGCAGCGCGCCAGAGCGCCGCTGGGCGGCCTTTGGCAAGTTCTGGGCCCAGGGCATCGACCGGGCCATGAAGCGGCCACACACGGCCCGCTCCGGGCGCGCTGGGTGGTGTCGCGGCGTGTCATGCGGTTTCAACCCTGCTCGCCGCCAGCATGCGCTCGCCGAGCTTCATCTCCCGATACTCGTCCATGGATGTCTGAGAGACCGATCCGAGCGGCCGCTCTGGAAGGCCAGCGGCCAGAGCCGCGCGCGTCACGCTGGATGTGCTGGCGCACCCGAAGTAAGCAGCGATGTCCTTGAGCGCGACGCCCGCCATCCAGAGGTCTCGAAGCTCTGTTTCGCGAATGAGCTTCCGTCTGACATTCACGCGACTTGGGAGCCCAGACCGCCTGGCTCGATCGCTGACGGCCTGACGGGTGACGCCCATCCACGTCGCGATCTCCTCCGTCGTGATGCTGTGGCAGCGCCAGAGCCGAGAGAATGTCGCGTTATCCACCTTTCTCTCCGGCTGGCACCAGAACAGCCCATCGCGCGCCAGCCGCAGCGCGATGGCCGACTGCGTGACGCCGAGCCTGCGCGCCGCCTCCTTCTGCGTGAGGCCCTCGGCCTTCAACGCCATCATCTGCTCCGTGGTGAACTTGCGCCGCCGCCGGTGCGCGGCGATGAATGCGTCGCTCATGGCGTTCCCGCGATCCGCGTCGCGAAGCCATGCGCCTGCAGCTCCGCGATAGCGTCGTCCACCGAGCGGACGAGTGCCCAGCCGAAACCTTGCCTGGTCACCGCGTCCCGGAAGGCCTCCTGCGCTGGGCGCAGCCGCCCGGTGGCGCTCTTGACCTCGATGAACATCACCTTGCCTTCCGAGATCACCAGCAGATCAGAGAACCCGGGGTGAACGCCCATGCCCACCAGAATTGATTGGCGCGCGCGCCCGGCGCGCCCGCCAGACGCGATCTCGTTGGCCGCGTGGTGCACGATCGATCCGCGTGGCAGGATCGCCCGAAGGATGCACACAATGGATCGCTGAATGTCAGCCTCCGGAGTGGCTCGCTTCCTCACCTTACGCCTCCATGGCCGAGTCCGGGGATCAGGCTGTCAACAGCGGCACGAGCGCACGCGAAGCGGATCGCCACCACCTCCGGGTTGTCCACCCAGCGCTCTCCAGGCTTGTCGTGCAGCTCATCCCAAAGCGCGGCAAATGCTCGTCGCGGATCGCCACATGATGCCTCGATGTGCTGCGTCGCGCCGATCCCCTCGTCGTAGCAATCGCGGTCCTCGATCTCCTGGAGCCGTTGGAGGTGCACGTGGATGACGCGCAGCGTCAACCGCGAGATTTCGCGCGGCATGAAGCGCGCGATGCGCCGGCCGGGAAGAGGCTTGGACAGCCGCTTCGGCCATGGCACCTCGCTCTCCAGCCCGTCCGCATCGTATGAGAAGATCAGCCGGCCAGGCGTAACGTTGATCGCGGAAATGCGGATCGCCTCTCGCACCCACAGCAGGTCGCCAGGTCGCAGGCGCGCCAGCGGCGAGGACGCGAGCCTGCGCGTGACGGTCTTGCAGCGATCCTGCAGGGCGAGCACCATCGGGCCGGAAAAGCTGACGGGAAGAATTCTCGAAGGTTCAGGTCGGAACACTGCGCGTCTCCGGATAGTCTGTCTTGCGTTCGAGACGCCTGCGGCATGGCTGGATCCATGTCAGTTGCGTCGGCGGCGATTGCGCGCCCGCCGTCGTGTCCCATAGCAGCCAGCAGTAGGCCGTCGCCGTCGAGCCTGTGGCCGAGACGCGCCCCTTGAGGATCGGAACGCGCTCGGCGAACTGCGCGACCGTGGTCGGCGGATGAGGCCCGAAGAGGCTTCGGTGGCGCTCGACGCCCTCGATGAAAGCCAGCCGGGTCAGCATCGCCACGCCCATGCGCGGCCGCAGCGCCAGCGCGCGGCGAATGAACTCCGATGCCAGGCGGAACGGAGGATTGGTGATGATCCAGTCGACGCCCTGCTTCTCGATGCGCGGCGGCACCGCGTCCAAGCCGAGGAAGTCGGCAACGCGATGCTGCGTGCTGAATGCATCTTCGGAATAATCCGCGACGTCGGACCCGTGTACGGCGAAGAAGTATTCCGCCATCGCCGCGCTCATGTGCCCCCGGCCACAAGCCGGGTCCCATGCGTTCTGCGAGCGCAGACAGACATGGCCGCCGGTCATCCGCGGCCCGATCACTTCCTCGATCAGGGCGCGCGTCGCCCATGGCGGCGTCGGGAAGTCATCGAGGCTCTGCCGGGATTCGACGCGCCGCTGCATGACGGAGGTGGAACGGTTCTGCGCCATGGATCACTCCCCGATGGTCGTCGCCATGTGCCGGGGCCTGGCGAGCAGGCGCGGGCATTCGGTGTCCCCGAAGAATGGGCACCACGAGAGGTG
This sequence comes from Rhodobacteraceae bacterium UBA6141, assembly GCA_002423245.1. Taxonomy (GTDB): domain Bacteria; phylum Pseudomonadota; class Alphaproteobacteria; order Rhodobacterales; family Rhodobacteraceae; genus Frigidibacter. The sequence goes on from DIVD01000012.1 coordinate 17,987, forward strand.
CCCAGACCCGTCTGGCGCGATGGGCTGGTGGCAGTCAGCGCAGCGATCAGCGATCGGCACATCGGCCTTTTTATGCCAGCCGATCACTCTCCGGCTCCGGCGGTGCGCGTCAGCCTGGTGATGATCGCCTCCATCAAGTCGATGCGGTGATCTGCATCCTTCTGCGACAGCCGCCCAGCGCGCACCTGGTTTGGATAGACGCGACGGCGCATGAACGCTTCGCGCTGGGCTTCCTCGATCAGCTCCCGAACGCTGAATCGTGCAGACGCACTCCGTGCCGCCAGATCATCCATCGACAAATCCCCCGCAGGCCTTATCGAGCATCCGGTCGATAGTCCTCCGACCGCTGTCTCCGAGCGGGCCCGGCCCCCACTCGTGAGTGAGTCTCCGCCCGCCCGGCATATCGAGCGAGAGCCGGAACGACGGCGCGAACCGATGCGGGATCTCGTCGCTGATCCACGGGATCGGATACCAAGGCCTGCCAGCGTAGCCGGCGGCGACGTCGACAAGCTCGTTGCCGGGGCCGGCCTGCTCGAGAAACCGGACCATGACGGTCTCGTCATCGTTGTCCTCGGCCCACACCTGCACCAGCCACCATTGGTCTCGGCCAGAGATATTCGCGCGCAGGAACCCGAACGGCTCGCCCGTGTCGTGAGGGTCAAATGGGACGACGAAGGTGCTCTTCAGAACCGCCATCACAAATCCCTCCCGAAGAACACCGGCCGACCAGTCTCCTCCGCTGCCGCGAAGGCAATCTCGGCGAAGGTCGCGCGCCGCTGATACTCCACACGCCGCCAGACGAAGCCCATCTGCAGATGCCCGCCGTTGATGCGCCACCGGAAGGCGCAGCGCAGCGGCACCGGCTGCTCGCCCTCGTAGAGCGGGATCGAGAGCACGAACTCGCGCGGAACCTTGATGTCGCCCCTGGCGCGGGTCTCTGTCTCGTAGACGAAGGACCGATCCCCGTTCTCCAGGCGCGTCGAACTCTTGAATGTCACGCCCTGCGTGCCTTCCAGGTCCCGGCTGATCTCGATCAGGACCGCAGGCTCCGGGTCGATCACGTCGACCGCGTTCTCCTCCAGGAACGCTGCAAATTCGGCCTGGCCGTGGAATGTGTTCTCCATCTCGGCCCAGCGCTTGAATTCCTCGGACGGGCGGAGCGCCAGCGTGCACGTGTGACCGCGCGGCTGCGGATCGAGGCTTGCTCCGTCGACCATCTCGTTGTCGAAGTGCCAGTCGAGAACGGCCTTGATGCTGCCAGCGTCGTAGTCGGCGATCAGGATCGAGCGATCATCCGAGAAGCGGTTCACATAGGCGGAGAGGGACGACCGCTGGTCGACCACCACCGCCGTCGCGATGATGTGTGGCGGCAGCGCGTATGGGTCGTGCGCCGCCTCGATGCGGAAGCCATCCGGCACGATGATGTGGCGCGCGCCATGCGGCCCGACGATCACCGGGGAAGCCAACCGCGCCGCCGTGATGGCGGCGTCCAGTGCGCTTCCTGGATGTGCGTCGACCTGCGCGCTGGCGCTGGCCTGCGGAGGGAGTTTGTTTGTCATGTTCGTGTCCTTCTGGTGAGTGGTCAGACGTCCTGGCGATCACGGCGAGCTTCAAGCTCATCGAACAGGTCATCCTGCGATGGGTCGCGACGGGTCAGACGCCCTTCGTCGGTCACGTAGTAGATGCCGGTGCCGAGAGGCTTGCGTGGCTTCTTGCAAGAGAGCTGCGGGACGCACTCGATCTGGCCTGCCTCGTTGACCTTGAATGGCAGCTTGATCGTGATGTCGCCCTTGCCGCCCGTGCGCCGGATGGCTTCCATCAGCTCGCCGAACTGATCATCGGCCTCGGCGACCAACTCGCCGCGCCGGAAACTCTGCAGGAATTCGAGAAAGGAAAGTTCGTCGCGGGCCATGGGCGCCTCCATCAGCCGGGGGTGAAAAGCAGGAAAAGGTAGAGCACGCAGAAGAGGCTGATGACGCCGACCACGTCGCCAGCGACCGCCAGCCAACGCCGGATGCGCCCCTTGCGATTGAGGCCCGCCACGGCGTCACGAACGATGGCAGCGTGCAGCGCCTTCGCCCGCTCGTGGTCCATCCAGTCGCCGGCGGCCTGCAGGAATTCGCACGCGTCCAGGACGGTTGCGTCGCGATGCATGTCCGGGCGGGCGATGATGTGCCGTGCGCAGGCGACGCTCATGCTCGGGAAGCGGATGACCTGCGCGCTCATTTGCGGCCGCCCGGAGCGCGATGCCGCTCCTGCGCGACCAGCCACGCACGGACGGATTCGCGGCGGTAGTGCACGGCGCGGCCGATGCGGACGCAAGGCGGGCCAATGCGCCTGCACTCCCATCGCGCGATTGTGGCGACCGACACGCCAAGTTCCCGAGCCAGGTCGTCCCGGCTCACCCAGCCATCGAGAACATTCGGCTCCGCATCGTCGTGACCTGGGGTTTCATTGTTCGCCATGCATTTTCCTTTCTTCGCACTCGTCCAGCGCGGAACAATACAGACCACACCTGTGCAGAGGCGGCGAGGCGCGGAGAGGCGTGGAGAGGCGTGGAGAGGCGTGGGAAAGACGGGATACTCGCCTCTCCCGTGGGATCAGCGATTCCGTGCTGTTATTCCGTTGATTCGGGATGCGGTCCCGAGCGAATGGTGGTGGCACCAGCCACGGAATCGTCCGGGCTTGATCAGGCAGAAGGACCGGTGCCCATGAAGCCCCCGAATGATGAATGACCATGGATGACAGGGGTCTCCTCGCCGCGATCGGCATGGCTCTCTACGGGCCAAGCTGGAAGAGCGAGTTGGCGCACGACCTCGGAGTCGAGGATCGATCATTGCGCCGCTGGATCCAGACAAGCGAAGTTCCGATCGGAGTGTGGCGCGATCTTTTCGTGTTGCTCGCGGATCGGCGCGACGTGATCGAACCACTTCTGGCCGAACTGCTCGGCCGGACAGGCCACGACAAATTATGAAATTGTTAACCGTTCCTGGTCATCCAGGACGGCCGGGAGCGCAAAAAAAAGCGAGGGGGCTAATAGCATGGGCGTGATTTCGAGGGTGTTCTTTACGATTACCGAGGTGGCCGCGCGGTGGGGATGCACTCCCGCGGACGTCGCTGGGTTGGCGCACAATGGGAAGCTGCAGATCGTCACCGGGATCGCGCCGGTGGATTGCGGCGGCGAACCCTGCGCTGGAATGGTGGTCATCGCCGTCTCGGACATATTGCCGATGTTCCGGAGGTCCGGGACAGGCCCACGCGACATGCAGGTGCGCAGAATTCGCGCGCTTGACGCGGACGATTGGAAGATGGTCACCGAGCCTTCCGGAGGGGTGTTCGTCTCGATGGAAGACTTGTTGATCCTCGCGGATGATCTCCATCGCTTCGAGGCTGATCACGATGTTTTCGGCCGGGCACACGGCGCGAAGGGTCCCGAGCCAAGATTTGATTGGGATGAATTCTGGAGGGAGGTCGCCGCATGGGTCCACGAACATGGCGTTCCGACAACTCTGAAGGAATTCACCGAGGTCATGTCGCTCTGGTTCATGGACAGGTCTGGCGGGAAGAACATCCCGAGCGACAGCGTGATCCGAAAGAAGCTCTCGCCGCTTTGGAACCGCCTGCGGCAGGATGCGTGACTTGGGGTTACTCGCTGCCTCGCACCACGCGCGGACGCGACTTCATGATGTCGGCGACTGCATCGACGCCAGCCCGGAGCGGGCTGTCGAGAAGGTGGGCGTATCGCTGCGTCGTCCGCATCTGCGAGTGCCCCAGCAGCTTCCCGATCATCTCGAGCGAGGAACCGCCGCTCACCAGCAGCGAGGCGAAGGTGTGGCGCAGATCATGGATCCTGACGTCTGGCATCTGCGCCGCCGTCTTGACGTTTGACCAGAACCGCGTGATCCGCCCAACCGGCTGATCCTTTGGCGCGCCGTCGGCGTCCACGGCGTCGCCTGGGAAGAGCCACCCGCAGCCGCTCGGGACCGCCACCCGCCGCAGGCGCACCAGCGCCGCCACGTCGGCCGAGATGGGCACGCGGTGCACCCGGCGCTGCTTGGTGTTCGCGGCGGGCTTGGTCCATGTGCCCATCTCGAGGTTGAAGTGTTCGAAGCGCGCCGTGCGGACCTCGCCAAGGCGCGCACCGGTCAGCATGCACATGCGCACGATGGCCGCGCCTCGCTGGTCCTCCGCAGCGTTCAGCGCGTCGCCGAGGCGCGCAATTTCCTCGATGGAGAGGAATCGTTCGCGCGCAATCTCCATCCGCTTGCGAAACGCTGATGCCGGATTGTCTGCGCGCATCTTCCAGGCAACCGCGAGGGTGAACATCTTCCGCACAACCTCGCCCGCCCGGTTCGCGCGGATCGGCGTCGGCCTCGCTGGCGCCAGCATCTTGCGCCGGCTCTTGGGATTCTCCTTTGACGGCCGCGCCCGCCCTTCGGCGATCACGCATAGCAGGCGCTCCACGTCCTCCGGCTCGATATCGGAGACGAGGCGGTGCTTCCAGTGCGGCTCCACCAGCTTGCGAAGGATAGATGCCTGGTCTGATGCGTTACGCGCATTGAGGTGCGCGGCATGCTCGCGCAGATATCGGTCGATCAGCTCCGGGATCCGTGGCGCCCCGCGGATTTGCTCGCGCTCCTCCAAGGGGTCGATCCCGTCGTCAATGTCGCGCCGCAGCTGCTTGGCGCGGTCGCGCGCGGCGACGACGCTCCACTCTGGCCAGCGCCCGATCGCCATGCGGCGCTGCCGCCCCTTGATCGTGTAGTCGAGATAGAAGCCCCGGCTGCCGGTTTTCTGGATCACCGCCGAGAACCCGAGCACCTCGTCGTCGAACAGCTGGTATGGGCGCGACCGAGGCTCCGCCGCCTTCATCATCTTCTCGTTCAATCTCTGCCGGGAGGCCATCTGCGCACCATTGTTGTTGGACACGTCTCGTGACGCCATCGAAGGCGGCGCGGGTCAAGTCAAAGAGCCAGGTACATGCCGATCCAGACCAGGGTGCCGCAAATGGCGCCCGGGACGATCCACCATCCGGACGGCAGGTTATTGCTGGGTTTACGTCTCATTCGTCGTCCTCCTCGATGCACGGTCCGTGCGCTAGGCTGTCGAGAGCCTCGATCATGGCGTTCTGTGCCACAGCTACGATTTCGCGCCGCATCTGCGCGATCATGGTGCGTCGCTTGACGCTGGGGTGTTCGAGAACAGCGATGTCGCCGTCATTGGCACAGACTTGACGCGACAGCTCCTCCCACAGTGCGTCGCAATAGAAGCCATGACGCTCTGCGGCTGCAGTCACGTCCCGGTTCCAGAGCCTTCGGTCATCGCGCGCGTCGAATGCCGCTTGAGCGAGAGCGAGCAGCCGCTCGTGGTCGGGGTGGAGCGACGTCATCGTAGCGCCCCCATTCGCGGGGCGTAGCAAACCCAGAAGCGCGCGCGACCGCGCTTGTCCATGACCGCGCGGCACCTCCTGCCAGAGTCTGTCCACGCCCGGAATGGGGCCCAGAATGGATCCCGCTCGCTGACAGGCTGCGCGGCCGCAGGCTCGAGGTCTGATGCGCGCAGAAGCGTCGGCCCGAACATCTCCGAGAACTCGAACCACCAGCGCCGCCTACCCCATCGGATCAGCAAAGGACCGGCGCCCCAGGAGTCCATGCAGACGCCGCCGACGATCGCGCCATGGTGGTCGAAGGAAGGGATGCAGGCAGTCATGGCGCATTGCGGTCACGCGCCGCCAGTTCTTCAGCGCCTTGTTCAATCGTCGCCGCAAACGCGTCGGAGATCGCTTCATGCAGATGCTTGCTCAATTCCTCGGCTTTCTCTGCGCTGATGACGAACCGCACATCTTCGTCACCAAGCACAATGCGCATCTGCACCACGGGGACGATATGGTCCTCGCCGGCCATTGCTGCCCCGGAACACGACAGAATCCCGTCAGGGAGCTGCTCAAGTTCATAAAGCTCGTCCGGGTCGTAGACCCGTTCCATCACCCCAATGTACGCCACTTTCTTCTCCTCTAAGTGCAAGGTTGTTGTTGGTGCAAATCCCGCATCGACCATGGCATTGTCTCCATCCTGGCACGTCAGAAGAACAAAGCACGGGAGCACCAGAGGCGACGAGGCGTGGAGAGGCGTGGAGAGGCGTGGAGATGGCACAGCGCCCGCCTCTCGCCCGCCGCTCGCCGGCTGACTCAAGCATGACTCAAGCGGCGTTCGCCATTCGGGCACAGTCCGGTGCAGACGGGTGTTGACGAATGAGGCTGACTGCGGACAAGGCCAGTGCGCGATTCCAAAGGCTTACGCTCCAAGTCACTGATTTTGCGAGTGTTCCTGAATTTGCCAGGTTATCGCGGGATCAGGTGCAGATCCTGATGATCACCAGCCGCGACACCGGGCGATGGATCATCCCGAAGGGCTGGCCGATGCCCGGCCTCTCCCCCGCCGACTGCGCCGCGCAGGAGGCGTGGGAGGAGGCGGGGGTCGTCGGCCATGTCTCGGCCCGAAGCCTGGGCAGCTATCGCTACGCCAAGGCCCTTGGCCCCCGAAAGGCGGTGCCCTGCGCCGTCGAGGTCTATCCGCTGCGGGTGGACAGGCTTGCCCGGCAGTTCCCGGAAAAGGACCAGCGCCGGCGCAGGTGGTTCAGCCAGCGCAAGGCGGCGCTCAAGGTGGCGGAGCCGGAGCTTGCGCAGATGCTTGCGGCTTTTGTGCCGCCCGACGCGGGCGCCTGAGGCGGGCGCCTGAGGCGGGCAGCCGGGGTGCGCGGCGGGGGTGCGCGGCGGGGGCGGGCGGCTGAGCACCCGTCTTGAATTTCCTCCCCGAACCGTTAAGTCTGCCTCACCCGCCGGGCCGCTGCCGGTGCCCGGGCCCCGAGTATCTTGCATGATCCGCTTTTCCCTCTCCTGCCCCAACGCGCACAGCTTCGAAAGCTGGTTTCAGTCCGGCGCGGCCTTCGACCGGCTGAAGGCGGCCGGGCAGATCTCCTGCATCGTCTGCGGCGCGACCGGGGTTGAAAAGTCGCTGATGGCCCCGGCCGTGCGCCCCGCCCGCAAGGCGGGCGAGCCTGCCGCGCCCGCGCTCTCGGCCCCCGGGACCCCGGCCGCCGCGAACCCGGCAGCAGAGGCTCTGGCGGCAGAGGCACTGGCGGCGCTGCGGCGCAGGATCGAGGAGAGCTCGGACTATGTCGGCATGAACTTTGCCAGCGAGGCACGGGCGATCCATGAGGGCGAGGCGCCCGACCGCGCGATCCATGGCGAGGCGCGGCTTGACGAGGCGAAGCGGCTGATCGAGGATGGCGTGCCGGTGGTGCCGCTGCCCTTCCTGCCAAGGCGCAACGCCAACTGATGTCCTGAAAGGCTTTTCGCATGACGATCCTGATCACCGGCGCGAACCGCGGCCTCGGCCATGCGTTGCTTGAGGGCTACCGCAGCGAGGGCCGGGCGGCGATCGGCACCGCGCGCCGCGCGCAGGCCGGGCTGGAGCCGCTGGACGTGAACGACCCGGCCAGCGTCCGTTCCCTTGCCGCCGGGCTGGCCGGGCAGCCGATCGACACGCTGATCTGCAATGCCGGGGTCTATGCCGACAAGGGGCAGCGGCTGGAGGATGGCTATCCCGCCGAGGTCTGGGCCGAGAGTTTTGCCGTGAACGCAACCGGCGTGTTCCTGACCGTGCAGGCGCTGCTGGCCAACCTGCGCGCCGCTGCGGGCGCGGCCGACGGGGCCGGGCTGGCGCGCATCGCGATCATTTCCAGCCAGATGGCTTCGGACACCCTCGCGACGGGCGGCAGCTATGCCTATCGCGCCTCGAAGGCGGCGGCGCTGAACCTTGGCCGCAATCTGGCGACCGACCTGAAGCCCGAGCGCATCGCCGTCGGCATCTACCATCCCGGCTGGGTGCAGACGGACATGGGCGGCGCCTCGGCGGACATCACCCCCGCCGAGGCCGCGGTCGGCCTGCGCGCCCGCATCGCCGCGCTGGACCTCGCGACGACCGGCTGTTTCGAGACATGGGACGGCGAGCCGCATCCCTTCTAGGGCAGGCGCCACGCCCCCAGCGGGCCCAGATGCGCGAACTTCTTGTCCTGATGCCGGTCCATCCGCGACAGGACGGTGCGCAGGAACGCCGCCGCCTCGGCGAGATAGGGGCCCTTGTTCAGCATCACGCATTCGGCGCGCTGGCCCATCGCGGCGTCGGTGGTCTCGGCCCGGCTCGCCTGCCCGTCGCGCAAGAGCCCTTCCAGCACCTGCGTCGCCCAGACCACCGGCACCTGCGCCGCCTCGCAGAGCCACAGCATTTCCTCCTGCATCTCGGACAGCCGCTCGAAGCCGATCTCCACCGCCAGATCGCCGCGCGCGATCATCACCGCGACGGGCACCCGCCCGCCCGCGGCGACGATCATCTGCGGCAGGTTGCGCACCGCGAGCGGCGTCTCGATCTTCAGCATCACCGCCGGCAGGGCGCGGCCCTCGCAGCGCGACTCCAGCTCTGCCAGCAGCTCCTGCACATCCTCCACCGTCTGCACGAAGGAGAGGGCCACAATATCCGCATGGGCCGCGACGAAATCGAGCTTGCCGCGGTCCTCCTCGGTCAGCGCCGGGATCGCCAGATCGGCGCCGGGCAGGTTGACGCCCTTTTCCGGCTTCAGCTTTTCACCCTTGGCGCGGGCGCCGGTCACCACAAGGATGGCGCAGCCGTCCCCCGGCCGCTCCACCACCCGCGCGCGCAGCTTGCCATCGTTGATCCAGACCGGCTGGTCCACCGGCATATGCGCGAACAGTTCGGCATGGCTCAGCACCGCCACCGGCAGGTCGAGCGCAACACCGGCGTCGGTCGCCAGCGCGAAGCGGTCGCCGATCCTCAGCCGGACATCCTCCACCCGCGCCACCGAGGCGATGCGGATCTTCGGCCCGGCAAGGTCCATCGACACCGGCACCCGGCGCCCGGCAGCCTCTGCCGCGGCGCGGGTCTGCGCGATCATCGCCGCCCACACCTCGGGCCAGTCATGGGCGGTGTTGATGCGCACGCAATCCGCCCCCGCCGCGAGGAGACGCGGCATCATTCCGGCATCCGTCGCGGCCTCGGTCGGCAGCGTCACCAGGATCCGCGTCTGCGGCCCGCCCGGCGCGCCGCCGAACAGCGCATCGCGCCGCGCCGCCAGGATGCGCGCCGGCTGCGCGAAGGCATCGGCGGGCGGAAATTCCGCCGGGGCGCCCGCGATCCGCTCCAGCGCCGCGATCACCGCGGCCAGCGAGGGCCGGACATGCCCCTCGGCCCGGCCGAGCGAGGACAGGCCAAGCGCCGCGAGCGGGCGCTGGAGCGGCCTCAGATCGGCCCGGCGCAGCGCGAGATAAGCCGCCATGTTCGCGGCCGAGGCCCGGAACTCCTCGCGGCGCAGCAAAGGCCCCCAGACCTCCATCGCCTGTGCGCTTGCGGCGGCAACCTCGCCCTCCAGCCCGCGCAGCGCGGCCAGCAGGGCGCCGCGATCCGTCTCTGCCTGCGCCTGCGGCTGGCCGTTCCCCGTCATGTCGGTCTGCATCCCCTGTTCCCTGGTCATGTTCGCCCCCTGATCCATACGCCCGGATGCAACGGATCTATACACCTGATGCGACGGCTCCATGTCAGTCATCAAGGCAGTCATCGTGCCGCCGGCCCTGCCCATTCCCCTTGCACCCCGCCCCTGCCCCGCATAAGTAGCGGGCGATCTTGGCGGGCGCGGGGAGAGGGGCTTTCATGCCGCTTCTGGTGATGAAATTCGGCGGCACATCGGTCGGGGATCTGGCGCGCATCCGGAACGCCGCCCTGAAGGTGCAGCGCGAGGTGGAACGGGGCTATGACGTGATCGTCATCGTCTCGGCCATGTCCGGCAAGACCAACGAACTGGTGGGCTGGGTGGAACAGACCTCGCCGCTGTTCGACGCGCGCGAATACGATGCCGTCGTGTCCTCGGGCGAGAACGTGACCGCCGGGCTCATGGCGCTGACCTTGCAGGAGCTGGACATACCGGCGCGCAGCTGGCAGGGCTGGCAGGTGCCGATCCTGACCACCTCCGCCCATTCCGCCGCGCGGCTCGTGGACATCCCGCGCGAGGCTATCGACCGCAAGTTTGCCGAAGGCATGAAGGTCGCCGTGGTCGCGGGCTTTCAGGGCGTCTCGCCCGAGGGGCGCATCACCACGCTGGGCCGCGGCGGATCGGACACCACCGCCGTCGCCTTCGCCGCCGCTTTCGGGGCCGAGCGGTGCGACATCTACACCGATGTGGATGGCATCTACACTACCGACCCGCGCATCAGCTCGAGGGCGCGCAAGCTGGACAGGATCGCCTTCGAGGAGATGCTGGAGCTTGCAAGCCTCGGCGCCAAGGTGCTGCAGACCCGCTCGGTAGAGCTTGCCATGCGCTACAAGGTCAGGCTGCGGGTGCTGTCCAGCTTTGAAGACACGGACGAAACCTCCGGCACTGTCGTTTGCGACGAGGATGAAATCATGGAATCGAAAGTCGTCTCCGGCGTCGCCTATTCGCGCGACGAAGCCAAAATGACCCTCGTCACCATCGAGGACCGGCCCGGCATCGCCGCCGCGATCTTCGGCCCGCTGTCCGAGGCGGGGGTGAACGTGGACATGATCGTGCAGAACATCTCGGAGCGCGATTACGACAACCATCCCGGCGCCGTCACCGACATGACCTTCTCGTGCCCGGTCAACCAGGTCGCCCGCGCCCGCGCCGCGATGGAGGACGCCCGCGCCGCCGGGATCATCAGCTATGACGATCTGGCGGTGGATACCGAGGTGGCGAAGGTGTCGGTCGTGGGCATCGGCATGCGCTCGCACGCCGGGGTGGCGGCGACGATGTTCCGGGCACTGGCCGCCGAGAACATCAACATAAAGGTCATCGCGACGTCCGAGATCAAGATTTCGGTGCTGATCGACCGGAAATACATGGAACTCGCCGTGCAGGCGCTTCATGATGCCTTCGAACTGGAAAAGGCGGCCTGAGCACGGGCCCCGAACACGGGGAGTGGGATCCGGTCATGCCCGACCGCTCTGAATCCGAAAGCCGCAAGCTTCTGCGACGGTTGCGCGACACGCTCGCGACCCCGGCCAAGGGGCAGGAGCGGCTTGACCGGATCACCCACATGATCGCCGATTCGATGCGCACCGACGTGTGCTCGATCTACCTCTTTCGCGACGCGAACACGCTGGAGCTTTGCGCGACCGAGGGCCTGAAGCCCGAGGCCGTGCACCAGACGCGGATGCGGCTGGGCGAGGGGCTGGTGGGCCGCGTCGCCAAGACCTCGACCCCGATCAACACCGGCAACGCCCCCGCCGAACGCGGCTTCCGCTTCATGCCCGAGACGGGGGAGGAGATCTACTCCGCCTTCCTTGGCGTGCCGATCCAGCGGCTCGGCGAACGCCTCGGCGTGCTGGTGGTGCAATCCAAGCGCGCGCGCCAGTATTCCGAGGACGAGGTCTATGCGCTGGAAGTCGTGGCGATGGTGCTGGCCGAGATGACCGAGCTTGGCGCCTTCGTCGGCGAGGGCGAGGCGCTGTCGGCGCTGCACCAGCAGCCGGTGCTGTTCCGCGGGCTGACGGGGCAGGAGGGCGCGGCCGAGGGCCGGGTCTGGCTGCACGAACCCCGCGTGGTGGTGGCGAACCCGGTCGGCGACGATCCCAAGAAGGAACTCAAGCGCCTGAATGCCGCCGTGGCGGAACTGCGCCTGTCTGTCGATGCGATGATGTCGGGCAGCGAGATCGTGGACAAGGACCACCAGCAGGTGCTGGAAGCCTACCGCATGTTCGCCAATTCCCGCGGCTGGCTGCGCCGGATGGAGGAGGATATCCAGCGCGGCCTGTCAGCCGAGGCGGCGGTGGAGAAAGAGCAGTCCACCACCCGCGCCCGGCTGGGCCAGGTGCCCGACCCCTACCTGCGCGAGCGCCTGCACGACCTTGACGACCTGTCGAACCGCCTGCTGCGCATCCTCACGGGCCAGGGCCGCGATACCGGCGCCGCCATGCCCGAAAACCCGGTGCTGGTCGCGCGCAACATCGGCCCGGCGGACCTGCTGGACTACGGGCGCAAGCTGAAGGGTCTGGTGCTGGAGGAAGGCTCTGTCGGCAGCCATGCCGCCGTGGTCGCCCGCGCGCTGGCGATCCCGCTGGTCATCCACGCGCAGGGCATCACGGCCGAGGCGCTGAACGGCGATGCCATCCTCGTGGACGGCGATCAGGGCATCGTGCATCTGCGGCCCGAGGAAAGCGTCGCCAGCGCCTTCCGCGACAAGATCGCCATGCAGGCCGAGGCGCAGACCCGCTATGCCAGCCTGCGCGAGCTGCCTGCCGTCACCACCTGCGGCACCCGCATCGGGCTGCACATGAACGCCGGGCTGATGGCGGATCTGCCCTCGCTGACCGGCTCGGGCGCCGAGGGTGTGGGGCTGTTCCGCACCGAACTGCAATTCCTGCTGCGCAGCCGGGTGCCGCGCCGGGGCGAGCTTGCCGCGCTCTATTCCCGCGTGCTGGATTCGGCACGGGGCAAGCGCGTGGTGTTCCGCACGCTCGACATCGGCTCCGACAAGGTGCTGCCCTACATGAAGCCGCAGGACGAGCCGAACCCGGCGATGGGCTGGCGGGCGATCCGCGTCGGGCTCGACAAGCCGGGCGTGATGCGGATGCAGCTTCAGGCGCTGGTGCGCGCCGCGGCCGGGCGCCCGCTGACGGTGATGTTCCCCTTCGTCGCGCAGATGAGCGAATTCGAGGAGGCCCGCCGCGCGCTGCTGAACGAGATCGAGCGCGAGCGCCGCGCCGGCCATGTGCTGCCGACCAGCACCGAGATCGGTGCGATGCTGGAAACCCCCAGCCTCGCCTTCGCGCCGCGCTCCTTCTTCGAGCTGGCCGATTTCGTGTCGATCGGCGGCAATGACCTCAAGCAGTTCTTCTTCGCCGCCGACCGTGAGAACGAACGGGTCCGCCGCCGCTATGACACGCTCGATGTCAGCTTTCTCGACCTCATCGCCACCATCGTCCGCCGCTGCGCCGAGACCGGCACCCCGCTGTCCTTCTGCGGCGAGGATGCCGGGCGCCCGATCGAGGCGTTGTGCCTGGCCGCGATGGGTCTGCGCAGCCTGTCGATGCGGCCCGCCTCCATCGGCCCGGTCAAGCACCTGATCCGGCGGGTGAACCTTGCCGAACTGCGCGCGGTGATCGACGAGGCGCGCGAGGCGGGCGCGCTGACGGCGCGGCCCGCGGTCATGGAATGGCTCGCGCGCCAGCCCATGTGAGGTTTGGGTGAGCCTTGGCCTGCAACCCCCTGTCACGGCATGAAAAAGCCGGGGCAGCCCTCGCCGCCCCGGCCGGTTCGCTTTCGGATCACGCCGCGCGGCGCTGGTGCCGGCCTTCGGTGATCTCTTCCGCGATCTTCGCGCAGAAGGCGTCGAGGTCGCCGGGGTTGCGGCTGGTGACCAGCCCCTGATCGGTGACCACCTCGCTGTCTTCCCATTTGCCGCCCGCGTTGATCACGTCGGTCCTGATCGACCTGTAGGACGTGACCTTGCGGCCACGGATGATGCCCGCCTCGATCAGCAGCCAGGGCGCGTGGCAGATCGCCGCGACGACCTTGCTGCCCGACCAGAACGCCTTGACGAAGTCCAGCGCCGCGGGCTCCACCCGCAACAGGTCGGGGTTGATCTGCCCGCCGGGCAGCACCAGCGCGTCATAGTCCTCGGCGCGCGCCTCGGTCAGGGTCTTGTCCACCGGGACCGGGCGGCCCCAGTCCTTCTTGTCCCAGCCCTTGATCTCGCCGCGTTCGAGCGAGACCACATGCACCTCGGCGCCTGCGGCGCGCAGCCTGTCACGCGGCACTTCAAGCTCGGACTGTTCGAAGCCGTGGGTTGCGAGGATGGCGACACGCTTGCCGGAAATATCCTGCATCTGTCTTCTCCTTTGCTTGGGGATTGTCCCCATGCAACGAACAGCCCCCGCGCCGGGTTCCGGGCGGCTCGTCACCGCCTGGCAAGGATCCGCGCACGCAGCGCCTCGGTCAGCGCCTCGCGCGGCAGGCCCCGGTCCTCGGCCAGCCTGCGCAGGCCGAACTGCACCCGCGCCATTTCCTGGTAATAGCTGGTGAAGGCGTAGTTGACCGCCGCGCCGGCCACCGCGCCCAGCAGCGGGGTGGCCTGCGCCGCCAGCTTCTGCCCCATCACCAGCGACAGTCGCGGCGCGACGCGGGCGATCACTGCCCGCAAGCCGGGGCCGGTGATGGTGACCCTTGCGGCAAGAAACCCCAGATCGGCGCCGTCATCGCTGGCCATGGGCCCGGCGGCGGCCAGAACGCGGATGCAGTCGATCCGCGTGTCCTCATCGGCCGGATCGAAGCCATGCTCGGCGGCGATGCCCTGGATCGCGCGCAACAGCACCGTGGTCGTCACCGGCAATTCGGCCAGCGAGGTCGCAAGCCCGCCCGCGCCGCCCGCGGCCCCCATCGCCGTCGTCAGCACGGTGTTCAGCCAGTCCGGCCGGTCGGACAGCACGCCGCGCGAGCGGGCGGCGGCGGTGAAGGCGGTTTCCAGCGCCGAACGGGTCGCGCCCTCCAGCCGGTCCTTGATCCGGTCCGGCAGCCGTTCCAGCAGGTTCTCGGCATTGCCGCCGACGAAACCCATCAGCTGCATCCCGACGCCGCTGGCCGCCTTGTGCCGGGCGGCCAATGCCTCAAGGGCGGTCACGACGGCCGGGTCGGACAGCGGGGCGATCATCGGGGCCGGTGCAAGATCGGCATCGGGCATGGCATCCTCCATGGGTGGCTCGCCTTCAATATGGGGCGGCGCGGCCGGGCGACCAGTGCCTCAGCTTGCCGCCGGTTCGGCTGCCACCGGCAGATCGCGCGTCACCTCGCCCGCGATGCCCTCCCATGCGCCCGGCTCCAGTTCCAGCCCCAGCACCCGGTCGGGGTTGGTCGGCGGCGGCATCACCACGTCCGGCATCCTGGCAAAGCCGAAGCGGCTGTAATAGGGCGCGTCGCCGACCAGCAGCACCCGGCCCCAGCCCAGCCGCCGCGCCTCTGTCAGGCTTTCGTGGATCAGCAGGCCGCCAAGCCCCTCGCCCTGCCGGGTCGGGTGCACCGCCACCGGCCCCAGCAGCAGCGTGCGCGCGCCGCCGACCCGCACCGGCCAGTAGCGGATCGCCGCCGCCAGCGCGCCGGGGCCGCTGCCCTCGCCCGCGCCATCGCGCAGGGTCAGGCACAGGTCTGCCACCTTCGGCACCCCCTCGCGCAGGCGGTAGGAGGACAGCGCCGTGCGCCCCGGCGCGAAGCACAGGTCATAAAGCGCCTCCACGTCCCACCAGTCGGCCTCGGTCTCTTCTTCCAGCTGGTACATGCGCGGCCTTGGGCGGAATCGGCTGGAAACGCGCCTAGCACGGGCTAGGGTCGGGTTCAAACCTGAAAGGACGCGCATGTTCTACCGCCCCGAGCACGGCCACGGCCTGCCGCACAACCCGTTCAACGCCATCGTCTCGCCGCGCCCGATCGGGTGGATTTCCAGCCGGGGCAGCGCGGGCGACAACCTCGCGCCCTATTCCTTCTTCAACGCCATCGCCTATGTGCCGCCGCAGGTGATGTTCTCCTCGACCGGGCCCAAGGATTCGCTGGCGAACGTCCGCGAGACGGGGGTTTTCGCGGTGAACATCGTGGAATACGCGGCGCGCGAGGCGATGAATGCAAGCTCCGCCGCGGTGGCGCAGGCGGTGGACGAGTTCGCGCTGGCCGATGTGCCCAAGGCCGAGTGCGAGACCATCCCCTGCCCCCGCGTCGCGGGTGCGCCCGCCACGCTGGAATGCCGGGTGACGCAGATCATCGCCCTGCCCGGCAAGGTCAACGTGCTCGTCCTGGGCGAGGTGAGGGGCATCCACCTGCGCGACGATTGCCTGGTGGAGGGGCGCTTCGACGTGACGCGCTACGCCCCGCTCGCGCGGCTGGGATACAGCGACTATGCCGCGGTGCGCGAGGTGTTCGCGATGGCGCGGCCCGGCGAACGCTAGCGCCTTCGGATCGCGCATCCCGGCACGCGCAGGACCGGCCCCCGCTTTTGCGCGACATGCCCTGGCGGGCTCAGGCGGCCCGCCCCGCCCCTGCCCGCCGCTCCCCTTCCCGCCGCTCCCCTGCCCGCCGCGCCCGTGCCAGCCGCCTCTCGCGCATCAGGGTGTAGAGCCCGCTGCCGATGACGATGGCGCTGCCGACCAGCGTGGCGGCATCGGGGCGTTCGGCAAAGACCAGCGTGCCAAGGATCATCGCAAAGACCAGCCGGGTGTAGCGGAAGGGCGTGACGACCGACACCTCGCCGATGCGCATTGCCGAGGTCAGCCAGTAATAGGCCGCGATCCCGAAGAGCGTGGCCCCGGCAAGGTGGCCCCAGTCGGCGGCCCCGGGCATCGCCGCGCCGCCACTGAAGGCCAGCATCACCGCCCCGGTCGGGATCAGCGCGAGGAAGCCGTAGATGCCAAGCTGCAGGTTCGACAGCACCTTCGGCGCCGCGCGGGTGGCAAGATCGCGGCCCGCGAAGCCCAGCATTCCCAGCACCGCGAACAGCGATGCCGGCTCGAACCCCGCGGCGCCGGGGCGCAGGATCACCAGCACCCCCGCGAAGCCCGCAAGGATCGCCAGCCAGCGCCGCCAGCCCACCTGCTCGCCGAACACCAGCGCCGCGCCGGCGACCACCACCAGCGGTGTCGCCTGCAAGATGGCGCTCGCGCTCGACAGCGGGGTCAGCGCCAGCGCCAGCGTGTAGCCGAGCCGGCCCAGCACCTCGAACACCGCCTTGAGGATCAGCGGCCGGGTCAGCAGCGCCGGGTGGACCAGCGGCTCGCCCCGGCGCAGCGTCAGCAGGATGAAGCCGATCATCCCGCCAAGCCCGAACAGGATCAGGATCAGCCCCACGGGCAGCGCGCGCGAGGCGGCCTTGATGAACATGTCCTCGATGGCAAAGCCGGCCATGGCGGCCACCATCAGGATGCTGCCGCGCGTGTTGTCCATCGGTCCTCCGGGGGGGCTGGCGGGGGCTGGCGGCCCCCGTGATACCCCGGCCACCCTGCCGCCGCCAGCCCCCGCCTTTCCGGCCTTCCCCTTCGGCCCCGCTGCGCCTAACCTTTCGCCGGATGGCAGCGGGGGCGGCAATGGACAGGATGATCGGGGTGATCGGCGGCTCGGGGCTTTACGAGATCGCGGGGCTGGAGGGGGCCGAGTGGGTGGGCGTCGAAGGCCCCTGGGGCAAACCCTCGGACCAGATCCTGACCGGGCGGCTGGACGGGGTGGCGATGGCCTTCCTGCCACGGCACGGGCGCGGGCATGTGCATTCGCCCACCTCCGTGCCCTACCGCGCCAACATCGACGCGCTGAAGCGGCTCGGGGTCACGGACGTGGTCTCGGTCTCGGCCTGCGGGTCGTTCCGCGAGGAGATGGCGCCCGGCGATTTCGTGATCGTGGACCAGTTCATCGACCGCACCTTCGCGCGCGAGCCCTCGTTCTTCGGCAGCGGCTGCGTCGGCCATGTCAGCCTCGCGCATCCGGTCTGCCCGCGCCTGTCGGCGGCCTGCCTGTCGGCGGCGCGCGAGCAGGGGCTGAACGTGCACGACGGCGGCACCTACCTTGCGATGGAGGGGCCGCAATTCTCTACCCTCGCCGAGAGCCGGATGTATCGCGGCTGGGGCTGCGACGTGATCGGCATGACCAACATGCCCGAGGCCAGGCTCGCCCGCGAGGCGGAGCTTTGCTATGCCAGCGTGGCGATGATCACCGATTACGACAGCTGGCACCCGGATCACGGCGCGGTGGATGTCGCCCAGGTCATCCAGACGCTCGGCCAGAACGCCGAGCACGCCCGCGGGCTCGTCGCGCGCCTGCCCGCGCTGCTGGGCGCCGTGCGCGAGCCCTGCCCGCATGGCTGCGACCGCGCGCTGGACTTCGCCATCATGACCGCGCCGGACAAGCGGGATGCGGCGCTGCTCGCGCGGCTGGATGCGGTGGCGGGGCGGGTGCTGGGGGCCGGGCCACTAGGCGGCGTCCCGGAGGGGCATTGAAGGGCATTGAGCGGCGGTAACCACCCGGAAACCCGAATCACTGAAACCTTGGCCTGCCTGAAGGTTCAGGGCTGCTTGCAACGACACGTGAACCCAAAGCACCGCACCCCGCCGTCACCCCCCGGCGGGGCGCACCTTTTCTAGCCCGCCGCGACCGGCAGGATCACCCCCGGGTTCATGATCCCGGCCGGGTCCAGTGCCGCCTTGATGCTGCGCATGACCGCGAGCGCGGCCGGGTCGCCGTAGCGCGCCAGATCCGCGGTCTTCAGCCGCCCGACGCCATGTTCGGCGCTGACCGAGCCGCCAAGCCGGTGCGCGATGTCATGCACGCAGGTCTTGATCGCCTCGCGCCGCGGCTCGTCGTCCGCGCGATCACGGCCCGGCGCAGGGAACACGTTGAAATGCAGGTTGCCGTCGCCGACATGGCCAAAGCAGTTGATGCGGAAGCGGCCAAGCCGGGCCAGCGCCTCCTCCGCCGCGTCGATGAAGCCCGCAATCGCGGACAGCGGCACCGAGATGTCATGCGAGCTGACCGCGCCGATCCTCCGATTCGCCTCGGGCAGGCTTTCGCGCAGCCGCCACAGTTCGGCCTGCTGGCCCGCGCTCTGCGCGATCACCCCGTCGCGGACCAGCCCCGCCGCCGAGGCCGCCACGAACAGATCCTCCAGCGCCTGCGCTGGATCCAGCCCGTGCGGCAGGCCAAGCTCGATCAGCACCATCCAGTCCGGCCGGTCCGCGAAGGGCTGGCGGACCTCGGGCATCACCTCATCCACAAACAGCAGCCCCTGGCGCGAGATCAGCTCGAAGGCGGTGACGCAGCCCGCCAGCCGCTCCTCGGCCAGCGCCAGCAGGTCCAGCGCGGCGGCTGGGCTGGCGACCGCCAGCATCGCGGTGCCGATCCCGGCGGGGCGCGGCACCATGCGCAGCGCGGCGGCGGTGATGACCCCCAGCGTGCCCTCGGACCCGATCAGCAGGTGGCGCAGGTCATAGCCGCTGTTGTCCTTGCGCAGGCGCTTCAGCCCGTTCAGCACCGAGCCGTCCGGCAGCACCGCCTCCAGCCCGAGGCAGAGGTCGCGGATATTGCCATGGCGCAGCACGCTGGTGCCGCCGGCGTTGGTGGCGAGGTTGCCGCCGATCCGCGCCGTCCCCTGCGAGGCGAGCGTCAGCGGGAACATCCGCCCCGCCGCCCGCGCCGCCTCCTGCACCTCGGCCAGCGTGGCGCCCACCTCCACCACCAGCACGTTTTCCGAAGGGTACACCGCCCGCACCGCCGCCATCCGTTCCAGCGACAGGATCACCGGCGCGGGGCCCGATGCCATCACCTGCCCGCCCACCAGCCCGGTGCCGCCGCCGAACGGCACGATCCCGACTCGCGCCCCGGCGCAGGCGCGCACCACCGTGCCGACCTCGGCCGTGCTGCGCGGCCGCGCCAGCACCCCGCCCACGCCGTGCCAGCGCCCCCGTGGCTCCTCGAGATAGCGGGCCTCGGGCGGGGAAACGGTCCGCGGCGGCAGCAGGGCCGCCAACCGTTCGGCAAAGGCATCGTCGGCCGGATTCAGCGGCTCCGGGCGGATCGCATGGGTCATGTCGGTGTTCCTCTGCCCTGACGGGCCAACCCGGATCGCGCGCCGCAAGCCCGCCGCCGCGCGTCAGCCCGCGCCTGCGC
Organism: Rhodobacteraceae bacterium UBA6141; assembly: GCA_002423245.1. Taxonomy (GTDB): domain Bacteria; phylum Pseudomonadota; class Alphaproteobacteria; order Rhodobacterales; family Rhodobacteraceae; genus Frigidibacter. The sequence goes on from DIVD01000012.1 coordinate 37,703, forward strand.
GCCCGCGCCGGACTCAACCGACATCGGTGCGCCCGCGCCGGTCGCTGCGCAGGTTGCTGTAGAGCACATGGTTGCGCCAGCGCCCGTTGATCTGCAGATAGCTTTGCGCGACGCCCTCATACTTGAAACCCGATTTTTCCAGCACCCCGCGCGAGGCCATGTTTTCCGGCAGGCAGGCGGCCTCGATCCGGCTCAGGTCCAGTTCGGAAAACGCGTGATGCACCACTGCGCGGATCGCCTCGCGCATGTAGCCGTGGCGGGCATAGGGCTCGCCGACCCAGTAGCCAAGCGTGCCCGATTGTGCCGGGCCGCGGCGGATGTTGTCCAGCGTGATCGCCCCCAGCAGCACGTCATCCTCGCGCCGGAACAGGAACAGCGGCAGCGCGGTGCCCTGCAGCTCCGCCCGCGCCGCCCAGTAGACGCGGTGGGTAAAGGCGCGGCGGCCGAGGTGATCCTCGGCCCAGGCAGGCTCCCACGGCGCGAGGAAGGCCCGGCTGCGGGCGCGCAGGCCCGACCAGGCGCGGAAGTCCAGATGCGCGGGCAGCCGCAGCACCATCCGCTCGGTTTCGATCCGGACCTTTCGGCGCCGGGAAAGCATCAGGCGGCGAGCCGTTCGCGCAGGGCCTCCAGACCGGGCGCACGCGCCACCGGCCCGTAAAGCGCCAGCGCCGATTGCCCGGCGCCCGCCAGGCTGCCGGCAAAGCCGCGCACCGCGTCGCGCGTCACCGCGTCGATCTTCCCGGCGGCCTCCTCGACCGGCGGCACCCGGCCCCAGATCGCCAGCATCCGCGCCATCCGCTCGGCCCGGCTGGACGGGCTTTCCAGCCCCATCAGCAGCCCGGCCTTCATCTGCGCCCGGGCCCGCGCCACCTCGGCCTCGGTCATGTCGTCGGCGGCGCGCTTCAACTCGTCCACCGTCAGCCCGCAGAGCGCGCCGATCTCCTCGGCGGAGGTGCCGGCATAGATCGTCAGCATCCCGGTGTCTTCATAGCTGCCGGCCTGCGCGAAGATCGAGTAGCAAAGGCCCCGCTCCTCGCGGATCTTCTGGAACAGCCGGCTCGACATGCCGCCGCCGAGCGCCGTCGCATAGACCTGCGAAACATAGACATCCTCGTCGCGGTAGCCCGGCGCCTCGAAGGCGAGCGCGAAATGCACCTGCTCCAGATCCTTGACCTCGCGCCGCTCGGACCCCAGCCAGCGGGCGGGCTGCAACCGGGGCAGGCCCACCGGCTTCAGATGGCCGAAGGTTTCCTCGGCCAGCCGCACCAGAAGGTCATGCTCCACCGCGCCCGCCGCCGACAGCACCATCTGGTCCGGCCCGTAATGCTCGCGCACGAAGCCCGCGAAATCGGCGCGGCCAAAGGCCGAGACCCGTTCCGCCGGGCCAAGGATGGTGCGGCCAAGCGCCTGATCGGGATAGGCCGCCTCTTGCAGCCAGTCGAAGATGATGTCGTCAGGCGTGTCCAGCGCCTGCCCGATCTCCTGCAGGATCACATGGCGCTCGGTCTCGATCTCTTTCGGATCGAAGGCCGGGTTCAGCACGATGTCGGCGATCACGTCCAGCGCCAGCGGCACATCGGCCGCCAGCACGCGCGCGTAGTAGGCGGTCATCTCGCGGCTGGTATAGGCGTTGATATAGCCGCCGACATCCTCGATCTCCTCGGCGATCTGCAGGGCGGTGCGCCGCCTTGTGCCCTTGAAGGCCATGTGTTCGAGAAAATGCGCGATGCCGTTCTGCTCGGCCCGTTCATGGCGGCCGCCGGCATTGACCCAGATGCCGACCGCGGCAGAGGCAAGGGCGGGCATCACCTCGGTCACGATGCGAAAGCCGTTCGGAAGTGTCGTAAGTCTGACGGTCAATGGGCACGCCTTTCATGGACCAGCGCCTCGAGCGCGGCAAGATCGTTCGGAACGCGCGTCACCCGTTCGGGGCGGGCCATCATCTCGGCCATGCGGGCGGGCAGCGCGGGGCGGATGCCGGTGGCCGCCTGCACGGCGTCCGGGAACTTCGCCGGATGCGCGGTGGCAAGCGTCACCATCGGCGCCTCGGCCCTGATATGGGCATTCGCGACGAAAACGCCAACGGCCGAATGCGGGCAGAGCAGCTCGCCCGTTGCCGCCAGCACAGCGGCGATGGTCTGGCGCGTTTCGTCCTCGGAGCAGCGGCCCGAGCCGAAGCTCTCGCGCAGCGCCTGAAGCGCGCCCTGGCTGACGGTGAAGCCGCCGCTCGCCTTCAGCTCGTCCATCAGCTGCGCCACGGCGGCGCCATCGCGGCCATAGGCATCGAACAGCGCGCGTTCGAAATTCGAGGAGACCTGGATATCCATCGAGGGACTGATCGAGGGGCGCACCTCCCCGGTTTCATAGCGCCCCGTGGTCAGGCAGCGGTGCAGGATGTCGTTCTGGTTGGTCGCCGCCACCAGCCGCCCGATCGGCAAGCCCATCTGCCGCGCGATGTAACCCGCGAAGATGTCGCCGAAATTGCCGGTCGGCACGGTGAAATCCACCTGCCGGTGCGGCGCGCCAAGGCTGGTGGCGGCGGTGAAGTAATAGACCACCTGCGCCAGCACCCGCGCCCAGTTGATCGAGTTGACGCCCGCCAGCCCCACCGCGTCGCGGAAGGCGAAATCGTTGAACATGTCCTTGAGCCGGGCCTGGCAATCGTCGAAATCGCCCTCCAGCGCCAGCGCGTGGACGTTGCTTTCGCTGGGCGTGGTCATCTGCCGGCGCTGCACCTCGGACACGCGACCATGCGGAAACAGGATGAACACATCGACGCTGGGAAGGCCCCGGAACGCCTCGATCGCCGCCGAGCCGGTATCGCCCGAGGTCGCGCCGACGATGGTCGCCCGCCGCCCCTCGCGCCCCAGCGCTATCTGGAACAGCTGGCCGATCAGCTGCATCGCGAAGTCCTTGAAGGCCAGCGTCGGCCCGTGGAACAGCTCGCACAGGAAATGCCCCGGCGCGAGCTGCACCAGCGGCGCGCGCGCGGCATGGCCAAAGCCCGCATAGGCGGCGGCGATCGCGCGGCGCAACTCCTCGTCGCTGAAGGTGTCGCCGGTGAAGGGGCGCATCACGCGGAACGCCGCCTCCTCGTAGGGCACCCCCGCCAGCGCCGCGATATCCCCGGCGCTCATCTGCGGAACCGTCTCGGGCACATAGAGGCCACCGTCGCGGGCAAGGCCGGTCAGCATCGCCTCGCCGAAGGAAAGCACCGGGGCCCGCCCCCGGGTCGAGATGTAGCGCATGAAGCCCGCCTCTCAGATCGTTCGTTGCCTGATACGCCACAGAAGATAGGCTGTCATCCCCGCCCAGACCGCCGCAAGCGAAAACCAGGTGAGCGCATAGCCCAGGTGGTCGTTGGGGATGCCGGCCGTGCCGACCGGCACCGGCGTGATGCCCTGCGCGTCGCCGGTGACGCGGCGCGCCACCACCAGCACCGGCTCCGCCCCCAGATGCGCGGCCATCGCCGGCACGTCGCGGGCGAACCAGATGTTGCGGCCAAGATCGGGCAGAGGTGTGTTGCTGCGGGCCTCCTCGGGCCAGTGCAGGTTGCCGGCGACGGTCAGCGACACCGGCGGGCGGGGCGCGTCCTTGGCGGCCTCGGGCACGAAGCCCCGGTCGAGCAGGATGCGGCGCCCCTCCGAGGTTTCGAACACGGTGATCACCTCGTAGCCGGGGCCGAGGCCGGTCATCCCGGTCAGCATGTGCAGTTCGGGCCCGACGGTGCGGCCCGTCACCGAAACCGGCTGGTACTTGCCGGCCTCGCTGCTGCTGCCTTCGGCCGGCAGCGGGCCGGGCTCTGCCGACATCTGCGCTTCGATCCGGGCCAGAACGCCCTCTTTCCACTCCAGCCGCTGCAACTGCCACAGGCCGAGGCCGACAAGGATCGCCACCCCGGCCAGTCCGAGGATCAGCGGAAACAGGATGCGGCGCATGAAGGCTCCTTCACGGGCGAAAGCGCGCGGCCCTGCGGCCCCGCGCCTTGCCTGGCTCTGCGGTCGGGGGGAAGGTGCGGCTCAGCCGCCCCAGATATAGACGGCCGCGAACAGGAACAGCCACACCACATCGACGAAGTGCCAGTACCAGACCGCGGCCTCGAACCCGACATGGTTCTCGGGGGTGAAGTGGCCCTTCATCGCCCGCACCATGCACACGAACAGGAAGATCGTCCCGATGATGACGTGGAAGCCGTGGAAGCCCGTCGCCATGAAGAAGTTGGCGCCATAGATGTTGCCGGCAAAGCCGAAGGCCGCGTGGCTGTATTCATAGGCCTGGAAGAAGGTGAACAGCAGGCCCAGCACGATCGCCAGCGCAAGGCCCCGGATCATGTCCTGACGGTTGTTTTCATGGACCAGCGCGTGGTGTGCCCAGGTCGTCGCCATGCCCGAGCACAACAGGATCAGCGTGTTGATCAGCGGCAGGTGCCAGGGGTCGAACACCTCGATCCCCTCGGGCGGCCAGACGCCCATCACCGCCGGGTAGTTCTCGCCCATCGGGTACAGGGCGTGCTTGAAGAACGACCAGAACCAGGCCGAGAAGAACATCACCTCGGACATGATGAACAGGATGAAGCCATAGCGCAGGCTGATCCGCACCACCGGGGTGTGATCGCCGGCCTGATTCTCGGCGATCGTGTCCGACCACCAGCCGTACATGGTATAGAGCACCAGAACGAGGCCGATCACGAACATCCAGGGCGTGATGCCCTTCATGAAGAGCACCGCCCCGAAGAGCATCACGAAAGCGCCGAGCGCGGCCAGGAACGGCCAGGGCGACGGCGGCAGGATGTGGTAGTCGTGGTTCTTGGCGTGCGCCATGTCGGTCGTCCCCGTGGCCTTGGATCAGTTGACGGAAGCCGAAGGCGCGGCAAGCGCCGCCTGCTCTTCGGGCAGTTCGGTTTCGTAGAAGGTATAGCTCAGCGTGATGTGCTGCACCCTCTTGGCGTCGCGGTCGGTCACCATCGCCGGATCGACATAGAAGCTGACCGGCATCGTCACCCGCTCGCCCGGCGCAAGCACCTGCTGTTCAAAGCAGAAGCACTGGATCTTGTTGAAGTAATAGCCCGCCGCGTCCGGCGCGACGTTGTAGCTCGCGGTGCCGGCAACGGTCCTGTCGGTCGGGTTGTAGGCCTCGTAGAAGGCCAGCCCCGTCTCGCCGATCCGCAGCGTGACCTCGCGCTCGACGGGCCTGAACTGCCAGGGCATTCCGGGGGCGGTGTTGGCGTCGAAGCGGATGGTGACGGTGCGCTCGAGGATCTCGTCCGGGGCGGCCTGCGAGACGTTGGTGGTGCCGGCATAGCCGGTGACGCGGCAGAACCAGTTGTAGAAGGGCACCGCCGCGAAGGACAGCGACACCATCACCAGCGCGACGGCGACCAGCGCCGCAGCCAGCCGGTTGTTGGGGCTCCGCGCGCTCATCGTTCGGCCTCCGGCACCGCCATCCCGGGGCGCGGCGCGTGGTCGAAGGCCTGCATCGGGTTGCCTTCCGACACCTTCACGATGGTCAGCCCGAACACCAGCGCCACAAAGGCCGCCAGCACCAGCCCGAGCCCGAGGTTGCGCCCGAAGCGGCGCGTATGCAGTTCATGGTCATGTCCGAATGCCATGCTACCAGCCTCCGATGCCGTAGGGGCGCAGCGCGGCCTGCGCCAGCAGCGCGCCGAAATGCAGGAACAGATATGCGAGCGAGAAGCGGAAGAACGCCTTCTCGGCGGCATAGCCATCGGCAAGCGCCGCATCCTCGCTGCGCGCGCGGATGCGCCAGGCGCCGCGGATGAAGCCCGCGTTCAGCACCGCCGCCACCGCCAGATAGACCGGCCCGCCGATCGGGGTGAAGCCAAGCGCCAGCGCCACCGGCGCCAGCGCCAGCGTGTAGGCAAGGATGTGGCTGCGCGTCACCCGGCGCCCGTGCGTCACGGTCAGCATCGGCACGCCGGCGTTGGAATAGTCGTCCTTCATGAACAGCGCCAGCGCCCAGAAATGCGGCGGCGTCCACATGAAGATCAGCGCGAACATCAGCACGGATTCGATGCCCACCCCGCCGGTTGCCACCGCCCAGCCGATCATCGGCGGGAAGGCCCCGGCCGCGCCGCCGATCACGATGTTCTGCGGGGTCGAGCGCTTGAGCCAGATGGTATAGACCACGGCATAGAAGAAGATGGTGAAGGCCAGCAGCCCCGCCGCGAACAGGTTCGAGGCCAGCCCCAGCATCACCACCGAGATCCCCGACAGCGCCAGCCCGAGGCCGAGCGCGTCGCCCGCCGCGATCTTGCCGGTGGGCACCGGGCGCCCCTGCGTGCGGCGCATGACCCGGTCGATATCAGCATCATACCACATGTTCAGCGCGCCGGAGGCGCCGCCGCCAAGCGCGATGAACAGGATCGAGGCGAATGCCACCATCGGATGCACCCCGACCGGCGCCACCAGCAGCCCGACCAGCGCCGTGAACACCACAAGCGACATCACGCGCGGCTTCAGCAGCGCGACGTAATCGCCGAACTGCGCTTCGGGGCCGTGATCGAGGGCGGTTGCGTCGCTCATGGTCTTTCTCCGGGTGGGGCGGGCGCCGGGGCGCCCTGCCCTGCCGCCTGCAGGCGCGGGTTCAGTCCGCCGAGGCGACCGTCAGCGGCGCCGGGGTGCCGGCGAACAGCTCGCGCGCGCGGCCCAGCCACGCGGCATATTCCGCATCGCTGACCACCTTCACCGCGATCGGCATGTAGGCATGGTCCTTGCCGCACAGCTCCGAGCACTGGCCGAAGTAGATGCCTTCCCGCTCTGCCCTGAACCACAGCTCCGCGATGCGGCCGGGCACGGCATCTTGCTTCACCGCAAAGGCCGGCACCGCCCAGGAATGGATCACGTCGGCGCCGGTCACCTGCACCACGACGGTCCGGTTCACCGGCACCACCAGCGCATTGTCCACCGCCAGCAGATACTCGTCCTCGGCATAGCCATACTCGGCCAGATCCTCGCGCGCCAGAAGCAGGCTGTCAAAGGAGACCCCCTCGTCGGGGTATTCATAGCCCCAGTACCACTGGAAGCCGGTCACCTTCACCGTGATCTCGGGGTCGGGGATTTCCTGCTGCTTGAACAGGATCGGCAGCGAGAACGAGCCGATGGCCACGAGGATCAGCACCGGAACCAGCGTCCAGCCGATTTCCAGCGGGGTGTTGTGGGTGAACTTCGCCGGCGTCGGATTGACGCGGCGGTTGAAGCGCAGGATCGCGATCACCAGCAGCACCACCACGAGGGCGGTGATCGCGCTGATGATGTAGAGCAGCATCCCGTCCAGCCATTGCTGATCGCGCGCCAGTTCGGTCGCCGCGGGCTGGAAGCCCATCGCGCCCGGACGGGCCTTGCCCACGGTTTCAAGCCCGGTGACCCCGTCCTGCGCCATCGCCATGCCGGCGAGGAAAACCGCGGAAAGGATGGCCCCCGGGCCCATCAGCTTCGTTGCAAAACGCATCTTGTGTTCCCGTTCCCTGCGGCGGCTCTCCCTGCCGCCCGCGCACGCCCTGCCCTTTTCGCAAGCCGCGTTGTAAGACGGTATTCTAAAATCATATTGTCCCCCGGACGACAAGCGAAACCGTGCGACACGGCGCCGCTTCCGATCTGGGTCAACGACAGGGAAACCATCATGCAGCCGCAGCAATTCATGCCGTTCGACACCCATCTGGACAAGGCGCGCGCGCTGGCGATCCTGCGCGAGGCGACGGCGGGGGCCGAGGATGGCGAGCTGTTCCTCGAACGCCGCCGCTCGGAATCGCTGGTCTTCGACGACGGCCGGCTGCGCAGCGCCAGTTATGACGCGAGCGAGGGCTTCGGCCTGCGCGCCGTGCTGGGCGAGATCGCGGGCTTTGCCCATTCGACCGAGATTTCCGAAGCCGCGCTTCGGCGTGCGGCGGAAACCGCGCGGCTGGCGGTGGGCAGTGGCGGCGGCACCCTGGCCCCGCCGCCCCCCGGCACCAACCGCCGGCTTTACGGCGATGCCGACCCGATGGCGGATGCGGTCTTCGCGGCCAAGCTGGACACGCTGCGCGAGATCGACGCCTTCGCCCGCGCGCTCGATCCCCGGGTGATGCAGGTCACCGCCTCGGTCTCGGCCTCGCATCAGGAGGTGGCGATCCTGCGCCCCGAGGGCGGGCTGGTCACCGATATCCGGCCGATGGCGCGGCTGAATGTCGCAGTCATCGTCGAGCAGGGCGGCCGGCGCGAATCCGGCAGTGCCGGGGGGGGCGGCAGATTCGGGCTTGCCGGGCTGCTGGCGCGCGGCCACTGGGAATCGGTCGCGCGCGAGGCGCTGCGCATCGCGCTGGTGAACCTCGACGCCGGGCCCGCCCCCGCGGGGATGATGGACGTGGCGCTTGGCCCGGGCTGGCCCGGCATCTTGCTGCACGAGGCGATCGGCCACGGGCTCGAGGGCGATTTCAACCGCAAGAAATCCTCGGCCTTCGCGGGCCTCATGGGGCAGCGCATCGCGGCGCCCGGCGTGACGGTGCTGGACGACGGCACCCTGCCCGACAGGCGCGGGTCCATCACCGTCGATGACGAGGGCACGCCCTCGGCCCGCAACGTGCTGATCGAGGACGGCATTCTCGTCGGCTACATGCAGGACCGGCAGAACGCCCGGCTGATGGGTGTCGCCGCCACCGGCAACGGCCGCCGCGAAAGCCATGCCCACGCGCCGATGCCGCGGATGACCAACACCTACATGCTGGGCGGCGAGGCCCGCCCCGAGGATGTGGTGGCCGAGGTCCGCGACGGGATCTGGGCCGTCGGCTTCGGTGGCGGCCAGGTGGACATCACCAGCGGCAAGTTCGTGTTCAGCTGCACCGAGGCCTACCGGGTGAAGAACGGCGTCGTCGGCGCCCCGGTGAGGGGCGCGACGCTGATCGGCGACGGCGCCACCGCCCTGCGCCGGATCCGCGCCATCGGCAATGACATGGCGCTGGACCCCGGCATGGGCAATTGCGGCAAGGCCGGGCAATGGGTGCCGGTCGGGGTGGGCCAGCCGACGCTGCTGATCGGCGGGCTGACGGTGGGCGGCTCGGCGGCGTGACCGGAGCCCGCAACGAATCGGAGCCCGCAACGAATCGTTCACCGTAAACGACTTGTTAACCTTGAGACCGCTATACAGGGCCTGCGAATGAGGCGGAGGCGCGGATGGACAACGGTTTGTTTTCTCTTCCCACCCCCTTCACCCCACCCACCACGGAAGACGATGAACTCATCTGGCTCCGTCTCATTCGTTCCCGAAAGGTCGGCCCCGTCACCTTCTGGCGGCTGCTGTCCGAATACGGCTCTGCCGCGGCCGCGCTGCAGGCGCTGCCCGAGGTCGCGCGCGCCGCGGGGGTCAGCGACTATACCGCCTGCCCCGAAGGCGTGGCCCGCGCCGAAATGGCCGCCGCCCGCAAGGCCGGCGCGCGGCTGATCTGCAAGGGCCAGCCCGCCTATCCCGCCCGCCTTGCCGAGCTTGCCGATGCCCCGCCGCTGCTGTGGGCCATGGGCAATGCCGCGCTGGCCGCCCGGCCGATGGTGGCGCTGGTCGGGGCGCGCAACGCCTCCTCGCTTGGCCTGCGCATGGCGCGGCGTCTGGCCGAGGGGCTGACGCGGGCGGGCTTCACCGTCGTCTCGGGCCTTGCCCGCGGCATCGACGCCGCGGCGCATGAGACTGCGCTGGAGGGTGGCACCGTTGCGGTGCAGGCCGGCGGCGTCGACGTGATCTATCCGCAGGAGAACGCGAAACTCGGCGCCGAGGTGGCGCGGCGCGGGCTGCGCCTGTCGGAACAGCCGATGGGCCTCGACCCGCAGGCCCGGCATTTCCCGCAGCGCAACCGCATCGTCTCGGGGCTGTCCGAGGCGGTGATCGTGGTCGAGGCGGCCCTGCGGTCGGGCAGCCTGATCACCGCGCGCGAGGCGCTGGACCAGGGGCGCGAGGTGCTGGCGGTGCCCGGCCACCCCGTCGATGCCCGCGCCGGCGGCTGCAATGCGCTGATCCGCGACGGCGCGGTTCTGGTGCGCGGGATCGAGGATGTGATCGAGGCGCTGGCCGCGCGCAGCATCACGCCCCCCGCGCCCGCGTGGCACGAACCCGCGCCCGCTCCGATCGCCGCCCGCCCGGCGCCGCGCCCGGCACGCCCGAAGCCGGCGGTGCCGACACCCGGCCCCGCCCCCGCACCCGCCCTCGCCCCCGCACCCGGCCAGACCCGCAGCCTTGCGGAAACCGCCGCGCTGCACCGGCAGATCCTCGATCGGCTCGGCCCCAGCCCGCTGGCCGAAGACCAGCTGATCCGCGACCTTGCGATCCCCGCGCAATCCGTCGCCCCCGAACTGCTGACGCTGGAGCTTGAAGGCCGCATCGCCCGCGCCCCCGGCGGGCTGCTGGCCCGGCTGAACTGACCGCGCCATCGCGCCCCGCGGCACCTGCCTTGCGGAAGATCGCGGGCATGGGTGTGCGGCGGCACCGCACGGCCACGCCGCCGCGCCTGCCCGGAGGTGCCATCCCCGCCCCGGCATTGGCCAGACCCTGCGCCATGTTCCGGCCCCCGGTCCCGCATGGCACCGCCCGCCCCTGGCACCCGGACAGCGCCGACCTGGCTGCCCGGGGCATTCAGCAGATCATGCCCATGACATCTGCATCGGCGCTGCATGCCTTCCGCATCGCACCCCCCTGCGCGCCCGCCCCCTGCGCGCTCGCCCCGCCGCCGCCCAACCCCGCCGCCGCCCAACCCCTGGCGGCAGGCGACATTGACATTCCCCACGGCTGGCCCCCATGTTCCCCGGCCATAGCGCAAGGTCCGCCCGGCAAGGGCTCGGGGCCATCAGGTGAAGAGGATCCCATGGCCGTAGTTGTTGTCGAATCTCCCGCCAAGGCCAAGACGATCAACAAGTATCTCGGCCCGGACTACACGGTCCTGGCCTCGTTCGGCCATGTCCGCGACCTGCCGCCCAAGGATGGCTCGGTCGATACCGAAAACGGGTTCGACATGACCTGGGAGGTCGCCTCCGACAGCAAGAAACACATCCGCGCGATCACCGAGGCGCTGAAGACCGACGACACCCTGATCCTCGCCACCGACCCCGACCGCGAGGGCGAGGCGATCAGCTGGCACCTGCAGGAGGCGCTCGCCTCCAGCATCCGGAAGGGCAAGACCGTCCGCCGCGTGACCTTCAACGCGATCACCAAGGACGCGGTGACCGAGGCCATGGCCCATCCGCGCGAGGTGGACATGGAGCTGGTGCATGCCTACCTCGCCCGCCGCGCGCTCGACTACCTCGTGGGGTTCAACCTCTCGCCGGTGCTCTGGCGCAAGCTGCCCGGCGCGAAATCGGCGGGCCGGGTGCAATCGGTCTGCCTGCGCCTGATCGTCGAGCGCGAGATGGAGATCGAGGCGTTCCGCGCCCGCGAATACTGGACCGTCACCGCCACCCTGCAGACCCCGCGCGGGCAGGAGTTCGAGGCGAAGCTGACCGTGCTTGGCGGCAGGAAGCTCGACAAGTTCGACATCCCGACCTCCGAGGCGGCAGAGATCGCGGTGCAGGCCGTCACCTCGCGCGACCTGACGGTGAAGGCGGTGGAGGCGAAGCCGGCCAGCCGCAACCCCTACCCCCCCTTCATGACCTCGACGCTGCAGCAGGAGGCGAGCCGCAAGTTCGGCATGGGCGCCAAGGCCTGCATGTCGGCGGCGCAGCGGCTCTATGAAGCGGGCTACATCACCTACATGCGCACCGACGGCATCGACATGGCACCCGAGGCGGTGATGGCCGCGCGGGCCGAGATCAAGCAGCGTTTCGGCCCCGCCTATGTGCCGGACAGCCCGCGCATGTACAAGAACAAGGCCAAGAACGCGCAGGAGGCGCATGAATGCATCCGCCCCACGGACATGAGCCTCTCGCCCGACCGGCTGAAGGCGACGGAGACCGACCAGAAGCGCCTTTACGAGCTGATCTGGAAGCGCACGCTTGCCAGCCAGATGGCGGCCGCGCGGCTGGAGCGCACCACGGTGGACCTTGCCAGCGCCGACGGGCAGGTGGAACTGCGCGCCACCGGCCAGGTGATGCTGTTCGACGGCTTCCTGAAGGTCTATGACGAGGGCCGCGACGAGGACGATGGCGAGGACGGCGCCCGCCTGCCGCAGATCATGCAGGGCGAGCGGGTGGACAAGCGCGCCATCGTGCCCGAGCAGCATTTCACCCAGCCGCCGCCCCGCTATACCGAGGCGACGCTGGTCAAGCGCATGGAAGAGCTGGGCATCGGCCGCCCGTCCACCTATGCCAGCATCGTCACCACGATCCAGGACCGCGAATATGTCCGCAAGGACAAGAACCGCCTGATCCCCGAGGACAAGGGCCGGCTGGTCACCGCCTTCCTGACCAACTTCTTCCGCCGCTATGTGGAATATGACTTCACCGCCGATCTGGAGGGCGAACTCGACGACATCACCAACGGCAGCCGCGACTACAAGGACGTGCTGGCCCGGTTCTGGCGGGATTTTTCCGCCGCCATCGCCGAGACCGCCGACCTGCGCATCACCGAGGTGCTGGAGCGGATCGACGATTTTCTTGCGCCGCACCTCTATCCGCCGCGCGCGGATGGCGGCGATCCGCGCCTCTGCCCGACCTGCGGCAAGGGCCGGCTGAACCTGAAGACGGCGCGGTCGGGCGGCGCGTTCATCGGCTGCTCGAACTACCCCGAATGCCGCTATACCCGCCCGATCTCGCAACCGGGCGGCGAGGAGGGCATGAACCTCAGCGGCGACGGCAAGCTCTTGGGCCATGACGAGGCCGGCCAGCCGATCAGCCTGCGCGCCGGCCGCTTCGGCCCCTATGTGCAGCGCGGCGAGGCAACGGCCGAGGCGCCGAAGCCGCCGCGGGCCAGCCTGCCGAAGGGCTGGCCGCCCGAGAGCATCGACCTGCCCCGCGCGCTGCAACTGCTGGACCTGCCGCGCCTCATCGGCACCCACCCCGAGGACGGCGCCCCGGTCGAGGCGGGGATCGGCCGCTTCGGCCCCTATGTGAAGCACAACTCGACCTATGCCAACCTGCCCGAGGTCGATGAGGTGTTCGCCATCGGCATGAACCGCGCGATCGAGGTGCTGGCGCAGAAACGCGCCCGCGGCGGCGCCCGCGGGGCCGCCGCGGCGCCGCTGCGCGAGTTGGGCGAGCATCCCTCGGGCGGGGCGGTGCAGGTGATGCCCGGGCGCTATGGCCCTTACGTCAAATGGGGCAAGGTCAACGCCACCCTGCCCAAGGAGATGGAGCCGGAAACGGTGACCCTCGATCAGGCGCTGGAACTGGTGGCGGCGAAAGCCTCGAAAGGCGGCAAGGGCAGGACGGCGAAGGCCCCGGCAAAAGCGAAGGCGCCGGCAAAAGCGAAGGCGCCGGCAAAAGCGAAGGCCCCGGCGAAGCCGAAGGCTGCGGCGAAGCCGAAGGCTGCGGCGGCAGAGGGCAAGACCTCGGCAAAGGCAAAGGCCCCCGCCAGGGCGAAAGCCGCCAGGCCCAAGGCCGCCGCAAAACCGAAGGCAGCGGGCGCGGCTGACGAGCGCTGACCGCCAGCCCGGCAGAGCCGGGCCGGCCATCCGCGGACCCCGGCGATTGACTCGGCCTCGCCCGCTTGTCACAAGATCGGCGAGCGCATTGCGGGAGAATGACGGATGAAGAAAGTCTATGCCAACGCGGCCGAGGCCCTCGACGGGCTGTTGTTCGACGGCATGTTCATCGCGGCAGGCGGCTTTGGCCTTTGCGGCATTCCCGAACTGCTGATCGCCGCGATCAGGGAGGCGGGGACAAGGGATCTCACCATCGCCTCGAACAATTGCGGCATCGATGATTTCGGGCTCGGGATCCTGCTCAAGACCCGGCAGATCAGGAAGATGATCTCCTCCTATGTCGGCGAGAATGCCGAGTTCATGCGCCAGTATCTTTCGGGCGAGCTGGAGTTGGAATTTACCCCGCAGGGCACGCTGGCCGAACGGATGCGCGCCGGCGGCGCCGGCATCCCTGGCTTCTACACCAAGACCGGCGTCGGCACCGTGATTGCCGAAGGCAAGGAGCTGAAGGAGTTCGACGGCGAAACCTATGTGCTGGAACGCGGCATCGTCGCCGACCTCGCGATCGTCAAGGCCTGGAAGGCCGACACCTCGGGCAACCTCGTGTTCCGCAAGACGGCGCGCAACTTCAACCCGCCGGCCGCGACCTGCGGCAAGGTCTGCGTGGCCGAGGTCGAGCAGATCGTGCCGGTCGGCAGCTTCGATCCCGACCATGTCCACCTGCCCGGCATCTATGTGCACCGGATCATCGAAGGCCCGCATGAAAAGCGGATCGAGAACCGCACCACCCGCGCCGCCTGACCGCCGCCGCACCCAACGCCAGCCGCTGCCGCGGCCATTGAACAGGAGAACTCGGATGCCCTGGGACCGCAACCAGATCGCTGCCCGCGCGGCGAAAGAGCTGCAGGACGGAATGTATGTGAACCTTGGCATCGGCATTCCGACGCTGGTGTCGAACTACATCCCCGAGGGCATGACCGTCACCTTGCAATCGGAAAACGGGATGCTGGGCATGGGCCCCTTCCCGACCGAGGACGAGGTCGATCCCGACCTGATCAACGCCGGCAAGCAGACGATCACCGAACTGCCGCATTCGGCCTATTTCGATTCCGCGCAAAGCTTTGCGATGATCCGCGGCGGCAAGATCGCGATGGCGATCCTCGGCGCGATGGAGGTTTCGGAACAGGGCGACCTTGCCAACTGGATGATCCCCGGCAAGCTGATCAAGGGCATGGGCGGCGCGATGGATCTGGTCGCGGGGGTCGGCCGCGTGGTCGTGGTGATGGACCACACCAGCAAGCACGGCGAGTCGAAGGTGCTGAAGGAATGCACCCTGCCGCTGACCGGCAGGGCGGTGGTGGACCGGATCATCACCAACCTTGCGGTGTTCGACGTGGTCCCGGGCGGGCTGAAACTGCTCGAGGTCGCGGCTGGCGTGACGGAGGCAGAGGTGCGCGCCGCGACCGAGGCCACGATCGTCGGCTGACATCCCGCGCCGCCGGCGCGGCCGCAGGCCGCGGCGCGTCAGGCGCCGATGCGGGCGGCCAGATCCGGCCAGCCGGCCACCGCCTGCCGGTGCAGCGCGAAATCCGCGCCCCGCTCCTGCCGCAGCCTGGCCTCCAGCTCGGGCGACAGGCTCAGCAGGGCGGGGGGCGAGACGTTCACCACCTCCGGCTCTGCCTCGGCGTGCAGACGGCGGCGCAGATAGGCGACAGCCTCGGCGAAGCGTTCATACGGGAACAGAGTCGTCGCGCCGCAGCCGCCCTCCTGGCGCGACAGGAACCCGGTCTGGGTGCCAAGCCGTGCCGGGGCGGGCGGCACGTCGGAGAGATAGCCCTCGATGAACCGATCGAAGCTCATGCCGCGGGTGCTGTTCTGCGGCGCCCGCATGTTCGGCCGGCCGCGATAGCGATACCAGCTTCCCAGCCAGTCCAGCGGCTCGCGCACCAGCGCGACAAGCTCGGGCTCCACCGGGCACAGCGCGCGCACCTTCGGCTCCAGCCGCGCGGCATACATCTGCATCGTCGTGTGCCGCCGGGCAGGCGCGCCGGTCAGCTTCACGTCGCAGCAGGGCGCCAGCGCGTATTCCAGCGCGGTCGAGCCGGTCTTGGGCACCGCGAACAGCACCAGCGAGTGGGCATAGGATATCAGCATCGGCGTCCGTGGCGGCAAGGCGGGCCCGTCCGGGAATAGGGCGCCGGGCTTTCGCTGGCAAGAGCCCTGCCGGTTTGCGCCGGCGCACCCTATCTTCTGCGGCATGGACAGGCTTCCCCGACCGATCCTCGACTGGTTCGCCGCGCGCGGCTGGCAGCTTCACCCGCATCAGGTGGAGATGCTCGCCCGCGCCGCGGAGCCGGCGCTGCTGCTGGTCGCGCCCACCGGCGGCGGCAAGACGATGGCCGGCTTCCTGCCGACGCTGGCGGACCTGGCCGACCGCCCGCGGCCGGGGCTGCACACGCTCTACATCTCGCCCCTGAAGGCGCTGGCCGCCGATATCCGCCGCAACCTGACCGGCCCGATCGCCGGGATGGGGCTGGCGATCCGCGTCGAGGAGCGCACCGGCGACACGTCCCGCACGCAGCGCCTGCGCCAGCGCGCGGACCCGCCGCAGATCCTGCTGACCACCCCCGAAAGCCTTGCGCTGCTGCTGAGCTACGAGGACGCGCCGCGCATGTTCGCCGGTCTGCAACGGGTGATCGTGGACGAGATCCACGCGCTTGCCGAAAGCAGGCGCGGCGATCAGCTGATGCTCGGCCTTGCCCGGCTTGCCAGCCTCGCGCCCGGTCTGCGGCGGGTCGGGCTGTCGGCGACGGTGGAGGATCCGCCCGCGCTCGCCCGCTTCATGGCCCGCGCGCCCGAGCCCTGCGCGGTGCTGCACGCCGATCCGGGGCCCGATCCCGACATCACCATGCTGGACACGCGCCGCCCGCCGCCCTGGGCCGGGGGCGGCGGACGTCATGCCATCCCCGACATCCTCGATCAGGTGCGCGCCCACCGGACCACGCTGATCTTCCACAACACCCGCGCGCAGGCCGAGATCTTCTTTCACGACCTCTGGCTGCAGAACACCGGGAATCTGCCCGTCGGCATCCATCACGGCAGCCTGTCGCGCGAGCAGCGCGAGCGGGTGGAGGCGGCGATGGTGGCGGGCGCGCTGCGCGCCATCGTCTGCACCGGCAGCCTCGATCTGGGGATCGACTGGGGCAATGTCGATCTGGTGATCCAGGTCGGCGCGCCGAGGAACGTCAAGCGGCTGGTGCAGCGCATCGGCCGGGCGAACCACCGCTACAACGCGCCATCGAAGGCGCTGCTGGTGCCCGCGAACCGCTTCGAGGTGGTGGAATGCGCGGCGGCCCTTGAGGCGGTGCGCGCACATGACCTTGACGGCGAGCCGCGCGGGCCGGGGCCGCTGGACGTGCTGTGCCAGCATATCCTTGCCACCGCCTGCGCCGGGCCGTTCGACGCCGGCGCGCTTTATGCCGAGGTGGTGACGGCCGGCCCCTATGCCGCCCTGCCCCGCGCCGATTTCGATGCCTGCCTCGAATTCTGCGCGACCGGCGGCTATGCGCTGCGGGCCTATGACCGCTGGCGGCGGCTGATGGAGCAGGGCGGCCTGTGGCGGCTGCGCGATCCGCGCAACGCCCGGATCATCCGCATGAACCTTGGCACCATCGTCGATACCGAAAAGCTGAAGGTGCGGATGAAGGGTCGGGGCGGAATGGCTCTGGGCGAGGTCGAGGAGGGCTTTGCCGCCTCGCTCAGCCAGGGCGACACCTTCCTGATCGGCGGGCAGGTGGTGCGCTTCGAGGGCCTGCGCGAGCTGACGGTGGAGGTGACGCGCGATCCGGGGCGCACACCGAAGCTCGCGGTGTTCGACGGCACCAGGTTCGCCACCTCCACCCGGCTTTCGGACCGGATGCTTGCGATCCTGAACGGCGGCGACTGGTCGGCGCTGCCCGCCGCCACCCGCGACTGGCTGGCGCTGCAGGCCGAGGTGTCGCTGATGCCGCGCCGCGACCGGCTGCTGGTCGAGAGCTTCCCCTTCGAGGGGCGCGAGCATCTGTGCATCTGGGGCTTCGCGGGCCGCAACGCGCAGCAGACGCTGGGGCTCTTGGCGACCAGGCGGATGGAGGAGCGGGGGCTGCACCCGCTGGGCTTTGTCGCCACCGACTATGCCACGCTGATCTGGGGACTGGACGCGGTGGCGGATGCCGCCCCCTTGCTGGAGGGCGAAGGGCTGCGCGAGGGGCTGGAGGGCTGGCTGGCCGGCAATGCCGTGATGAAGCGCAGCTTTCGCAGCACCGCGCAGATCGCTGGGCTGATCGAGCGCACCCTGCCCGGACAGCGCAGGTCGGGGCGGCAGGCGACCTTCTCGACCGACATCCTTTATGACACGCTGCGCCGCCACGACCCCGGCCACCTGATGCTGCGGATCACCCGCGAGGAGGCGATGCGCGGGCTGGTGGATTTCGGCCGGATAGAGGAGATGCTGGCCCGGATCGGCGGGCGGATCGACACGCGGCGGCTGGACCGGGTTCCGCCGCTGGCCGCGCCGCTGTTCCTTGAAATCGGCCGCGTGCCGGTGCAGGGTGCCGCGCGCGAGCGGCTGCTGGCGGAAGAGGCGGACCGGCTGATGGCGGCGGCGGGGCTGGCGTGAGCCGCGGGGGCGCTGCCCCCGCACCCCCGGGATATTTGGACCAGCAAGAAGATGATCGCGGGACACGAGTTTGCACTGGCGGGCGCGCTGATGGTCGCGCGCGCGGCGGGGACGCTGTGGTGGCCGGATGCGGGGGTGCTGGTCGTGTCGGACCTGCATCTGGGCAAGTCCGGGCGCATCGCCCGGCGCGGCGGGGCGCTGCTGCCGCCCTATGAGACCGCCGACACGCTGGCGCGGCTGGGTGCAGAGATCGCGGCGCTGGAACCGGCCACGGTGGTCTGCCTCGGCGACACGTTCGATGACCTGATGGCCGCCGAATTGCCGGAGGCCGAGGCGCTGTGGCTGGCGCGGCTGATGGCGGGGCGGCGCTGGATCCGGATCGCGGGCAATCACGATCCGGGGCCGGTGCGCCCTGGCGGCGAGCATCTGGCGGAATGGCGGGCGGGGCCGCTGATCTTCCGCCATATCGCCGCGCCCGGCGCGGTGGGGGAGGTGTCTGGCCATTACCACCCCAAGGCGCGGGTCACGGCGCGGGGGCAGGCGCTGGCGCGGCCCTGTTTCCTGATCGACGCGGCGCGGGCGGTGCTGCCGGCCTTCGGCACCTATACCGGCGGGCTGGCGACCACCGATCCGGCGCTCTGTGCGCTGATGGCCCCCGGCGCGGTGGCGGTGCTGACGGGGCGGCGGGCGGTCTGCCTGCCGATGCCGCGCGGGGCCGCGCGCCCGGCGGGCGGGCCCGCGCGGCGACCCGAACGGCGCGGCTGAGCCCGCGGCCCGTCCGTCAGGGGGTCAGCCCCTCGGGTTCGGGCAGGCCATGCGCGCGGCAGGTGGCTGTCAGCGTGTTGGCCAGCAGGCAGGCGATGGTCATCGGCCCCACCCCGCCCGGCACCGGGGTGATCGCGCCGGCGACGCTTGCCGCGCTGGCGAAGTCCACGTCGCCGACCAGCCTTGTCCTGCCCTCGCGCTCCACCCGGTTGATGCCGACATCGATGACCGTGGCCCCCGGCTTTACCATGTCGCCAGTGATCATCCCGGGCCGCCCGACCGCCGCCACCAGGATGTCCGCCCCCCGGCAGACCGCCGCCAGATCCCGCGTGCGGCTGTGCGCCACCGTCACCGTGCAGCTTTCGGCCAGCAGGAGGTGCGCCATCGGCTTGCCGACGATGTTGCTGCGCCCGACAACGACCGCGTTCAGCCCCGACAGGCTGCCCGGATGGCGCCGCAGCATCATCAGGCAGCCGAGCGGCGTGCAGGGCACCATCGCCTTCTGCCCGGTGGCGAGCCGTCCGACATTGAGGATGTGGAAGCCGTCCACATCCTTGGCCGGGTCGATGGCGTTGATCACCAGATCGGCGCTCATCTGCGCCGGCAGCGGCAGTTGCACGAGGATGCCGTGCACCGCCGGATCGGCGTTCAGCCGCGCGATCAGCGCCAGAAGGTCGGCCTCGGGGGCGTCTGCGGGCAGCTTGTGCTCGAAGCTGGCCATCCCCGCCTCGCGCGTCTGGCGGCCCTTGTTGCGCACATAGACCTCGCTGGCCGGATCCTCGCCGACCAGCACGACCGCCAGCCCCGGCGTGATGCCGTGACCGGCCTTCAGCCGCGCCACGCCTTCGGCCACCTGCCCGCGCACCCTGGCCGCGAAGTCCTTGCCGTCGATGATCTTCGCCGTCATGTCCCGCCATCCCCTCTGCCAAGCACGCTCTCTTCGCGTGCGATGAAGAATTCCATCATCTCGCGCCACAGCACCTCGACGAGTTCGGGCGGCGCGCCCGCCGCCTCTGCCCGGGCGCGCACCTTGGCCAGCACATCCTCGACCCGGCTCTCGATCCGGGCCGGCAGCCCTTCGCCCGGCTTCAGTTCGATGGCGCGGTCGATCATCGCGGTGCGCTCGGCCAGCAGATCGACCAGCGCGGCATCCAGCCGGTCGATCTCGAGGCGCAGCTCTGCCATCGTGGCGATCTGGGGAAGCTTGGTCATCGGCTCTCCTGTGGGCAGGGGCGGGCGGGGCCTGGCCGCCGCGGGCGCGATCTCGATACAGGGTCTCGCGGCGCTTGTCTTTGGCAGTCTTCGTCGCTCCGGTCTCTGCCCGATCCTGTCCGGCCTGCCGGAGCGCGGGGACGGACCGGCGGAACTTCGCCGGCCCGCCGGCGTTGAGCGACCGAAGACACCGCCATGACCACGACCAACCCGCAGGAGGACTGCATGCGTGCCGCCACGATCGCCATCAATCTCGGCTTCGGCCTGGGACTCGCCCTCGCCTCCACGGTGCTTGTGCTCGTCTGATCCGCCCGCGCGCCGCTGCGTCGGACCGCCCGATGGCCTTTCCGTGGCTTTTCCCGGCCGTCAGACCGGGAGCGCGGGCAGTTGCAGCACGATGAACACCCGCCGGAACGGAAACAGCACCGCCCCGTCATGCTCCACCGGATAGGCCGCGGCAAGCGCCTCGTCATAGCGGGCGACGAAGGCGTCGGCTTCCACCGCCGAGAGCCTGTCCAGAAACGGCCGAAGCGCGGTGCCTTCGGTGAAGCGCCGCACCGGATGGCCCGCGCCCTCTCCCGCACCCACTCCCGCACCCTCGGGCGTCAGCCGCTGGATGTAGTCGGTTTCCCATATGTTCAGCTGGCCGAGCGGGGCCAGCAGCCGGTAATAGTCCAGCGGCGTGCGCACCGGGGGGTGCCAGTCCACGAAGTCGAAGCGATCGGGGAACATCTCGGTGGCGAAGTCGCGCAAGAAGCGGTGCGAGGGCGCGTTGTACTGCCGCGGCATCTGCACGGCGAGCGTGCCGCCCGGCGCCACCCGCGAGGCGAGCCGCGGCAGCAGCCTGTCGTGATCGCCCAGCCAGTGCAGCGCCGCATTGGAAAAGATCAGCGCGGGCGGGCTTGCCGGCTCCCAGACAGCGGCATCCTCGGCGAGGCATTGCCGATAGGCGCCGGTTGCCGCCGCCTCTGCCAGCATCGCGGGCGAGGCGTCGATGCCGATCAGGCGGCGATCGGGGTAGAGCGCGGCCAGCGCCGGGCCGACGGCGCCGCTGCCGCAGCCGAGATCCACCACATCGCCATCGGGAAGGCGCTGCACCTGCGCCAGCAGATCCAGCGCCGGCCGCAGGCGAAGGCCCCGAAACCGGGCATGGATCCCGGGGTTCCAGTCCTTGCGGGCGGACACGGGGGGCGTCAGGCCGTCGGCTCGGGTTCGAGCCCGCCCTTCGGCGGTCTGGGCTTGGTCGTCTTCGGGATCGCGGTGACGCTGGGGGTGTTGCCCGAGGAGGGGGTTTCATCATCGGAATCGCTCAGCGGCTCGCCGCGCAGCACCCGCTTGATCTCGTCCCCGGTGAGCGTTTCGTACTCCAGCAGGCCCTGGGCCAGCCGCTCGAACTCGTCCTCGTACTCATTCAGGATCTGCATCGCGCGGGCATAGCCCTCGTCCACGATCACCTTCACCTCGTCCTCGATCATGCGCTTGGTTTCCGCCGAGACGCTGAAGCCGCCGGTATTGCCCTGATAGCCTTCATGCGCTTCGGAATAGTCGATATTGCCGATCTTCTCGGACATGCCCCAGCGCATCACCATCGCCCGCGCCACCGCCGACACCGCCTGGATATCGCCGCTGGCCCCCGAGGAGACGCGCTCCTCGCCCCATTTCTTCACCTCGGCGGCCTTGCCGGCCATGCCCATCGCGATGCGGTCCTTCATCTGGTCCTTGTGCCAGCTGTGGCGGTCCATCTCGGGCAGGCTCATCACCATGCCAAGCGCGCCGCCGCGGGGCATGATCGTCGCCTTGTAGACCGGGTCGCACTTGGGCAGCTTGATCCCGACGATGGCGTGGCCGGCCTCGTGATAGGCGGTCATTTCCTTGTCCTCGTCGGACATGATCATCGACCGCCGCTCCGGGCCCATCATCACCTTGTCCTTGGCATTCTCGAAATCGTCCATCGTCACGAAGCGGCGGCCCTTGCGCGCCGCGGTGAGCGCCGCCTCGTTGACGAGGTTGGCTAGGTCGGCGCCCGAAAAGCCGGGCGTGCCGCGCGCGATGGTGCGCAGATCCACATCGGGGCCGAGCGGAACCTTGCGGGCATGGACGTTGAGGATCTTCTCGCGGCCCTTGATGTCGGGGTTGCCGACGGTCACCTGCCGGTCGAAGCGGCCGGGGCGCAGCAGCGCCGGGTCCAGCACGTCCTTGCGGTTGGTGGCGGCGATGATGATCACGCCGTCATTCGCCTCGAACCCGTCCATTTCGACCAGAAGCTGGTTCAGCGTCTGTTCGCGCTCGTCATTGCCGCCGCCCATGCCGACGCCGCGGGCCCGGCCCACCGCGTCGATCTCGTCGATGAAGACGANNCTGCTCGAACATGTCGCGCACCCGGCTTGCGCCGACGCCCACGAACATTTCCACGAAGTCCGAGCCCGAGATGGTGAAGAACGGCACGCCCGCCTCGCCCGCGATGGCGCGGGCCAGCAGCGTCTTGCCGGTGCCGGGCGGGCCGACCAGCAGCGCGCCCTTCGGGATCTTGCCGCCCAGACGGCTGAACTTCTGCGGGTTGCGCAGGAATTCGACGATCTCCTCCAGCTCTTCCTTGGCCTCGTCGATGCCGGCCACGTCGTCGAAGGTGACGCGGCCCTGCTTTTCGGTCAGCAGCTTGGCGCGGCTCTTGCCAAAGCCCATCGCCCCGCCCTTGCCGCCGCCCTGCATCCGGTTCATGAAGAATATCCAGATGCCGATCAGCAGCAGGAACGGCAGCCACAGCGAGAGCATCGACAGGAAGCCCGACTGCTCCTGCCGCTCGACCTTCACTTCCACGTCATTGGCGATCAGCCGGTCGGTAATCTGGTCCGGCTCCGGCTTGACCGTCACGTATTGCTGACCGTCCTTGCCACGCAGGATCACCTGCTCGCCGTCCAGCGTGACCGAGGCGACCTCGCCCGCGTCAACGCGCCGGACAAAGTCCGAATAGCTGATCGAGCGCGAGTTCATCGTGCTCTGCCCGCCCGAAAACAGGTTGAAGAGCGCAAGAATGAGCAGGAACAGCACGACCCAGAAGGCGATATTGCGCGCGTTGCCCAAGGGGGAAACCTCCATTTGTGCGGACAGCCCCGTGCCATTGGCGGCGCGCGGTGCCTCTTGCCGTTCAAAATAGGGATTTGGCGGGCAGGTTCAATCCAAGATCAGCGACAGAACGAAGTCCTCCTCCCCGCAGGCAAGCTCTGCGGTCCATCCCCCCGGTCGCCCGGCCAGCGGCGCCGCGACCAGATCGCCGCCGCGCCAGACCGCAGGCGTCGCCGCCAGCGCGGCGCGGGGGCGGCCCCAGCCGCGCCAGTCGGGGCACAGCGCCAGCCCCGCAGGCCCGAGCGCCCGCACCTCGCAGCCCTCGGGCCCCGGCCCGTGCAGCCGCCAGCGGCCATCCCACAGCGCGCCCGGCGCGGCCCGCGTGCCGGCCACCGCCTGCGGCTCGCGCGCGATGCGCAGGCCACCTTTCTCGGGCAGCAGCAGGCAGCCGGCCAGCGTTGCAGGCTTGCCCGCCGCGGCCGATGCCAGCGCGCCGCGCAGCGCCGCCAGACGCGGGCGGTAGGCGCCCCCGCCGATCCAGCGCAGCGCATGGGCGGCGATGCGCAGGCGCGTCTCCTCGGGCAGGCCCGCATACCCCGCAGCCAGCAGCACGTCGCCGCCGTCGATGCGCGCCAGCGCGCGCGCGGCCGCCTGCGCCGCCTCTGCCAGCGCATCCCGCGCCATGCGCATTCGCGCGGCGGTGTCCAGCAGCCCCGCCGCGTCAATCCCCAGCGGCGCGAGCACCGCCAGCGCCCGCCGCGCCTTCACGCGGTCGAACCGCATGTCCTCGTTGGAAGGGTCCTCGGCCCAGCCGACCCCGCGCGCGCGCAGCCAGTCGCGCAACTCGGCGCGCCGCAGCCCCAGCAGCGGGCGCAGCCACAGCAGCCCTTCCACCTGCCGCCGCGCCGCCATCCCGGCCAGCCCGTCCACGCCAGAGCCGCGCGCCAGCCGCAGCAGCACCGTCTCGGCCTGATCGTCGGCGGTATGGCCAAGCGCCACCGCAGGCAGGCCCTGCCCCGCCGCCCAGTCCGCGATCAGCCGCTGCCGCGCGCGCCGGGCCGCGTCCTGCAGGTTGCCGCGCCCGTCCCAGCCCTGCCAGCGCAGCACCCTGTGCGGCACGCCCAGCCCCGCGCAGGTCCGCGCGACCGCCGCCGCCTCTGCCGCGGCGTCCGGCCGCAGCCCGTGATCCACCGTCACCGCCAGCAGATCCGGCGCCAGATCCGGCCCGGCCGCCGCGCGCCAGGCCGCCAGCAGATGCAGCAGCGCCACCGAATCGCCGCCGCCCGACACGGCAACGCCCAGACGGTCGAACCGCCCGGGCGCAAGTTCCGCAACCACTGTCCGCAGCAGCGGATCCCGGATCACCGCCCGGCAGCCGTCACCTTCGGCCGTCACTGGCAGCCGAGGCTGCGCATCTGCGCCGCGGCCTCGGCCGTCGCCGGATGGCCGGGGAAGCGGACCCCAACCTCGGCCAGCGTCACGCACGCCTCGCTCCGCTGGCCAAGCTCGCCAAGCGAGGTGCCAAGCCGCAGCAGGTTGTCGGCGGCGAAGGGCCCGTCGGGGCTGCCCGAGAAGCCGTCGAGATAGGCGCGGGCGGCATCCGCCGTCTCGCCAAGCTGGCGCAGCGCCTCGCCGCGCCGGAAATGCGCCTCGCCGGTCAGCGGGCCGCCCGTGTAGGTTTGGGTAAAGGTCGCAAAGAGGTCAGCGGCGCGGCGAAAGTCACCTTGATCGAGCACCTCCCGGGCCCGATCGAAATCCGCCTGCTCGCCTACCGCAAGCTCTGCCCCGCGCACTGCCCCAGGCTCTGCCCCGCGCGCGGGCGGCCTCGTCCCGGCCGGTGACGGGACGGCAGGTGACGGGACGGCCGGCGCGGCGCTGCCCGCCTCGCCGCCAAGCGTGGCGGTGACCGGAAGGTTGGCCGGGTCGCAGCCGTCCTCCATCTCGCAGAGCCGGAATTCCAGATCGCCGATCCGGTTGGTGCCGTCCGACACCACGCGGTCGATGCGGTTCTGCAACTCCTCGGTCTGCGCGGTCAGCCGCGCCAGTTCCGCCTCCATCGTGTTCATCCGGTCCAGCGCCGTGGCCCCGCCCGCGGCCTGCAGGCCGGTGCCCGAGCTGACAAGCTCGGACTTCAGCGATTGCAGCATCGCGGCCAGCTGCGACAGCTCGGCCCGGATATCGGCCAGCGTCTCGGCACGGGCCGCACCCGCAAGGGGGGCGGCCAGCGCGAAGACGCACAGGGCAAGGCCCGAAAGCCGGATCATGGCTGCCCCCGTGTCAGCTTCCGGCCCCGACCGAGATCACGGTCACGGCGCGGCGGTTCTGCGCATAGCAGCTTTCCTCGGAGCAGACCTGCAACGGACGCTCCTTGCCATAGCTGACGGTGCGCAGCCGGTTCGGCGCGACGCCCTGGCTGATCAGGAACTCCTGCACGGCGCTGGCGCGGCGCGCGCCAAGGGCAAGGTTGTATTCCCGCGTGCCCTGCTCGTCGGCATGGCCCTCGATGATCGCGGTGTATTGCGGATGGCTTGCAAGCCACTGGGCCTGCCCGGTCAGGATCATCCGCGCCTCGGGGCTGAGGGTGGACTGGTCCACCGCGAACAGCACCCGGTCGCCCACGGTCTGCGAAAAGTAGGCCGGCGAGTTCGGGTCGTTCGCGCCGCCAAGCCCGGTGGTGCCGACGCCGCCGTAGCCGCCCGCGCCCCCCGCTCCGCCCGCTCCGCCCGCGCCAAAGCGGTTCGGGTTGTTGCAGGCCGCAAGGGCCAGTGCGCCGATCAGAAGAAGGGCCGAGGAGTGCAGTCTCATGTCGTTCCGCCTGTGTTCTTGTGGCCATTGGGCCGCCGATGGATGCCGCCGATGGATCCGGTGGCCTTTGGCTGTCAGGTTATCATTGCGTCCGCGCTTTGGAAACGCTCCGTCTCGGGTCGCCGGCATCAGGGCAGCAGCGGCGACCAGGCCGGGTCCGATGCCGCGCCCGCCGTCGGCACGACCTTCAGGTTCCTCCCGGTGATGTCCACCGAATAGAGCCGCGGCTCCCCGCCTGCGCCCGCCGTCTCGCGGGTGAACATGATCACGCGGCCATTCGGCGCCCAGGTCGGTCCCTCGTCAAGGAACGAGGCGGTGAGCAGCCGCTCCTCGGAGCCATCCGTGCGCATCACCCCGATATGGAAGCGGCCCTCGTTCTGCTTGGTGAAGGCGATGAGGTCGCCGCGCGGCGACCAGACCGGCGTGCCATAGCGGCCCTGGCCGAAGCTGATCCGCGTCGGCTCGCCGCCCGAGGCCGACATGATGTAAAGCTGCTGCGTGCCCGAACGGTCGCTCTCGAACACGATCCTGCTGCCATCGGGGCTGTAGGAGGGGCCCGTCTCGATCGAGGGGGTGTTGGTCAGCCTCGCCGACTGCCCGGTGTTCAGGTCCATCTTCCAGATGTCGGTATTGCCGCCCTGTTCCAGCGAGTAGACGACCTGCCGCCCGTCGGGCGAGAAGCGCGGCGCGAAGGTCATGGTGCCCGGCGTTTCGGGCAGAAGCTGCGCGGTGACGGATGCCACGTTCAGCAGCTTGATCCGCGGAAAGCCGGTTTCGAACGAGGTGTACAGCACCCGGTCGCCGGTGGGCGAGAAACGCGGCGCCAGCACGATGGTGCTGGAGTCGGTCAGGTACTGCACGTTGGCGCCGTCGTAATCCATCACGGCAAGCCGCTTCTGGCGCGCGTTCTTGGGCCCGGTTTCGGCGACGAAGACCACGCGGCTGTCGAAATACGCGCCTTCGCCGGTGATCCGGCTGTAGGCGGCATCGGCGACCTTGTGCGCCATCCGCCGCCAGCTTGCGGTGGTGGCGGCGAATTGCAGCCCCTCGCCCAGTTGCTGGCCGGAATAGATGTCATACAGCCGGAACTTCACCGTCAGCCGGTCGCCCGAAACGGACACCGCCCCGGTGATCAGCGCCTCGGCATTGACCGCCTTCCAGTCGGCATAGCCCACCGGCGCGTCAAAGCTGGTGACGCGGGCGATATGGGCCGAAGCCGGGATCTCGCGGAAGAGGCCGGTGCCGCTGAGATCCGAGGCGACGACGCGCGAGATTTCGGTGGCATATTTCTGCGCCGCCGAGTTCTCCGCCACGAAGGCCGGCACCGCGTAGGGCAGCGGCTCGATCACGCCTTCGGTGATTTCCAGCCGCAGCGGGCCGTCCTGCGCGGCCAGCGGCGCCGCGGCGAAGGCTGCGCCGGCAAGTGCCAGCGCCAGTGTCAGATGTCGAAACATGGGCGTTGCAACCCCTCTCTTGCGGGCCCGGCGGGCCACCTTAAGAAACCACTGCCATGCCGCCGGGCGGCGGCAGGTTCTGCCTGTCCTCGCCCGGCCCAACCGGCGCGGGCCAAGGATCGTTCCGGGGATCGTTCCGCGCGATCGTTCCGCGCGCTGCATCCGGCCCGTCACTTGATCCTCATGTTCGTCGGGTTGAAGATCATCTCGATCTCGTCCCACTGGTCATATTTCTCGGCCGGCAGGTCATAGCCGTTGGCCCCGCAGCGGATGATCGCGCGCCGCGCCGCCTCATAGGCCTGCCGCGCCGCCGCCTGCGACCCGCCCTCGTAGCCCAGCATCTCGATGCTGTTCGATTGCGGCCGCCCGTCGGGCGACATCAGCACCCGCACCGTCACCGTCACCTGCAAGGCGTCGGAGGACAGCGAGCCGGTATTCCAGCAGGCCTGCACCGCCAGCCGCAGCGCGTCCTTCTCGCCCGAGGTCATCGGCGGGCCGGAGGCCGCGCGGCCCTGCCCGGCTGCGGGTTTCGCCGCCTGTTCGGAGGCCAGCGCCTCGGCCAGCGCGTCCGCGACCACATCCTCGCGCGCGGGGGCGGCAGGCTTGCCCCGTTCGGCGGCGGCCGTCCGCGTCTCGGCCGTCCGCGTCTCGGCCGGCGGGGAGTCGGCCTGCGGGGCGGGGCGCGCCGGGCGGGCGGGGCGCGGGCGCGGGCGCGACGTGGCAAGCGGCGCCGAGCTTTCCGGCGCCTCGTCGGTCTCGGTCGCCTCGGTCACGATCTCGGTCGTGGCCTCGGGGGGCGCGGCCTCCTCGCGCGGGGGCTCGGGCACCGGCTCGGGCTCGGGCGTGGGTTCGGGGCGCGTCTCGGCCTCGGCGGTTTCCGAGACCTGCGCATCGGGCTCCGGCGCCTCGGCGGGGGTCGGGGCCACGCGGGGCGCGGGGCGCGGGCGAGGGCGGGGGCTGATCTCGGTCAGGATCGTCGCGCTCGGCTCCTCGACCGGCGGGAGCGGGGGGGTCGGCGGCGCCTCGGACCGGGCGGCCGCCGGCGGGGTCGGTTCGCTGACATCGGGGGCGGCGTCGGGCTGCGCGTCCGGCGCGGGAGGCTCGGGCGTCGCCTGCGCAGACTCCGCAGGTTGCCCGGCGGGCGGTTGCTCCGGCTCCGGCACCTCCGGCGCGGCGGGGGGCGAGGGCGCTTCGGGCGCGGCCACGGGCGCACGGCTGGCGGCCGCCTCGGCCGCCGCCGAGATCGCCGCGAATTCGCTTTCCGACATCAGCGAGACCTCGGCCATCTCCACCGGCTCGCTCGGCTGCGGCTGGAACAGCCAGCCGCCGAGCACGGCCCACAGGAACACCCCCGCATGACCCGCCGCCGATACCGTGATGCCGATCTTTTCCGGGCTCGCCATGGGCTGCCTTTACTCGCTCGGGGCCGCTACCGCGCCATCGAACCGCGGCCCGCCCGCCTCGGTCACAAGGATGATCGAGGTGAAGCCGCCCGCATTCAGCGCGCCCATCACCTGCACCACGCGCGCATAGGGGATCGACCCGTCGGCGCGCAGGAACAGCTTGTCATCGCTTCGCTCTGCCGCGATGGCGCGCAGCCGGTCGATCAGCTCGTCCTCGGGCGTCTCGGTGTTCATGATCGACACCCCGCCCTCGGCGGTGATGGAAATGGTCAGCGGCTCTTCCTGCTGCGTCGGCACCGCCTGCGCGGCGGTCTTCGGCAGTTCCAGCGGCACGCCGACGGTCATCAGCGGCGCCGCGACCATGAAGATCACCAGCAGCACCAGCATCACGTCCACGAAGGGCGTGATGTTGATCTCGCTCATCGCGGCGGGTCTGCTCCGCCGCCGCCCGCGCCGGCCCCCTCCGCCGGACTTTCTGGCCACGCCCGCGCCCATGGCTCAGGCGTCCAGCTGGCGCGAGAGGATGGTGGCGAATTCGTCGGCGAAGGCCTCGTAGCCCGAAACGATCTTGTCGCTGTCGGCCGAGAGCTTGTTGTAGAAGATCACCGCCGGGATGGCGGCCAGAAGGCCGATGCCCGTCGCGAGCAGCGCCTCGGCAATGCCGGGGGCCACCACCGCAAGGCTGGTGTTCTGCGAGATGGCGATCTGCTCGAACGCGGTCTTGATGCCCCAGACCGTGCCGAACAGCCCGATGAAGGGCGCCGTGGCGCCGGTCGTGGCCAGCACGCCCAGCCCCGAGTTCAGCCGCTCGGCCTCTTTGGCGATGGCCACGTCCATCGAGCGGTCGATCCGCGCCTGCGCCCCCGCGATCAGCCCGCCATCCTGCCGGTGGCTGCGCCGCCATTCCAGCATTCCGGCGGCGAAGATCTTCTCGCTGGCCCCGTCCGGCGCGCTGCCGATCTTCTCGAACAGCTCGTCCAGCGGCTCGCCCGACCAGAACGCCCGGTCGAAGATCGATGCCTCGCGCCGCGCCATCCGGTAGGTGATGAACTTCTGCACGATGATCGACCAGGACCAGATGCTGGCCACCGCCAGCATCAGCATCACCAGTTTCACGGTCAGGGTGGCGCGCGCAAAAAGCGCAAGCAAGGAGAAGTCGATCTCCTGCGCCATCGCAAGGGCTTCGGTTTCCATATATGTGCTGCTCGCCGGTTGTGGGGCCGTGTTCTTCAAGCCCTCATTGCACGCGATCCTATACGGCGGAAGGGCAAAAGCCAACACATCTGCGTCAATGCCGCGTCGCGGCGGCAGGATCGGGGCGCCGTGCCGGCGGAGCCTCGCCGAGGGGCAGCGCCTGCGCCAGCGTCTGCCGCAACCCCGCCGGGATCCGCGCCGGGGCACCGCCCGCCGAGAGGCAGACCAGCACCACCCGCGCCTGAAACAGCCGCTCGGTCCCGCGCATCACCGCCTGATCCAGCACGATCCGCGCCGCCGTCACGGCCACCGCCCGCGTTTCCACCACCAGTTCGTCGTCATGGCGGGCGGGGCGCAGATAATCCGCCTCCACCCGACGCACGGCAAAGACGATCCCCGCCTCGGCCTTCAGGCGGACCTGATCCACCCCGAGGCTGCGCACCCACTCGCTGCGCCCGCGCTCGATGAACTTGAGGTAATTGGCGTAATAGACGATGCCCGCAAGGTCGGTATCCTCGTAATAGACCCGCAGGGCGAAGCGGTGCGCGTTCATATCAGCCGCCCCGCCCGCGCCGCCAGCCGCAGCCCGTGCCCCGGCTCGCGCGAGGCGGCCGGCAGCACCGGGTCATAGGCCGCGCGGATCACCGCCGCGATCTCGGGGCGCAGCACCGCCACCCCCTCGACCAGTGCCAGCGGCGAGGCCCCGCGGAAGGCCGCATCCGACCACAGCACGATCACCTGCACCGCCTGGCTCAGCGCCAGCGTCGCCGCCGGCACCTCGCGGAGCGCATCATCCATCCGCACGAAGACGAAGGCCGCCCGGATCGCGCCCGCGGCATCGAAGCGGAACACCCGGTACTGGTTGGCATCGGCCGCCTGAAGCCGCGCCACCAGCGGCTCCAGCCCGTCCAGCAGGCGGCCGAGGTTCGGCACCTCCAGCAGTTCGGCCCAGTCCCGCAGGAAGAACACCATCAGGTTCGCGCCAAGCTCGGGGTCCGTCCCGGCCATCCTGTGCCCGGCCAGCGCCACCACCGCCTCGATCGCGCCCTTCACCGTGGCCAGCGTCGCATCATCGACGCCGAACACCACCGGCACGATCGGCCGGCCCCAGCGGGCAAAGAGGTAATCCCCCGCCCCGCGGGTAAAGAGCGCGGTGATGCCCTCGGGGGTGATCTCGTCTGCGCTCATCTGACCTGCCCTGCCTGCGAAACGCCCCAGCCATAAGGCCATCGCGCCCGCGCCTCAAGTCAGCCGAAGAGGTCCGCCTGCCCCGGCGGCGGCGGCGGCGCCATGCCCAGATGGCTCCACGCCCGGCTTGCCAGCATCCGCCCGCGCGGGGTGCGCTGGATCAGGCCCTGTTGCAGAAGATAGGGCTCGATCACCTCCTCGATCGCGTCGCGCGCCTCGGACAGGGCGGCCGAGAGCGTTTCCACCCCCACCGGGCCGCCGGCGTAATGCTCGGCGATCAGCATGAGGTAGCGGCGATCGGCGCCGTCGAGCCCCAGATGATCCACCCCCAGCCGGGTCAGCGCCGAATCCGCGATCTCGCGCGTCAGCCGGCCGTCGCCCTCGACCAGCGCGAAATCCACCACCCGGCGCAGCAGCCGCCCGGCGATGCGCGGCGTGCCGCGCGCGCGCCTCGCAATCTCGCGCGTGCCGTCGGGGTCCGAGGACACGCCCATCAGCCGCGCCCCGCGCGCGACGATGAGGTCCAGCTCGTCCTCGGTATAGAACTGCAGCCGGGTCGGGATGCCGAAGCGGTCGCGCAGGGGCGTGGTCAGCAGGCCGAGCCGCGTCGTGGCGCCGACCAGCGTGAAGGGCTGCAACTCGATCCGCACCGTGCGCGCCGCCGGGCCCTCGCCGATCACGAGGTCCAGCTCGAAATCCTCCATCGCGGGGTAGAGGATCTCTTCCACCGCCGGGTTCAGCCGATGGATCTCGTCGATGAACAGCACGTCCCGCGCCTCGAGATTGGTCAGGATCGCCGCGAGATCGCCTGCCCTGGCGATGACGGGGCCGGAGGTCATTCGGAAATTCACCCCCAGCTCGCGCGCCATGATCTGCGCCAGCGTGGTCTTGCCAAGGCCGGGGGGGCCGTGGAACAGCGTGTGGTCCATCGCCTCGCCGCGCATCCGCGCGCTCTGGATGAAGACGCGCAGGTTGGCGCGCGCCTCGGCCTGCCCGACGAACTCCGACAGCGCCTGCGGCCGCAGCGCCCGGTCGGCCCCGCCCGGATCCTCGGGCAGGCTGGCCGGGCGCAGCATCGGATCGGGGGCGGGCATGGGCAACCTTCCGTCGTTTCCCTTCCGTTCTTGCCCGGAACGCGCCGCGATGCAAGCACGGACGGACGGGCGACCCCGGTGCCGGTGCCCGGAACGAGCTGCCGAAAGCTACCCCCAGGGCCCCTTGCGCGCCGCGCGCCGCACCCGCGGCAGCCGGCCCGGCGCCGCGTCAACCGCTTGCGCCTCCCCCGCCATCGCCCTGAGCGCGGCGATCCGGTTCGCGGTGCTTGGATGCGTCGAGAACAGCCTGTCATGCGCGTGGGCGTGCAGCGGGTTGATGATGAACATGTGCGCGCTGGCGGGGTTGCGCTCTGCCGCGGGGTTGTCGATGCGCTGCGCGAAGGCCTCGATCTTGCCGAGCGCCGAGGCGAGCCACAGCGGCTGGCCGCAGATCTGCGCGCCCTGCCGGTCGGCCTCATACTCGCGGGTGCGGCTGATCGCCATCTGCACCAGCGCCGCCGCCATCGGCGCAAGGATCATCAGCGCCAGCGTGCCGATCAGCCCGCCCTGCCGCTCGCGGTTGCCAAAGAACAGCGCGAAGTTGGCCAGCATGGAGATCGCGCCCGCGAAGGTCGCCGTCACCGTCATGATCAGCGTGTCATGGTTGCGGATATGCGCCAGTTCATGCGCCATGACCCCCGCCACCTCCTCGGCGGTCAGCCGGGCCAGCAGGCCCGTCGTCGCGGCCACGGCGGCATTCTGCGGGTTGCGCCCGGTGGCGAAGGCGTTGGGCTGGTCGCTGTCGATGATGTAGCATTTCGGCATCGGCATCCCGGCCCGCGCCGTCATCTCGCGCACCAGGCCCACAAAGGCGGGCGCCTCGGCCTCGGTCACCTCGCGGGCGCCGTACATGCGCAGCACCGCCTTGTCGGAGTTCCACCAGCCGAAGACGTTCATCGCCCCGGCAACCACCAGCGCGATCAGCATTCCGCCCTGCCCGCCCAGAAGATAGCCGACGCCCATGAACAGCGCCGTCATCGCCGCCATCAGGATCGCCGTTCTGGTATAGCCCATGCCTGCCTCCAGCCAGTTTACAGGCGGAATATGGGTGCCTGCCGGACCCCGCTCAAGGCTTCGGCGCAAGCAGCCGCAGCGCCGCGCGGATCAGCGCGGGGGTCGGCGCGCCGGGGTCCGCGCCCGCGGCCTCGGCCACGGCGGCGGCGGCCTCGCCCTGCCCGTAGCCAAGGTTGACCAGCGCCGAGAGCGCATCCGCCGTCGCCGCGGCGCCGGTCGAGACGGTGGGCCGCGGCGACGGCGCGCCCGCCGGCCCGGGCGCGTCCGCCGGCTGGCTTACATCCACCGTCAGCGCCCCGCCCATCGCCATCACCGCCGGCGCCTTGTCCTTCAGCTCCATCACCACGCGCTGCGCCAGCTTCGGGCCGACACCCGGCGCCTGCCGCAGCGCGTTCCAGTCGCCAAGCGCAATCGCCCGCCCCACGCCCTCCGCCCCCAGCGTGCCGAGGATCGCCATCGACGCCCTGGCGCCGATCCCCTGGACCGAGGTCAGGAGCCGGTGCCACTCCTTCTCGGGCAGCGAGGTGAAGCCGAAGAGTTGCAGCAGATCCTCGCGCACGAGGAGTTCGGTATAAAGCGCGCAGACCTCGCCCACCGGCGGCAGGCTGGCGGCGGTGCGGTCCGAGACGTGGACGATATAGCCGACCCCGCGCACGTCGATCAGCACATGGTCCATCGCCCGGTGCACGATCACCCCCGCGATACGCCCGATCATGCCGCCCCGCCCTTCACGCCGCCGCCCTTCATCCGGGTTCGCGCAATCGCGGCCCAGCCCTCCGCCGCGCCGCGCGGGCCGCCGGCCCGTGCCTCGGCGCCGAGGAGGGCCGCCGACATCCGCCCCGCGCCCTGCAGATGGTGGGCGTGGGTGATCGCCACAGCCAGCGCATCGGCCGCATCCGGCCCCGCGAGATCCACCCCCGGCAGTTGAAAGCGCACCATGTGCGCGACCTGATGCTTGCCGGCATGGCCCACCCCGACCACGGCCTTCTTGACCGCGTTCGGGGCATATTCGCCCACCACCAGCCCGCAGCGCGCCGGCACCAGCAGCGCCACCGCCCGCGCCTGCCCCAGCTTCAGCGTGCCCGAGGCATCCTTGTTCACGAAGGTCTGCTCGACCGCCGCCGCCGTCGGGGCGAACCGGGCGAACACCTCGGTCAACTGCTCGAAGAGCGCCAGCAGCCGCATCGCCAGATCGCCGCTGCCCGAGAGGCAGAGCCCGTTCGCGACATGGCTCAACCGGGCGCCCGTCACGTCGATCACGCCCCAGCCCGTGGTCCGAAGCCCCGGATCGATTCCCAAAATCCGCATCCCGCCTGCCCCGCCGCCTGGTTCGCCGCCCGTCTTGCCGCCTGCGTTGCGGCCCGCATCGCCCGCAAGGCGGCGAGTGCAGACAGTTTGCGGCTTTTCCGACCCACTAGCACGAAACGCGAACATTCGCCAGCGGCAAGGCATGGCCGGGTGCGCGCGCCGAGATCGGGGTGCATTCTGCCTGAAAGCGACGATCCGCAGCGCCGTTTCGGCAGGTTTCACGGGCGGATTTGCTCTTTGTTGACAAGGCGTGGCCGCCTGCGCGAGCCATGCAGCGGCCGCATGGCGACCATGCCTTTGAGCCGCTTGCGTTACGATTCCGCCCGGCATATTTGCGGATCATGAAGCATGATGCTTCCAAATTACGCAGTTTATGAAGGACTGAAGATCATGGCCGCCTTTGAAACGAACCGCACGGCTGCCGCGGGCGTCGGTGCCGGGCTCGCGGGCCGGCTCCTTGCCGCGTGCGCCGCGTGGAACAATGCCCGCATCACCCGCAAGGCGCTCTCGCGCCTGTCGGACCGCGAACTCGACGATATCGGTCTGTCGCGCAGCGACATCGACGCGATCAGCGCACGCGGCTGAACCCGCGCCGCACCGGCGATAGAAGACCAGCAGAAAGAAGACCAGCAGGAAAAGGGCCGTGGCAGATGCGTCTGCACCGGCCCTTTGTCTGACCGGGGCCCGTGCCGGCATCGTCTCGCCTCGCATCCGCCATGCCCTCGATGGCGCCCGCGCGGCCAGACGGTGCCGCAAGATGGTGCCGCAAGATCGCGCGGTCACGCGAAGACCGGCGTCATGCCGTCCGCTTCATCACCAGCGTCGTCCATTCGCCGAGTTCCTCGCGCGCCGCCATCTCGAACCCGGCCGAGACATAGGCCGCGACCGTCTCGTCGGCCTGCGGGTTGAGGATACCGGAGAGGATCGCGCGGCCTCCCGCGCCGATATGCGCCGCCATGTCGGGCGCAAGCTCGATCAGCGGGCCCTTCAGGATATTGGCGAAGACGAGGTCATAGGGCGCGGCCCCGGCATGGCGCGGATGCGCGAACCCGGCCGCCTCGAAACACTCCACCCGGCCCTCGAGACCGTTCGCGGCGACATTGGCCGCCGCCGTCTCGACCGCGATCCGGTCGAGATCCGAAGCCATGACCGTGCCCGGCCAGATCCGCGCCGCCGCCATCGCCAGCACCGCGGTGCCGCAGCCGATATCGGCGACGTTGCGGCCGACGAAGCCTTCCGTCGCCAACCTGTCCAGCGCCAGCAGGCACCCCTGCGTGGTGCCGTGATGCCCGGTGCCGAAGGCCATCGCCGCCTCGATCAGCAAGGGCTCGGCATCCGCGGGCACCTTGTCGGCATCATGCGCGCCATAGAGGAAGAAGCGCCCGGCCACGATCGGGTGCAGGTCGCGCCGCACATGCGCGACCCAGTCGGTCTCGGGGATCTCGGACACCGCGAAGGGCTCTGCCCCGAAGGCCATCGCAAGGATCGCAAGCTGGGTATCGTCCGGCCGTTCGAGGAAATAGCCACCGACCTCCCAGCGGCCCGACCCGTCCTCGATCTCGAAGACGCCGACGCCGGTGGGTTCGGGCTCGAGGTCTTCCAGCGCCTCGCCGAGGGCCTCGGCCGGCGCGCGTCCGGCAAGGGTGGTCAGGGCGGTGAAGGTGGTCATGGCTCGGGCTCCGCAGGTCAGGCCCGGTTGCGATAGTCGCCGCGGCCTGTTGCGTCAAGCGCCGTCGGGGCGGGGAAGGCATGCCGGCCGGGGAGGCCGGGATGGGAAGGCCGGGGTGCGAAGGCCGGGGGCTCTGCCCCCGGACCCCCGGGATATTTGGGCCAGCAAGAAGCGCAAGAGGCGCGGCGCGTCCCGTGCGTGAGCTGGCTGGCAGATGTCCCGCGCATGGGC
This sequence comes from Rhodobacteraceae bacterium UBA6141, assembly GCA_002423245.1. Taxonomy (GTDB): domain Bacteria; phylum Pseudomonadota; class Alphaproteobacteria; order Rhodobacterales; family Rhodobacteraceae; genus Frigidibacter. The sequence goes on from DIVD01000012.1 coordinate 74,309, forward strand.
GGGCGTCTGCATCGGCCCGGTGGCCGCCGGGCGGCGGAGGCCCGTCAGGCGGATGCCATCAGGCGGATGCCGTCAGGAGGATGCCGTCAGGCGGTCAGGCCGATCGGGCAGGCAACGCCGGTGCCGCCGATCCCGCAATAGCCGCCGGGGGTCTTGGCGAGGTATTGCTGGTGGTAGTCCTCGGCATGATAGAACCCGGACGCGGGCAGGATCTCGGTGGTGATGGGGCCATAGCCCGCCTCGGCCAGGCGCTTGCCATAGATCTCGCGGCTGGCCTCGGCGGCCTGCTGCTGTTCGGGGGAAAAGGTGTAGATGCCGCTGCGATACTGGGTGCCGCGGTCATTGCCCTGCCGCATCCCCTGGGTGGGATCGTGATTCTCCCAAAAGGTCTTCAGCAACTGGTCATAGCTGATGACGGCGGGGTCGTAGATCACCCGCACCACCTCGTTATGCCCGGTCATGCCGGAGCAGACCTCCTTGTAGGTGGGATTCGGGGTCAGCCCGCCGGCATAGCCCGCCATCGTCACCCAGACGCCGGGCAGGGCCCAGAACATGCGCTCTGCCCCCCAGAAGCAGCCCATGCCGAACAGCGCCTCCTGCATACCCTGGGGCAGCGGCCCGGTGAGCGGCCGGCCGTTGACGAAGTGGGTCTCGGCGGTGGGAATGGGCTCGGCGCGGCCGGGCAGCGCCTCGGCCCTGGTCGGAAGATCGGGCTTGCGTCCGAAAAGCGCGTTCAGCATGGCTGGCTCCTGTGCTCGGGGTTGCGTTCAATGTAGGGCGGGCATGGCTGCGTGCCAGTGCCGCGCCGCCCGGTCACCCCGGCGTGATCGGCGGAAGGCGGCATCGGCAGGCGCTGCCATTACCTGTCATGCCCGTACCTGTCATGCCCGCTCGGCCCGGATGCCGTGGTCGCGGAACCGTCGCGCCCTGCGGACCGGAACCGCAAAGGCCGCGGCGACACGGCCGGAGGGTTCACGGCTGGCGCCGCGGCGGGACCAGTTGCTGCACCGCGCCGGCCAGCAGCAGGTAGAGCGAGGTCGCGACCAGCCCCCAATGCGCCCAGCTTTGCGGGTCGAAATCCACCCAGGCCGCCCAGCCGGCAAAGCCGGTCCAGGCCAGGGCCATCGGCAGCGACAGCGCGCGCCAGCGGTCGGTGCGCACCGGGTGGATGAACTTGACGTTGAGGAACATCGCGACGGCGAGCGCGACCACGATCGCCAGCGTCAGCTCGAAATTCGGTTTCAGCGCGAACAGGACCAGCACCACCATGTTCCAGCAGGCGGGGAAGCCGGAAAAGGAATTGTCCTTCGTCTTCATCCGCGTGTCGGCGAAGTAGATGACCGAGCCATAGACGATGACGATGATCGCGATCCAGCCCGTCCAGCCGGGCAGGATGCCGGACTTGAACAGCGCATAGGCCGGGATGAACACATAGGTCAGGTAGTCGATGATCAGGTCCAGCAGCACCCCGTCATAGGTGGGCCAGTTGACCTTGACCTGATAGCGCCGCGCCAGCGGGCCATCGACCCCGTCCACGACCAGCGCGACGACGAGCCACAGGAACATCAGGCTCCACTGCTCTTCGACGGCGGCCAGCATGGCAAGCATCGACAGCACCGCGCCCGTGGCGGTGAGAAGGTGCACGAACAGGGCTTTGAGGCGCAGTGTCATCTGCCTGTCATGGCGGAATTCGGCCCGCCGCGCAACCGCGCGGGGCGCCCGGCCAGACGGGAGCCCGCGGCAGGATCCCGCGGCGGCCTTCACGGTCGCTAGGCCCGGGGATGCGCGGCGGCGTAGACCTCCATCAGCCGGGCCGTGTCCACCGCCGTATAGGCCTGCGTGGTGGACAGCGAGGCATGGCCCAGAAGCTCCTGGATCGCGCGCAGATCGCCGCCCGCCGCCAGCAGATGCGTCGCAAAGCTGTGGCGCAGGGCGTGGGGCGTGGCGGTCGCGGGCAGGCCAAGGCTCATCCGCGCCTGTTCCATCGCCCTGGCAACCTGCCGCGGGTTCAGCGCGCCGCCGCGCAGGCCGCGGAACAGCGGCGCGCCGCGTGCGGCAGGCCAGGGGCACAGCCGCAGATACTCTGCCACCGCATCGCGCGCGGCGGGCAGCACCGGCACGATCCGCTCGCGCCCGCCCTTGCCGGTGATGCGCAGCACCGGCGGCAGCGGCGCGTCGGCGCCGGTCAGGCCAAGCGCCTCGGAGATCCGCAGCCCGCAGCCCCAGAGCAGCGTCAGCACCGCGCCGTCCCGCGCCGCCGTCCAGGGCTGGCGCGCCTGATCCTCCACCGTCGCGATCATCGCGCGCGCCGCATCCTCGGCCAGCGGGCGCGGCAGCGGGCGCCTGAAGCGGGGGCTGCGCGCGGCCAGCACCGCGGTCGCGTCGAACCCCTCGCGGTCCGACAGCCAGCGGTAGAAGCTGCGCACCGAGGACAGCGCCCGCGCCAGCGAGCGGGCCCCGACCCCGCGCCCCCGTTCAAAGGCCATCCAGGCGCGCAGATCGGCAGTGCCGATCGCCGCCAGCGCGGCGGTGCCGGGCGCCGCCCCCCAGTGCTGCGCCAGAAAGGACAGGAAGCCGACCACATCGGTGCGATAGGCGGTAACGGTGTTCTGCGCCGCGCCGTCCAGCGCGCCCAGATGCGACAGCCAGGCCTCCAGCGCGTCGCGCAGCGCCGGGGTCAGCGAAAGGCTCACGCCAGCCAGCGCCGCATCGCACGCTCGAACGCGCCGGCGAAGAAGGCCAGCAGGTCGGTGCCCTGCGTCGGCTTGAAATGGTGCGGGTCTTCCGATCCCATCACCAGCATCGCCGGCAGCCGGCCCGCGCCAAGATCCAGCCCGATCGCGGCCTCGGAGCGGATCCGGGCGCCCGTGTCGCCATAGACGCCATCGGCAGAGGGGTCGGTCCGGCGCAGCGCCACCGGGCGCATGGGCCCGTTTCGCGGGCCGCGCAGATAGGCGCCCACAAAGCCCGGTTCGGCGATGCACAGCACCCCGCCAAGGCGCGACAGCGCCGGATCGGCGCGCGTCTGCCGGGTTTCCAGCACCAGCCGCATCGCATCGACGCGCAGGATCTCGGCCAGATCGGTGCCAAGCAGGGCAAGGAAATCCTCGAACCTCTGCGGGTCCAGCAGCCGCAGGACGGCGCGTTGCACCTGATGGGTGCCGGCGAGGTTTTCATAGGCGGCGGCGATGACCGAGCGGTGGGTATCCTCCAGCCGGTCGAGCCGCGCCTCCAGCCGTTCCATCGCGATGCCGCGCAGATCGACGATATTGGCCCCCATCGCGCGTTCGTTCGCCGCGATCAGCGCGCGCATCAGGTCGCGGTCCTCGAGGATGACCTCGGGCCGCGAGATGATCTTTTCGCGCAGCGGTTCGTCGATCGGGGCGCTCTGTGCCATGCTCGGGTCCGTCCGTTCTGGTTTCAGGCCGAGCATACAGGCGGGGGGCGGGCGACACAATCCTGTGAAGGTCTTGCACATTGGTCTTGTGTGCGGGCCGTCAGGTCGAAACAAAGGCCGCGCCCGCCTTCGCGCTTCGCAAGCGTTCAGAGGATCTTCTGCCCGGTCTTCGCCCAGTCGGCGGTGAACTGCTCCAGCCCCCTGTCGGTCAGCACGTGGTTCGCCATCGCCTTGATGACCGCGGGCGGCGCGGTGATCACGTCGGCGCCGATGCGGGCCACGTCGGTGATGTGGTTCACGTTGCGGATCGAGGCGGCGAGGATTTCCGTATCGAAGTCGTAGTTGTCATAGATGGTGCGGATATCCTCGATCAGCTGCACGCCGTCGAGGTTGATGTCGTCCAGCCGGCCGATGAAGGGCGAGATGAAGGAGGCACCGGCCTTGGCGGCCAGGATCGCCTGCGCGGCAGAGAAGCACAGCGTGACATTGACCATGTGGCCTTCGGATGCGAAAGCCTTGCAGGCGGTCAGGCCGGCCCAGGTCAGCGGCACCTTGATCGCGATGTTGGGGGCGATCTTGGCAAGCTTCAGACCTTCGGCGATCATGTCCCCGGCCTCCAGCGCCACGACCTCGGCCGAGACCGGGCCTTCGACCATGTCGCAGATCTCCCTGGTCACCTCGAGGATGTCGCGCCCCGATTTCAGGATCAGCGAGGGGTTGGTGGTGACGCCGTCCACCATGCCAAGGTCGTTGAGTTCCTTGATGGCGGCCACATCGGCGGTATCGACGAAGAATTTCATGGGCTGGATCCTCGGGATGAAGGGTTGGCGCCCTGATAGCCCAAGCGGGCAAGTCCCGAAACCCCCGTTTGCGCGAGCCCCGGCGCAGGGATCCCGCGCGTATGGATGAGGGACGGTTCTTCCCCGAGGGCGAGCGGGTGGCGGTGCTGACGGCAGAGCCCGTGGGCCGCCCGCTGGACTACCGCGCGCCGGAGGGGGGCTGCGCGGAGGGGGCCTTCGTCGCGGTGCCGCTGGGGCCGCGTCTGGTGCCCGGCGTCGTCTGGGGGCCGGGCGAGGGCGGGTTCGACCCGGCCAAGCTGCGCGCGGTGAACCGGGTGCTGGACGTGCCCCCGATGCGCGCCGAGATGCGCGCCTTCCTGATGCGCGCCGCCGACTACACCCTCACGCCGCTGCCCGCGATGCTGCGGCTGGCGACGCGCAGCCCCGGCCTTGGCGAGGCGCCGGGCCCGCGCCGGGTCTACCGCCTTGCGGGGACCGAACCGGCGCGGATGACCGAGGCGCGGGCGCGGGTGCTCGATGCGCTGCACTCCTTCGGCGGCGCGGCGCTGACGCTGTCCGAGCTTGCGGCGGCGGCGGAGGTGACGGCCGGCGTGGTCAAGGGCCTCGTCAAGGCGGGCGCCGTGCTGGAGGAGGAGGCGCCGCGCGATCTGCCCTATCCGCGGCTCGACCCCGGCCTGCCCGGCAAGAACCTGTCCGCCGATCAGGCCGAGGGCGCGGCGCGGCTGCGCGCGGCGCTGCGCGGCGGCGGCTATGGCACAACGCTCCTGAAGGGCGTCACCGGCTCGGGCAAGACCGAGGTGTATCTGGAGGCGGTGGCCGAATGCCTCGCGATGGGCCGGCAGGCGCTGGTGCTGTTGCCCGAGATCGCGCTGACGGCGGAATTCCTGACGCGGGTGGAGGCGCGCTTCGGCGCGCGCCCCGCCGAATGGCATTCGGGCGCGACGCAGACCGAACGGCGGCGGCTGTGGCGCATGGTCGGGCAGGGCGGCGCGCAACTGGTGGTCGGCGCGCGGTCGGCCCTGTTCCTGCCGTTCCGCGACCTCGGGCTGATCGTCGTGGATGAGGAGCATGACAGCTCCTACAAGCAGGAGGATGGCGTGCTCTACCACGCGCGCGACATGGCGGTGCTGCGCGCCTCGCTGTGTTCCGCGCAGGTGGTGCTGGCCTCGGCGACCCCGAGCCTTGAAAGCTGGGTGAACGCCGAGACGGGAAAATACGCCCGCATCGACCTTGGCGCGCGCTTCGGCGCGGCAGAGATGCCCCGGATGCGGGCGATCGACATGCGCGCCGAAACGCTGCCCGCCGGCCAGTGGATTTCCCCCACCCTGGCCGGCGAGGTGACGGCGCGGCTCGATGCGGGCGAGCAGTCGCTGCTGTTCCTCAACCGCCGCGGCTATGCCCCCGTCACGGTCTGCCGCGCCTGCGGCCACCAGATCGGCTGCGCGCAGTGCGACGCGCGGATGGTGGAGCACCGGTTCCTCAAGCGGCTCGTGTGCCACCAGTGCGGCGACAGCCGGCCGATCCCGCTGGCCTGCCCCTCCTGCGGGGTGGAGGGCAGGCTGGCGCCGGTGGGGCCTGGGGTGGAACGGCTGGCCGAGGAGGTTGCGGCGAAGTTTCCGGCCGCGCGGGCGGCGGTGCTGTCCTCCGACCTCTTCGCATCGGCCCGCGCGCTGAAGGCGAAGATCCTCGAGATCGCCGAGGGCGCGGCCGACATCATCATCGGCACGCAACTGGTTGCAAAGGGGCACAATTTTCCGCTGCTGACGCTGGTGGGCGTGATCGACGCCGACCTTGGCCTGCAAGGATCGGACCTGCGCGCCGCCGAACGCACGTTTCAGCTGATGCGGCAGGTGGCGGGCCGGGCCGGGCGCGGGGCGCGGGCGGGCGTGGCGCTGTTGCAGACCTTCCAGCCCGAACACGCGGTGATCCGCGCCATCCTTGGCGGCGACGAAGAGGGGTTCTGGCGCGCCGAGGCGGCAGAGCGGCGGGCGGCGGGGATGCCCCCCTATGGCCGCATGGCGGGGATCATCCTGTCCTCGCCCGACCTGCAGGCGGTGTTCGACTTCGGCGCGGAACTCGCCCGCCGCGACGGCCCTCTGCGCCGGATCGGGGCGCAGGTCTGGGGCCCGGCCCCGGCGCCGATCGCCCGCGTGCGCGGCCGCCACCGGGTGCGGCTGCTGGTCAAGGCGGACAAGACCGCGCCCCTGCAGGCGGCTCTGGCCGAGTGGACCCGGCAGATCAAGCCGCCCGCCGGGCTGCGGCTGGCGGTGGATATCGACCCGCAAAGCTTTCTCTAGGGCCGAAATCCCGGGAGGCTGTCCACCCCGTGCAGGGGCGACAGGCCGCCGGTGGCCGAAGCCTCACTCCCGCGTCAGCGCCACGACCGGGTCGAGCCGCGCGGCAGAGCGGGCGGGAAGATAGCCGAAGGTGATGCCGATCAGGGTGGAGGAAGCGAAGGCGAGCGCGATGGTCAGCCCCGAATAGGTGAGGCGGACGGTATCTTGCAGGCTCTCGATCAGCCAGCCCGAGCCGAGCGCGAGCGCCACGCCGATGAACCCGCCCAGCAGGCACACGAGGATCGCCTCGGTCAGGAACTGCGCCACGATGTCGGAGCGGCGGGCGCCGACCGCGATGCGCACGCCGATCTCCCTGGTGCGTTCGGTGACCGAGACCAGCATGATGTTCATGACCCCGACCCCGCCGACCAGCAGCGAGATGACGGCGATGGCCGAGACCAGCCAGGTCAGCGTTTCGGCGGTGGAGGTGATGGTGGCGCGGATCGTGTCGGAATTCGTCAGGAAGAAGTCCCGCGTGCCGTGGCGCGACAGCATCAGCGCGCCGATCTCTGCCTCGGCAAGGTCGATGTCGTAATCGTCGGCGACGCGGACGGTGATGGCATTCACGGTCGCGCCGCCGGTGATGCGCAGCGCGGCGGTGGTATAGGGCACGAAGATGCGGATGGTCTGCGGCCCGAAGCTGGCGCCGGAGGCATCGACGACGCCGATCACCCGCAGCGGCACCCGGCCGACCCGCACCGTCTGGCCGATCGGGTCTTCGCCGTTCGGAAAGAAGGTGGCGGCGCTGTCGGCATCCAGCACCGCCACCTGATCGCGCGCCCGAAGCGAGGCTTCGGTGAAAAGCTGGCCCTGCGTCAGGCTGTAGGCGCCCACGTCGAAATAGCCGGTGCCGACGCCGCGCACGGAAACCTGGGCGGTGACGCTGCCGCGCGTGACGCTGGCGGTGGTGTTGATCTCGGGCGAGACGGAGGCGGCGTAGGGCTGCATCGCCAGCGCATCGGCATCCGGGGCGACGAGCGTGTCGATGGCGCCGGCCCGGCGGTCGCCAAAGCCGGTGCCGGGGCGGATGGTGATGGTGCTGGTGCCGATGGAGGCGATGTTTTCCAGCACCTTTTCCTGGCTTCCGGTGCCGAGCGCCACCACCGACACCACCGAGGCGATGCCGATGATGATGCCGAGCATGGTCAGGAAGCTGCGCATCCGGTGGGCGTTCAGCGCGCGCACCGCCATCAGGAAGGCTTCGACCAAGCGGCCCCCGATCGCGGCGGGCCCGGTCTGTTCCGGCGGGGCCGGGTCCGGCGTGGCGGCGGGCGGCGCCTCGGGCGGGCCGCTGCGGGTATCGGAGGTGATGCGCCCGTCCCGGATCTCCACCACCCGCTGCGCGCGGGCGGCGATGGCCGGGTCATGGGTGATGATGACGATGGTATGGCCGCGCGCGTGCAGATCGTCGAGCAGCGCCAGCAGCTCGGTGCCCGAGCGCGAATCGAGCGCGCCGGTCGGCTCGTCCGCCAGGATCACCTCGCCGCCGTTCATCAGCGCCCGCGCGACCGACACCCGCTGCTGCTGGCCGCCCGACAGCGCGCCGGGGCGGTGGTCCTTGCGCTCGCCGAGGCCGAGCCGGTCGAGCAGGGCGGCGGCGCGGCGGCGCCGCTCGCCGCGCCCGGCACCGGCATAGATCGCGGGCACCTCGACATTCGACAGCGCGTCGAGGTCGGGCAGCAACTGGTAGCGCTGGAAGATGAAGCCGAAATGCGCGCGGCGCAGGCGCGCGCGCTCTTCCTCGGGCATCCGCGCCACGTCCTGCCCGGCATAGCGATACCGCCCCGCGGTGGGCCGGTCGAGACAGCCGATGATGTTCATCAGCGTGGACTTGCCCGAGCCGGAGGCGCCCATGATCGCCACCATCTCGCCCGGCCAGATATCGAGGTCGATATCGGCCAGCACGGTGATGCGCTGGTCGCCCGCCGCAAATTCGCGCCGGATGCCTTGCAGCGAGATCAGCGGGGCCGGGGGTCCGGGCGTGGCCATGTCAGAAGCCCATCACCGGCGGGCGGCGCATCCCGCCGCCGGCGCGTGCGGGTCCGGCAGGGGCGGGGCCGGCGGGGGCGCTGCCGGCGGCGATCACGACGCGCTCTCCCTCGGCCAGGCCGGAGGTGATTTCGGCGGTGACGTTGGTGTTGAGCCCGACCCTGACCGCCCGCGGCCGGGTCGTGCCCGTGGCGGGGTCGTAGACCCCGACCATGCGGGCCCCGTCTTCGGTGCGGGCCCCCAGCGCGCTGGCGGGGATGGTCAGCACGTCGGTCGCCCGCGCCAGCACGATGGTGACTTCGGCGGTCATGCCGATGCGCAGGATGCCGTCCGGGTTGTCCACATCCAGCAGCGCATTGTAATAGACGGCGGTGTCGGCGGCGATGGTGTCCGATTGCTCGATGGTGGCGGGGGCGGGTTCGATGGCGCGCAACGCCGCCTCGAACCGAAGCTCGGGCGCCCCCGACAGGGTGAAGCTGGCCGGAAGTCCGGGGGCGACCTGCACCACGTCCGCCTCGGAGATCTCGGCCTTGACCACCATCCTGTCCAGCGCGGCGATCTTCACCAGCGTCGGCGAGGTGGTGTTGGCGTTCACCGTCACGCCCTCTTCGGTGACGATGGCGACGACCGTGCCGCTGATCGGCGCGGTGATGCGGGTGCGGTCAAGCTCGGTCCGGGCCGAGGCAAGCTCGACCTCGGCCTGCGCCTTCTGCGCCTCGATCGCCTGAAGCTCGGCCTCGGCCACGGCAAGCCCGGCCTCGGCGGCCTGCAGATCCTCGGTGGAGGTGAGGTTGCGCGCGTTCAGCGTGCGGCGACGCTTCACCAGCAGATCGGCCTGCAGGATCGAGGCGCGGGCTGAGGCGATCTGCGCCGCGATCTGCTTCAGCGTCGCCTCGGCCCGCAGGACGGCGTTCTTCTGGTCATCGGCATTGATCTGCGCGATCAGATCGCCCTTCTGCACAAGCTGCCCAAGCTCCACCGCGAGCGTTTCCACCTGCCCGGACACGCGCGCGCCGACCGAGACGAGTTGCGATGCCTCGATCACGCCGGTGGCCAGCACGTTGCGCTCGACCGTGGCGCGGGTGACCGCCGCGGTGGCGGGGGGCGGGGCGCCGCCGCCACCGAAGACGCGCTGCCAGCCCCACCAGCCCGCTCCCAGCACGAGGACGAGGGCCAGCACGGCCACGAGGGGTTTCTTCATTCCGGCGCTCCTGCAGATCTGGCCGCCCATGCTACGTCCCGGCCCGGGAACTCCGTCGGGCGGCGGCACGGGATGCCGGGATGGTGATGGGCCGGATGCCGGCCGGCCGATCACCGGGGCGATCGGGCGCCGCCGAAGCCGCAGTAGCATCCGCCGCGCCGAAGGACTATATCATCGCCGAGCGAAAAGGCGGACATTCCATTGGCAATCCATTTCTACAAGACCGATCTTCCCGACGGGCTGGACCTTGGCCCCGTGGTGGCCATCGACACCGAAACCATGGGCCTCGATCCCCGGCGCGACCGGCTCTGCCTCGTGCAGATGTCCTCGGGGAACGGCGATGCGCATCTGGTGCAGATCGCGCGCGGCCAGACCAGCGCGCCCAACCTTGAACGGATGCTGACCGATCCGGCGGTGCTGAAGCTGTTCCATTTCGGCCGCTTCGACATCGCGGCGCTGCAAAATGCCTTCGGCGTCGTCACAGCCCCGGTCTGGTGCACCAAGATCGCCTCGCGGATGATCCGCACCTTCACCGACCGGCACGGGCTGAAATACCTGTTGCAGGAGCTGGTCGGCGTCGATGTGTCCAAGCAGCAGCAGACATCGGACTGGGGCGCGGCCGAGCTGACCGAGGCGCAGAAGGACTATGCCGCCTCCGACGTGCTTTACCTGCACCGGCTCAAGGCAGAGCTGGAGGCGCGGCTGGAACGCGAGGGGCGCACCGCGCTGGCACAGGCCTGCTTCGACTTCCTGCCCAGCCGCGCCCACCTGGACCTGCTGGGCTGGGATGAAACCTCCGACATCTTCAGCCATTCATGACGCCCGACCGCACTACCTTGCTGGAGACCGGCCGCCGCGTCGTCGGGATCGAGGCGCGGGCGCTGGATCTGCTGACCGGCGCGCTGGATGACAGCTTTGCCGCGGCGGTCGAGATCATCCTGAAGGCGCGCGGGCGGGTGATCGTCTCGGGGATGGGCAAATCGGGCCATGTCGGGCGCAAGATCGCGGCCACGCTGGCCAGCACCGGCACGCCCGCGCAGTTCGTGCACCCGGCCGAGGCCAGCCACGGCGACCTTGGCATGGTCACGCCGGCGGATGTGGCGCTGGTGCTGTCCAATTCGGGCGAGACGCCGGAGCTTGCCGACATCATCGCCCATACCCGCCGCTTTTCCATCCCGCTGATCGGGGTGGCCGGCCGCGAGGGCTCTACCCTGCTGCGGCAATCCGACGTGGCGATCGTGCTGCCCAGGGCCGAGGAGGCCTGCGGCACCGGCGTCGTGCCCACCACCTCGACCACGATGACGCTGGCGCTTGGCGATGCGCTGGCGGTGGCGCTGATGGAGCACCGGCAGTTCACGCCCGAGGATTTCCGCACCTACCACCCCGGCGGCAAGCTGGGCGCCCGGCTCAGCCGCGTCGCCGACCTCATGCACCGCGACATGCCGCTGGTACCGCTCGACACCCCGATGAGCGAGGCCCTGCTGGTGATCAGCCAGAAGGGCTTTGGCGTCGTCGGCGTGACCGATGCGGCGGGCCGCCTCGCGGGCATCATCACCGACGGCGACCTTCGCCGACACATGGAGGGGCTGCTGTCGCGCAACGCGGCAGAGGTGATGACCCCCACCCCGCGCAGCATCGACCCCGCTGCCCTGGCCGAGAAGGCCGTCGCGGTGATGAACGATTGCAAGATCACCTGCCTGTTTGCGGTGGACCCCGAGGGCGATGGCCGCCCGCTGGGGATCCTGCACATCCATGATTGCCTGCGCGCCGGGGTCGTCTGACCCATGGCGGTGCATGACAACATCCACTCGCGGCTGGTGGCCTGGCTGAAGGTGATCCTGCCGCTGGCGGCGCTGGCGCTGCTGTCGATGCTGTTCCTGGTGTCGCGCGGCGGCGCGCCCGACGACAGGCTGCCCTGGTCCAAGGTGGATGTGGAGGAACTTGCGCGCGCGCCGCGCCTGACCGCGCCGCGATATGCGGGCGTCACGCTTGACGGGGCCGCGCTGAGCGTCACGGCAGAGGTCGCGCGCCCCGGCACGGCAGAGGGCGGCGGCGCCGCCGCCTCCGCGCTGACCGCCCGGCTGGAAACGCCCGACGGCGTGACGACCGATCTTGCCGCCAGCGACGGCGCGCTTGACACCGCAGCCGGCCTGTTGACCCTGCGCGGCGATGTGCGCATCACCGCATCGACCGGATATGTCATCACGACCGACGAATTGACCGCCGCGCTGGACCGCACCTTGCTGCAGGCGCCCGGCGCGGTGGCGGCGACCGCCCCGATGGGGCGAATCGAGGCGGGCGCCATGCAGATGACCACGCGGGGCGATGACTACGTCGTGGTTTTCAATGGCGGCGTGAAGCTGGTATACGAGCCCAGGAACTAGGCACCCGAGCCTGTGGAATTGGAACGCGACATGGCCCTGACCCTCCGCCCTGCACCGGCCTTCCGCGTGGCACCGGCCTTTCGCATGGCGCTGGCCTCGCTCGCCCTCGCGGCTGGCCTTGCCGCGGCGCCCGTGCAGGCACAGAGCACCAACCTGACCGTCTCGGGCCTGCAGCAGGACACCGGCGCCCCGGTGGAGGTGACGGCGGATTCGCTGCAGGTCGATCAGGCCTCCGGCAGCGCGGTCTTCACCGGCAACGTGCTGATCGTGCAGGGCAGCATGCGCCTCGCCGCGGACGAGGTGCGCGTGACCTATGCCAGGACCGCCGCGGGCGAGACCGATACCGGCACCATCGACAGCATGGTGGCCACCGGCGGCGTGACGCTTGCCACCGAAACCGAGGCGGCAGAGGCGGCAGAGGCCGTGTACTCCCCGCAATCGGGCCAATTGGTGATGACCGGCGATGTGCTGCTGACCCAGGGCAGCAACTCGATCTCCGGCCAGTCGCTGACCGTTGACCTCGAGACCGGCGCCGGCCGGATGGAGGGGCGGGTGCGCACCGTGCTGCAGACCGGGGGCGGCACGGCGGGCGGGGGCACGGCAGGCAGCGGCACGGTAGGCGGGGGCAACTGATGGCGCCCGCGCCCGACCTGACCGTTTCCGAAGGCAGCGCCGGGCTGCGTGTCGTCAACCTGCGCAAGAGCTACAAGCGCCGGCTGGTGATCCGCGACGTGTCGCTGGATCTGAAGCGCGGCGAGGTCGTGGCGCTGCTGGGGCCGAACGGATCGGGCAAGACCACCTGCTTTTACAACATCGCCGGCCTGATCACCCCCGAGGGCGGGCAGGTGCTGATCGACGGGCGCGACGTGACCGGCCTGCCGATGTATCGCCGCGCGCGGCTTGGCATCGGCTACCTTCCGCAGGAGGTCAGCATCTTTCGCGGCCTGTCGGTCGAGGACAACATCCTTGCCGTGCTGGAGATCCGCCTCTCCGACAGCCACAAGCGCCGCGAGCGGCTGGAAGACCTGCTGAGCGAGTTCTCCATCACGCATCTGCGCCGCGCCCCCGCGCTGTCGCTCTCGGGCGGTGAACGCCGGCGGGTGGAGATCGCGCGCAGCCTTGCCGCCGATCCGAAATACCTGCTGCTGGACGAGCCCTTCGCCGGGGTGGACCCGATCGCGGTGGGCGAGATCCGCTCGCTGGTGCATGACCTCAAGTCGCGCGGCATCGGCGTGCTGATTACCGACCACAATGTGCGGGAAACGCTGGAGATCGTGGACCGCGCCTATATCTTGCACGATGGCAAGGTGCTGATGAGCGGCACCGCCGACGAGGTTGTCCGCGATGAGAACGTCCGCCGCGTCTATCTGGGGCAAAGCTTCCGCCTGTCCTAGGCGTGCCGCATGTCGGTGACGCCGGGCCTGCGGCTTTCCACGCGCCAGCGTCTGGCGCTGACGCCGGGGATGCGGCAATCGCTGGCGATCCTGCGCCTGCCCGCGCTGGATCTGCATGAAGAGATCGCCCGCCTCGCCGCCGAGAACCCGTTCATCGACCATCGCCCGCCCGGCCCCTCGGCCGGCGGCTGGCTGGCCGAACAACCCGCCGCCGAACCCTCGCTGTTCCAGTCGCTGCACCGGCAGCTTTCGACCATGCGGCTTGCGCCCCGCGTGGCGGCGGCGGCGATGATGCTGGTCGCCGAACTGCGCGAGGACGGGTATCTTGACGCGACGCTGGACGAGATCGCGGCGGAAACCGGCGCCGACCCGTTGTTGCTGGAAGACGCGCTGAGCGCGCTGCAGGGCTGCGAGCCGCCCGGGATCGGCGCGCGCGACCTGCCCGAATGCCTTGCCCTGCAACTGCAGGCGCGAGGCTATGCGCCGGGGCTGGCCCGCGGCATCTGCGCGCATCTGGAGGATTTCGCCGAGTGCCGCTGGCCCCGCCTCGGCCGCGCGCTTGGCCTGCCGCCCGAGGCGCTGGCGCGCGTCGCCGCGCTGCTGCCGACGCTTCGCCCCGCGCCGGCGCTGCCCGATGCCGGCCCCGCCCAGCCGCTGCTGGCCGAGTTGATCGTGGAGCCCGGAGCGGATGGCAGCCCCCGGGTGCGGCTGAACGAGGAGGCGCTGCCGCGGGTCACGGTGGCGGCGCGGATGGCGGGCGGCTCTGCCGAGCTTGCTCGCGCGCAGGCGGATGCGGGCTTTCTTGCCGCCGCGCTGCGGGCCCGCGCCGCCACGCTGCTGCGCATCGGCACCCATCTGGTCACGGTGCAGGCGGGACATTTCGCCTCGCGCGGCGAACGTGCGCTGCTGCCGATGACCCGGGCCGAGGTTGCGGCGGCGCTGGCGATGCACCCCGCCACGCTTGGCCGCGCCATTTCCGGCAAGGCGCTGTCGGCCTTCGGGCGCACGCTGCCGATCGAGAGCTTCTTCTCGCACGGGCTGCCGGGCCCCGGGGGCGCCATCTCTGCCCATCAGGTGCAGCGCCGCATCCGCGCGCTGATCGCCGCCGAACCGCCGGGCGCCCCCCTTGCGGACGATGCGATCTGCGCACAACTCCAAAAGGAGGGCGTTGACATCGCACGCCGGACTGTCGCCAAATATCGGACATGCATGCGTATCGCCTCATCGTTCGAACGTCGGCGGCGGAAGGTCCTCGCGGGCCGGCCCGCAGGCAGTTCGGCGCTGTACCCGCCCGGAGACTAACCGCGCCGAAAGCGTTCGGGAGCCAACCCGAATTGACCGGCGCACCCACCTGAAGGAGGAGTCATGCGCTATCAGATCAGTGGCAAGGGAATGGATGTGGGCGACGCCCTGCAGACCCATGTCAAATCGGAACTGAGCGAAACATTCGAGAAATACGCGGGGCGCCCGACGGACGCGACCGTGGTATTTTCCCGCACTGCGTATGAATATGTCTGCGAGGCCACGGTGCACCTGTCCACCGGACTGACCGCAGCCGCCGGTGGCCGCGCCGCCGAGATCTACCCCGCCTTCGAGGCCTGCCGCGAGAAGATGGACAAGCAACTGCGCCGCTACAAGCGCCGCCTGAAGGACCATCACCGCGACCGGGTGGAGCCGGTTGAATTCGCCGGAGCACCCTCGTATATCCTCGCCGGGATCGAAGACACGGGGGAATCGGAGCCGGACTCGCTGCAGCCCATCATCATTGCCGAGATGGAGATGCAGGTGCCCACCCTCTCTGTCGGCGAGGCGGTGATGCAGATGGAGCTGTCGGATTCTCCGCTTCTGGTGTTCCGCAACGAGAAGAGCGGCGGCGTGAATGTCGTCCATCGCCGCGACGACGGGAATATCGGCTGGATCGATCCAGCCCACAGCAGATAGGCGCCCGGGGACGGGGCGTGGAACAGTCAGGTCAGATGGAACTTTCTCAACTGCTGAAACCGAATGCCGTGAAGGCATTCGGCCACGCCACCTCGAAGAAACGCCTGTTCCAGGATCTCGGCGACATCGCCCATGCGGTCTATGGGCTGCCGACCGCCGAGACCGTGGATGCGCTGCAGGAACGCGAAAGCCTTGGTCCCACCGGGGTGGGCCATGGCGTCGCGCTGCCCCATGCCCGGCTGCACGGGCTCGACCGGGTGGTCGGCGTGTTCGTCCGGCTCGACAAGCCGATGGATTTCGACGCGGTGGACCGGCAGCCCGTGGATCTGGTCTTTGCGCTGTTCGCGCCCAGGAATTCGGGCGTCGATCACCTGAAGGCGCTGGCGCTGGTATCACGCACCATGCGCGACGCCTCCACCTGCGCCAAGCTTCGCGCCAACAGCGACCCGGCGATCCTGCACGCCGTGCTGACGGAGGTGCGCGGCACCCAGGCGGCCTGAGCGTGTCGCGCGGAAGCGGGCACCGGTCTTGCGTGTCCGGGTCTTGCGTGTCCGGGTCATGCGGGATCGGGAGGTCGGAACGGGTTACGTGACGGCGAGCGAGGGCTGCCAGTCGCCGAAGCCGAAGGCGATGTAATCGCGCTGGTAGGCCTCGCGCAGCAGCGCCTCGATCTCCCCGGTCATCACCTCGGCCAGCGCGAAGGGCGCCGGCTCCGGCTCTGCCGCGGGCAGCGCGGGCGCGGGCCGCCCGACCGACGCCGCCAGATGCGCAAGATCCTCGGCCAGCCGGTCCTCGCGCATGATGATGTCCGGCAGGGCGAACTGCGCGAAGCCCTGCAGCACCGCCGCCTGGCTCGCCCATGCCGCGTCGATCCTCACGCTTGTCTGCCCGGCCAGATGGCCCTTCAGGAAGCGCGCAAAGGCCGCAAAGGCGGCCCGGTGCGCCGCGAGGTCCATCTGCGCCACCCTGGCGACGGGGGGCAGCGGCAGCTTGTAGGTCTTGCGCAGCACCTCGCGCAGATCGGTATAGCGCCCGTTCAGGATGCAGGTGCAGAACGCCTCGTGCGCGCGGCGCACCGGGTGCCGCAAGACGGTGAAGCTGCGATGCAGGGGATGCGCGCGCAGCCATTGGCGCAGGGATTTCCGGGTAAACTCCGCTTGCAGCGCACCGTCCTCGTCCAGCGCGGCAAGCCAGCCCAGCACCTGCGCCACCGGCCCCGCCTTGACCGGCATGAACAGCAGCGGCGCGCGCGCCGCCGCAACGAAGCTGGGAACCGCCGGCCCCCGGCGCGGCTCGAAATTCGGGGTGCGCGTGAGGTTGAAGCGATCCAGCCGCGCCAGCGCCGCCTCCATCGCGCCGAAGTTGGCAACCTTGCTGTCCAGCGGCTCGGGGTTCTGCTTGACCAGCGAGGTCGCCAGCCCCGGCACCCCGCCCTCGGCGCCCAGAAACCGACCAAGGCCGTTCAGCACCGCGACATCCTGGATATCCTCGTAATCCACATAAAAGGCCGTCTGCCCGCCGAGCTGCAGGGCGCGCTGCAACTGCACCTGAAACGCCTGAAGCCCCGCCAGATGGTCCGTGAACTCCTCGGCCTCGAACAGCACCTGCGAGGTTTTCTGATGGCGCGCGTCGCCCAGCTTCCACTGCCCGGTCTGCCGCGCGATCTTCAGCGATACATAGCTTTCGACCGGATTGCGCGTCAGGATCACCTTGGCGCAGCGGGGATCGTCCAGCACATCGTCCAGCACGCGCGGGTCGTGATCGTGGAAGAAGCGAAACCCGTTCAGCCCCGGCGCCGCCCGCATCGCGGCCAGCAGCGCGCCCGGATCCTCGGCCCGCTCTGCCAGCGTCACGCCCAGCATCGTTTCGGCCTTGGGGTGGCCGATGAAATGCGGGTTGAAGGCCTCGCCGTGGCAGGTCAGCCCCGGCACGCCGTTCAGGCTCGCCTCCAGCAGGTTGGAGCCGGTGCGCATTTCGGCGAAGATCACGAACAGGTCGAATCGGCGGCTCATCCCGCGCTCCGGGTCATTGCACGAGATAGGGGCGCTGGCCGAGCGGCGCGGCGTTGCGCGGATCGCTGTCCGCCGGGAAATCGCCCATCAGCGTCGGCTGCATCCCCTGATTCCTGAGATTCTGCAAGAACCGGCCAAAGCCGGTGAGGTCGGCCATCCGCGGCGCCTCGCTCAGCCGCCGTGTCGCGCGGGGGCTGATCTCGTCGATGATGGCCTGCAAGGGCTCCATCGGGTTCTCGATGAAATCGGCCATCGTCCAGATCCGCACCCGCGCCTTCACATACATCGACCGCAGGATCGCCAGATGCTCCGTCTCGATGCGTTGCAGCCGCGCCGCCTCGGCCCGGACATCGGCAAAGTCGGCATTGGACCGGAACAGCGGCACCGCCCAGGCGCCCGAGATCACGCTGATCTGCGCGTTCGGATCCGTCGCCGTGAACCAGTTGATCGCCTGATTGTCGCGCGGGCTGAACTGGAAGCACTGCCGCTCGCCCCGCGTGTTCCAGATCAGGTTGGTCAGGAACATGTGCGGGTTGTAGTCGCGCAGCGCCGCCCGGTCGGTCAGCGCGCCGTTGAACACCGTCTCGCCGCCGGCAAATTCCACCCGCCCCGGCGCGAACAGATGGCCATGCGCCCGCCCGCCACCCACGGCCCTGCTCAGCCACAGCTCGAAATTCTCGAACAGGTCGGAAAAGCCGTGAAAGATGGAATAGGGCGCGCTGGTCTTGCCATTCTCATGGTCCTGCCGGGGAAAGCGCGACTGCATGTAAAGCCCGGCCCGCCCGCGCCTGCGCCGCTCCGCCGCCTTGGAAAACAGCCGGTCGATCTTGCCCGGCTGTGGCTCGGCCCGGATCTGCCCCGCCGCGCCGCCCTCGAGGAAGCTGCGATAAAGCCGGTCCGCCCGGGGCCAGATCTTGCGCGCCATGAAACAGTCCGACCGGCGCAGAAGCTGCAGGTGATCGTCATAGAAGATGTGCGGCCTGCCCTGGAAATCGAACTTCGACAGGGTCAGCGAGCGGCTTTCCACGTTGGTCGAGAAGGCCCGCGTCAGCGTCTGGAAATAGCTTTCATCGGGGATCCACACCCGCCTGAAATAGCGGTCATGCAAGGCGCGGTCCGGGTCTTGCAGGATGCACGACAGCGTCTGCCGCGTCAGGCACCACCACTGGCTGCCCAGATGCGGGACGAGCCCCTTCGGCACGCTCCGCCGAAAGTTCACCCGCCGCTGCAGATCGACATACTTGTCGAACAGGAAACGCTGCTTCTTCCAGGAAAACGGAAAGCGCAAGGTAAAGCGTTCGGTGTTCAGCCCGCCGACCGTCCAGACCACATCCGAGGTGGTGACGCTTTCGATGAAGTCGGTCCCGGGCCGCGCGTCCAGATAGTCCACCAGTTCCTGCACCGGGCGCAGCGGCAGGCAGGAGCCGGAGGCAAGACAGACGTGCCGCACATCCGGGTGAAGCGCCAGCATCTGTTCGGACGCCGCCTGCGTTGCCGCGACCAGCGACCAGCTGCCCCAGTCGCACATGTAGCGGCGCGAAAAGCTGACCGTCCCGAGATCCGCGAGCATCCGGCGGAGAGCGCCGAACTCATGCGCCGGCACTCGCGCATCGACATGGATCACCACCGGGCAGCCGCCCTCGGCCCAGAACCGCGCGACCTGCGCGGCGCGGTCCAGCGCGGCGTGGCACAGCATGACGAAGCCGACCGTCATCGCCCGCCCCTCATGCCCAGTTGCCCTTCGACATCAGCCCCAGGATCTCCAGCTGTCGCCAGTTGATGTATTGCTCGCTCCACTTGCACCACAGCTCGGGACTGTCCTTCAAGCGGTCCGCATAGGCACGGTATTCGAGGCTGCCGGCATAGTGCTCGCCGCGCGTCAGTTCCTCCTCGACCTTGGCGGGCAGGGTGGACAGGAACTTGGCGTGCAACAGGCAGCCCGAGGGCTTTTCGCCGCCCCGCTCGTCATGGGTCAGGTTCAGCCCGCGCGGCAGCAGCATGTGCGTCGAACTGACATAGCAATAGGACCGACGCCATTTCACCAGCGGGATCTTGTTCAGCGTCGGCGCATGCGCCGCATCCTCGGAAAACATCGTCCGGGCGCGCGGCCCGCCCTGGATCCACAGGTTCCGGTAGGTCGGATTGCGCGAGATCATGTAGTTGCCGCTGTCGAACCAGCAGGCAATCTCGATCGGGTTCTGGCCCTCGCGGTAGGGCTGCGCGTCCAGCGCGCCCCTGGGATACATGTCCAGAAGCATCGCCGGGAAGGACCGGATCGACATGGTATCGAGCCAGTCGGTCAGCGCGCCAAGCGGGCGGGTATCGCAAAAGGGATAGACGAAGAATTCATCGGGATCGACCACCAGCGTCCAGTGCCCGTGCCCGTGGCGCATCTGCAGCCAGTTCAGCCAGTCCACCCCGAAGCGCGCCCGCCTGTAGCTGGCCTGCGTGGTCCAGAGCGAACAGTCCGCCTGCTCGGCCAGATAGTCACGGCTGCCATCGTCCGAGTCGTTGTCCACGAAGAAGAAATGATTGACCCCCAGATCCCGGTAATAGCGCAGGAAATACGGCAGGCGGATGCGTTCGTTGCGCTGGGTGCAGAACAGCAGGATGTCGCCGCGGCGGATCTGCCCGGTCCGGACCGACACGGGGTGCAGTTCGCGCCGGCGGCGGAAGGCGCGCCAGAGCCTGCGCTTGCGCTCGAGCCGCAGCCGGTATGTCCCCCAATCCCCCACCACGCCCCTTTCCCGGGAAACCG
The DNA here is from genome assembly GCA_002423245.1 of Rhodobacteraceae bacterium UBA6141. Classification (GTDB taxonomy): domain Bacteria; phylum Pseudomonadota; class Alphaproteobacteria; order Rhodobacterales; family Rhodobacteraceae; genus Frigidibacter. The sequence continues at coordinate 94,521 of DIVD01000012.1, forward strand.
TCCGCCAGCCTCTGGAGCAGGGCTAGCACGTCTTGCTTAAGACGCGATTGAAGTGGTCCGCCCACGTCTTTGGTGCCAGCGGCGGCATCGCACCCGGCACCGCCCCGTCCGTTCCCAGCAGGTCTTGTATCGTCGCGAGCCAAGAATAGAGGTCACCCGCTGCCACGTAAACCGGGTAATCGCCCACCACTTCAAGATAAACCGGCAGGGGCGCGGCGATGACCGGCGTTCCCGCCGCCGCCGCCTCGGCGACCGGCAGGCCATAGCCCTCGGCAAGGCTCGGCATCAGCAGCGCCCGCGCGCCCGCCAGCAGCGCCGCAACCGCGCCATCGCTCAGCCCCGGCAGTTCGTGAATGGTCCGCCCGACATGCGGCGAGCCGTCCAGCCGCGCGAACAGAGCCTCGTTCCCCCAGCCGCGCCGCCCCGCCAGGAGCAGCCGCGGCACCCCGGCTTCGGGCAGGGTTTCGTGCAGCCGGTCCCACAGGTCGAGCAGCAGCGCATGGTTCTTGCGCGGCTCCAGCGTGCCGAGCGCAAGGAAATAGGGCCGGTCGAGCGGCAGGCCCGCGGGGAGGGCGGCAGGGTCGGGCTGCGCCGCATCCGCTCCCGGATGGGCAACGATGCTGTCCGGCAGCGGCCCGTGCCGCGCGGCATGGCGCGCCAGATCCAACCTTGTGGCGGCCCAATTGCAGATCACCAGATCGGCATGGGCCACCACCGCCGCGACCATCGCCTGCAGCCCGGCCACCGCGTGCGGGCGCGAGAACTGCGGGAAATCCAGCGGGATCGTGTCATGCACCAGCACCGCGACGCGGATCCCCGGCCCGCGGCGCATGGCGGCAAGCAGCCCGGCATCCGCGTTCACATGGCCGGTGTTGAAATACCAGCCGCCCGCCGGCAGATGCCTTGCCAGCAGCGCCGGCACCCCCCGCGGCGGCGCCGCGCCAAGCGCCATCCGCCGCAGGCGCAGCGCGGCAAGCGCCGGCAGGCCCCGCCGCGCGATCAGCCGCTCGCGCAGGCGCTGCGGCGCCGGCGCGGCCTTCAGCCAGCCGTCCAGCGCCGCCCCGGCCGCGCGCGGCAGCAGCCATTGCCGGCCTCCGTGCCGCATCAGCAGCAACAGCGGCTCCGGCCTTTGCAGGAACTCCCGCAGATAGGCGCGCTCCACCCGGTCGATGCCGGTCAGCACGGGGCGGCCGACGCGCAGCACCAGCCGGGTCACGTCCAGCACCCTGCCCCGCGCGGCCGCCGTCATGCGCTAGCGGTCATAATGCCCGGTCTGGTGCCACGTCCAGGCATCGCCGATCATCTGCGCCAGGGTGGACCGCTCCGGCCGCCAGCCAAGCTCGGCCATCGCGCGCTCGCTGCCCGAGACCAGCTTCACCGCATCGCCCGCCCGCCGGTCGCCCAGCACGATCGGCACCTTGCGGTTGGTCACGGCGCGGGAATGGTCGATCACCTCGCGCACCGAAAAGCCGCGCCCGGTGCCGAGGCAGAACACGCGGCTGCCCCCCGTCCTGATAGCGTGGCCCGCCTCCAGCCATTGCAGGCCAAGCACATGCGCATCCACCAGATCCATCACATGCACATAGTCGCGGATGCAGGTGCCGTCTGGCGTCGGATAATCGGTGCCGAACACCGTCAGCGCCGGGCGCTTGCCCTCGATCGCGTCCAGCATCAGCGGGATCAGGTGCGTTTCGGGCCGGTGGAACTCGCCGACCTCGGCCTCCGGGTCGGCGCCCGCCACGTTGAAGTAGCGGAAGATCACCGAGCGCAGGCCATGCGCGGCGCCGAAATCCCTCAGCATGTCCTCGATCGCGCGCTTGCTGGCGCCATAGCTGTTCAGCGGCGTCTGCGGGGTATCCTCGTCCAGCATCACCCCGTCATGGTCGCCATAGGTCGCGCAGGTCGAGGAGAACACGAAGTCAAGGCATCCCGCCGCCACCGCCGCCTCGATCAGCACCAGCGAGGCGGCGACATTGCCGCGCCAGTACTTCCCCGGCTGCTGCATCGCCTCGCCGACCTGGCTCAGCGCGGCGAAATGCATCACCGCCACCGGCTGCCACCGGGCAAACACCTCGTCCAGCCGCGCCCGGTCTGCAAGCTCGCCCCGCTCGAAGGGGCCGAACTTCACCGCCTGCTCCCATCCGGTCACCAGACTGTCGAAGGTGACGGGCACGTAGCCCGCCGCTTTCAGCGCCTTGCAGGCGTGCGAGCCGATATAGCCCGCGCCCCCCGTCACCAGCACATGCCTCGCCATGCCTTATTCAGCCGCCTGACGCATCGCCACGATCTCGCCAAGGTATTGCGAGAACTCCTCGTTCAGGTCGTCGCGCGCCAGCCCGAAGGCCACCGTCGCCTGCAAGAAGCCCGCCTTGGAGCCGCAGTCGAAGCGCTGGCCCCGGAAGCGGAAGCCATAGACGTTGTCGCTGTTGACGATTTCCTGCGCGATGGCGTCGGTGAGCTGGATCTCTCCGCCGGCGCCGACCTTCCGGGCGTGCAGGTTTTCCATGATCTGCGGCGTCAGGATATAGCGCCCGATCACGGCGAGGTTCGAGGGCGCCTCGGATGCCTTGGGCTTTTCGACCATGCCCCGCGCACGGACGATGGCGCCCATGTCCTCGGCAATGTCCAGCACGCCGTAGGAGGAGGCCTTTTCCAGCGGCACCTCCATCGTGGCGACCATGTTGCCGCCGGTTTCGGCATAGGCTTCCATCATCTGCTGCAGGCAGGGCTTTTCCGCCGCGATCACGTCATCGGGCAGCAGCACCGCAAAGGGCTCGTCGCCCAGCAGGCGGCGCGCGCACCACACGGCGTGGCCAAGGCCAAGCGCCTTTTGCTGGCGCACATAGGCGATGGCGCCCGATTCCATGTCGGTCGCCTTCAGCACTTCCAGCAGTTCGGTCTTGTTCTTGGCCCGCAGCTCCGCCTCGATGATCGGGGCGGCGTCGAAATAGTCCTCGAGCGCGGATTTCCCGCGCGAGGTCACGAAAATGAACTCCTCGATCCCCGCCGCCCGCGCCTCGTCGATCGCATACTGGATCAACGGGCGGTCAACGAGGGTCATGATCTCCTTGGGAACCGATTTCGTCGCCGGCAGGAACCGCGTCCCGAGCCCGGCCACGGGGAAAATGGCTTTCGTAACTTCACGCTTCATAATCGCCTACCTTGTGTTCAGGTCGGGTCCGGCGGGTTGCGTTGCCGGACCTTCCGTCCAATTCTATGCGTCCGGCGCATGCTCTGCACAACCCTCGCCGCCGCCACGGTTTGCTTGTGCAGCATCTTGCGTGAAATTGTGGCATGTTCGGTAAAGGAATGCCGATGCGGTCAGGATATTTCGGGCGTCATCGGCCGATTCTTGCCGAGCCGCTGCATTTCCTGCGCGACCCGAGCCCGGAATGTGCAGCGGCGCATCAGGGGGTCATGTCGCGCGGCCTTGCCCAGCAGCCCCCCCGCCTGCTCCCAGAAGCCTGCCGGGTCGTAGTGCTGCCAGTGGTAACGCAAGCCGGGGTCAAGCAAAAGCAGCGTCACGATCTCGCCCTGCGCCGCGAGCGCCGCGGCCCTTGCCCGCAGCGCGCGGGCCTGCCAGACCCGCCCCGCCAGCAGCCGCCCGGGGCGCGGGCCCGCGGGAAAGGGCAGGAAGGCGGAGCCATCCGGCAAGGGCAGCAACGGCGGCAAATGGCGCGCGAGCCCCTCCGCAAAGCCCGCGATCAGCGTCTGCTGCAAGCGGGCCACGTCCCGCGGCTCGATGCTGCCCGCAACCATGTGGCGAATCAGCCTTGCCCGCTCGCCGCGTCGCAGCCAGTCGCGCGTGTCCGCGATCTCGGCCGCGCTGGCGCCGTGGCGGCGCAGGGTGATGGCGGTGCTGGCGCCGATGTCGTGCAGGCTGCGCGGCACCCGCCGGGCAGAGCGCTGCCGGCTGCCGGCCTTGAAGTGATGCACCTGCGCGCCCGGCACCACCGCCACCAGCGCGCCGATCGCCGCCAGCCGCAGGTTCAGCTCGGTCTCGTCAAGATAGTAGCGCAGCGCGGGGTCGAACCCGCCGAGCCGGCACAGCAGATCGCGGCGATAGGCGCAGTTGGTGCCCTTCACCTCCACCGCCAGACCCGGCGCGGCGCGGTGCAGGCTGACCGCATCCGCAGGCACCGCCATCGGCGCGGGCCGGGTCAGCCGGTCCACCCTGCCCGCCTGCCACTGCCAGGAAATGCCGTTCCGGCTGCGCACCCAGCCGCCCGCCGCCGCCACATCGGAATCCGCGAACGGCGCGGTCAGCCGGCGCAGCCATGTCGGCTCGGGCACCGCGTCATCGTCAAGGAACGCCACCACCTCGCCCGCCGCCTGCGCGATCCCGGCATTGCGCGCGGCCGAGATGTTGGGCGCGTCGAACACCACCAGCTTCAGCGGCCAGCCCAGCCCCCGCACCACCGCCGCCGCCGCCGGATCGGCGACCACGATCAGCTCGAAGGCGGCATGGTCCATCTGCCGCACGGCCACGAGGCAGCGCAGCAGCGTGTCGGTCCGGTGCCGCGAGACGATGACAAGGCTCGCCCGGAGCGGCGGCATCAGGCCATGCCCATCCCGGCCATCATCGCCTCCAGCCGCGGCACGTCCTCGGGATTGTTCAGCTCCCAGAACTGCCGCCCGCGCGCGTCCACCTCGACGCATTTCACGTTGCGCCCGTTTTCCAGGAAGCGAAGCTGCTCCAGCCCCTCCAGCGCCTCCAGCGGGCCGATCTGCCAGCCGGGATAGGCCGCGAGCGCCGCCGGCCGGTAGGCATAGACGCCGACATGGTGGAACACCGGCGTCGGTTCCTCGGGGGCGTAGTCGCGCCCGCAATAGGGGATCACTTCCTTGGAGAAATACAGCCCGTGCCCGCCCGCGCCGAACACCGCCGTGGTGCCGCCGACGCGGCCGTTGCGCCGGTCCTCCAGCAGGCTGGCCCGCATCGCGCCCTCGCAGCGCAGCACCGGCGTTGCGATCTCTGCCGCCGGATCGGCGCGCAGGCCCGCCAGCAGATCCTCGACGAACCAGGCCGGGGTCAGCGGCGCGTCGCCCTGCAGGTTCACCACGATGTCGAAGCCGCCGCCCAGCCGCGCATGTGCCTCGGCGCAACGCTCGGTGCCGTTGCGGCACCCGGCGGAGGTCATCACCACCTCGGCCCCGAAACCCTCGGCATGGTCGCGGATGCGCCCGTCATCGGTCGCCACCACCACGCGGTCCGCGCCGCGCACCGCCATCGCCGCCTCCCAGCTGCGGTGGATCAGCGTGCGCGCCACTCCGTCCGCCCCGGTCAGCGCCACCAGCGGCTTTCCCGGATAGCGGGAGGAGGCATAGCGCGCCGGCACCACGATCAGCACGCGCATCACTTCACCAGCAGCACGCCGGGGGAGTAGGCGATGAAGAACGGGTTGGCGAAGCCCGGCTTGCCATAGGTCAGCGGCGCGTGGGTGTGAAAGTCGATCACCTCGCCGCCCGCGCCGCGCAGCACCGCGTCGCCCGCCGCCGTGTCCCATTCCATCGTGCGCCCCAGCCGCGGGTAAAGGTCGGCCTCCCCGGTCGCCACAAGGCAGAACTTCAGGCTCGACCCCGCCGAGGTCATGTCGCGCACCGCGTACTGGCCGATGTAGTCGTCCGTCGCCTGGTCGCGGTGGGATTTCGAGGCCACCACCAGCAGCGCCCGGTTGTCGGGGGTGGAGACGGCAATCGGCACCTGCTCGCCCGGCGCGGCCTTGTCGAAGGCGCCATGCTCCTCCACCGCGCGGCCATCGGGCAGGGTGTAGAACAGCCGCCCCCGTGCCGGCGCATAGACCACGCCGCGCAGCGGCACGCCGTTTTCCACATAGGCGATGTTCACCGTGAAATCGCCGCGGCGCTGCACGAATTCCTTGGTGCCGTCCAGCGGATCGACGATCAGGAAGCTGCTCACCGCCTGCCCGTGGCTTGCCGTCTGCTCCTCGGTCACCAGCGGCACGTCCGGAAAGGCGGCGCGCAGGCCCGCCGAGATCAGCGCATCCGCGGCCTCGTCCGCCTCGGTCACCGGGCTCGCATCCGACTTGGTCCTCACCTCGAAATCGGGGGAGCCGTAGATCTCCATGATCCGGTCGCCGGCCTCGAGCGCAAGGCGCCGCATCACCGCTGTCAGGTCCGTGAAATCCATCCCCGTCTCCTTGCCGTCGCGGTCCCGGCCCGGCGGCATCCGCCGAAACCAGGCGTTGTTGATAAAAATCTTCATCACACTTATGCTGGGCAGCAAAAGGAACGGCAAGGTTTCTCGGGCCTGATCCCGTGAGGGGCGTGGCGCGCGGCACATGTCGAGCGCGCCGGAGCGGCAGATGGGGTTATCGTGCAGCACATGTTCCACCGCGAGACGCGCAAGACCCCGCTGATGGCCGCGGTCTCGCTGGGCGAGCTGATCTTTCACTCCACCGTGCGCAGCGTGCGCCAGGGCCACGGCAATGCCATCTATGGCCTGCTGATCAACGTGTTCCAGACCGCCTCGATGCTGCTGGTCTTCTACTTCGTGATGACGCTGATCGGAATGCGCGGCGCGGCGATCCGGGGCGACTACTTCCTCTACATGATGACCGGCATCTCGGTGTTCATGGCCCATACCAAGACGATGGGCGCCGTGTCGGGTGCAGGCTCGGCCACCTCGCAGATGCTGCAGCACGGGCCGATGACCACCGCGGTTTCCATCGCCTCCGCCGCGCTGGGGGCGCTCTATCTGCAGGTGCTGACGATGGCGGTGCTGCTTTACGGCTATCACGTGCTTGTCAGCCCGATCACCATCTACCGGCCGGTCGCGGCGATGGGCATGGTGGTCATGGCCTGGCTTTACGGGCTCGCGCTCGGCCTTGTGCTGCTGGGGCTGCGCCCCTGGGCGCCGCGCCTCGTGCAGATCCTGCAATCGGTCTATACCCGCGCCAGCATGTTCGCCTCGGGCAAGATGTTCGTCGCCAACACCCTGTCCTATTCCATGCTGCAGTTCTTCGACTGGAACCCCCTGTTCCACATCATCGACCAGGTGCGCGGCTTCGTCTTCATCAACTACAACCCGCACCACACCTCCTGGCAGTATCCGATATATGTGATGCTGGCCGTGGCGATGATCGGGATGATGGGCGAGTTCTACACCCGCCGCCGCGTCTCGGCGAGCTGGTCGGCCCGCTGACCTACAGCGCAACCCGCAGCGTCAGGTTGATCCGCCCCGCCCGTGGCAACAGGGTCGAGCTGCCAAAGGCGATCCGGTCCACCCCGTGATGGGCCAGCCGCGCCGCGCCGCCCATCACCATCACGTCGCCCGAGCGCAGCCACAGGCTTTCCGTGCTGCCGCCGCGTGCCACATTGCCGATGCGGAACAGCGCCTCGTCGCCAAGGCTGATCGAGACGACCGGCCAGGCGAAATCCGCCTCGTCGCGGTCCTGATGCATCCCCATCCGGGCGCCCTCGGCATAGAAGTTGATCAGGCAGCAATCGGGCAGCCGCCCGACGCCGGCGACCGCGCGCCACACCGCCAGCACCCGCTCCGGGATCGGCGGCCAGGGCGTGCCCCGCGGATGCAGCGGCGCATAGCGATAGCCGCGCCGGTCCGACACCCAGCCCACGGCCCCGGCCGAGGTCATGCGCACGCTCATCGGCTTGCCATGCGGCGTCATCGGCGAGAAGAGCCGCGCCCCGGCGATCACGCCGCGCAGATCCTCCACCAGCGCGGCCTGCTCTGCCGGGTCCAGCAACCCGTCATGCAGCACGAAGCCCCGGACCTCCCGGCCGCGCGCCGCCGGGGCGCGCGCCCGCTCTGCATCTTCGGCATTTTCCATCACTTTCTCCGTGGCAGCGGGCGCAGGCGCCGCTTGCAGCGCCAAATACCCCTCCCTATATACGGCCAGAAGCCGGAACCGGGGTCCACCCCCGGCCGCACAAGAACCGGGATCGGAGGGCAGGGGCCGCGCTCGGGCCTGCCGTCCATAACATCGCCAAGCATGAGGTATATGACATGGCCAAAGTCATCGGGATCGACCTCGGGACCACGAACTCCTGCGTCGCCATCATGGACGGGTCGCAGCCGCGCGTCATCGAGAACTCGGAAGGCGCGCGCACCACGCCCTCCGTCGTCGGCTTCACCGACACCGAACGCCTCGTCGGGCAGGCCGCCAAGCGGCAGGCCGTGACGAACCCCGCCAACACCATCTTCGCGGTCAAGCGCCTGATCGGCCGCCGCGTCACCGACCCCGAGGTCGAGAAGGACCGCAAGCTGGTGCCCTATGCCATTGTCGATGGCGGCAATGGCGATGCCTGGGTCGAAGTGCGCGGCGAGAAGTTCTCGCCCAGCCAGATTTCGGCGATGATCCTGCAGAAGATGAAGGAAACCGCCGAGTCCTACCTTGGCGAGACCGTCACGCAGGCCGTCATCACCGTTCCGGCCTATTTCAACGACGCCCAGCGCCAGGCCACCAAGGATGCCGGCAAGATCGCCGGGCTCGAGGTGCTGCGGATCATCAACGAACCGACCGCCGCCGCGCTCGCCTACGGGCTCGACAAGAAGGATGCCAAGACCATCGCGGTCTATGACCTTGGCGGCGGCACCTTCGACATCACGATCCTTGAGATCGACGATGGCCTGTTCGAAGTGAAATCGACCAACGGGGATACCTTCCTCGGCGGCGAGGACTTCGACATGCGCATCGTCAACTACCTCGCCGACGAGTTCAAGAAAGAGCACGGCGTCGATCTGACCAAGGACAAGATGGCCCTGCAACGCCTGAAGGAAGCCGCTGAAAAGGCCAAGATCGAACTGTCCTCCAGCCAGCAGACCGAGATCAACCAGCCCTTCATCAGCATGGACCGCAACTCGGGCCAGCCGTTGCACCTGGTGATGAAGCTGACCCGCTCCAAGCTGGAACAGCTTGTCGCCGACCTGATCAAGGCCTCGATGAAGCCCTGCGCCGCCGCGCTGAAGGATGCCGGCCTGTCCAAGAGCGACATCGACGAGGTGGTGCTGGTCGGCGGCATGACCCGGATGCCCAAGGTCGTGGAAGAGGTCACCGCCTTCTTCGGCAAGGAGCCCCACAAGGGCGTCAACCCCGACGAGGTCGTGGCGCTCGGCGCCGCGATCCAGGCCGGCGTGCTGCAAGGCGACGTGAAGGACGTGGTGCTGCTGGACGTGACCCCGCTCTCGCTCGGGATCGAAACCCTGGGCGGCGTGTTCACCCGCCTGATCGACCGCAACACCACGATCCCGACCAAGAAGTCGCAGATCTTCTCCACCGCCGAAGACAACCAGAACGCGGTGACGATCCGCGTCTTCCAGGGCGAGCGCGAGATGGCTGCGGACAACAAGCTTCTGGGCCAGTTCAACCTTGAAGACATCCCGCCCGCACCGCGCGGGATGCCGCAGATCGAGGTGACCTTCGACATCGACGCCAACGGCATCGTGTCGGTCTCTGCCCGTGACAAGGGCACCGGCAAGTCGCAGAACATCACGATCCAGGCCTCGGGCGGTCTGTCGGAGGAAGAGATCGAGAAGATGGTCCGCGACGCCGAGGCGAATGCCGAATCGGACAAGGCCCGCCGCGATCTGGTGGAGGCGCGCAACCAGGGCGAAAGCCTGCTGCACTCGACCCGCAAGTCGCTCGAAGAGCATGGCGACAAGGTCGACGCCTCCACTGTCGAGGCGATCGAGCTTGCAATGGGTCCGCTGGAAGAGGCGCTGAAAGGCGAGGATGCCGGCAAGATCCGCAGCGGCATCCAGAACCTGACCGAAGCCGCGATGAAGCTCGGCGAGGCGATCTACAAGGCGCAGGCGGCCGAAGGCGGCAAGGATGATGACGAACCCCGCGCTGCGGACGACGATATCGTCGATGCCGATTTCGAGGATCTGGGCGAGGACAAGCGCCGCTAAGCGCGCTGGAACGGCAAAGGCCGGTCCGCCCCCGGGCGGGCCGGTCCTTCATGTTCCGACAAGGGGTGCAGCATGGCAAAGCGGGACTATTACGACGTATTGGGCATCGCGCGGGGCGCCGGTGCCGACGAGATCAAGAAGGCCTACCGGGTCAAGGCCAAGGAACTGCACCCGGACCGCAATCAGGACGACCCCGAGGCCGAATCGCGCTTCAAGGAAGTCAACGAGGCCTATGACGTTCTGAAGGACGAAAACCGCAAGGCCGCCTATGATCGCTATGGCCACGCCGCCTTCGAGGGTGGCGGCCCGCGCGGCGGCGGCGGCCCCGGCGCCGGCGGTCAGGGCGATTTCGCCTCGGCCTTCTCCGACGTGTTCGAGGATCTGTTCGGCGACTTCATGGGGGGCCGGGGCGGCCCCGGCGGCGGTCGCAGCCGGGCGCAGCGGGGCTCCGACCTGCGCTACAACATGCGCATCTCGCTGGAGGAGGCGTATCGCGGCGCGCAGAAGACCATCACCGTTCCCACCTCGGTAGCCTGCACCGCCTGCTCGGGCACCGGGGCCGAGGGCGGCGCCGAACCCACGCTCTGCCCCACCTGTTCGGGGATGGGCAAGGTCCGCGCGCAACAGGGCTTCTTCACCGTGGAACGCACCTGCCCCACCTGCGGCGGGCTCGGCCAGACCATCAAGAACCCATGCAAGGTCTGCCACGGCACCGGGCGCACCGAAAAGGAGCGCTCGCTGTCTGTCAACATCCCGGCAGGCGTTGAAACCGGCACCCGCATCCGGCTCGCGGGCGAGGGCGAGGCCGGAATGCGCGGTGGCCCGGCGGGCGACCTTTATATCTTCATCGAGGTGCGCGAGCATCCGATCTTCCAGCGCGACGGCGTCAACCTCTTCTGCCGTGTGCCCGTGGGGATGACCGTCGCCGCGCTTGGCGGCGAGGTCGAGGTGCCCACCATCGACGGCGGCCGCAGCCGCGTGAAGATCCCGGCCGGCAGCCAGACCGGCCGCCAGATGCGCCTGCGCGGCAAGGGAATGCCCGCCCTGCGCGGCGGCGGCACCGGCGACATGCTGATCGAGCTGGCGGTGGAAACCCCGGTGAACCTGACCAGCCGGCAGAAGGACCTGCTGCGCGAGTTCGAAAAGCTGTCCGAGGACAACAACCCCGAAAGCTCCTCGTTCTTTTCCAAGGTGAAAACCTTCTGGGACGGGATGAAGGGGTAAGCCTGTCCTGCACCTGATGACGCTTCGGCCCGCGAAAAGGCGCTGGCCGAAGCGCGATGCGTGACATCTGCGTGCATCTGGTGCGCGTCTTGTGATCCGGCATCTTCTGCGCCTTTGCCCGGCTCCGCCCCCGCCGCCGGATCGGCGTTAACCCTTCCTTCACCAAGCCCCGGCACCCTTGCCGCATGTGCCCGACTCGCGCCCTCCACGAAGCTCCCTCCCTCTTCGATTCCGACGGGGACGAAGGCACCGGCGCGCCGCTGCCCGAAGGCCGGCTGCCGAGCTATATCCGCGACCACCGCAAGCGCCTTCGCAGCCGCTTCATCGAAGGCGGGGCCGCCGCGATGCCCGATTACGAACTGCTGGAGCTGGTCCTGTTCCGCGCCATCCCCCGGCAGGACGTGAAGCCGCTCGCGCGCCGGCTGCTGGACCGCTTTGGCGACTTCAACCGCGTCGTCACCGCCCCCGCGCACCGTCTGGCAGAGCTGCCGGGCGTCGGCGATGCCGTCGTGCAGGAACTGAAGATCGTGGAAGCCGCCGCGCAGCGCATGGCGCGGGCCAGGGTGTTGAACCAGCAGGTTCTTTCGTCATGGAACGCGCTTCTCGACTATTGCCACACCGCCATGGCGCATCGCGAGACCGAACAGTTCCGGGTGCTGTATCTCGACCGCAAGAACGTGCTGATCGCCGATGAGGAGCAGGCAAGGGGCACCGTCGACCATGTGCCGGTCTATCCGCGCGAGGTGGTGAAACGCGCGCTGGAACTCAACGCCAGCGCGCTGATCCTCGTGCACAACCACCCCACTCATTGATTTCGATCCCACAGAATCACGCTCAATCCCGTTGAAACACTGGGTAAATCAGCTTTTTTTGGCATTGCGTAGTGGGGACGGTTTTGGCAAATTGGGGGCGGTTGAAGGGATAGAAAACGGCTTTCCGCTCCCAGCAAACGATCCCCGTTTCTCCTCGACCGATCCCAGTTGCGGACAAGGAGGAACGCATGCCAGCCCTGACCGACACCACGATCCGACATGCGCTGAAGCGCGTCGAGATCAGCCGCAAGCAGGAAAATCTGGCCGATGGCGAGGGGCGCGGCACCGGCCGACTCGTCCTCGTCCTCAAGCCAATGCCGAAGCGCGTCACCGCCGACTGGATGGCGCAGCAATGGCGTGACGGCAAACGCACCAAGAAAAAGATCGGCGCCTACCCCTCGATGTCGCTCGCGCAGGCTCGCGAGATTTTCAAGCGCGACTATGCCGACGTCATCCAGAAGGGCCGAAGCATTAAGATCGCATCCGACACCCGCCCCGGCACCGTCGCCGACCTCTTCGAGGGCTACGTCGCTTCGCTCAAAGCCGCTGGCAAGCCCTCCTGGAAGGAGACGGAGAAGGGCCTCAACAAGATCGCCAACACCCTTGGGCGCAACCGCCTGGCCCGTGAGATCGAGGCCGAGGAAATCGTCGAGCTGATCCGCCCGATCTATGAGCGCGGCGCCAAGTCGATGGCCGACCATGTGCGTTCCTATATGCACGCGGCCTTTGGCTGGGGCATGAAGTCGGACAACGACTATCGGCAGCAGTCGGCTCGCCGCTTTCGCATCCCCTTCAATCCGGCGACAGGCATTCCAACCGAACCGAAGGTCAAGGGCACCCGCTGGCTCGACGAAGATGAGTTCGTGCAGCTCTATCGTTGGCTGGAATGCCCCGACACGCCGGTTCACCCGCCCTATACCCGCGCCGTCAGGATCATCATGCTGACCGGCCAGCGCGTCCAGGAGATCGCGAGCCTTCACATCGACCAGTGGGACGCGAAGGAAAAGATCATCGACTGGTCAAAGACCAAGAACAATCAGCCCCATGCCGTTCCGGTGCCTGAGTTGGCCGCAGAGCTACTCGCGTCCATCAACGTCAATGAATATGGCTGGTTCTTCCCGTCGGCCACAGACCCGTCCAAGCCTGTTAGCCACGGCACGCTTTACTCGTTCATGTGGCGCCAGCGGGACCGCGGCGTGATCCCCTATGTGACGAACCGCGACCTGCGCCGAACCTTCAAGACGCTGACCGGCAAGGCGGGGATCTCGAAGGAAATCCGCGACCGCCTTCAGAACCATGCGTTGCAGGACGTCAGCTCCAAGCACTATGACCGCTGGCACTACATGGTGGAAAAGCGCGCGGGCATGGCGAAATGGGACAAGTTCGTCCGTGCCATGCTCGCCAAGAAGCGCCTGAAAGCGGCGGCATAAGCCTCCGGCGCACCACAAAAGGCGGAAGTGAAAAACGACTATGCGTATCGTAATGGGGCTGGCCGTGCTGGCGGCACTGACCACAGCGACGGCGGCCAAGGCCGATCCCTGCAAGGCCATTCCCGACCGCGGCCCGATGCCGTCCTATCTCCATCGCGGCGCGCAATTCTCCGGTCCCGTGGTCTATGTCGGTGACGGCGACTCCTTGTGCGTGGCCGTCGGTCAAGGGCCGGCCAACTGGGTGGAGATCCGGCTGGAGGATTTCTACGCGCCCGAACTTCACTCCCCCACCGGCCCCGCCGCCAAGGCCGCGCTGGAGAAGATCGCGATGGGTCGGAATGCGGAGTGCGTCGCCAACCACCAGTCCTACGACCGCGTGGTGGCCACCTGCCGGATCGGTGGGCGCTCCATCGGGGACTTGCTGAAGGCCGCCGGGAGCATCGAGGGCGGCAATGGATACGGCCAGGGCAAGCAATAGCCCGGCCCTCGACGGCGTTCAGATCCGGTCTGAAAACCGATCATACGCATCGATCCGCCGAACCGGGGGATCGACCTCATACCGATAGATTTCCGTTCTCAAGAACCGCAGCTCGGCCTCGCGTTGAGCTTCGGGAACGTCGATATACCATGCGCGCGGCTGCGGGCCGGGATCGCCGTTCCAACGGTATCCCCGTGCTTTGAGGACATCCTTGAGGTCGAAGGGCGAGTTCTCCGCCCAGATGCGCCAAGAAACGGCACGAGCGCCGTCCAGGAGGCGGCTAAGACCCGTAACGCCAGATCGGGGCAGCCCCATTGCCAGCAACTCGACCGTAGCAAGGCAGTCGTGCATCGCGCGGTGGCGATCGTAGAAGAAGCCGGCGGCTTGAGCGAGATAGGCGAGTTTCGTGCCCTCGAACCCCTCCGCGGCCCAATCGATCTGGCTGAGCGAGCAAGCCCACGGCTTCGTCGAAAACACGTCGCTGAATCGTTCAAGAAAGCGGCGGTCGAACGCCGCGTTGTGCGCGATGACGAGCGAAGCCGGCGCCGCGAATGTGGCTACCGCTGCGGGATCGATGATCTGTCCGGCCACCATCTCATTCGTGATGCCCGTGATCGCGGTGATTTCCGGGGCGATAGGCTCGCTCGGCTGACGCAGCCTTTGGAAGCTGTCGCCCACGCTGAAAACGGTGCCATCCAAGCCGTAGTTGAATGGCGTCATGGCGAGTTCGATGATCTCGTCGCGCTGAGGGTCGAGCCCCGTGGTCTCTACATCGACCACCAGGCCAAGGCGCAGCGGGGTGCCGGGAGGCGGAACGGTGCGAGGGCGTGGCTTAAGACGCCGGATCACCCGGTAATCCCCCGTGGCCTCCAGTGTCTGCGCCAGGGTCTCCAGATGGTCAGAAGATGTCATCGCCCGGCGCTTCGTTTACCGCCATCGGCTCCCCTCCAGCCACCGCAGCAGCGGCGTCGGCCGGCCGGGGCGCGAGGCGAATGTCAGCGGCTCGACCTTCTTCGTGGAACCACAGATCGACGACGGCGGTATCGTCGCTCCGCGGCCGCGGGAATGCCTCCCTGACCTTGAAGGTCGTCGGCAGATTCACCGACGTTCCAAACACCAGCGCGTGCTGCCGAGGCAATGACGGCAACCGCTTCAGGACCGACTCTGAGATGAACGGAGTCATCTGGCGAATCTGGGAGAGATCGTCGGGATTCTGGATTCGGTGAACCAGGAAGTTGGAGCACTGGCTGAGAACCGTCTTGGACAGCTCGCTCGGGCGCTGAGACGCCAGCAGCACGAACATGCCGTATTTGCGTCCTTCCTTGGCGATGCGCTCGAAAATCTTGGTGGCGTCGATGGAAAAGCGGGACGGCGTAGAGGCGACATATCTATGAGCCTCTTCGAGCAGTAGGTGTATCGGGAAGCGGTTTCTCGGTTCCGCATGGCGAAGAAACCGAAAAAGCATGCGTGCGATGACCGCACTGACCAGCTCAACGATTTCATCTTCGACGGAATTGAGATCAATAATAATGATCTGATTGCGTTTGGTGAACGACTCTCCGGCCGCCCTTTGCAGACCGACGATGTTGGTCAAAAACTCCAGATCGCTTACGGCCGCGTCAACGTCAGCTCCTTCGTGACGCAGAAAGGCATATTCTGTTCTCTCCTGGAGGGATCTGAGCCGCGTGACCATGGACGAGCAGTAATCTCGGATTTGGCGATTGCCGTGAGCCTCCTCGTAGAGGATCGCGAAGTCGAGACACTCGTGCAGCTCATCAAAAGAGAATGGTGTCCGATTATAGGCTGGTAAGGGCGCGTCCTCCCGGAGCTTTTTTCTCACTTCGTCCAGAAACGCCGATTGGTTGTTCCCCGAAAAATTTCCATACTGAAAATTGGGATTGAAGCGGTTCAGAAGCGCCATATTCAGGTCGTTTGTCGGATACTTCTGGAGAAGGGAGACGACGCGCTGAAATTTCGATACGGGGGAGTCGCCATCTGCCCCTCGAAAACACTCGATGATGCAGGTGGCGACAAAGTGCTCGCGCAGCGCCAGAGCTTCTGGCGTATTGGCATGAAAGAGACTTGTCAGACCTAACGCCGTCCGAAGAACCGGCAGTTGTGTTCGCTCGCTGGCCTGCAAGAGCAGTTCCCATTCTGCCATCTCCAGGAACCAATGCGGCATACGGAAGCCAGCCGCCGTGCCGTCGAGGACGACGCGCTCGACCCCGATGGCTCCCTCCTTCGCGGAAGCGGCCAGAGCGGCGTGATACTCGCCATTGACGTCGAAGACGACGAAGGTCGCGCCGCGGGCGTGATGCTCCTCCGGCTTGCTGAAAAGGGACTGCAAGACCGAGGCGACCGTGCAGGACTTGCCGCTGCCGGTATTGCCCAGGACGGCGACATGACCGCCGAAGAACTCGTTCAGCCGGACCTTGATGTCGTAGTTCTCGAACACCACCGACTTGCCGATGGGCAGAACCCGATAGCGCGTGGCCCCTTCGGGTTCGCAGGCGCCACCATCCGGGCCGACTGACGGCTCGACGGCCGCCTCGGTCTCGAAGATGCGATCGAGTTCGCCGTCCAGTGCATAGAGTGCGTCCGCATACAGAGACGGGAAAACGGACACACCGAAACGGAACGCGCCGCCACGCATCGGCAACATGCCGACCGGCACCACGTCCAGATATTTTGAGGAGCCAGCCCGGTCGAAGTCGCCTCGCTCGGATGGAGTGCTCGCGTCGCGCTCACGCAGGCCGACAACCTCGACCACGACATATTCCGACTGCGACGGGATCATCAGGAACGATCCCAGCCGCGCCACATAATGCACGCCGTCGAAGCCAACGACCGTGAAGTTGTCGGTGCCGACGTGCATCTCCACGACAAAGCGGTCGGCCGCGACCGAGACCACCTTGCCGATCGCGCGTTTGCGATCGTCGTGGCTCATGCCTCGCCATCCTTCGTCTCGTCGTCCCTTTTCGGCGCCAGTTCGGACAACACCTTGCGAACGGCGTCATCGATCCTGTCGCTGGGACGCTGCGGCATGAAATGCTCGACGATCATGTCGAAGTAGTGCGCCCTCGTTCCCTCGGCAGGACCGTCGCCTCCAATGATCCAAATGCGCGGGTCGCGCAGCGCCCGCAGCTTGGCGATCTCACCGGCCGTATCCGGCGCCGCGAAGATCACCAGACGGAACGTCGGGATCGTCAGCGCCTGGTAGATGATATTGTTCAGGTGCTCATCGCCGAAGGCGTAACCCGCCGTGATGAGAACGCTCTGCTCGCGCACGATCCGGGACTGAAATTCCCGGAACAGGTCCGCGTAGGGCGAGCCGAGCGAAGAGTTCTGCTTCGCCGGCGTCGGATAGATCAGCATCTGGTTCGTGGATTCCGGCGGCCAGACCTCCTTGATCGGGAACAGGCCATGATCGTCCTCGGTCCAAGTGACCGAGCCATGCAATTTGCAGAGATAGACGAAGGCGTCGACGGCGGTCCACTTGCGGCTGGCGACGTCGAGCTGCTCGGCCAGGGCATAGCGGAAGATCGCCGGGTTGAAGCGACGTTCCACGACGCCGGAAAAGCCGTTGGCATAGGGAATGCCCAGCCGATCCATCGCCAATTCGCTGAAATGATCGTAGTTGGTCGTGAACACCCACGGCCGGGGCAAGGACCGATCTCGCAGGACCAGCTTCTTGTAGAACCGCTCGTAGAGGTCGCGCACGGTGCTGTCGCCCTCCGTAGCGAAGGCCCCTTGGGTGACACGGGTCCATAGGAAGTCCTGGACCTTCTTTATGATGCCGTCGAGAACAGCGCGGTAGGGGTGAAGATCGGGATTCTCGCTCTGGCGCAGCACGAACCGCTGCGCGAACAGCACTTCCATCAAGCGTTCCAGGTTCCGGCTGTAGTCCTTCGCCAGGTCGATCCCGAGCGCGTCAAGATAGTCGAGTTCGCCCTTGGTCAGCCGCCACGGCGCCGGGGCAGCGCCGACGACCGGCGGATCACCGTAGAATCCCGCCGCCCGCGCCGCGAGGGTTTCCCCGCAGAACTCCTTGGCCAGGGGCGCCATGGTCGCAATGCCGAGTTCCTTTTTATCCTTCATCAGGGAGGAACATCCGGCGCCGAGCAAGAACGCGATATTCTTGGCGTTCATGGCTTCGGAAATCGCCTGGCGGGCGCTCTCGACCCCCTTGTTCCAGTCGAGTTCCGATGGATCGGCATCGCCGTTCCGCAGAAACTGGAATTTTCGTTCGTCTCCGACTTCGCTCATATACCCCCGATCCCCCCAGTTTCTTATTTGGCGGCGCTGTTCGCGCGCGCGGCTATATCGGCGCACCGCGCCATGAGCGCCTCGAACGGCTCCGCGTCATCGAAGAGCAGTCCATCCTCGACCATGCGGGCATAGTCGTCCTCCAGCGCCTTCGCGCCATCGCCGGCCGGCACGAGCTGCAAGCCGCCGTTGACGACCGCAGCATAGTCGATCGGCGTGCGGTCGGCGGCCTTCTCCGCGAAGAACATCGACTTGTGGCGGGCGACTGCGTTGGCCAGTTCGCGATCGGCGAATGCAGTTTCCGCGAAGCCGGCTTCATCCAGCCGGACGACATCGTGCCAGTGTCGTGCGAAGCGGTCGCCGCGCAGCCGTTCCTGGAGGCAGAAGACATGGACGGCGGTCGCCTTCTCCCAGAAGGTGCGCTCCGCGTGCATGACGCGCGGCCGCGCCGTCGGGAATATCAGCCCGTCGATCAGGCCGGCCGCATCGCAGACGACGTCGCGCAGGCTCGCCGGTTCGCCCGTCGAGCGGGCGCCGAACTCCAGCATGACGCTGGGCGCGACATAGCCGGAGCCGGCCGCGGTCGCCTCATAGTCGATAAAGAGCTTGTCATCCTCGACGCGAATGGCCGCTGCCAGACCTTCGGCGGCCAGCGCGGTCGCGATCACGGGCTGCACGGCCTCCGCGACCCAGACCGGCAATCGCCGGCGGACCTCGCTGGACCACCGCTTTTCCTCGCTCCGGGTTTTCGGCAGGCCCTCGCCATTGTCCCCGACCAGATCGGGCGCGATCGCCCGAATGTCGTAGGTCAGATCCACATCCTCTGAAAACCGGCGGATGACCTGATAGGCTTTCGACAGCGACGTGCCGCCCTTGAACACCAGATGTTCACCGAGCGGTGCGGCGTAGAGGGTCGCCAGCGCCCACACCACCCACACATCCTTTTCGAGAAGATGGGTAGGACGGCCCGAGCGGTCGGCGGCGACGCCCAACGCATCGCGCCGATCCTCGGCCGAAAGCTGGAGGAAGACGTCAGCCATACGCCGCCTTTCCGACGCTCTGCGCGAGCCACGTCGGAAGCTGCGGCGCGGCGGCGACCAGTTCGCCGAACACGCCGGGCGGCATCTTCCGCTTCAATGTCGTGAGCGCAGCCTCCGCCCTTTCGGGGCCGAGCCAGGCCAGCGCCCGCACGGCCTCCCCCGCGGGGCGGTTGGCCAGGGCCAGTTGCCAGCGCGGCGCGTGCCGCAATTCCACGACCTGCTTGCCAAGGTGCATCTTTCGGCTGCGCCCGGAGGTCAGATAGACCGAGCGGACAGGCACCTGCGTCGTCAAGCCAAGGGCGTTCGCCGCGGCAGCGCCGTTCGAGACGATGATCTCCCCCTTTTGGGTCGCAAGGGCCTCGACAGCCTGCTCGACCGAAGGTGCGCGCGTGCCGAACCGGCTGGCGATGGGACGCAGATAGACGCCACGACCGGCGCGGATGAGCTGCCCGCGCTCCGACAGGCGCGACAATGCCTGATCCACGGCCGCCCGGTTTCCGAGGTGGAGCAGGCCCTTGGCGGACACGGGGACGCCTTCGGGCAGTCCCGTCGCATGAGCCAGAATCTGTTCGGTCAGCCGTGTCATCGTCTTTCTCCTGTCGGAAATATACGCGAGTTTCTGACAGTTTTCAAGGAAGCCCGGATAGGGGAAAGCCTTCCCCTGCGGCCGAGCCAGGGTCTCGGCCCACCCCTTCTGCGGGGAGAACCCCGCAACGCCCCCTGGAGAGTGAGAGTGCGGACGGGATTTCCGTGACGGGTTGAGGGCTGGAGAAGAGGTCTCCGGCGCCCGTCGCGGAGAACCGCGATGTTCAGGAACGACCGCAACGGGCGTGCCGGCTCCGGCCGGACGAACCTTTACGACGACATCACCAGCAAGATCATCGCCGAGCTGGAGGCGGGCCGCTTCCCCTGGGTCCAGCCCTGGGGATCGGCCTCGGTCAAGGCGCCCCTCGCCATGCCGAGAAACGCCGCGACCGGGCGGCACTATTCGGGGATCAACGTGCTGATCCTCTGGGGCGCGGTGATCCAGCACGGCTTTCCCGGCCAGAGCTGGCTCACCTTCCGCCAAGCCCTGTCGCTTGGCGGCAATGTCCGCCGCAGCGAACACGGCACCACCGTCGTCTATGCCGACCGTTTCACGCCGGAGGACGAGAAGCGCCGCGCCCGCGAGACCGGCGAGGAAGCCGCCGCGATCCCGTTTCTCAAGCGCTTCACGGTGTTCAACGCGGCGCAATGCGACGGGCTGCCGAAGGATGTCGCCATTGTTGCTCCGCCGCCTCCGCCCGGCCTCATCGAACCGCGGGTCGAGACCCTGATCCGGGCGACCGGCATCGACTTCCGCATCGGCGGCGACCGCGCCTTCTATCTGCCGTCGCACGACTTTGTGCAGGTGCCGCCGCCCCAGGCATATTTCGAGCCGATCAACTGGCACAGGACGGCCCTGCATGAGCTAGGGCACGCCACGGGCCACCCCTCGCGCCTGAACCGCGATTTCTCGGGTTCCTTCGGCTCGAAGAAATACGCCTTCGAGGAGCTGGTGGCCGAGATCAACGCGGCTTTCTGTTGCGCCTCGCTCGGCATCACGCCCACAGTCCGCCATGCCGACTACATCGGCTCCTGGCTCGAAGTGCTGCGCGAGGACAATCGTGCCATCGTGCGCGCCGCGTCCCAGGCCAGCAAGGCAGCCGACTGGCTGCTTGGCTTCCTGCCGGATGCCGGCGTCGGCGTGGCCGACGACGAACGGGAGGCGGCGTGATGAACGCCCCCGTCTTCCCCGCACTGGCGCCATCCCCCGAACAACAGGCGTCCATCCGCCTGCGTGTTCTCAGCCTGGGCGCCGGCGTCCAGTCCACCACGCTCGCCCTGATGGCCGCGCATGGCGAGATCGGCCCCATGCCGGATTGCGCGATCTTCGCCGATACCGGCTGGGAGCCGAGGGCCGTCTATGAGCATCTCGCCTGGCTGCGATCGCCCAACGTCCTGCCCTTCCCCGTCCATATCGTCTCGGCCGGAGACCTGCGCGCCGACCTTCTTGCCGGCGCGCGCGGCGAGCGATGGGCCTCGATCCCGGCCTTCACCCGCACCGTGACGCCGGCAGGCGCGGAGCTGCCCGTCTATGACGCGGACGAGAACGGTGATCTCGTCACCATCGGCTCCCGCATCGTGCCAACCGACCGGGTCGGAGTCGGCATGATCCGCCGCCAATGCACCGGCGACTACAAGATCGCGCCAATCCGCCGGAAGGTCCGCGAGCTGCTCGGCATCGCCGGCCGGCGCTCGCCAAAGGCTCCCATCGCCGAACAGTGGATCGGGATCTCGTTCGACGAGGTGCTACGCATGAAGCCTTCGTTCGAGCCGTGGCAGATCAACCGCTGGCCGCTCATCGAGCAAGGCATGACCCGTCTGGATTGCCTGCGCTGGCTGGATCGGCACGACTACCCCCTGCCACCCAAGAGCGCCTGCATCGGTTGCCCGTTCCATGCCGACGATCATTGGCCGCGGATGCGCGACCACGATCCCGAGGCTTGGGCCGACGCCGTATCGGTCGACGCCGCCATTCGCACCGGATTCCGCGGGATTCGTGGTGACGTCTATCTCCACCGTTCCGCGGTGCCGCTCGACCAGGTCGACCTGTCGACCGATGCCGATCGCGGCCAGCTCGATCTCTGGCCCAACGAGTGCGAGGGCCTCTGTGGAGTGTGATGATCCTGAAAACCGGAAAAGCGGAGAGGCGGGCTTCCCGCTTCACGCTTTTCCGCCCGCCCGGCGCGGCCCCCCTGAGAGTGAGAGGGCTGCGCTTCGCTTCGTGACGGGTCGGAGGTCGAGAGAGAGGCTCTCGGCCGCCCGTCGCGGAGTAACGATCATGGCGACTGCCATTCAGAAGATCACCCTGTCGTCGGCGCGCGACATCCCCTTCAACAAGCTGGTGCTGAGCCAGTCCAACGTCCGGCGCGTCAAGGCCGGCGTCTCGATCGAGGAGCTGGCCCAGTCCATCGCCCGGCGCGGCCTGATCCAAAGCCTGCATGTCCGTCCCGTCCTAGACGCCGATGGCGCCGAGACCGGGATCTTCGAGGTGCCCGCCGGCGGCCGCCGCTATCGCGCGCTCGAATTGCTGGTGAAGCAGAAGCGTCTGGCCAAGACCGCGCCGGTGCCCTGCGTCGTCGGCGACGCCAACAGCGGCATCCTGGTCGATGAAGTCTCGCTGGTCGAGAACATCGAACGCGCGCCGCTGCATCCGCTCGATCAGTTCCGCGCCTTCCAGGCCATGCGCGAGAAGGGCATGACCGAGGAAGCCATCGCCGCCGCCTTCTTCGTCGGCGTCAATATCGTGAAGCAGCGCCTGCGCCTCGCTTCCGTCTCGCCGGTCTTGCTCGAGATCTACGCCGACGATGGCATGACGCTCGAGCAGCTCATGGCCTTCACCGTCAGTTCCGACCATGCACGCCAGGAGCAGGTCTGGGACGCGATCAAGGATGGCTGGCAGAAAGAGCCCTATCACATCCGCCGGATGCTGACCGAGACCACGGTGCGGGCTTCCGACAGGCGGGCCGTCTTCGTGGGCGTCGAAGCCTATGAAGCGGCCGGCGGCATCGTGTTGCGCGACCTCTTCCAGTCCGACGACGGCGGCTGGCTGCAAGACCCGGCCCTGCTCGACCGCCTGGTGGCCGAAAAGCTCAAGACCGTCGCCGACGAGATCGCGGGCGAAGGCTGGAAGTGGGTCGAGGCCGCCCTGAGCTTTCCCTACGGCCACGAGCACGGGCTTCGGGAGCTTGTCGGAACGGCGGTCGACCTGACCGACGAGGAGCGCGCCACTCGCGAGGCGCTGCGTGACGAGTATGACCGGCTCGAGGCCGAATATGCCGAAGCCGACGAGCTGCCCGACGAGATCGACGCGCGTCTCGGAGAGATCGAGCAGGCGCTCGACGCCTTCGAGCAGCGCCCGGCGATCTACGATCCGGCCGACATCGCCATCGCCGGCGTCTTCGTGAGCCTCGACGCCGACGGCTCCCTGTCGGTCGACCGTGGCTATGTCCGCCCCGAGGACGAGCGCCCGGTCGATCCCGAAGGAGACGATACGACGGAGGCGGACGGCGACACCGGCCATTCGGCCACGCCCGCCGTTCAGCGCGCCGTCGTCACCGTCGGCGGCCAGGCCGCGGAGCCGGAAGACGACGAGGAGGACGGCATCAAGCCGCTGCCCGAGCGCCTCGTCATCGAGCTGACCGCGCATCGCACGCTGGCGCTGCGCAACGCGCTCGCCGAGCATCCCGACGTCGCCATGACCATGCTGCTGCACAAGCTGGTCAGCGATACCTTCCGGCGACCCGCGCCGACGGGCTGCCTCGAGGCCAGCGTCCGGCACGTCTTCTTCTCCGCCCAACCGGAGGAGCTGAAGGACAGCGGCGCGGCGCACGAGATCGCCGAGCGGCACGCGCGCTGGGGCGATCACGTTCCCGCCGACGACCAGGCGCTGTGGGACTGGCTCACCGATCTGGATCCGGGCACGCGCCTCGATCTGCTCGCCCATTGCGTCAGCTTCGGCGTGAACGCACTGTTCGAGCGGCCGAACCCCTACGGATCGGGCGTCAGCCAGCATGGGCTGGATGTCCGCCTCGCCCAGGCCGACCGGCTGGCGCGCGCCACTGGCCTCGACATGGTGGCGGCGGGCTGGCGGCCGACGGTCGGCAACTATCTCGGTCGCGTCACCAAGCCCCGCATCCTCGAAGCCGTCCGGGAGGGCGCCGGCGAACGGGCCGCCCAGCTCATCGACCATCTGAAGAAGGGCGACATGGCCAAGGAGGCCGAGCGCCTGCTGGCCGACACCGCCTGGCTGCCCGAGCCGCTGCGCCTGATCGATCCCCATGACAGGGAGGTCATCGAACCGGGCGCGGAGGCCGACGCCGACGACGAGGCCGCCTTGCCGGCCTTCCTCAGCGAGGACGGCGACGAGGATGCCGAAGAGATCGAGGACGAGGACGCCCTGACGATCGCGGCCGAATGACCCTCACGGCGGGGAAGCGGCGAGAGGTCGCTTCCCCGCATCTTCGCAAGGAGACCTTCCATGATTGAACCCGACCCGTCGGCCACGCGCCGCGTCGTCTTTCAGTATCTCGTGCCCGTCCACGTCGAGGTCGAAGACGGTCTCGTCGTTTGCGTCACCGTCATCGACGAAACGCCGGTGCGCGATCCAACCTTGGTCGAAGGCGAGGCCGGCTATCTACCGGAAGCCGTCGCCGCCGCCGACGATGGCCAGCCCTGGCCATCCTGGCGGTTCGGCTACTGACCCCTTCGATCATCCCTCAACCGAGCCCGGCCATCGCGCCGGGCTTTCTCGTTTCAGGAGCCTGTCATGGCCAACTATTTCACCCATTTCTCGTGCCTGCTCGACGTCGGCACGCCCGAGAACGCCGCCCGCGCGCTCGACCTCTACAACACGCTGTCCGCGGAAGGCGCGTCGGAGGAACCACCCTCCGAGGGCTTCCTTCTGTCGATCGAGCCGCAATACGGCGGCACCGAACTCTGGATGCGCGACGACGTGACCGGCGATCCCGAGCGCCTCATCCAGTTCGTGAAGCGTTGCGCCGCCGAGTTCGGCCTCACCGGCAGATGGGGCTTCCAATACGCCAACACCTGCTCGCGGCCGCGTCTCGACGGGTTCGGCGGCGGCGCCCATGTCCTCGACCTCGCCACCGGCGAGACCGTGGACTGGATCTACACCGATGGCTGGCTTGCCCAGACCCTCTCCGACGAGGGAGGTCCGCTATGAGCATCCCCTCCCATGCCCGGAGCAATTTCCAGACCCTGCTGCGCGCGGCGGGCGACGGCAATCTCGCCCTCATGGAGTGCCTCGACGCGGTGACGGGCAGCCCGCGCTACGTCATCTGCGCCGTGGGGCGGGACAACGGCGACTACATCTTCACGCCCTTCGGCCATCTCGCCGACGGCAATCCCTACGACGCCTATCTGCCGCCCGATCCCGAGGATCCCGAAGGCTTCGTGCGGCCCGAGACGGGAGAGGCGCCATGACCGACATAGACGCCATCTTCGCGGCGGATAGCCAGCATCCGCCGCATGAGCGGTCTCTGCCCTGGCCGGAGACCAGAGGCGGCCTCACCGTCGTCGTCGAGCCCAAGCCTCACTGGGCCGGCGACATGCGGGCGTTTCGATCCGATGCTCGGGAATATTGCGCCTATGCCGACTGGACCGCGAACGGCGCTCGCGCGCGGTTCTTCGGCCATGTCGATACCTGCGGCGATGATCTGATCCGCAAGGCCCGCACGCTCGTCGCCTCCGAGATCGCGGATGGGCTCTGGCACTGATCCCCTCGAAAAGCGCCCCACCTCACGGTCGGGCGCTTTTTCCGTGCGGGCGCCTTGAGAGTGAGAGGGCCGCCGGGACGGGTTTGAGCCGGTGCGGTCGAGAGAGAGCGCCGCGCGGGCTCGCCTTTTTCCGCTCTCCTTGAGGTTTCCACCATGACCATGATTTCCGCATCCGCGGCGGCGACCGCCGCCGCGCCGCTTCCGCTCGGCTCCAATCCCGAACCCGCCGCCATCCTCGCGGCCGCCGGCCAGCTCCTGCCTCATCTCGAACGGGGCGAGCGCGTCGACGCCGCCGCCCTGCGTGCGGCGATGGAGACCGCCTTCGGCGCATCGGACGCCACCGGCGCCTGGGACTGGAAGACGGCCTATGACGCCTGCGAGGCCGCGACAGTCCTGTTCCTCCGTAAATACGGACGTGCGCTTTTCCGTAAAGCCGGGTCTCCGGCGGCCCGCCTTTCCGCGCTGTCAAAGATCGCCAACCTGCTGCCGACGCATACGCGGCGTTCGGCGGAGAGCCAGACCTTCCAGCAGTTCTCGACGCCGATCCCGCTCGGCCTGGTCGCCGCCCACGCCGCCGCCATCAACCCGGCCGACCGGGTGCTCGAGCCGTCGGCGGGCACCGGCCTGCTCGCCATCCTCGCCGAGATCGCGGGCGGCGCGCTCGTTCTCAACGAGCTGGCCGACACCCGCGCCAATCTGCTGTCGCTTCTCTTCCCGGCCATTTCCGTCACCCGTTTCGACGCGGCGCAGATCGACGATCATCTCGATCCCGCCGTGATGCCCAGCGTCGTGCTGATGAATCCGCCCTTTTCGGTCATGGCCAATGTCGAGGGCCGCATGGCGGACGCCGCTTACCGCCATGTCGCCTCGGCCCTAGCGCGTCTGGCCCCCGGCGGCCGGCTCGTGGCGATCACCGGCGCCAGCTTCGCACCTGACAATCCGGCTTGGCGGGACGCCTTCGTCCGGTTGCAGGCGCGCGGGCGCGTCGTCTTGTCCGCCGTCATCGACGGCTCCGTCTATGCCAAACACGGCACCACCATCGAGACGCGCCTGACTGTCATCGACAAGCGGCCCGCCGACGATCCCGCCGTGTTTCCGGCAGCGCCCGGCGTCGCGCCGGATGTCGCAACGCTGCTGGGCTGGATCGACGAGCAGGCGCCGAAACGGCTCGCCGTCGATCCCTCCGTCGTGGTCCCGGCCATCGCGCCTGCCACCCCTCGCAGCGTGCGCGGCTATATCAACCGCGCCGCCAAGGCTGTCCCGGCGACTGCACCGATGGCCGAACCGGAGGGCCTGCCGCTCGCCTACGAGACCCAGGACTGGCTCGCCGGCGAAGGCGGCCGTCTATCCGAGAGCATCTACGAGGAATACGGATTGCAGGCGATCCGTATCGCCGGCGCCCAGGGCCATCCGACCCGGCTGGTGCAGTCGGCCGCAATGGCTTCGGTCGCTCCGCCCAAGCCGAGCTATCGGCCAAGCCTGCCGCCCAACATCCATGAGCTGCTGTCGGACGCCCAGCTTGAGACCGTGATCTATGCGGGCGAAGCGCACGCGGACCATCTCGCCGGGTCGTGGACGGTGGACGCCACCTTCGACATCGTCACCGCCGCGCGCGAAGATGCGGAGAACGCCGCTCGCTTTCGGCGCGGCTTCATGATCGGCGACGGCACCGGCGTCGGCAAAGGCCGCCAGTCCGCGGCGATCATTCTCGACAACTGGCTCCAGGGCCGCCGCAAGGCGGTGTGGATCAGCAAGTCCGACAAGCTGATCGAGGACGCGCAGCGCGACTGGTCGGCGCTCGGCATGGAACACCTGCTGGTCACGCCCCTGTCGCGCTTCCCGCAGGGGCGGCCGATCACGCTGCCGGAAGGCGTCCTGTTTACGACCTATGCCACGCTACGCTCCGATGACCGCGGCGAGAAGGTTTCGCGCGTCCGGCAGATCGTCGAATGGTTGGGCTCCGACTTCGACGGAGTCCTCATTTTCGACGAGGCGCACGCGATGCAGAACGCCGGTGGCGGCAAGGGAGAACGCGGCGACGTCGCCGCCTCGCAGCAGGGCCGCGCCGGCCTGCGCCTCCAGCACGCGCTGCCGAACGCCCGCGTCGTCTATGTCTCCGCGACCGGCGCCACCACGGTCCACAACCTCGCCTACGCCCAGCGGCTGGGCTTGTGGGGCGGCGAGGATTTTCCATTCTCGACAAGGGCCGAGTTCATCGAGGCGATCGAGGCCGGCGGCGTCGCGGCGATGGAGGTGCTGGCCCGCGACCTGCGCGCTCTCGGCCTCTACACCGCCCGTTCGCTCTCGTTCGACGGCGTGGAATACGAGCTGGTCGAACACGCGCTCAGCCCTGAGCAGATCCGCATCTACGACGCCTATGCCGGGGCCTTCGCCGTCATCCACAACAATCTGGATGCGGCGATGGAGGCCGCCAACATCACCGGCACGTCCGGCACGCTGAACCGGCAGGCCAAGTCCGCCGCCCGCTCGGCCTTCGAGAGCGCCAAGCAGCGCTTCTTCGGCCATCTGCTCACCAGCATGAAGACGCCGACCCTGATCCGGTCGATCAGCGGCGACCTGGAAGCCGGCCATGCCGCTGTCATCCAGATCGTCTCGACTGGCGAGGCGCTGATGGAACGCCGCCTGGCCGACCTGCCGACCGAGGAATGGAACGACGTTCGCGTCGACATCACGCCGAGGGAATATGTTCTCGACTACCTCGCCCATTCCTTCCCGGTGCAGCTCTACGAGCCCTTCACCGACAGCGAGGGCAACCTCTCGTCGCGGCCGGTCTATCGCGACGGCCAGCCCGTCGAAAGCCGCGAAGCCGTCGCGCGCCGCGACGAACTGATCGCGCAGCTCGCCTCGCTGCCGCCCGTGCCCGGCGCGCTCGACCAGATCGTCCAGCATTTCGGCACGGATCTGGTGGCCGAGGTGACGGGCCGCTCGCGGCGCATCGTCCGCAAGAGCACGCCTTCGGGCGGCGACCGACTCGTCGTCGAGAACCGCGCCGCAGCCGCCAATCTCGCCGAAACCCAGGCGTTCATGGACGACAGCAAACGCATCCTGATCTTCTCGGACGCCGGCGGCACCGGCCGCAGCTATCACGCCGAGCTTTCGGCGCGGAACACCCGGCTGCGCGTCCACTATCTGCTCGAACCCGGCTGGAAAGCGGACGCCGCCATCCAGGGACTCGGCCGCACGCACCGGACCAACCAGGCGCAGCCGCCGCTGTTCCGGCCCATCGCCACGGACGTCAAGGCGGAGAAGCGCTTCCTCTCCACCATCGCCCGGCGGCTCGACACGCTGGGCGCCATCACCCGCGGCCAGCGCCAGACCGGCGGCCAGGGCCTGTTCCGCCCCGAGGACAATCTGGAAAGCCCCTACGCCCGCGATGCGCTCCGCCAGCTCTATCTCCTGCTGGTGCGCGGCAAGGTCGAAGGCTGCTCGCTCGAACGCTTCGAGTCCGCCACCGGCCTGAAGCTGGTGGACGCGAACGGCATCAAGGACGAACTGCCCCCGATCACCACCTTCCTAAATCGGCTGCTGGCCCTGACCATCGAGCTTCAGAGCATCCTGTTCACCGCCTTTGAGCAGCTTCTCACCGCCAAGATCGAGGGGGCCATAGCCGCTGGCATCTACGATGTCGGGCTGGAGACGCTGACGGCGGAAGGCTTCACCGTCACCGGCCGCCAGACCATCTATACGCATCCGGGCACGGGCGCCGAGACCCGGCTCCTCACCATCGCGCAGCGGACCCGAAACCGCCCGGTCACGCTGGACGACGCGCTCGCCCATCTCGGCGAATCCGGCGCCAGGCTGCTGGTCAACGAACGGTCGGGCCGCGCCGCGGTGCAGATCCCCGCCACCTCGGTCATGCTCGACGATGGCGAGATCGAACGCCGCGTCCGGCTGATCCGGCCGATGGAATCACACACCGTTCCGGTGAAGATGATGGGCGAGACCCATTGGACCGAGGCGGAACGGAACGACTTCGCCTCGGCCTGGAACGCCGAGGTCGCGGACGTGCCGGCTTTCTCCGACAGCACGATCCATATCGTCGCCGGCCTGTTGCTGCCGATCTGGAAGCGGCTGCCGAACGAGTCCACCCGCGTCTATCGGCTCCAGACCGACGAGGGCGACCGGATCGTCGGCCGCAAGGTCTCGCCCGCCTGGGCGGCCAATGCGACCACGACCGGCGCAGCCACGCTCGCGCCCGCCGACGCCTTCATGGCGCTGGTGGATGGCCGCACCATCCTCGATCTGGCCGAGGGGCTTCAGCTTCGCCGCGTCCGTGTGATGGGCGCCAACCGCATCGAACTGTCGGGCTTCACCGACACGATGCGCGAGCGGCTCACCGCCTACGGACTGTTCCACGAGATCATCTCCTGGAAGCTCAGGATGTTCGTGCCGACCGATAGCGCCGGTCCCGCAGTGCTGGAGCGCGTGCTGGGCCGCTATCCGGTCCAGCGCATCGGCGAACGCGAGGCGGCGTGATGACCCGTCTCGACGCTTCGGATCTGGCGCAGCGTCTCGGCCGGGAGGCCGAGGCGGTGTGCCGCCATTATCTCGACGCCGGCCATCGTCAGGGCAATTACTGGCAGGTCGGCGATGCGCGCAACACGCCCGGCCGCTCGATGTTCGTCCGGCTCAAGGAGACGGCGAAGGGGCCGGCGGGCAAATGGACCGACGCCGCCACCGGCGAGCATGGCGATCTGCTCGACGTGATCCGGGAGAGTTGCGGCCTCGCCGACTTCGCCGATGTCGTCGAGGAAGCCCGCAGCTTTCTCAGCCTGCCGCGTCCGAAACCCGCGCCGGCGACGAAGAAGCGACCGGGCACGCCTGCCCCGTCGGGCTCGGCCGAAGCGGCAAGGCGATTGTTCGCCATGTCGCAGCCGATCAGCGGCACCCCCGTAGAGACATATCTTCGCCATCGCGGCATTACGGCTTTGCACGGAACCGGAAACCTTCGCTTCCATCCACGCTGCTATTATCGGCCCGACGACCACGGCCCGACCGAAACCTGGCCGGCGATGATCGCCGCCGTCACCGATCTCAGGGGCGCGATCACCGGCGCGCATCGCACCTGGCTCGCCCCTGACGGCTCCGACAAGGCGCCGATCGAAACGCAGCGCAAGGCGATAGGCGACTTGCTCGGCCATGCCGTTCGCTTCGGGATCGCCGGCGAGGCGATGGCGGCGGGCGAAGGCATCGAAAGCGTCCTGTCGGCGCGTCAAACGATACCGCACATGGCGATGGCGGCGGCGCTGTCCGCAGCCCATCTGGCCGCCATCCTGTTCCCCGAGACGCTGCGCCGACTCTATATACTGCGCGACAACGACCCGGCAGGCGACGGCGCGCGGGACAACCTGGTCGAACGGGCGAACGCGGCCGGAATCGAGGCCATCGTGCTCTCGCCGGTGTTGGAGGACTTCAACGAAGATCTCCGGCGCCTCGGGCTCGATGCGCTCCGCGCCAGCCTGCGGGTGCAGCTCGCGCCGCAGGACGTCGCCCGCTTCATGGCTCAGGCGGCGGCAGCTCGGGTTCCGT
>DIVD01000072.1 GCA_002423245.1 Rhodobacteraceae bacterium UBA6141
CCTTCCGGGCGATCCGCGCCACGCCGCGGGCCGCCCTTCTGCGCATTGCGGCTATACATCGCGCGGCAAAGCGTGTAGGGCGGGGCGCGCCCAGGTGGCGCCACCCCCTCTTTTCCGTTTCTGCCGGTCCCCGGCGGCCCCCGCGGCCCCGCGCCCTGCCCCGTTCAGCGAAAGCCCCCCATGATCGATCTCGACGGTATCCATCCCGCATTGTCCGAAGCCCTGACCGAAAAGGGCTATGCCAGCCTGACCCCGGTGCAGGAGGCGGTGCTGGATCCGGCGCTCGCGGGGTCCGATCTGCTGGTCTCGGCGCAGACCGGATCGGGCAAGACCGTGGCCTTCGGCCTTGCCATGGCCGCCGACCTGCTGGGCGCGGAGCGCCGCTTCAGCCATGCCGCGCTGCCCGCCGCGCTGATCGTGGCGCCGACGCGCGAGCTGGCCCTGCAGGTCCGGCGCGAGCTGGAATGGCTCTACGCCCCCGCCGGCGCGGTGATCGCCTCTTGCGTGGGCGGGATGGATGCGCGCTCGGAGCGGCGGGTGCTGGAACGTGGCGCGCATATCGTCGTCGGCACGCCCGGGCGGCTGTGCGATCACCTGCGCCGCGGCGCGCTGGACATCTCCGCGCTGAAGGTCGCGGTGCTGGACGAGGCCGACGAGATGCTGGACCTCGGCTTTCGCGAGGATCTGGAGTTCATCTTGCAATCCGCCGCGCCGGACCGCCGCACGCTGCTGTTCTCGGCGACCGTCCGGCCGGAAATCGCGCAGCTTGCGAAAAGCTACCAGCGCGATGCCAAACGCATCTCCACCGCGGCCGAGCGCGAGCAGCACCTCGACATCGAATACCGCGCCTTCGTCGTCGATCCGGGCGACCGCGAGAATGCCATCGTCAACGTGCTGCGCTATTACGAGTCCAGCCGCGCGCTGGTGTTCTGCGGCACCCGCGCCACCGTCAACCACCTGACCGCGCGCTTCGTCAATCGCGGCTTCCCGGTGGTGGCGCTGTCGGGCGAATTGAGCCAGCAGGAGCGCAGCCACGCGCTGCAGGCGATGCGCGACGGGCGCGCCCGCGTGTGCATCGCCACCGACGTGGCGGCGCGCGGCATCGACCTGCCGGGGCTGGACCTCGTGATCCATGCCGACCTGCCCACCAACAAGGAAACCCTGCTGCACCGGTCCGGCCGCACGGGGCGCGCCGGCAACAAGGGCACCAGCGCGCTGATCGTGCCGGTGACCGCGCGCAAGAAGGCCGAACGGCTGCTGGGCTGGGCGAACATCGCCGCGACCTGGGGCGCCGCGCCCTCTGCCGAGGAGGTGCTGGCGCGCGACGCCGAGCGCATGATCGCCGATCCCGCCCTGCACGCCCCGATCGAGGAGCCGGAGGCCGAAGCCGTCGCCGCGCTGATGGCGCTGCCGCCCCGCGCGCTGGCCGCCGGCTTCTACCGGCTCTGGTCCGCGGGGCGGTCCGCGCCCGAAGACCTGCGCCCCGCCGGGGATGGCGCCAGGCGCGAGCGCAGCGAGTTCGGCCCCAGCTTCTGGATCTCGATCCCCGTCGGCCATGAACAGCGGGCCGAGGCGCGCTGGCTGCTGCCGATGCTCTGCCGCTCGGGCGACCTGACGCGCACCGATATCGGCGCGATCCGCGTCGGCCGCGAGGAAACCGCGGTGCAGATCGCCGCGAGCGCCGAGCAGCGGTTCTTCGCGGCCATCGGCGCGGCGGGCACGCTGGAGGACGGCATCCCCGTCACCCGCCTGGCAAAGCCCCCCGAGGGCCTGCCCGGCAACCCCGACGCCGCCCCGCGCCCGGCGCGCAAGGAGCCCGCCCCGCGCAGCGGCTGGTCGCCGGTGCCTCCCGCCGCGCATGACCCCGCCGCCCGTGACCACGCCGCGCATGACCCCGCCGAGGCCCCGCGCAAGCCCCGCCACAAGGCCGCCGCCCGCGCCGAAGGCCCGGCAGGCCCCCACGCCGCCAAGGCCGGCTGGGCGAAGCCGAGGCCGAAACCCGCGCCCTCCGGCACCGCCCCCGGCAGGCCCGGCGCGAAATACGGCGCCCGCTCCGACCGGCCCGATGGCGGCGCGAAACCCTGGAAGCCGAAGGGAAGCTGAGCCGGCGCACCCGCGCCCGGCCCCGGGCCCAGCCGGAACAGGCATGACGTTCCGCAGCCACCCGCCGGGACCTGTCGCGCCGGGCGGCCAACTACCTCGGGGCGGTTTGCCGGTTGACGTTGACCTTTGCGGCAATTTCAGGTAACGCGCCTGCATCCCTTGCGGGGTAGGCAGCCCCGGCGGGGCGCGCCGCCTGCGGGATGCTCGTTCGGGCGCCGGAACCTTGCGCCCTTCACCCTTGCGGCCCGATGCCGCAATCTTAGGACGCATATGACCAAATTCTCCGATCTCGCGCTCGATCCCCGCGTTCTGCAAGCCGTTGCGGAAACCGGATACGAAACGCCCACCCCGATTCAGGCGCAGGCCATTCCCCACGCGCTCGAAGGCCGCGACGTGCTGGGCATCGCCCAGACCGGCACCGGCAAGACCGCCAGCTTCACGCTGCCGATGATCACGCTTCTGGGCCAGGGCCGGGCGCGGGCGCGGATGCCGCGCAGCCTCGTGCTGGCGCCGACGCGCGAACTTGCGGCGCAGGTGGCGGAAAACTTCGATACCTATGCCAAGCACACCCGCCTGACCAAGGCGCTGCTGATCGGCGGCGTCAGCTTTGGCGAGCAGGACAAGCTGATCGACCGCGGCGTCGATGTGCTGATCGCCAC
>DIVD01000064.1 GCA_002423245.1 Rhodobacteraceae bacterium UBA6141
ATCCTTCTGGGCGAGCCCGCCGCCGACATCGTGATGCAGGTCCTCGATGAAGCGGAAGCCCTGTGCATTTCGGCCGGAACGCTCGCCGAGGCCATGATCGTCGCCGATCGCCGCTCGGTGGGCGCCGAAATGCAGCAGCTGATCGAAGGGCTGGGAATTGAAGTTGTCACGGTGACACAGTCAGGGGCCGATGCCGTGGCTGCTGCCTATCGGACTTGGGGAAAGGGCATCCATCCGGCCGGGTTGAACTTCGGTGATTGCTTTGCCTATGGACTGGCGGCGGAACGAAACTGCCCCCTTCTTTTCGTCGGGGAAGATTTCGGCAAGACCGATGTGAGGCTTGCCTCACCGCGCCGCGACGAACCCTAATCTGGCATCTGAAGCCCAATCACCGGCAATCGGTCTTCGTCGCTGAGCGCCTGGTTCAATGCAAGAAGCCGGGATCTGGAAACGAGGCGCTGGCCGACCCACGATGCGGGCAACGTCGCGATCACCGGATGCTCGGGCCCGTTGTAGAAAACGGTGCCCTTGCAGCGGTCGAAATCAAGATCGAAGAACAAGAGATGATCTGCCCGGGTTTCCACCGGGCGAAATGCTGGCCCCAAACCGCGGCCGGTGGCTTTGACCTGCACCGTCTTTCCGCAAGGGCTGCGACCGTCAATGCCTGGATGAGACTTGTTGTTCACCAGCTTGATCCCGAAAAGTTCGACCGCCAGCGCCTCTCCGATATCGCCCACAAGGTTCCCGTCCAGCGTGTACTCGAGACTGACCTCGTGGCCGCCGCGGGCGAGAAGTTCTTTGTAGTAGTCGCGGACACGGTTTCGGGCGGCAACCAAGTCGGCAATGGCCGGAGGCAGATCGAAAACGTGCATTCGCCATCCCATACAAGCAGTTGAACCATCCCGTGCGAACCTAGCCGCCAAGCGCTGAGTTGTCCAAGCGACAAGACAAAGCCACTCGCAAGGCCCTCTGGCCCAAGAGACCGATCGGAAACCCCAACCCATGCCCACCCAATCCACGGCCGAGCGTCTGCTCGCGTCGCTTCATACCCTATTGTCCGGCGCAATGCCGCCGGGCGCCAAGGTGCTGCGCAACGCGATCCTGCCCGAGAGGGTGCCTGCCGCCGGGGTGGTGATCCTGCGCGATGGCGGTCCAGGGCCGCCGGAGGTGAGATGCGTGACAGACATCCGAAACCTCATTGAGTTGTCCGTTGTTCACCCCGGCACGTTGACGTGCCCGGATATGCGAACAATTTCATGTTTTAAGGCCTTGGATAAATGATCACGCCCCGACTTTCTTGTGACGTGCAGACAAGAAAAAAGCCCCGAAAAACGGGGCTTCGCTGGGCAGATTGTGACGTTGTGCGCGGTGGCCTGTGACGTCGGGTGGTTACTCCTGTGACGCAGCCGGATTCGGGGCCTGAATGTCGCCGAGGGCGATCTCACGGCATGCCGGATTGAGGCGGCAGCCAGCGCGATCCTTGGTCTCGATGAAGCTGTCCTGATCGAGCGGGATCCCAAGCATCACCGCCAGCGGGTCGAGTGCGTCGCGCAACCTGCGCAGTTGTTGGCGCATAGACTGTTCGGATACGCGCACGTGGCGTCGTCGGCGTCATTGCCACCGCCGGCTGCCAACTGGAGATTCTCCCAAAGATCGAGGGGGGCGGCGAGAGCGGGGTGTCGGATGCGGTGCTCAGGCAGCGCCTCATCCACATGCTTGCGGTGACCTACGATCTGCCAATCGAAGCCGGCGCGATGACGCAGCTCGGCTGGCAGCGCGAGACCGTGCTCGAACTTCTGATCCGTCTGTTCTGTGCGAAGCTCACAGACGCGGTCCGCCAAGGGATGCCGCGCCACTACCTCGAACACGAAGACGACTTGCCTGCGCTTCGGGGACGCCTGGACGTGACACGGCAGTTCTCCACGCTCGCGGTCTCGCCACAAAAGGTCGCATGCCGTTTCGATGCCCTTTCGCCTGACATCGCTCCGAATCAGGTCATGCGGGCGGCGGTCAGCAAGCTGTCGCGCCTCTCTGGCGCACCAAAAAACCAGCGCGCGCTGCGCGAGCTGAGCTTCGTGTACGCCGACGTAGCCGACGTTCCTCCGAACGCCCTCCGCTGGGACCGCATCGTCCTGGACCGCACCAATCGTCGTTGGCGGGATCTCCTGTCTCTCGCGCGCCTCTTTCTGTCGGACCGGCACCAGCAGACGAGCGCGGGGACCATCGACGGTCACGCGCTGCTCTTCGAGATGAACGTCTTGTTCGAAGCATACATCGAACGGATCCTGTCGCGTGCTCTGGCCGGCACGGGCTTCCGTGTGTCGTCGCAAGGCGGCCATCGGGACTGTCTCTACGAAGGCGACACCGGGCGCTTCCGCACAAGGCCGGACCTCATCGTCCGGCAGGGCGAGAAGATAGCGCTGATCATCGACACCAAGTGGAAGCGCATGACGCCACGGATCGACGATCCAAAGCAGGGGGTCAGCCAGGCGGACGTCTACCAGCTGATGGCATATGGCAGGCTCTACGACTGCCCGAACGTCGTGCTGCTGTACCCCCATCATGGCGACCTGCCGCCAGATCCGATCCGCCGGCGGTACTCCATCGCGACAAGGGGGGCGGACGAAACGCTGATCGTGGCCACTCAAGACCTCGCCGGCCAACAGCGAGACCATAGGGATGCACTTCGTCAGCTGGTCATGGACTGCTTTCCTTGAAGGATTGAAGCCGTGAGTTTCCACGGCCGCTTCGGCGGCACCAGGATCAAACGCGCGCTGGGCGTGCAGGCGGCGCTGGAATGGGCGTTCCGGATCGAACAGGCGCAGTTGGACCTGCCCCTGCCTCGGACGTCACCGAGGAAGGCTTCGGCTTCGGCCTGGAATACGTCCTGCTCCAGCGCGCCGTGCTGGGCTGCAAGATCGACGGCGGCCAGCACAAGATCGGCGGCTACACGCACGAGGATGCCGAGGTCATCGCCTCCACCGTCGCCGGGATCCCCGACAGTTTGCGCTTCAGTCACCGCTTGCTGAGGGTGTGATCCTGCCGATGAGGTCGGTCTCGGCAAAACCATCGAGGCAGGTATTGTCCTTTGTCAGAAATGGGCTGAGCGAAAACGGAAACTAATCATCATTTGCCCAGCTGCCATTCGACAGCAATGGGCTGCGGAACTGACCACTAAGTTCAACCTCCCCGCGGTCGTCATTGACGCTCGCACCTATCGACAAATGAAGGCGGACGGGATTCCCTTTCCCTTGTCACAGAAGCGGATTGTGGTGCTGTCCTACCATTATGCTGCGAAGCTCCAGGACGAGCTGCGGCAAGTCGATTGGGATCTGGTTGTCATAGACGAAGCCCACAAGCTGCGGAACGCCTACCGCCCAAGCAATCGCATCGGACAAGCACTCCAACGTGCAGTAGAAGGTCGCAAAAAGCTCCTAATGACGGCTACCCCCCTCCAAAACAGCTTGATGGAGATCTTCGGGCTCGGCGCGCCGCCCGCCGCAATGCCTCTGCCCAAAGCTCATCCCTGATCTTGAGTGCCTTGCCCATGCCGTCTCCGCATCTGGTGGACACAGGGAATCATACCACGCCGCACGCGCAAAGCGTCTTCTCGAGTCAGGTCAGGCGCTCGTCGGTATCACAGGCGCCATCAGCGGTCACCGTGCCGATATCTTCGCCCTCGGGGATCTGACCGAGCAGTTCCGGCAAGACCGGACTGTCGCCGTCTGTGCCGGGAATGAATTCCACGGCGGTTGCGAAGCGAGGCCGTTTAGCTGGGACCAGTTCGTCGTGCGATAGCGGGCGGGTGATGGCTTGCTCATGCGGGCCGCCTAACAGCCTGAAATCACTAGGTGAATCCTTGAATGTCAGAGTTCTGCAACAACGCCGGGCCTGGCGCTTCGCCTCGAGCGACACTTCAGCCCCGTCGATCCGGAACTTCAGCATCGGCGTCACCCGCTCGATGCCCTTGAGCATGCAGGCGGCCAGCGCAGACAGCAGAAGCTCGACCGGGTTCATCGCGTCCTGCCGACCGGCAAGATCGGTGTCGAGCACCGCCCCCGCCTGCTTGGCCTTGGCGAGGCTGCCGTGGCTGTCGATCCGGCGCGCCTTGACGCGGCATCTTGACGCGGTATTCGGTCACAGGAGCCTTCCGATCTCCTCGGCGGTCAGCACCTTGCCCGCCGAGACCAGCTTTTCATCGATCACGAGGCCGGGTGTCGACATGACGCCGTAGCCGGCGATCTGGGCGATGTCGGTGACCTTGACGATCTCGGCCTCCTTGCCGGCCGCCGCGGCGGCGGCCTTCGCGTTCTCGCCGAGGGCCACGCATTTGCGGCAGCCCGAACCGAGGATCTTGATGATCATGTTGATGTTCCTTTCAGATGAACCAGGGGGTGATGGCGTTGAACAGCACACCGATGCCGAGGATGCCGCCCGTCACGACCGCAAGGAACAGCATCAGAAGGCGGATGCTGACCACGCGCTTGAGCATGATGATCGAGGGCAAGGACAGCGCCGTGACGGCCATCATGAAAGCCAGCACGGTGCCGAGTCCCACGCCCTTGCCGACCAGCGCCTCGGCGATGGGCAGCGTACCGAAGATGTCGGCATACATGGGGATGCCGATCAGCGTCGCCAGCGGCACCGACCACCAGTTGTCCTGCCCCAGCAGCGCCGTGATGATTTCGGCCGGCACCCAGTTGTGGATCGCGGCCCCGATGCCCACCCCGATCAGGACATAGGGCCAGACCCGGTGGATGATCTCGACCACCTGGGCGCGGGCAAAGGCCAACCGTTCGCCCCGCGTCAGGGCGTGATCGTTGTCCTGCACGGGGACGGTGCGCACGAAGGCGGCCACCTGATCCTCCATCCCGGCCCGTCCGATCAGCGTGCCGCCGACGATGGCCACGACCAGCCCCACCGCGACATAGGCCAGCGCTATCGACCAGTTGAAGATCGATGCCAGCAGGATGACCGAGGCCAGATCGACCAGCGGCGACGAGATGAGGAAGGAGAAGGTGATGGCGAGCGGCAGTCCGGCCGCCGTGAACCCGATGAAGATCGGGATCGAGGAGCAGGAACAGAAGGGCGTGATCGTCCCGAGAAGGGCTGCGAGCGTGTTGGCCCAGAGCCCGGAGCGTCCACCCAGAATGCGGCGGGTGCGCTCTGGCGGGAAGAAGCTCTGGATCCAGGAGATGGCGAAGATCAGAACCGACAGCAGGATGAAGATCTTGATGACGTCATAGACGAAGAACTGCACCGAGCCGACGCGCGAGGTCGGATCGAGGCCCACAGCCGCGACCCCGGCGGTCACCAGGTCGGACAGCCATTGCATCCGGAGCACCTGGTCGTTGAGCCAACCGAAGATGTTCATGCCTCGACCTCTTCCATCAGCGCCGCGTCGATCAGGATGCGGACATTGCCGGGCATGTCCGGGTTGAGGCGATAGTGGACCCATTGCGCGTCGCGCCGGTCCACCACCAGCCCGGCCTGCTTCAGCACCTGCATGTGACGGGACATCCGGCTTTGCGTTGCGCCGAGTGCGCGCATCAGGCCGCAGACGCAGAGTTCGGAGCCGTCACGGAGCATCCGGATGGCCGCAAGACGCGTGGGTTCGGCAAGGGCAGACAGGACAGCGAGAATCATGGGGCCCCCAACTCATGCGCATGTGCGCATGAACCGAAGTGGCCGCCGTTGATCTGGATCAGGAGCGTTCGCGTTTCTTGACCATCGCGTCGCAGGTTTAAGTCGAACACCCGCGCCGGCTTCTCGTCCCACGGCAGGGACGCGACGAAGCACAGGTCGTAGATGCTGAGCGTGCTGGGCTCGCGAAGCTGGCGGAAACTTGATGGCGGCGCAATCTCCTGGTGAATCAAAAACACCAATCGGCGGCTGGCACCGCCACAGGAGAGTGAGGGCCGCAAGCCGCCACCGGGGTTCGGCAATGGCCCGGGCGCGCTCGAACGCCTCGATCTCGAAGCGTGCGAGGGTCTCCAGCATCCGTGTCCGTGTTTCCAACGCAATCGTCATCGCCGTCCCCGCACCTGCGGCGAAGATCCGGTCGCTCATCTCGGTGAGGCGGCGGACCAGGTACTTCGCGTCGGCGGGGAGGTGGGTACGCAGCGACAGGCACAGAAACGGTTTTGTCTTCGGACCGCCGGTCTCTGCTGCGGATGCGCCGGAAACGGGCCCGGAGATCCGGGGAAGACGCCTGCGCCAGTAGTAGCCGGAGCGGCGGATCTCGAGATGGGACGGCAGGCTGCGATTCCGGGGCACGGATTGCCCTCCTGTGCACACGATGTGCACCGCCGTGTGCACTGGATGTGCACCTCGTCGTCGAACTCCGGTTCCGGGTCAAGGAAATCGTCTGATTTCAGTGTGTTGCCAGATAACTGGCTCCGGCGGCAGGGATCGAACCTGCGACCAATTGATTAACAGTCAACTGCTCTACCGCTGAGCTACGCCGGAACACGGGGGCGGATATAGCGGGGTAGTGGGGGGGTGTCCAGAGGTTTCGCGGCCTTCCGTGCCGTGAGGGGCGGGGGGCGAAGGCCTGCCGCTCGCGGATCCGTAGGGCAGGCCCGGTATGGGGCGGATGGCTCCGCCGGGGGCGCCTCGCTCGGCCGCGGGGGCGGGCGCAATCGCATGCGTCTCGACGGACAGCCGGTCGCCGCGCAGGTTGCGAGGGGCGGGGCCTCCGGCCCCCGGTCCGCTCACACCCGCTCGAACACCGCCGCTGCGGTCAGCGGCCCGCGGGGCGCGACGATGCCGCGCCCCGTCAGGTCGACCAGATGCGCCAGCACGTTGCGGGCGGCGGCGCCCAGCAGGGCCGGAGGCGTATCTGTGTAGATCCGCGCGGCGAGGCCCGCGGCGTCGCCCGGCGCTTCGGCAAGCGCCTCCAGCACCTCTGCCTCGCGTTGGCGGCGGTGGGCGCCAAGCTCGGCGATGCGGGCGGCGGGGTCGGCGATGTCGGGGCCGTGGCCGGCATGGGCAACCCGCGCGCCCACCGCCGCCAGACGCTCCAGCGAGGCAAGATACTGCGCCACATCGCCATCGGGCGGCGAGATCAGCGAGGAGGCCCAGCCCATCACCTGGTCGCCGGTGAACAGCCGCTCCCCCCATGCAAAGCTCAGGTGGTTGCCGAAATGGCCGGGCGTGTGCAGCGCGGTCAGCGTCCAGTCCTCGCCCGCGATCTCGGCGCCGTCGGCCAGCATCTCGTCGGGCACAAAGCCGTGGTCGGTGCCCTCGCCGCCGCCGCCGCCGCCCGCTGCCGCAAGCCGCTGCATCGCCGGCGAGCGGCCGGCCAGCGCGTCGCCGAAGGCCAGCACCGGCGCCCCCGTCGCCTCGGCCAGCGGGCGCGCCAGCGAGGCGTGGTCCAGATGCGCATGGGTAACGAGGATGTGGCTGACCACTTCCCCCGGCGCCAGCGCGGCCAGGATCGCGGAGAGATGCGCGGGCAGGGCGGGGCCGGGGTCGATCACCGCCACCCGGCCCGTGCCCAGGATCCAGGTGTTGGTGCCGTGCAGGGTCATCGGCGATGGGTTGGGCGCCAGCACCTGCCGCAGCCCCGGTGCCACCTGCCGCACCTGCCCCGGGGTCGGGGAGATCCGCCGCCCGGCCGCGTCCTCGCGATCTGCCATCTTTCCGTTCTCCCCTTGTGCCGCTAGGCTGCGGTCATGTCCAGCGACCCGCCCGTTTCCGCAAAACTCGCGACTGCCGCCCCCCCCGCCGGGCCCCGTGCGCCGGCCGGCATGCGCCGCTTCGTGCCGCGCAGCCTTTACGCCCGCGCGGCACTGATCCTGGTCGTGCCGGTCGTCGCCTTGCAGATTGTCGTATCGGTGACGGTCATTCAACGGCTTTACGAGGATGTGACGCGGCAGATGACGGGCAGCCTCGCGGTCGGGCTGGCCGCGCTGGTGGAGGCGGTGGAGGCGGCGCCCGATGCGGCGGCCGCGCGGCGGACGGCGGCAGAACTGGCCGCGCCCGCGGCCGTGACCGCCACCCTGCCCGCCGAGGGCCCGCTGGAGGACCGCCGCGGGCTGGGCGATCTGTCGGGGCGCACCGTCATCGGCACATTGCGCGAAAGGATTCCGGGCGTGCGCGGCGTGGATCTGACCGTGGCGCGCGCGGTCAGGGTGGCGATCGACACGCGGCACGGGCTGCTGGGGGTGGAGTTCGACCGGCGCCGCGTCGCGGCCTCGAACCCGCATCAGTTGCTGGTGCTGACCGCCTTCACCAGCCTGTTGATGAGCGGGATCGCCTTCCTGTTCCTGCGCAACCAGTTGCGCCCGATCCGGCGGCTCGCGCAGGCGGCAGAGGCGTTCGGGCGCGGGCGCATCGTGCCCTACCGTCCGGGCGGCGCGGTCGAGGTGCGGGCCGCCGGCAGCGCCTTTCTGGACATGCGTGCCCGGATCGAGCGGCAGATCGAGCAGCGCACCCTCATGCTCTCGGGCGTCAGCCATGACCTGCGCACCCCGCTGACCCGGCTGAAGCTGAACCTCGCGCTGATGCCCGAGGACGAGGACACCAGGGCAATGGAGCGCGACATTGCCGAGATGCAGGCGCTGATCGACGCCTTCCTTGCCTTTGCCCGCAGCGATGCGCTGGACAGCGAGCCCGAACTGGTGGTCCCGCTGGATCTGGTGCGCCAGATCGTGGACCGGGGGGCGCGGGCCGGACAGGCGGTGACGGAGGGCCGGTTCGAGGATGCGAGCGGGGGAAAGGGCGTGATGCCCCTGCGCCCCGCCGCGATCACCCGTGCGGTCGAGAACCTGATCGGCAATGCCCTGCGCTATGGCAGCCGGGCCGAGGTCGGCGCGGTGCTGAGCGAGCGGGCGCTGGTGATCTCGGTGGAGGATGACGGCCCCGGCATCCCGCGCGCGCGGCGGGAAGAGGCGATGCGGCCGTTCTCGCGCCTCGATGCCGCGCGCAATCAGGACAGCGGCTCGGGCGTCGGCCTTGGCCTTGCCATCGCCGCCGATGTCGCGCGCAGCCATGGCGGCACCCTGCGGCTGGGGGAAAGCGCGCGGCTTGGCGGGCTGAAGGCGGAACTGGTGCTGCCGCGCTAGCTGTCCGGTTCCAGACAGGTCATCCTCTCTCCTGGTGGCCCTGGACGTGCCGCCGATGATCGGCAAGACGCCGTGGGATGTGTTCGCCTACCTGTTCATCCTGGACGGCGCGGCCGAGGCGCAGGCCCGGCTGCTGTCGGCGCTGCTTGAAACCCTGCCGACCACCCTTCTGGGCATGGCGGCGGGCATCGGCTTTGCCTTCGGCCTGGCGGTGACCTCGCGGCTCGCCCCGGCGTTCACCCGCGCCTTCCTGCCGGTCGCGCTGGTGACGCAGACCATGCCGCTTGTCGCACTTACACCGCTTCTTGTGCTGATCCTCGGGCGCGGCACGGCGGTGACGCTGTGGATCACCGTTTCCGTCACCTTCTTTCCGGCCTGTGTGATGATGGCCCAAGGCTTGGCCCAGGTGCCGCGCAGCGTGCTGGAACTGCCGCGAGCCTATGGCGCGACAGCATGGCGCGAGCTGCGGCTGGTGGCGTTCCCGGCCTCGCTGCCATGGGTGTTCGCCGCCATCCGCACGACAGCGCCACGCGCGCTTCTGGGCGCGATGATCGCCGAATGGCTGGCGACCGGCCGAGGCCTTGGCAACCTGATGAACCAGTCGCGCGGCTACATGGATTTCAGCATGATCTGGTCGGTCGCCGTCGTCAGCGTCCTGTTGTCCGTGGCGTTCTACAGGATCGCCCAGGCGGCCGAGGACCGCATCTTTCGGCGCCGGGCGACGCGCCCGTAGCTTTTGGCGCACAAGGCGGTGGCCGACACGATTCCCCGCGCCATATAGGGAAGAGCCAGAGCCACAGGCCAGAGCCACAGAAAAGCCGGAGCCACCTTTTTCTGTTCCAGACGTCCTGACGCGCGACCTTCGCCCCGCAGGGCGGCGCCGCACCATCCGGAGGAGTGACGATGACACCCCGCAAGAGCCTGCTTGTCACCTTTGACTGCCCGCCCGACAGGCGCGCGCTCATCGAGGAAGCCGGCGGGGGGGTGCTCGAGTGCCGCTACCTGGCCGATCACCCCGGCGAACTGCGACCCGAGGATCTGGAGGCCGATGCCGCGCTGGCGATGAACCTGCCGCGCGACGTCTCGCAAGATGCGCTGCGCCATGCGCGCTGGAAACTGCTGCAGTTCGTCACGGCAGGGCTGGACCACGTGCCCTTCGCGACAATTCCGCCAGAGGTCGCGATCGCGGGCAACAGCGGCGCCTTTGCCGAACCGATGGCCGAACATGCGCTGGCGATGGCGCTTGCCCTTGTCAGGGAGCTGAGGCCCCGGCACGCGGCGCTTGCCGAAGGCCGGTTCCTTCAGGCCGAGCCCGTCGGGTCATTGCGCGGCAAGACGCTCGGCGTTTACGGGTTCGGCGGCATCGGCAAGGCGGTGGCGCGGCTCATGCGCCCGTTCGACATCCGCGTCCATGCGATCACCCGCAGCGGACGCACCGACGCGCCCGTCGACTGGATCGCGACGCCGGACCGCCTGCCCGAGCTGTTGCGCGCGGCCGACATCCTGCTCGTCTCGGCGCCGCTCTCGCCCGAGACGGAAGGCGCCATCGGCCGCGACGCGCTGGCGCTGATGAAGGAGGACGCGATCCTCCTCAACCTGGCGCGCGGCGAGCTGATCGACGAGGCCGCGCTCTACGACCGTCTGCGCAGCCATCCCCGCTTCAAGGCCGGACTGGACGCCTGGTGGATCGAGCCCTTCCGCCATGGCCGCTTCGAGCTGCACCACCCGTTCCTGTCCCTGCCCAACGTCATCGGCTCGCCGCACAATTCGGCCGCGGTGCCCGGGGCGATGGACAGCGCGATCGCCGCGGCCGTCGACAACGTGA
The DNA here is from genome assembly GCA_002423245.1 of Rhodobacteraceae bacterium UBA6141. Lineage (GTDB taxonomy): Bacteria > Pseudomonadota > Alphaproteobacteria > Rhodobacterales > Rhodobacteraceae > Frigidibacter. Next base: position 10,894 of record DIVD01000064.1, read on the forward strand.
AGGCCTTCTTCGCCGGCGACCCGGTCCGCGGCCTGGCCCGCAGGCCGAACCCGCCGAACCCGCCAAAGGCGTGACGCCTCGCGCCTCGGCGCCGGAATGCCTTTCGCTGGCGGCGCGCCGACAGCGGGCCACCGCGGACTGTCACATGTTGGGATAGTTCGGCCCGTCGCCCCCCTGCGGGGTCGTCCAGTCGATGTTCTGGCTGGGATCCTTGATGTCGCAGGTCTTGCAGTGGACGCAGTTCTGGAAGTTGATCTGGAAGCGCGGATTGCCCGCCTCGTCGGTCAGCACCTCATAGACGCCTGCCGGGCAATACCACTGCGCGGGTTCGGCATATTTCGGCAGGTTCACCGCGATCGGGATCGAGGGGTCGCGCAGCTTCAGATGGCAGGGCTGGCTCTCCTCGTGGTTGGTGCCCGAGAAGGCCAGGTTGGTCAGCCGGTCGAAGGACAGCTTGCCGTCGGGGCGGGGGTAGTCGATCGGCTTGAACTTCGCCGCCTCGCCCGTCGCCGCCGCATCCGACTTGCCGTGGCGCAGGGTGCCGAACAGGGTGCCGCCGAAGATCGAGGCAAACCACATGTCCAGCCCGCCAAGCGCAAGGCTCGCCGTCAGCCCGTAGCGCGACCAGAGCGGCTTGACGTTGCGCACCTTCTTCAGATCCTTCGCCACCGGCCCGCTGCGCAGGTCGGCCTCGTAGGCCGTCAGCTCGTCGCCCTGCCGCCCGGCGGCAATCGCCGCGTGCGCGGCCTCGGCAGCGGCCTTGCCCGACAGCATGGCGTTGTGGTTGCCCTTGATCCGCGGCACGTTGACCAGCCCTGCCGAGCATCCCAGCAGCGCCCCGCCGGGGAACACCACCTTCGGGATCGACTGCCAGCCGCCCTCGGAAATCGCCCGCGCGCCGTAGGCCACGCGCTTGCCGCCCTCCAGAAGGCCCGCCACCATCGGGTGATGCTTGAAGCGCTGGAATTCCATGTAGGGATAGAGGTAGGGGTTCTCGTAGTTCAGGTGAACGACGAAGCCGACCAGAACCTGGTTGTTGTCGATGTGATAGATGAACGAGCCGCCGCCCGCGTTGCTGCCAAGCGGCCAGCCCATCGTGTGGGTGACGGTGCCCGGCTTGTGCTTCGCCGGGTCGACTTCCCAGATCTCCTTCATGCCCAGCCCGAACTTCTGCGGGCACTTGCCCTTCGACAGGTCGAACTTCGCCATCACCTGCTTGGAAAGGCTGCCGCGCACGCCCTCGCCCAGCAGGACATACTTGCCCAGCAGGTTCATGCCGGGTTCATACCCCTCGCCGATGCTGCCATCGGGGTTCTTGCCGAACTCGCCGGCGACGACGCCCTTCACCGCGCCATCCTCGCCATAGACCAGCTCGGACGCGGCCATGCCGGGGAACACCTCCACCCCCAGTTCCTCGGCGACGCCCGCCATCCAGCGACACACATTGCCCATGCTGACGATGTAGTTGCCATGGTTCGACATCAGCGGCGGCATCGGCCAGTTCGGCACCCGAAACCGCCCGCCCTCCCCCAGCACGTAGAAGTTGTCCTCGGTCACCGGCACGGTGATCGGCGCGCCCATGCTGCGCCAGTCCGGCAGCAGCGCATCCAGCCCGCAAGGGTCCAGCACCGCGCCCGACAGGATATGCGCCCCCACCTCCGAGCCCTTTTCCAGCACCACGACCGACAGATCGGCATCAAGCTGCTTGAGGCGGATCGCCGCTGACAGGCCCGCCGGACCCGCCCCGACGATCACCACGTCATATTCCATCGATTCCCGTTCGATTCCGGTCATGCCCGTCTCTCCTCCGGCTCGCGCGTGCTGGCAATTCGTTATCCGGGCAAGGGTTAGCTTACCCGGCCGCACGACGCAATCGTGACGCTGCATCGCGCTGCATGCAAGAATTGCCTGTCGCGGCGGGCCCTGGCGCCGTGCCGGACCTGCAAGGCCCTTGCATTCGGGGCAGTTCCGGGGTCAGTTGCATCAAACGCGACCGACGACCGGCACCGCGGCCCCGGACGGGGCAAGCGGTGTTTTTGACTTACGTGAGTGCCATGGAAAAGATACCGATGACCCGCGCGGGGTTCGACGCGCTAGACACAGAACTGCGGACCCTGAAGTCGGTGGAGCGCCCCGCCGTCATCAAGGCCATCGCCGAGGCGCGCGAGCACGGCGACCTGTCGGAGAATGCCGAATACCACGCCGCGCGTGAAAAGCAGAGCTTTGTCGAAGGCCGCGTGAAGGAGCTGGAATCGATCCTTGGCCGCGCCGAGGTGATCGACCCCGCCCGCCTTTCGGGCACCATCAAGTTCGGCGCCACCGTCACCCTGATCGACGAGGACACCGAGGAAGAGCGCACCTATCAGATCGTGGGCGAACCCGAGGCCGATATCGAGCGCGGGCTGCTGAACATCCGCTCGCCGCTGGCGCGGGCGCTGATCGGCAAGGACGAGGGCGACAGCGTCGAGGTCCGCACCCCCGGCGGCGAGAAAAGCTACGAGATCGTCAGCATCCGGTTCGTGTAGGGCGAGGGGCGGGGTTCCATGACGGACCGACAGGAGGACCGCCGGGAGGACCGCCGGGCGCCGGGCGCCCTTCATGCCGAGCCCGAGGCCGGCCCCCGCATCTCTGCCCCCGAGGTGATTGCCGCGGCCCTGACCCTGTGCTGGCTCGGGCTGGTCGGCGCGTTCTTCGTGCTGACGGGCCGCGCAGGCGAGGTGGGATCCGGCAATGCGCTTGGCGTGACGATGACGCTGGTGGGGATTTGCCTGCCGGTCGCGATGATCTGGGTCGCCGCCATCACCGCACGCACCGCGCGCGAGTTGCGGGCCGAGGCGCAGCGGCTGCAGGCCGCCATCGACGCGATGCGCAGCGCCTGGCTGCAACAGGCACAGGTGGGCGTCCAGGGGATCACGCCCTCGGTCGAGAAGAGGCTCGACGAGATCGCCGCCGCACAGCGCCAGACCGAAAGCGCCATCGCCAGCTTCGCCTCGCGCCGCGAGGTCGCCGCCAGCCAGCCCTCGGCCGACCGCAAGGCCGCCCTCGCCCCCCCCCGCCCCGCCGGTCCGGGCGCCAGTCCGGGCGGCAGTCCGGGTGCCGGTCCGGGTGGCGGTCCGGGCGATGATCAGCCGACGCTTGCGCTTGGCACCCCGGCCGAGGAGATGCGCAGCCCGGTGTCGGTCGCCGATTTCATCCGGGCGCTGAACTTCCCCGACTCGCCCGAGGATCGCGACGGCTTCCGCGCCCTGCGCCGCGCGCTGGAGGACCGCACGATGGCCAAGCTGATCCGCGCCGCGCAGGACGTGCTGACGCTGCTGGCGCAGGACGGCATCTACATGGACGACCTGAGGCCCGACCGCGCGCGGCCCGAGCTGTGGCGGCGTTTCGCCGGCGGCGAGCGCGGCAAGGGCATCTCCGCGCTTGGCGGGGTGCGCGACCGCTCCAGCCTTGCGCTGACGGCGGGGCGGATGCGGCAGGACACCATCTTCCGCGATGCCGCCCACCATTTCCTGCGCCAGTTCGACCGCACCTTTCAGGAGTTCGAGAAGAACTGCCGCGATCAGGAGGTGGCGGAGCTTGCCGAAACCCGCACCGCGCGGGCCTTCATGCTGCTGGGGCGGGTGACGGGCATCTTCGACTGACGGGCATCTTCGACTGGCGGGCGCCAGCTACAGCGGGCGCACCATCATCGTCACGCTCCGGAACCCGAACAGAAGCCCGGTCACGCGGCTGTGCGACTGGCCGGCGGCGACGAAGCCCGCGCGTTCATAAAGCGCCCGCGCCCGGATGTTTCCGCCCACCACATCGAGCCGCGCCTGCCGGTAGCCGCGCGCCCGCCCCTCGGCGCACAGCGCCTCCAACAGCGCCCGGCCGATGCCGCGCCCCCGCAGGTCGGCCCGCACGCACAGCCCGTCGACGAGAAAGCGGTCATTGTCGGTGTCGCGGGTCAGCAGCGACAGCAGCCCCGCGCGCAGCGTGCCGCCGGCCAGACCATAGGTGCCGCGCAGCTCCGCGAGCCCGCCCCCGACAAAGCTGCCAAGGGGCGAGCGAAAGCCGGCGATGCCGACCACCTCCCCATCCATGCCGACGGCGGCATAGGCATGGTCGGGCCGCATCACCCGCGCGACATAACTCAGCGCGCGCGCCTCGGGGCGCATCACCCGCCCCAGCTTGCCACCGAAGGCCTGCCAGTAGAGCGCCGCGGCCTCGGCCCGGCGGGCATCGTCGAAACCGGGGCGGATGGCCAAGCTCATGGCGCGCCCCGGCGCGACAGGGCTTCGGCGGCAACAAGGTCCTGCGGGGCGTTGAGGTTCACGAACGGCTCGGTTCCGGCCCCGGCTGCGGGGGGCACCGTCACCGCTCCCCGATCCAGCGCCCGGCCCGCCATCCGGCGCTGCCCCTGCTCCAGCGCCAGCCGCAGCGCCTCGCGCAGCCGCACCGGCCGCTGCGCGGCCGCCGGATGCCGGCCGCTGCCGCTTGCCGCCAGCACCGGCCCGCCAGCACCGGCCCGCCGCCCGGCGCCGCCGCCTCGGCCAGCCGCGCCACCAGATCACGCGGAACGAGGGGCCTATCGACCGGCACCCTCACCAGCCACGGCGCGCCCGCCACCGTCACCTGCGCCCTGCTGCCGCTTTCCGTCACCGCCAGATCGCCCCCAGAACGCCGCCGGATCGGCCCTTGCAGCCGCCCTTCGGTCATGCCTATGACTTGGCCCTGGCCTCGTCCAGCCCTTCGCTCCGCCTTTCTGCCGCCAGGATTGCCATGTCCGTCTCTCCCACCCGATCCGCCTTCTGGCGCGGCGCCCGCGAGGCGCTGCCCTTCATCCTGGTCGTCGCACCGTTCGGCCTGCTGTTCGGCGTCGTCGCCACCGAAGCCGGGTTCAACCTTGCCGAGACGATGGCGATGACCGTGCTAGTGATCGCGGGCGCCTCGCAGTTCGCCGCCGTGCAGATGATGGCCGACAATGCCCCCGCGCTGGTGGTGCTGGCGACGGCGCTGGCGGTGAACCTGCGCATGGCGATGTATTCGGCGGCGCTGACCCCGCATCTGGGCCGCGCGCCGGTCTGGCAGCGGGCACTGATCGCCTATGCGCTGCTGGACCAGTGCTATGCGCTGGCGGCACGGGAATACGAACTCAGGCCGGACCAGAGCGGCGCGCAGAAGGTCGCGTATTTCTTCGGCGCCTCGCTGGCCGTCTGCCCGTGGTGGTACGCGATGACGTTGGTCGGCGCCACGCTCGGCGAGGCGATCCCGCCCGCGTTCGCGCTGGATTTCGCGGTGCCGATCACCTTCCTGGCGATGGTCGCGCCGATGCTGCGCACGCTGGCGCATGTCGTCTCGGCGCTGGTCTCGGTCATCGCGGCGCTGCTGCTGGCCTGGATGCCGCACAACACCGGGTTGATGGTCGCGGGGCTGGCGGCGATGGTCGCTGGCGCGCAGACCGAGCTTTGGCAGGCACGGCGGAGCGCGGCGCAATGAGCACGACCGAAACCTGGGCGATCATCATCCTGCTGGGCATCGGCACCTTCGTGCTGCGCTTTTCGTTCCTGGGGATGATCGGCGGGCGCACCATGCCGGAATGGGTGCTGCGCCACCTGCGCTATACCCCGGTGGCGGTGCTTCCGGCGCTGGTCGCGCCCTCGGTGCTCTGGCCGGGCGCGACGGGCGGAGAGACGGACCCCGCGCGCCTGCTGGCCGCCATTGCGACCGTGGCGATCGGGCTGGCCTCGCGCAACGTGCTGTGGTCGATCCTGGGCGGCGCCGCCACGCTGTATGCGGCGCTGTGGCTGCTGGGGTGACTACCGGATCATCCCCTGCGTCACCGGCACCGGGGCCGATCCTGCCGTCTGCGCGACCAGCAGGCCGGAGTTGTCATCGGAATCGTCGTCATAGAACTTGCGCGTCTGCACGTTCGGCAGCCTGGCATAGGCGCGCATGATCTTGGCGGGAAAGTAGGTCTGCGGGATGCTTTCGAAGCCGGGCAGATCGTTCAGGATATTGCTGACGCTGGCGCCGCACATCGCCTTGGGCACCGCGCCGTTCGCCTGCACCTTCGCCATCGCCAGCGCCGCAACTTCGGGCGAGACGTAGATCTTCTGCTCGACCACGTGGTAGGTCTCGCGCGCGTGATAGTCGATGTAAAAGTCCAGCATCTGCGGGGTCATCCCGAAGATGACGTCGTTGCGCTCGGGGGTGGTGCGGTGCCACCAGGTGCCGGCGGGATCGAACATCACCCGCTGCCCCGAATTGACCAGGATCGCCGAATGCCCGCCCTCGCCGTTGGAGTTGCGGATCGCGGTATAGAGCGTGATCGAGGGGGGCTCGGGGCTGACATAGGCCGCGCGCTGCACATCGGCATCGGGCGCCCATTTGGGTTCTGCGCAGGCGGCAAGCGCCAGCGGTAGGACAAGGGCGGCGAAGGCGCGGCGCATGGGGAGGTTCCGTCCGAAAGCGATCGACTCCAGGGCGATCAGGAGTTGGCGAGGGCGAGGAAGATCAGCACCACGATGGCGAGACCGGCGGCCCATGTCGAAAAGCGGACGAAACCCGTGAAGGTCTTTTCCTGAACCCTGATGTCCATGTTTCCCGGCTTGTGGTCGCTTCCCGGCGTGTGGTCGGCCATCTGTGCTGTTCCCTGAAAACTGTTTCCTGCGCACCGGATATCCGATTCACTCGGTCCTGTCACGCCTGCAAGCGCAGGAGCCGATCACCTTTTGATGCGACCGGCACCGGATCACGCGCCCGCCCGGTGCCACCACCAAGCACCCTCCGCCCCGCGGCTGCGCGTTACCGCGCCCTTGTGCAGCAGGTAGTTCAGATGCGCGACCGCCTCGACCAGCGCCAGGCCATACGCCGTCCCGCCGATCTCGCGCCGGAACAGCGGCACGAAGCAGCCGGCGGCGGTGCGCGGCACCTCCAGATGCGCGATCAGCCGGTCCAGCGCGCCCTGGTGGTTCTCGATCATCTGGCGCAGGCGCAGCGGCAGGCCGGTGAAGGGCAGCTTGTGGCCGGGCAGCACCAGATGCCGTTCCTCGGCATGGGTCGCAAAGCGCGCGCAAGAGGCCATCCAGTCCGCCACCGGGTCGGCATCGGGCTCGTTCGCATAGACCCCGAGATTGGCCGAGATCGAGGGCAGAAGCTGGTCGCCCCCCAGCACGAGGTCGTCATCGAGGCTCCAGAACGTCGCATGTTCGGGAGCGTGGCCATCGCCGCAGCGCACCAGCCACATCCGCCCGCCCATGCGGATCATGTCGCCCTCGCGGATGCGCCGATAGCCAAGCGGCGTCGGGTGCACCACATCGCAGAAGTTGAACTGCCGTTCCGTCGCGCTCTTCGCCAGAAGGTCCGGCTGCATCCCCGCCCCGCGCCAGAACTCCAGCATTTCGGCCGGGGGCGTGGGCTGTTCGTCCAGCACCATCATCCGCGTCATCAGCCAACTGGTGCGAGTGGTCAGCAGTTCGGCCCCGCGGGCGTGAAACCAGCCGGCAAGACCGATATGGTCGGGGTGGTGATGCGTGGCGATCAGCCGCCGCACCGGGCGCCCGGCCAGCGGGCCGGCAAGGATCGCCAGCCATTCCTCGCGGCAGCGGGCGGTGGCGAAGCCGGTATCGACCACGGTCCAGCCGTCGCCATCGTCGAGCGCATAGCAGTTGACGTGGTCCAGATCCAGCGGCAGCGGCAGCCGCAGCCACAGCACCCCCTCGGCCAGCTGCACCGCCTGACCGGGTGCCGGCGGCTCTCCCCACGGATAACGGATGCCGGGGGCCGCGCTCATGCTGCCAGATCCTCGACCGACAGGGCGTAAAGCCCCGCCGCGCCCTGCCGCGCCTCGTCCAGCGCCGCGGCAAACTGCGGCAGGAGCCGCTTGATGTAGACCCGCGCCAGCGCAGCCCGCGGGCCGGAGGCGCCGCCCGCCAGCGCCGCCTTGAGGTGGAAATGCGCCCCCAGCACCCGCGCGAAGGCGCGCAGGTAGGGCACGGCGCCGGCGAAGCGGTCCTGCGGCTCTTGCCGGACCAGCCATTCCGTCGCCTCGCGCAGCGTTTCTGCCGCGGTCCAGACATCCTCGGCCAGATCGGCCAGCTCGGGCCGGGCCGCGCGCGCCGCGTTGGCGGCATCCTCGACCTCTTGCAGCAGGCGGAAGGCAGCCTCGCCGCCATCCATCATCTTGCGACCGACAAGGTCCATCGCCTGAATGCCGTTGGTGCCTTCGTAGATCGCCGTCACCCGCACGTCGCGGCAGAATTGCGCGGCGCCGGTTTCCTCGACAAAGCCCATGCCGCCATGCACCTGCACCCCGGTTTCCGAGACCGCGATGCCGACTTCGGTGCCGAAAGCCTTGGCGATCGGGGTCAGCAGCGCGGCGCTGGCCTGCCATTCCGGCTCTCCGGTCGCGCGGCCCATGTCGATCGCGACCGCGCAGGCCAGGGCGATCGCGCGGGCGGCGAAGATGTCGGCTTTCATTCCCGCCAGCATCCGCCGCACATCGGCATGTTCGACGATCGGGCCGGCCTGCCTGCGGTCCATGGCGTATTCGAGCGCCTTCTGATAGGCCGCCTCGGCCACGCCCACGCCCTGCACGCCCACCGCCAGCCGGGCGTTGTTCATCATCGTGAACATCGCCGCCATGCCCTTCGCCTCGCCCCCGACCATCCAGCCGGTCGCGCCCTCGTAGGCCATCACGCAGGTCGGCGAGCCGTGCAGGCCCATCTTGTGCTCGAGGCTCACCACCTTCAGGCTGTTGGCCACGCCGGGATTGCCCTGCGCATCGGGGATGTATTTCGGCACCATGAACAGGCTGATGCCCCGCGTTCCGGGCGCCGCGTCCGGCAGCCGCGCCAGCACCAGATGGCAGACATTCGCGGTCAGGTCGCTGTCGCCCCAGCTGATGAAGATCTTCTGGCCGGTGATCGCGAAGGTGCCATCGCCGTTGGGCTCCGCCCTGGTCCTGACCGCCCCCACGTCGGACCCGGCCTGCGGTTCGGTCAGGTTCATCGTGCCCGACCACTCGCCCGAGATCAGCCTGGGCAGGTAGAGCGCCTTCAACTCCGCGCTGGCGTGATGCTCCAGCGCCTCGATCTGGCCCTGCGTCAGCAACGGGTTCAGCTGCAGCGCAAGGCAGGCGCCCGACATCATGTCGTTCACCGCCATGTTGAGCGCCTGCGGCAGGCCCATGCCGCCGAACTCCCGCGGCGCGGCGAGGCCGACCCAGCCACCATCGGCAATCGCCCGATAGCCTTCGGCAAAGCCGGGGGAGGAGCGGAGCACGCCATTCTCCAGCCGCGCCGGGTGCAGATCGCCATTGCGCTGCAGGGGGGCCATCACCTCGTCGCACAGCCGCGCGGCTTCGGTCAGGATCGCGTCCGCGGTCTCGTTCGTGGCCTCGGCAAAGCGCTCGGTCGCGGCAACGGGCGCCAGCGGCACCACATGATCGAGGATGAAGCGAATCTCGCCGACGGGGGACTGGTAAGGCATGTCTCGACTCCCTGCAGAACCGCGCGCCTTGGCACGGGGCGGCGCGGCGCATATGTGACCGGATACGGGTCGATACCTATCCATCCCCCCGCCCGGCTCAAGCCTTACGCTACGTCATATTGGAACCGATGCCGCAGCCCACCCGCCTCCTGCCGCCCACGCCCGAGGGCCTGACCGAAGCCGCCGGGCTGCTGGCGGCGGGCGAGCTTGTCGCCTTCCCGTCCGAAACGGTCTACGGGCTGGGCGGCGATGCGCGATCCGACACCGCCTGCGCCCGGATCTTCGAGGCGAAGGGCCGGCCCCGCTTCAATCCGCTGATCGTGCATGTGCCTGATCTGGAGGCGGCGCGCGACTTTGCGCGAATCGGGCCAGAGGCAGAGCGGCTCGCGGCGGCGTTCTGGCCGGGGCCGCTGACGCTGGTGCTGCCGCTGCGCGAGGGGTCCGGGCTGTCGCCGCTGGTCACGGCCGGGCTGGACACGGTCGCGGTGCGGGTGCCCGCGCATCCGGTGGCGCAGGCGCTGATGCGGGCCTTCGGCGCGCCGCTGGCCGGGCCCTCCGCCAACCCCTCGGGCAAGGTCAGCCCCACGCGCGCGGCGCATGTGATGGCGGGGCTTGGCGGGCGCATCGCCGCCGTGGTCGATGGCGGCGACTGCGCGGTGGGCGTGGAAAGCACGATCCTGGGGCTGGCGGGGCCGCCGGTGCTGCTGCGCCCCGGCGGGCTGCCGGCAGAGGCGCTGGAGGCCTGTCTTGGCGCGCCGCTCGCGACCGGCGGCGACTCGGGCAAGCCCAGCGCGCCCGGGCAGCTTGCCTCGCATTACGCGCCCGGCGCGGCGCTGCGGCTGGAGGTGACGGCGCCCGAGCCGGGCGAGGTCTGGCTGGGCTTCGGGCCGGGCTGCGAGGGCGCCGCGCTGAACCTGTCGGACAGCGGCGATCTGACCCGGGCGGCAGCCAACCTGTTCCACATGCTGCGCGAGGCGGATGCGCTTGCCGGGCCGGCCGGCCGCATCGCCGCCGCGCCGGTGCCGGAGCGCGGGCTTGGCCGCGCGATCAATGACCGGCTGCGGCGGGCGGCCGTGCCCCGCCCCCGACGGGCGGAGGCCGCCGAACCGCTTTGATCGGCGCCGGGATGCCGGTCCGGTGCCGGGTCGTGCGGACGGCGACGGGTGCGCAGACGCCGCTGCCCTCATCCCTTATGCCCTCGCCCCTCAATCGCATGTATGTGCGATCCGGCGGCGCGCGCGAGAGGGGCGACGCTTCTGCGTTGACCGGGCCGGCTGCGCGGTGCCAGATCCGGACGAAGAAGGCCGGATAAGGCCGCAAGGCGTCGCGCCCGTGAAGCCGCGGCCGATATTGGGAGGAAGTCATACCATGACCGCAATGACCGGACTGGATCGGCTTGCCGCAGGCGCGGCGCTGATGATCGCGGGCGCGCTGGCGCCGCAGGCCGTGCTGGCCGAGGTGACGCTCAAGGTGGCAGACACCTTTCCGCCGGGCCACTACATCGTCGAGACCGGCACCACATACTGGATGGACCGCGTGACCGAACTGACCAATGGCGAGGTCAAGTTCCAGTATTTCGGCGCCGGGCAACTGGGTTCGCTGCGCGACATGTTCTCGATGGTGCAATCGGGCGTGGTGGACATCGCCTATGTTCCGCCGGCCTACAACGGGGGCACGATGCCGCTGGCGGGCGTCCATACGCTGCCCGGCCTGTTCTCGCAAAGCACGGTCGGCACGCCGGCGTTCTTCGACACGGTGACCTCGGGCCCGATCCTGGAGAGCGATTTCCTTGCCAACGGCATCCGCCCGCTCTGGGGCGTGATGACCTCGACCTACAACCTGTTCACCCGTGGCAAGGAGGTGGACGGGCTGGAGGACATCGCCGGGCTCAAGCTGAAGAGCATCGCCGGGAACATGGCCGAGTCGGTCAAGGCCCTGGGCGGCGCGCCGGTCGACATTCCCAGCCCCGAGACCTATCAGGCGATCCGCACCGGCACCGTCGATGGCACCATCTTCCCGACCACGAGCGTCTATTCCTACAAGCTCGAAGAGGTGATCGACACCGCAATGATGGGGCTCGATCTCTTTGTGTTCTGGGCGCCCTACGTGATCCGCGAGGAGGTATGGCAAGGGCTTGAGCCTGCGCATCAGGAGGCCATCCGGCAGGCCTCGCAGGAGGCGATGCAGCGCGCCGCCGAGGAAACCGACCGCTCGGCGGCCGAACTCGAGGACAAGATGCGCGAGGATGGCATCAAGGTCGTCGTTCTCGACGAGGCGCAGCGCGAGCAGGTCGAGGCGGCCACGGCGCCGGTCTTCGATGCCTGGGTTTCCGACATGGAAGGGCGCGGCCTGCCCGGCGGCGAGGTGCTGGAGGCGTTCCGCGCGAACATCGAAAAGTACCAGAGCCAGTAGGATGCGCCCCGATGACCTTGACGCGCCCGGCGTCGCCCCGCCGTCCAAGGCGGGGCTTGACGCCCCCCTCGGCCGCGCCATGGACCGGCTCGACACCTGGGCGAACTGGCTTTCGCGCGCAGCGATGACGATCATGCTGGCGCTGATCCTCGTCCAGGTCTTCACCCGCTACATCCTGAACGACCCGATCGAGGGGGTGATGGGCGCCACCGAGCTTTATCTCATGCCGATCATCGTGTTCGGAAGCCTGAGCTATCTGGAGATGCACAACGGCCATGTGCGCGTGGGGATCCTCTTCGACTCGCTGCCCCAAAGGGTGCGGGCCGGGCTCGACGTGATCCTGCGTCTGGCGGCGGCGGCGTTCTTCGCGCTGGTGTGCTACGGTGCCGCGCGCGAGGCGCTCAAGGCGTGGAGCTTCGGGTATCGCACCTCGGGCGACATCGACGCGCCGCTCGTCACCACGCTCGTGATCGCGCCGATCGGCTGCCTGCTCCTCGTGCTGCGGCTTGTGGTGAACGCGGCGGGCGACGTGCAGCGACTGCGCCGCGCGACGGATCGGACGGTCTGACCATGGACTATCTCGCACCGGTGTCCTTCCTGCTGGCCGGGCTTCTCGTCGTCGGGATGCCGATCGGCTTTGCCATGGGCATCGCGGGCGCCGTGGGGCTTTACCTGATCGGCGGGCTCAACCTCGCGCTCGGCATCCTTTCGGTCGCTCCCTACCGCAACACGGCCTCCTGGCTGCTGACCGCGATCCCGCTGTTCATCCTGATGGCCGAGATCCTCTCGGCCAGCCGGATCTCGTCGGACATGTTCCGCGCCGCCAACAAGTGGGTCGGCCACCTGCCGGGCGGGCTGGCCGTGGCCACGGTCTTCACCAGCGCGGGTTTCGGCGCGGTTTCGGGCTCGTCCACCGCCGCCACCGCGACCATGGCCCGCACCGTCGCGCCCGAGGCCGAGAAATACGGCTATGACCCGGGCATGATCGTGGGCACGGTGGCAGCGGCCGGCACGCTGTCGATCATGATCCCGCCCTCGGTCGTGCTCATGGTCTATGGCATCATCACAGAAACCTCGATCGGCGGGCTCTTCGTCGCCGGCATCGTGCCCGGGCTCATCACCGCGCTGTCCTTTGCCGGCATCACGATGGCCTGGGCGGCGCTGAACCCCAGGCTCGCGCCGCCGGTGCAAAGCCACAGCTGGCGAGAGCGCATCCTGTCGATGCGAGAGCTCTGGCCGGTGATCGTGCTGTTCGTGTTCGTGGTGGCCGGCATCTATTCCGGCGCCGTCACCGTCACCGAGGCCGCGGCGGTGGGATGTTTCGGCGCGATCGTGATCGCCGCGCTGATGCTGCGGCGCATGGGCTGGCGCGACTTCATGGGGGCGCTGGAACGCACCACGCGGCCTACGGCGATGATCTTCACCATCATCATCGGCGCGCACATCTTCGGCTATTTCGTCACCCTCACGATGGCGCCGCAGGCGCTGGTCTCCTATGTGCAGGGGCTGGAGATCGGGCCGGGACTGGTGATCCTGATCCTGATCGTGATCTATCTGCTGCTGGGCTGCGTCATGGACCAGCTGGCGATCCTGATCCTGACCCTGCCGATCGTCTTTCCGATGGTCATGGACCTCGGCTATTCGCCGATCTGGTTCGGCATCCTCGTCACCAAGACGGTCGAGATCGGGCTGATCACGCCGCCCATCGGGATGAACGTATTCGTCGCCAGTTCGATTACCGGGGTGCCGCTCAGGCGGGTGTTCGCGGGGGTGCTGCCCTTCGTGCTGGCCGAATTCGTGGTTCTGGCCCTGATCGCCTTCTTCCCCGGAATCGTGACCGGATTCTCGGGCGAGCACTAGACACTGGAAAGGAGCGCAGAGTGGAACTGGGACTGAAGGACAAGGTGGCCATCATCACCGGGTCGGGCCGCGGGATCGGCGCGGTGACGGCGCGCGCGCTGGCCGAGGAAGGGGCGAAGGTGGTGATCACCGACATCGACCCGGCAACGACGGAGGCCACCCGCGCCGCGCTCGTCGCCGACGGCTACGCTGCGATCGGCGTCGTGTGCGATGTCACCGATCAGGGCCAGGTCGAGGCGCTCGTCGCGCGCACGATCGAGGCGTTCGGCGCCGTCCACATCCTGGTGAACAACGCCGGCTTTCCGCGCGACAACTACATCACCAAGATGCCCGAGCGGGACTGGGACGCCGTGGTGGGCGTGATCCTGAAGGGGGCCTACAACTGCTCGCGCGCGGTGGTGCCGCATTTCATGGAACAGAAATGGGGCCGGGTGATCAACATCTCGTCGCGCGCCTATCTGGGCAATCCGGGGCAGACCAACTATGCCGCCGCGAAGGCCGGCATCATCGGCTTTACCCGCGCGCTGGGGATGGAGCAGGGGCGCTTCAACGTCACGGTCAACGCCATAGCACCGGGGTTCATTGCCACCGAAATGATCGAGGCGCTTCCGAACTATGACCGGATCAAGTCGCGCGCGCTGGCGATGAACACCGTGCCGCGCCTTGGCAACGAGCGCGACATCGCCCACGGCGTGCTGTTCCTCGCCTCGGATGCGGCGGAATACATCTCGGGCGAGACGCTGCATATCACCGGGGGGCGGTATGGCTGAACATCCCTTGCCGACCGGGGACCAGCAGCAAGAGGCGCGGATGCTGCGCGACAGCATCCGCGGCTTCATGGCGCGCGAGTTGACCGAGGCGCGCATCGCCGACTGCGAGGCGGCGGGCGATCTGCCGTGGGAGATGGTGGGCGCGCTTCGCGAGTTCGGCTATCTTGGCGGGCTGCTGCCCGAGCAGGCGGGCGGCTACGGGCTGAGCTATCGCACCTGGGCGATGATGATGGAGGAGGCTGGCTATCGCTGGCTTTCGCTGCGGGTGCTGCTCAACACCGTCAACATCGTCATCGCGCTCTTGCACCACCTCGGCGACGCGCGGCAGAAGGAGAGATGGCTCAAACCCGTCATGGCCGGCGAGATGCCGGTCTGGGTGGGCATCACCGAACCCGACCACGGCTCCGATGTCGCCTCGGTGCAGACCCGCGCCGAGGACAGGGGCGACCACTGGCTGATCAACGGGGCCAAGCTGTGGACGACGAACGGCGTCAACGGCCGCATCGGCATCCTCGTGGCGCGGACCTTCACCAAGGGATGCGAGGGCGATCTGAGCCTGTTCATCGTCGATCCGACCGAAACCCGCATCGAGGCCTCGCGGGTGGGCACGATGTTCATCAAGGCCACGGCGACCTCGCAGCTTGCCTTCCGGGACGCGAGAGTGCCAAAGGAAAACCTGCTCGGCCCGGCGGGCAAGGGGCTCAAGGCGATCCTCACGGGGCTGAATTACGGGCGGCTCAACGTGGCGGCGGGGGCGGTGGGCGCGGCGCAGCGGGCGCTTGACCTGTCCACCGATTACGTCAGGACGCGCCGGCAGTTCGGCAACGTCATCGGGCGCTATCAACTGGTGCAGAAGCTGATCGTGGACATGACCGTGCGCACCGAGGCGGCCCGCGCGCTGACCGACCGTGCCGCGCAGGCCCTGGACGCGGGGCTGTCCGGGCGCAAGGAATGCTCGATCGCCAAGCTCTACGCCAGCGAGGCCGCGCATGAGGTGGCCTCGATGGCGCTGCAGGCGCATGGCGGGCTGGGATATTCCACCGACTACCCGATCGAGCGGCTGTTCCGCGACACCCGCGGCGCGCTGATCCCCGAGGGCACCTCGGAAATCCAGACATTGATCATCGGGCGCGAGGTCCTCGGGATCTCGGCCTTCACCTGAGGGCGCCGACCATGGCGATGACATTCCTGCACGCCCTGAGGCTGAACGCGCGGCGCTTCCCCCGCAAACCGGCGGTGGTGTTCGAGGGGGCCAGCCAGAGCTATACCGATCTGCTCGACCGGGTGGAGCGGATGATGACGGTGCTGGCGCGCCGCGGCATCGGGCCGGGCGACAAGGTGGCGGTGATCTCGGAGAACCACCCCGATTTCCTTGCCGCCTATGTGGCGGTGACCGGGCTGGGCGCGATCCCCGCGCCGATCAACTACCGCATCGCGCCCGAGGTCATGGCCGAGGTGGTGGCCCGCGCCGACAGCAAGGCCCTGCTGCTGGGCGAGGCGGCGCTCGACCATGCGGATCTGTTCCGCGCCGTGGTGGGCGACATCCTCGCCCTGGGCGTCGGGGCCGGGGCCGCGCAGGGGTTGCCCCGCCTGTCGGACCTGCTGGCAGAGATCCCGCCCGATCCGCCGCGTGGGCAGGATGGCACGACGATCATGCTGCACACCTCGGGGACCACCGGCAAGCCCAAGGGCGCGCTGCGCAGCCTGTTCGGCATGGAGGAACGCGCGATCGAGCAGCGTTTCCGCCCCGACGACCGGGCGCTTGCCGCGCTGCCGATCTGCCTTTCGGCCGGCTGCACCTACACGCTGCTGCCGCTCTATCTGGGCGCCATGGTCCATCTGATGCGCCGCTTCGACGCGGCCGAGGCGCTGCGGCTGATCGAGGCCGAACGGCTGACCGCCACCATGCTGCTGCCGGCCATGCTTCAGCGGATGGTCGAGGCCGAGGGGTTCGCCCGCGCCGATCTTTCATCCTTGCGCACGCTTCAGTCGGGCGGCGGCGAGATGTATCCCGACCTCAAGCGCGCCGCGCTGGACAAGTTCGGCGATGCGCTGATGATCTATGCCGCCTCCAGCGAGGCGGGGCCCTATGCCAACCTCACCGCCGATGATCTGCGCCGCAACCTTGCGGGCAACTGCGTGGGCCGGCCGTTCTTCGGGGTCGAGCTGAAGCTGCTGGACGACGATGGCAACGAGGTGCCGCGGGGCGAGGTGGGCGAGATCTGCACCCGCAGCCAGAGCCGCTACGACGGCTATTACAAGGACGAGGCGCTGACCGCCGAGACGCGGCGCGGCGATTACCTGACGGTGGGCGATCTGGGCCGGATCGACGCGGAGGGGCTGCTGTGGTTCACCGGCCGCAAGCGCGACATCATCAAGAGCGGTGGCATCAACGTCTATGCCCCTGAGATCGAGGAGGTTCTGGCCAGCCACCCGGCGATCGCCGAGGCGCATTGCATCGGCCTGCCCGACCCGCACTGGACCGAGGCGATCTGCGCGGTGATCGTGCCCGCGCCCGGCGCCCGGCTGACCGAGGCCGAGGTGATCGCCCATGCCGAGGCCCGGCTCGACCGTTACAAGCGCCCGCGCCGCGTGGTGTTCATGGCGGCGGTGCCGCGCAACCTGACCGGCCGCGTGCTCAAGGCCGACCTCAGGGAGACGGTGCTGGCGCTGCCAGAGGAGGAGGAAAACAACCGATGACCCGACCCGACCTTTCGGCCCTGAAGGGCCAGCAGATCTACTGGGAAGACCTCAACGAGGGCGATGTATTCGACAGCCCCACCCGCACCATCACCGAGGCCGACGTGGCGAATTTCGCCTGCCTCTCGGGTGATTTCAACCGGCTGCATGTGGATGCCGAATATGCCGCCGGATCGGCCTTTGGCCAGCGCATCGCGCACGGGCTTCTGGTGGTGTCGGTGATGTCGGGGCTGACCACGCGGATGCTGATGAACAGCTTCCTCGAACCCTCGTTGCTGGGGCTTCTCGACATGCAGTGCCGGTTTCC
>DIVD01000032.1 GCA_002423245.1 Rhodobacteraceae bacterium UBA6141
CCATCAGCACCGCAGGCCCTTCGGCACCCTGCCGCACCAGCAGGACGGTCGCCGCGTCGCGGATTCGCGCCGCGGGGGGCGGCGTTTCAGTCTCGTTCATCGTTCAGCCCTCCACCGGGGCGCCGAAGCCGTGCATCCGCTTGGCCCATTGCAGCCCCACCATGGCTCCCTTCAGCCGTGGCAGAAGGTACAGCGAAAGCGCTACCGTGCCCACCGAAAACATCGCAGCCAGCACCAGCGGGTCTGGCCGGAAGGTGACGAAGGCCCACAGGATCATCGGCGCCATGATGTGCCCCACGATCAGGATGGTCAGATAGGCGGGCCCGTCATCGGCGCGCTGGTGATACAGGGGCTCGCCGCAGACCGGGCAGGTGTCGCGGACCTTGAGGTAGCCCGACATCAGCGGCCCCGACCCGCAACTCGGGCAGCGCTTGCGCCAGCCGCGCCGCAGCGCGGGACCAAGCGCGCGCTCGGCGTCATGGTCGTCGGAGTGGTGGTCACGGATCGCTTCGCCCGAAAGGGGCGCGCTCTGCCGGGCAGAGACCTGCATGGCGGTCGGAGGCGTGGGAATCGCGGTCTGAGGCATGGAAATCTGAGGCATGGAAAGAGGTTCCTGATGGCACAGTCTACTATTCCAAGAAAGATGGGCATGCGAAAGCCCCGAACACAGCCGTTGCGCGAAGATGTCGCAAATGTGCCTTTTGCGCCCGTTCTGCCCTGGCCCGTTCTGCCCCGGCCCGTTCTGCCCCGGCGTGGACAGCCGCGCCGCGCCGGGGCAGATCGGGCCGTTCGGCAGCCGGGACGCCCGCGCCGCTCGCGAAGCCGTGACGACGGAACCCGGCGCCTCGCCCGTTTGACCGGGTATCGAAGGGCCGGACGCGCCCGACAGCACAGGAGAGCACGAGATGACGTCGAAGACATTCGGGGCAATACTGGCCGTGGCGCTTGGCACCACCGCGATCGCGGTTCCGGCCTTTGCCGATCGCGGCGAGATGGGCGGCCAGATGCGGGGCATGGTGATGCATGGCATGATGGGCGAGGGAATGCAGGGCATGCAGGGCATGGGCATGCAGGGCATGATGCCCGATTTCGCCGCGCTCGATGCCGATGGCAATGGCAGCGTGACCGAGGCGGAGGTGATGGCATGGCGGCAAGGCCGGGTCAGCGGCATCGACGCCGACGGCAACGGGCTGCTGAGCGCCGAGGAGCTTGTCGCGCATGACATGCAGCAGGAGCAGGCGCGCATCGAGGCGCGGGCGGCCGCCCGCATCGCCGCGCAGGATCTTGACGGCGACGGCGCGCTGTCGCTCGAGGAGTTGATGGCCCCGCCGATGCCGGCGCAACTCTTCGGCCGCGTCGATGCCGATGGCGACGGCGCGGTGACGGCCGAGGAGTTCGAGGCCGCGAGGGCCCGGATGGCCGAGCGGATGTGGGGCGACGGCGACCGTGACGGCGGCCGCAACCATCGTGGGCGCGACGGGCGCGAGGAAAGCGGGCGCGAGGAAAGCGGGCGCGAGGGCAGGGGCCCGATGGAGGGCGAGGGCATGATGGGCGGCCACGGCGCCCCCGGCAATGGCATGGGTGGCGGCGCCGGCAACTCGAACTGACCTCGAACTGACAGGGGGCGGGCGGGGCGCTGCGCTGCGGCCGGGGCGGGGCGCTGCGGCGTCCCGCCCCGGCCGCCGGCCCGGGCGGTTGCGGCGAAACCGCGCCCGGGTATAACTGCGGACCGATGAACATGCCTCTCGATCTGCCCAGCGATGTTCCCGACGAGGCCCTGCTGGTGCTCTACGCCAACGGGGATGCCGGGGCCGCGCGCGCACTGACCCTGCGGCTGGCGCCGATGGCGCTGCGCGTTGCGGGGCGGATGCTGGCCGACCGCAGCGAGGCCGAGGATGTCGCGCAGGAGGCGATGCTGCGGCTGTGGCGCATCGCGCCCGACTGGCGGCAGGGCGAGGCGAAGGTCTCCACCTGGCTCTACCGGGTGGTCTCGAACCTGTGCACCGACCGGCTGCGCAGGCGGGGCCGTTCCGTCGCGCTCGACGCGGTGGCCGAGCCCGTGGACGAGCGCCCCGGCGCGGTCGCGGGGCTGATGGAGGCGGACCGGGCCAGCGCCCTCGATGCCGCGCTGGCGGCATTGCCGGACCGGCAGCGGCAGGCGGTGGTGCTGCGGCATCTCGAGGGCCTGACCAACCCCGAGATCGCCGGGATCATGGAGATCGGGGTCGAGGCGGTGGAAAGCCTGACGGCGCGGGGCAAGCGCGCGCTGGTCACGGCCCTTGTCGGGCGGCGCGAGGAACTGGGGTATGACAATGGCTGATCATCATGCAGGGAACGGCCTGCCGGACGCAGGCGACCCCGGGGCAGAGGCCGCGCTCGTGGCGGTCTTCGCCGCGGCCCGCGCCGCCGCGCCAGAGCCTTCGGCGGTCTTCCTTGCCCGGGTGCTGGCCGATGCCGAGGCGGTGCAGGCGGAACGCCGTGTCCCCGTGCCCTCCCGGCCCGCGCGGCAAGGCCGCTGGCGCGGCATCCTCGCGGCGCTTGGCGGCTGGGGCGCCGCCGGCGGGCTGGCGACGGCAACGCTGGCCGGGCTGTGGCTCGGCTTTGCCGGGGCGCAGGGCACGGGGGCGGTGGCCGGGCTGCTGGCGGGCGAGGACGAACAGATCGGCACGCTGGACCTGATCCCGGATTTCGACAGCTTTGCGCTGGCGGCGCTGGAAACGGAGGGCTGAGATGACCGACGCGGGCCAGATCCCCGCCGCCCCGCGCAGTCCGCGCTGGATGCGGATGCTGCTGGTGGCCTCGCTGGCGCTGAATCTTGCCGGGATCGGCATGGTGGCGGGCGCGGTCCTGGGGCACTCGCGGCGCCCGGACCGGCCGATGATGGTGCATGATCTCGGCTTCGGCCCCTATACCGAGGCGCTGAGCCGCGAGGACCGGCGCGCCCTGCGCAATGCCTTCCTCGAGCGGGCGCCGGATCTGCGCCGGCTGCGCGCGCTGATGAAGGCCGATTTCGACCGGTTGCTGACGATCCTGCGCAATGAGCCCTATGATGCCGAGGCCGCCGCCGGGGTGATCGCGGCGCAGGCCGAGCGGGCGCGGCGCGGCTTCGATCTCGGGCATGAGCTGCTGCTGGAACGGCTGAAAGCCATGACGCCGGAAGAACGGCGCGCCTTCGCCGCCCGGCTGGAACAGGCGATGACCCGCCCCTCGGGGCATCCCGGCAATCGCCCGCCCCCCGGAGCGGAGGCGGGCAGCGACGGGTGAAGGCGCCCCGCGGCACCGGGAAGCGCGCGGGGCAGAGCCCCCCGCCCGCAAGCTGCGATGCGGCCGGTCCATCGGCCTGAACGGGCGTCCAGGCGGCGGGAGCCGGCAAGGCGCCCCGGCCTGCCCGCGCCCGAGATCCCCGCGCCCGAGATCCCCGCGCCCGAGTCCCCGGGCCCGCGCCCGAGATCCCCGTCCGCCATCAGCCCGCGCAGGCGCCGGCCCTGCAAGCCGTCCCGGTCGGTCGCCCCTTCTTGCTGGCAGAAATATCCTCGGGGGGCGCGGGGGGCAGACAGCCCCCCGCCTTGCGCCCGAAACCCGCCTNNGCCCGAAACCCGCCTTGCGCCCGAAGCCGGCCTTGCGCGCCTCACGCCGCCGGGCGGCTGATCGTCACGAGGTTGCGGCCCTCGGCCTTGCTGTCCAGAAGCGCGTGGTCGGCGCGGCCCATCAACTCGTCCAGATGCGCACCGGCCGAGCGGGGGCCGCCGCCGATGGCAAGGCCGATCGACACCGTCACCGGCACCGCGCCCTGGCCGTTCGGCAGCACCACGGCGCGTTCCTCGATCACCCGGCGAAGCCGTTCGGCGGCGTGGCGACCGGCCTCCAGCCGGGTGTCGGGCATCGCCACCAGAAACTCCTCGCCCCCCAGCCGCGCCACCAGATCGACGGCGCGCAGGTTCGAGCGCAACCGCTCGGCGACCTCGACCAGCACCGCATCGCCGGCGGCATGGCCCCAGCCGTCATTCACCAGCTTGAAGCGGTCGAGATCCAGCAGCATCAGCGCGAAACGCCGCCCCGTCTGGCGGGCGCGCTCGGCGATGCGCGCCAGATGCGGCAGCGCGTAGCGGCGGTTGTAAAGCCCGGTCAGCGGGTCGATCACCGCCATCCGCAGCCCGTCGGCGACCTGGGCGCGCAGCCGGTCGGCCTGCCGCTTGCGGCGGATCTGGCCGCGCAGGCGCAGCGCGATCTCTGCCGGGCAGGCGGTGGCCGCAATCACGTCCGAGGCGCCAAGATCCAGCGCCATCGCCGCGGTTTCGGGGGCCTGAGGCGGCAGCGCGATGCAGATCGCGGCATGGCGGGTGCCGCCGCGCGAGCGCAGTTCCGACATCAGCCGCAACCCCTCGCCCGGCTGGGCAAGGTCGGCGGCGAGCAAGAAGAGGTCCGGCGCGGGCTGGCCGGCGGCGGGCAGGGTTTCGGCCAGCACATCCTCGCGGTCCAGCACCAGCAGCCGGTCGGGCATGTGTGGGGCCAGATCGCGCTTCCAGGCCAGCGCCGTTTCGCGCCGCGCGGCGACGAGTGCGATGGTGCCGGGCGCGTCGAACCCCTCTGCCATCTCGGCAAAGCCAAGCTCGCGGCTGGTACTGTCGCGCAGGCGCAGCTCTTCCTCGGTCTCGCGGGCGCGCAGCAGGCTGCGCAGGCGGGCCAGCAGCACCACCTCGTCCAGCGGCTTCGACAGGAACTCCTCGGCCCCCGCCTCCAGTGCCTGCAGTTTGCTGGCCGGATCGCGGAAGGCGCTGACCATCACCACGGGGATCTCCCGCGTCAGCGGATCGGCCTTCAGCGCGGTGCAGACGGCGATGCCGTCCACGTCGGGCAGTTGCACGTCGAGCAAGATCAGGTCGGGCCGCGCGCTCCGGGCAAGGCGCAGCGCCTCGGTGCCGTTGGCGGCCTGCAGCGTGTCATAGCAGGCCGAGGCGAGCTTCACCTTCAGCACGATTCGATTCGTCGCGACGTCATCCACGATCAGGATCTTGCCTGCCATCGCAGTCTCCGCTTTCCTGCGCCTCGATAAATCCATACTTCGTTTGCAAAGGTTAAGATTTCCTTTCCGGGGGCGGTGTGGCCGGCAGGGGACCTTGTGAAAGGCGGTCACGAGATGGAGAGCAAGGCGCATTCGGCAGCGCAGGCGCGGGCGGAAACCGTGGCGGTTCAGGCGCTTGGCTGGCTTGCCGCCGATCCCGAACTGTTCGGCAGCTTCCTTGGCGCCACCGGCGCGGGGGTGGACGAGGTGCGGGCGCGGGCGGCGGAGCCGGACTTCCTGGGCTCCGTGCTGGATTTCCTGCTGATGGAGGATGGCTGGATCACCGGCTTCTGCGATGCCGCCGGCCTGCCCTACGATGCGCCGATGCGCGCCCGCGCCGCACTGCCGGGCGGCGATGCGATGCACTGGACCTGACGGCCGCAGCGCGCGGCATCACCCGCGGCCGCAAGCCGGCGGCAGGACGCCGGCCACGGTCCCCCGGCGTTGCAATCGCGGCGCGGATCGGCCAGTCTCTCCCTCGGGAGAAGGAAACCTCATGGCCGAGATCCGGGCGATCATCTTCGACAAGGACGGAACCTTGTTCGATTTCGAGGCGACCTGGGGCGCCTGGGCGCGCAGCCTCATGCTGGACCTGGCGGCGGGTGACACGGGCCGCGCCGAGACCCTGGGCGAGGCGATCGGCTTCGACATGGCGCGTGGCCGGTTCGATCCGGCCAGCCCGGTGATCGCCGGAACCCCGGGCGAGATCGCGCAGGCGTTGCTGCCGCATGTGCCGGGGGCAAGCCCGCTGACGCTGGTGGCGCGGATGAACGCGCTTGCCGCCGTCGCGCCGCAGGCCGAGGCGGTGCCGCTGGCGCCGCTGCTGGCCGCGCTGCGCGGGCACGGGCTGCGGCTCGGCCTTGCGACCAACGATGCCGAGGGGCCGGCACGCGCGCATCTGGAAGGCGCGGGCGTGCTGGAGATGTTCGATTTCGTCGCCGGCTTCGACAGCGGGCATGGCGCCAAGCCGGCGCCGGGGCAGCTTCTGGCCTTTGCCGATGCGATGGGCCTCGCGCCCGCCGAGGTGGCGATGGTCGGGGACAGCCGGCACGACCTGCACGCGGCGCGCGCGGCGCGGATGACGGCGATTGCGGTGCTGTCGGGTCTTGCCGGCGCGGCCGAACTGCAGCCCTTCGCCGACGCGGTGCTGCCCGACATCGGCCATCTGCCCGGCTGGCTTGCCGCGCGGGGCGGCTCCGCGCGGGTCGCGGAAAGCGCGGCCTGAGGGCTGCCCGCCGCCACGCCGCCGTGAAAACGGCGCTGCCGTGTCCTGCCGGCAGCAGCAAGGGGGCCGGTCATGGCCCGGCAAGTCGCGCAAGACGATGGCGCAAACGCGCGGGGCGCCGCGCCGGCCCGCCTCAGAGCCGGATGGCAGAGATCAGCCGGCCGTAATCGGCCTCGCCCGCATGGACGGACCGGCGGTAGGAGTAGAAGCGCGATGGGTCGGAATAGGTGCAATGGCGCGTCCATTCCGCCTCTGCCACGCCCGCCTCGCGCAGGCGGTGCAGCGAATAGCCGGGCAGGTCGAACAGCATCCGCTCGCCGGTGCCGCCCGCGAAGAAGCGGATGTTCTCCTCATCCTCGGCCAGAAACGTGTCCAGGAACTCGGGGCCGACCTCATAGGCGCGCTGGCTGATGGTCGGGCCGATGACGGCGGCCATCCGCCCGCGCCGGGCGCCGAGCGCCTCCATGGCGTCCAGCGTCGCTTCGAGAATGCCGCCAAGCGCGCCGCGCCAGCCGGCATGGGCGGCGCCGATCACCCCCGCCCCGGCATCGGCGAACAGCACCGGCTGGCAATCGGCGGTCAGCACGCAAAGCGCCAGCCCCGGCACCGCCGTCACCAGCGCATCGGCGCGCTGCGCCACGGCGAGCGGCCCCGTCACCGTCACCACATCGGCGGAATGGACCTGATGCACGCCCACCAGCTGCGCCGGCCCGACCCGCATCGCAGCGGCGACGCGCGCGCGGTTCACCGCCACCGCCTCGGCCAGATCGGACGAGCCATGCCCGCAGTTCAGCCCGGAAAAGATGCCCGACGAGGCGCCGCCCCTGCGGGTGAAAAAGCCGTGGCGCAGGTCGCCAAGCGCGGGGGCGGTCAAAATCTCAAGGGTCATGTGATCAGGGCGAAGGCTCGAAACCGGGAGGTGGCGAAAACGGGCGCGGGTGGATGGCCATTGCCTTGAACACCCTTCCCATTTCGCCCGGAAGCGTCAAGCGGCGATACGCAGCAAGATGGCTTTCCAGCGCGGCACCGCCGAGCCCCCGCGCCAGCCGCTCGGCCCGCGCGTCGATGCCCAGCCGGCCCAGCAGCAGCCCCTGCGGCACCATCGGGCTGGCGGCGGCGCCCGCGCCGCGCGCGGCAGCGGCCAGGGGCTCGAACTCGACATGGGCGGTCAGGTCCGCCTCGCCGGGCTCTGCAAACGGGTCCGTCACCGCGTGGCCCTTCACCGCCTGGAAGGTATCGCCCAGACTGCGCCAGCCGCCGTAATCGACGATCAGCGCCGCGCCGCCGTGGCGGGCGATGCGCCCGGCTATGGCCGCGGCGATGGCGGGGGCGGCGGGGCGGATCTCGACCACATCGCCCTGCCGCGTGTCGGCCAGCCGATGCGCAAGCGCCGCCAGCGGGGCAGGGGCCGCAAGGCCCGGCTGCAAGCTGCGCGCGGCCGAGAGCCCCACCACCCGCTCGCACCAGCCGTCCCCGGCGCGCACGAACTGACGGATCGGCAGCGCATCGAAGAACTCGTTCGCCAGCAGGAACAGCGGCGCCTCGGGCAGGGTCTCGATGTGATCGTGCCAGGTCACGTCAACGCCCGCCAGCGTCTCGCGCTGACGGGCGCGCAGGGCGGGGGACGCCTCCACCAGATGCACGCGGGCGGCACCGGCCATCCCCGGCACGGCGCGGATCGTGCGCAGCACATCGGCCATCAGCGTGCCGCGCCCGGGGCCGATTTCCGCCAGCACGAAGGGCGCGGGCGCCCCCTGATCGAGCCATGCCTGCCCCAGCGAAAGCCCCAGCAGCTCGCCGAACATCTGGCTGATCTCGGGCGCGGTGGTGAAATCGCCGCGCCGCCCGAGCGGATCGCGGGTGGCGTAATAGCCGTGATCGGGGTGCAGCAGGCAATCGGCCATGTAATCGGCCAGGGTGATCGGCCCGCCCGCCGCGATCCGCCGGACCAGAAGTTCCGCGAGAGGAGTCATGCGCGCGGGGTCACGCGGGGGCGGGGCGCCGCGCCCGCAGCACCAGCCACAGCCCCGCCGCGATCATCGGCAGCGACAGAAGCTGCCCCATCGACAGGCCCGCCCCGCCCAATTGCACCACATTGCCCATCGGATTGTCCGGGGTGATGAACTGCGCATCGGCCTGCCGGAAGAACTCCACGAAGAACCGCGCCGCGCCATAGCCCGCGAGGAACAGGCCGGTGACGCGCCCCGGCCGGCTCAGCGCCCCCGCGCGCGCCGCCGCCAGCAGCACCGCGCCCAGCACCAGCCCCTCCAGCCCCGCCTCGTAAAGCTGCGAGGGGTGGCGGGCGCAAAGGCCGTAAGCTGTGCCCTCGCAGGTCTGCGCCGCCTCGCCCGGGAAGATCACGCCCCAGGGCAGGTCGGTCGGGCGGCCCCAGAGCTCGGCATTGATGAAATTGGCGATGCGTCCGAAGAACAGGCCAGGCGGCGTCGCAATCGCCAGCGCGTCGGCCAGTTGCAGCACCGGCACCCCGTGCCTGCGGCAGAACCACAGCGCCGCGACCACGACCCCGAGAAAGCCGCCGTGAAAGGACATCCCCCCCTGCCAGACCTTCACGATATCCAGCGGATGGGCGAGGAAATGGGCCGGCTGGTAGAACAGCACGAAGCCGAGCCGCCCGCCAAGGATCACCCCGAGCACGATCGCGGTCAGCAGATCCTCCACCCGCTCTGCCGGCATCGGCGCGCGGCCCGCCGGCCACAGCCCCGGCCGCCGCATCAGCGCCACCACGATCCGCCAGCCGGCGATCAGCCCCGCGATATAGGCCAGCGCATACCAGCGCAGCGAGAAGGCAAAGCTGCCGATGTGGATCGTGAAGATTTCCGGGGAGAGGTCGGGGAACTGCATGTCGGTCCTTTTGTGCCGCCTGCCCTGCTGCCTGCTGCGCCGAGGAGTTGCCCGCCCCCGCGCCCGGCTGTCAACCCGTCCGGCCCGCCGATTCCGCCCGTGCGCGGCCCCGCGGCTTGCCAGAGCGGCCGGCCGTGCCCATATAGGCGCAAATCCACGGGAGACCAGCGATGCAGAGCAACAACAAGTTCTTCGACGACATGTCCAGGCTGATGACCAACGCGATGGGTGTCGCGCAGGGTGCCCGGACCGAGGCGGAAACGGCGATGAAAGGCTGGATGGACCGCTGGCTCGCCGACCGCGATTTCGTCACCCGCGAAGAGTTCGACGCGGTGCGCGCGATGGCGCAGAAGGCCCGTGAGGAGAACGAGGCGCTGTCGGCCCGGCTGGCGGTGCTGGAAGCGGCCGCGAAGCGGGACTGAGCCGCCCGGCAGCTCCCGCAAGCCGGCCGGCAGCCCCCGCACCTGCGCAGGATGCCTCCGCTTGGGGGTGCCTGCCATTCATCCACAACATACTGCGGCTCGCGCCCAGAATCTGCTTTACACAGCGCCGCTGCGCTTGCACCATATGTTGTAAGGGCAATCGGAGAACACCGCCTGTCCTTGTGAATGCACCCTGCCGCTGGGCGAGCCCTTCCGCCAACGGCACAAGGCAAGAGGCGCGGCATGTCGCTTTCCGAAGATTTCCTGCTCTCCGACGATCTGCACCCGATCGACATCGTCGAGACATTGGCCGAACATCATGAATGGGATTTCGACCGTGTCGCCGAGGATCAGATCGCGATGTCGGTCGAAGGCCAGTGGCGCACCTATTCGCTGACCCTCGCCTGGTCGCCCCGGGACGAAACGTTGCGGCTGATCTGCACCTTCGAGATGGAGCCGCCCGCGCACCGGATGCCCGAACTTTACGAGGCGCTGAACCGCATCAACGATCAGGTCTGGTCGGGCGCCTTCAGTTATTGGGCCGAGCAGCGGCTGATGGTCTGGCGCTACGGGCTGGTGCTGGCGGGCGGGCAGATCGCGGGGCCCGAGCAGATCGACAAGATGATCAGCACCGCGGTGATCGCCGCCGAACGCTTCTACCCCGCCTTCCAGCTTGTCGGCTGGGGCGAGCAGAGCCCCGAGGCGGCGATGAAGGTCGCCATTGCCGAGGCTTACGGGCGCGCCTAGGCTCCGGTCCCGTCAGGGGCGGGCTCGGGGGCGGTAGGGAGCGAAAGATGGACATGGACACGGTCAGGGCGCGCGGGCTCGTGCTGCTGGGCTGCGGCAAGATGGGCTCGGCGCTGCTGGAGGGCTGGCTGAGGCAGGGCCTGCCCGCGCGCAGCATCCGGGTGATCGACCCGCATCCCTCGGACCTGGTGCTGCGCAGCGGCGTGGAGGTCAACACGCCGCTGCCCGAAAGCCCCGCCATCGTGCTGATCGCGGTCAAGCCGCAGATCATGGCCGAGGCGCTGCCCGGCCTGCGCAGCCTTGGAAACGGCGCGACTCTGGTCCTGTCCATCGCGGCCGGGACCAGGATTTCGCAGTATGAACAGGTGCTTGGCGCGAAGACGCCGATCGTGCGGGCGATGCCGAACACGCCGGCCGCGATCGGGCGCGGCATCACCGCGATCATCGGCAACGCGCAGGCGGGCGAGCCGCATCTGGCGCTTGCCGAGGCGCTGCTGTCTGCGGTGGGGCAGGTGGTGCGGCTGGAGGGCGAGCATCAGATGGATGCCGTCACCGCCGTCTCCGGCTCCGGCCCCGCCTATGTCTTCCACCTGATCGAGACGCTGGCCGCGGCGGGCGAGGCCGAGGGGCTGCCCGCGCCGCTCGCGATGCAGCTTGCCAGGGCGACGGTGGCGGGCGCGGGCGCGCTGGCAGAGGCGGCGCAGGAAAGCCCGGCGCAACTGCGCAGCAACGTGACCTCCCCCGGCGGGACCACGGCGGCGGCGCTGGAGGAGCTGATGGATGATGCGGCCGGTTTCCCGTATTTGTTGAAAAAAGCCGTGAAGGCGGCGGCGGATCGCAGCAGGGAGCTGGGGAAATGATCAAAAAGGACAAGCCCGCCCAGAAAGACAGTCCCGCCCAGAAGGACAGGCCCGCCGAAATCGCCTTCGACGATTTCATGAAGGTGGACATCCGCGTGGGCCGCATCACCCGCGCCGAGCCTTTCCCCGAGGCGAGGAAGCCGGCGATCAGGCTGTGGATCGACTTCGGGCCGGGGATCGGCGAGAAGACGTCCTCCGCCCAGATTACCCGGCACTATACGCCGGACGCTCTGATCGGGCGGCAGGTGCTGGCGGTGGTGAACTTCCCGCCCCGGCAGATCGGCCCGATGCGCTCCGAAGTGCTGACGCTCGGCGTGCCGGATGCCGATGGCGAGGTGGTGCTGATCCGCCCCGACCATGAGGTGCCGGCCGGGGCGCGGCTGTTTTGAACCTGCGGGTCTCTCGGGGCCGGCAGGGCCGGGCGGCGGAACCCGCAGCGCGACCGGCGCGTTGTGCTGGCATAACCCTTGACAGGAGACATGCCATGAACTGGGATATCGTTGAAGGCAACTGGAAGCAGCTCAAGGGCTCCGTCAAGGAGCAATGGGGCAAGCTGACGGATGACGATCTGGAGGTGGTCGCAGGCAAGCGCGACAAGCTCGCCGGGCTCATCCAGGAAAAATACGGCAAGACCCGCGACGAGGCAGAGCGGGAAGTGGACAGATATTTCCGCGACCGCAAGCTGTAAGGCGGTCTGCGGGCAGGGTGGGGGCCTTCGGGCCCCTTTTCCATGCGCGATCCTTCCCTGCGCGATGTCGCCGCTCTGGCTGGCGCCGGTCGCGCAACGGCGGTCCCGGATTGTGCTTCAACAGCAAAATTGGGGCGCAGCCGTCCGGGGGAGAGCCGGACATTGATCTTTTCGAACATTTCGGGGCGGAACGCGGCAGGCGTTCCGCCCGAATTCTGGTCAGGCGGCCTGTTCGCGGCGCGGACGGCGCGAGGGGCGCTTGGCAGGGCGCTTGCGGGCCTCGTCGGCGGGCTGGCCGTAGCCGCCGCCGCCCTGGCGGGGCGCGCCCGAGGGCTTCTGCCCCGGCTTGCGCTGCGGGCGGCCGGGCTGGCTGGCCGGCATCGCCGGAACCTCGCCGCCGATCACCGGGATCGCGGCCTTCATTGCCTTCTCGATGGCGCGCAGATCCCCCACCTCAAGCGGCGAGCAGAAGGCGACGGCGCTGCCCTCCTTGCCCGCGCGGGCGGTTCGGCCGATGCGGTGGACGTAGTTTTCCGGCACGTTCGGCAGATCGTAATTGTAGACATGGCGCACGTCGGGGATGTCGAGCCCGCGGGCGGCCACGTCCGTCGCCACCAGCACCTTGATCTCGCCGGCGCGGAACTGCGCCAGCGTGCGCTCGCGCTGCCCCTGGCTCTTGTTGCCGTGGATGGCGCCCACGGAAAAGCCCCATGAGTCCAGCAGCTTCATCAGCTTTTCCGATCCGTGCTTGGTGCGGCCGAAGACCAGCGCCAGCTCACCCGGATGCCTGGCCACATAGTCCGCCAGCAGCTTGGCCTTGTCGCCCTGATTGGTGAAATGAACGCCCTGGGTGATCTTTTCGGCGGCCTTGCCCGGCGGGTTGACGGCGACGCGGACCGGGTCGGTCAGGTAGCTGTCGGCAAGTTCTTCCATCAGCTTGGGCATCGTGGCCGAGAACAGCAGCGTCTGGCGCTCGCGCGGCAGCAGGCGCGCGATCTGGCGCAGGGTGTGGATGAAGCCGATGTCGAGCATCTGGTCAGCCTCGTCCAGCACCAGATATCTGGTGTCGGCAAGGGTCAGCGCACCCCGATCCAGCAGGTCCATCAGGCGGCCGGGGGTGGCGATCAGCACATCGACGCCGCGTTTCAGCCGTTCGACCTGCACGTTGATCGAGGCGCCGCCGACGACGCGGAGCACGCGGATCGGGGTGCCGTCGGCATAGGCGGTGATGTTGTCGGCGATCTGGGTGGCAAGCTCGCGCGTCGGCGCAAGGATCAGCGCGCGCACCGATTTCGGCGTGGGGCGCTTGCCGTATTCGATCAGCCGGGTGACCATCGGCAGCCCGAAGGCCGCGGTCTTGCCGGTGCCGGTCTGGGCGAGGCCCAGAAGATCGCGGCCCTTGACGATATGGGGGATGGCTTCCGCCTGGATCGGGGTCGGCCTGGTCAGCCCGATGGCGGGCAGGTTGTCGAGGACCTGCCTGGACAGGCCGAGATTGTCGAAGTTTTCCAAAGGATAATCCGTGGTTCGCGCCAGATCGGCGCAGCAGATGTCAGCCCCGGAGCGTCCGGGGCAGTGCGGCGGGGCGCGGGCAGACGTGCCCGCTGGACCCCTGGCGTGACATGGGAACCTGGTCTCCGAGCCTGACGCCCGACATGGGGGGCGCGGCTGCTCACGCGGCAGCGGGCTTCGGATGACTGGCAGATGGGGCAGAACGCCGCGGAAGTCAAGGGCGCTGGTGAAGCGGTTGTGACCGGCGGGCGGCTGTCGGCGGGGCGCAAGCTGGGGTAGGATGGGCGCAACAACGGATGCCGCAAAGGCACCACGGGCAGAGCGGAGTTCCCAATGGTCAAGCCTTTCCGGATGCTTGCCGCAGCCTTGCTGCTGGCCTCGGCGCTGGCGGCCGCGCCTGCGCGGGCCGAGGTGCAGATGTGTTCGGCAGTGGTCGAGGGCGTGGCGGTGACGCTGGGCTACAATGACGCTGCGGATGTGTGGTCCTCGCGCCGCGAGCGCTGGGGCCTGGACGAGGGCGCCTGCCCCGCGCGGGTGATCATCGCCCATATGGCGCCGGATCTCACCGAGCAGGAGCGGGGGGTGTTCTGCCTGCAGCATGACCCGATGCTGAACGGGTTCAGCGGTCTGGCCATGGGCGAACGCGATGCCTATGGCCTGTGCGAGACGACGGGGCGGGTCTGCCGCTTTGTCAATTCCGGCGCGGCGGAGGCCCGTGACGTGGCCGGGATCGCGGTCGGCAGCGGGGTGGAGGCGGTGCGCCACCGCTCTGGCGCGATGATCCTGTCGGGGTCGTCCTCGGGGCTTGCGGCGGCGCTTTCGGGGCTGGGCTCGACGGTGGCGGGGGTGCTGTCGGCGCCGGCGGCGCTGGCCGGGGCGGCGGCGAGCGTGGTTGTCGTCGGCGGCGCGGTCTGGGTCTGTTCGGAGTAACCCGCGCGGCGGCTCAGCCCTGCAGCGTCCGCACCCCGATGCCTTCCTCGCGGGCCTTCATCGCCTCGACGGCGGCGATGCTGGCGGCGGCGGTGGTGAAGCAGGGGATCCGGTCATGCAGCGCGACGGCGCGGATCTCGCGGCTGTCGCTGATCGCCTGACTCGTTTCGGTGGTGTTCAGAACCAGCGCGATATCGCCGTTCTTCAGCATGTCCACGATGTTCGGGCGGCCCTCATGGACCTTGTTCACCAGTTGCGAGGCTATGCCCGCGGCGCTGAGGAAGCTGGCGGTGCCCCGGGTCGCGACCAGCGTGAAGCCCATCGCCACCAGATCGCGGGCGGCGGCGGCAAGCTCCGGCGTCTTGTCCATGTCCTTGACCGACAGGAACACGCGGCCCGATTCGGGCAGGATCGTGCCCGCGCCCATCTGCGCCTTGAGGAAGGCCAGCGGGAAGGTGCGGTCCCAGCCCATCACCTCGCCGGTGGAGCGCATTTCCGGGCCGAGCAGCGTATCGACGCCGGGGAAGCGGGCGAAGGGCAGCACCGCCTCCTTCACCGAATACCAGGGCGTCTGCGGGTCGGCGAGCGTCATCGGGTCGGCATAGGGCAGCGGCGTGTCGGGGCCGACACCCTGCGGATAGGGCGCGCGCATCGGGAAGGCTGACAGCGGCTCGCCCGCCATGACCCGCGCGGCGATCGAGGCGATGGCGCTGTCGGTGGCCTTGGCGACGAAGGGCACGGTGCGGCTGGCGCGGGGGTTCACCTCCAGCACATGGATGGCGCCGTCCTTGATGGCGAACTGCACGTTCATCAGGCCGACGACGTTCAGGCCGCGGGCCAGCGCCTCGGTCTGCACCTTCAGTTCGGCCACGGTTTCGGGCGAGAGCGAATAGGGCGGCAGCGAGCAGGCCGAATCGCCCGAATGCACCCCCGCTTCCTCGATATGCTGCATGATGCCGGCGACATGCACCCGGCTTCCGTCGCAGATCGCGTCCACATCCACCTCGATCGCGCCGGAAAGGTAGCTGTCCAGCAGCACCGGGCTGCGGCCCGAGACCTGCACCGCCTCGCGGATGTAGCGTTCAAGCTGGGCATCGTCGCGCACGATCTCCATCGCGCGCCCGCCCAGCACATAGGAGGGGCGGATCACCAGCGGATAGCCGATGCGGGCCGCGATCTCGAACGCCTCGTCGCGCGAGCGGGCCATGCCGTTGACCGGCTGGCGCAGGCCCAGATCGTTCAGAAGCTGCTGGAACCGCTCGCGGTCTTCGGCAAGGTCGATGGCGTCGGGGGTGGTGCCGAGGATCGGGATCCCCTCGTCCTTCAGCGCCTGCGCGAGCTTCAGCGGGGTCTGGCCGCCGAATTGCACGATCACGCCGTGAAGGGTGCCGTTCTCCTGTTCGACGCGCAGGATCTCCAGCACATGTTCCAGCGTCAGCGGCTCGAAATAGAGCCGGTCCGAGGTGTCATAATCGGTGCTGACCGTTTCGGGATTGCAGTTGACCATGATGGTTTCATACCCGGCCCTCGTCAGGGCAAAGCAGGCGTGGCAGCAGCAATAGTCGAACTCGATCCCCTGCCCGATGCGGTTGGGGCCGCCGCCGAGGATCACCACCTTCTTGCGGGCCGAGGGGCGCGCCTCGCATTCCACATCGCCCATCGCCGGGGATTCGTAGGTGGAATACATGTAGGGGGTCTGCGCCTCGAACTCGGCGGCGCAGGTGTCGATGCGCTTGAACACGGCCGTGACGCCGAGATTGCGGCGGGCGCGGCGGACCTGCGCTTCCTCGCGCCCGGTCAGCGCGGCAAGGCGGGCGTCGGTGAAGCCCATCATCTTGAGCCTGCGCAGCCCCGATGCGGTGACGGGCAGGCCGGCGGCGCGGATCCCGGCTTCGGCCTCGACGATCTCGCGGATGCGGGCAAGGAACCACGGATCGAAGCTGGTCGCCTGCCGGATGTCGTCATCGCTCAGGCCGTGGCGCATGGCCTGCGCGATCAGGCGCAGCCGGTCCGGGGTCTGGGCCGCGACCGCCCGGATGATGGCCGCGCGCTCGGGGGCGCCGGCAATCGCGATCTCGTCAAAGCCCGAAAGGCCGGTTTCGAGGCTCGCCAGCGCCTTTTGCAGGGATTCGTGGATGGTGCGGCCGATGGCCATGACCTCGCCCACCGATTTCATCGCGGTGGTGAGCGTGGCTTCCGATCCGGGGAACTTCTCGAAGGCAAAGCGCGGGATCTTGGTCACGACATAGTCGATGGACGGCTCGAAGCTGGCCGGGGTCACCTTGGTGATGTCATTGTCCAGCTCGTCCAGCGTGTAGCCGACGGCGAGTTTCGCGGCGATCTTGGCAATGGGGAAGCCCGTCGCCTTGGACGCGAGCGCCGAGGAGCGGCTGACGCGGGGGTTCATCTCGATCACCACCATGCGGCCATCGGCGGGGTTGATTGCCCATTGCACGTTGGAGCCGCCGGTTTCGACCCCGATCTCGCGCAACACGGCGATGGAGCCGTTGCGCATGATCTGGTATTCCTTGTCGGTCAGCGTCAGCGCCGGGGCGACGGTGATGCTGTCGCCGGTATGCACGCCCATCGGATCGACGTTCTCGATGGCGCAGACGATGATGGCGTTGTCCTTGCTGTCGCGCACCACCTCCATCTCGAATTCCTTCCAGCCCAGCAGCGACTCGTCGATCAGCACCTGCGCGACGGGCGAGGCCTCGAGGCCCGAGCGCACGATCCCCTCGAAGTCCTCGCGGTTGTAGGCGACGCCGCCGCCGGTGCCGCCAAGGGTGAAGGCGGGGCGGATGATCGCGGGCAGGCCGACATGCTCGATGGCGGCGACGGCCTCGGCCACGCCGGCGCTGATGTCGAACTTGCCGTTCGCCAGCTTCGGGGCGGCGATGATGGTGGCCCTGGGGTTTTCCAGCCCGATCCGGTCCATCGCCTCGCGGAACAGCTTGCGGTCCTCGGCCATCTCGATGGCCTGGCGGTTGGCGCCGATCAGCTCGACCCCGAACTGCTCGAGCACGCCCATGTCGGCCAGCGCCAGCGCGGTGTTGAGCCCGGTCTGCCCGCCCATGGTCGGCAAGATCGCGTCGGGGCGCTCCTTCTCGACGATCTTGGCGACGATTTCGGGGGTGATCGGCTCGATATAGGTGGCATCGGCCATTTCCGGGTCGGTCATGATCGTGGCGGGGTTGGAATTGACCAGGATGACCCGATATCCTTCCTCGCGCAGCGCCTTGCAGGCCTGGGCGCCGGAATAGTCGAACTCGCAGGCCTGACCGATGACGATGGGGCCGGCGCCGATGATCAGGATGGACTTGATATCGGTTCTCTTCGGCATCGTTGGACCCCCGGCTGCGCAAATTGTCGGCGTTATATCCGGGCGGGGCGTCGGCGCAACCCCTCGTCGGCGGGCCGGTCACGAATGCGCGCGGCGGTTCCGGCGCGGGAACCGGGGCGGCACGGTGGCGCTTTGAGACAGGGATGCGCTGTGAGACAGGCGAGACGCGGATGGAGGCGGATGTGACCGACACACGGGGCGATCTGCGGGCGGGCGGCGCGGCGCGGGCTCCGGCGCGGCGCTGGCCGGTCAGCCGCCCGCTGCTCTGGGCCGAGTTCGCGCTGCTCTACCTCGCCCTGCCGGTCCTGATCGCGGTGCGCCTGCCGCCGCAGCAGATGTTCGCCGCGCTGTTCGCGGTGACGGTGCTGGGGCTGGGGCTCTTGTGGCGCACGCCGGGCTTCTCGCTGCGCGAGCTGACGCGGGGCATGGAGGAGGTGCGGCTGCTGCCGCTGGCGCTTCTGGCGCTGGTGACCTTCGCGGCCTCCTGGGTGATCCTCGACCAGACCCGGCCGGGCGCGCTGTTCGCGCTGCCGCGCGAGCGGCCGCTGATGCTGGCGGTGATCGTGGTGCTCTATCCGGTGCTCTCGGCGCTGCCGCAGGAACTGCTGTTCCGGCCGCTGTTCTTTCGCCGCTATGGAACGCTGTTGCCGCGCAGGCCGCTCGCGCTGGTGCTGAACGCCGCGCTGTTCTCGCTGGCGCATCTGATGTACTGGCACTGGATTGTCGCCGCGATGACCTTCGTCGGCGGGCTGATCTTTGCCTGGGCCTATGAGGTGCGCCGCAGCTTCCCGCTGGCGCTGGCGCTGCACTCCGTCGCCGGCTGCGTGCTCTTCGCCGCCGGGATGGGGGTCTATTTCTACTCGGGCAACGTGGTCCGCCCGTTCTGACGGGCGCCGCCGCCGCTATTCCGCCGCGAGTTGCTCATCGGCCACCACGCGCAGCGTGGCGGGGCTGCGGTAGAGGTAATCGCGCGTGACCGGCACGGCGTCCACCTTGCGCGAGAGCTGGAACTGGAACACGCATTGCCGCCCCTCGCGGAACGACATTTCCGAGGCGATCAGGTAATAGCGCCACATCCGCAGGAACCGCTCGTCGTAAAGCGCGACGATCTCGGCGGCATTGGCCGAGACGCGCTGCTCCCAGTGGCGCAGCGTCTCGGCATAGTGCAGGCGCAGCACCTCGACATCCGCCGTCCACAGGTCCTGGCGCTCGATCGCGCGGGATGCCTCGGACATCGAGGGCACATAGCCGCCGGGGAAGATGTATTTGCGGATGAAGGACGAGGTGCGCGAGGGCGGCGCGGAGCGGCCGATGGTGTGGATC
This sequence comes from Rhodobacteraceae bacterium UBA6141, assembly GCA_002423245.1. Lineage (GTDB taxonomy): Bacteria > Pseudomonadota > Alphaproteobacteria > Rhodobacterales > Rhodobacteraceae > Frigidibacter. The sequence continues at coordinate 18,975 of DIVD01000032.1, forward strand.
AGCGCGATCCCGTCCTCGGCCAGCAGGTCATGGACCTTGGCGAAATAGGTTCCGTAATGCGGCAGGCCGACATGCTCGAACATGCCGACCGACACGATGCGGTCGAAGCGACCGGTGACGCTGCGGTAGTCGGCAAGGCGGATCTCGACCCGGTCCTCCAGCCCGGCGGCGCGCACCCGCTGGTTGGCGACGCGGTGCTGCTCTTCCGAAAGCGTCACCCCCAGCACATGCGCGCCATGATCGCGCGCCAGCGTCAGCGCCATCCCGCCCCAGCCGCACCCGATGTCGAGCACGCGCATCCCGGGGCGCAGCAGCAGCTTGGCGGCGATATGCGCCTTCTTGGCGCGCTGCGCCTGCTCCAGCGTATCGTTGGGGCTGCGGAAATAGGCGCAGGAATATTGCCGGTCCTCATCGAGGAACAGCTCGTAAAGCCGGCCCGACAGGTCGTAGTGATGCGCGACATTGCGCCTCGAGCGGCCAGCGGGGTTCAACTGGTCCAGCCAGCGCAGCACCTGCCCCGGCGCCTGCGTCAACGCGGCGAACCTCCCCCCGGCGTTCTGCTGTTGCAGGTTGCGCAGCGCCAGCGTCATCAGCCCGCGCAGATCGTCCCCGGCGATGGTCAGCCCGCCCTCCATGTAGCCCTCGCCAAGCGCGAGGTCGGGGTCCAGCACCATCCGCCGCAGCAGCGACGGATCGGTGAGCCGCACCTCCACCGCCGGCGCGCTGCCGTCGCCATAGCGCCCCCGCGTTCCGTCAGGGAAGCTGGCCTCCAGCGTGCCGGTTCTGACAAAACGGTTCAGGAACCTGTCAAGGAATTTTTGCCACATCCTCTGTCTCCTCCGTCCGTTGGCGAGGGAGCGGGGGGGGGGCGCGGGATCACAGCCGCGCGAGCCTCCGCAGAGGTTCCCTCAAGATTCTGTCAACATGACTGACCCTATCACGGTTCCCCTGCGTCACGAAAGAGGCCGATTCGCAGGGCCGGCTGTGCCCTGAATGCCACATGCCGCCCTTGACTTCCCGCGCCCGCCGCTGTGTATCGGCGCGACGCCAGATGCCTCGGGGAAGGGGACGACCATGCACGCCTATCGCAGCCATACCTGCGCCGAACTCGGCAGGAACAACGCCGGCGAGGCCGTGCGCCTGTCGGGCTGGGTGCACCGGGTGCGCGACCATGGCGGGGTGCTGTTCATCGACCTGCGCGACCATTACGGCATCACGCAGATCATCTGCGACGCCGACAGCCCGGCCTTTGCGGCGCTGGACAAGGTGCGCGCCGAATGGGTGGTGCGGATCGACGGCACGGTGAAGCTGCGCGATACGGCGCTTGTCAACCCGCGCATCCCGACCGGCGAGATCGAGGTCTATGCCGGCGAGGTTGCGGTGCTGGGCCCGGCGGAAGAGCTGCCGCTGCCGGTCTTCGGCGATCAGGACTATCCCGAGGAGACGCGGCTGACCTACCGCTTTCTCGACCTGCGGCGCGAGGGGCTGCACCGCAACATGATGCTGCGCTCGAACGTGGTGCGGTCCTTGCGCAACCGGATGTGGCAGGCGGGCTTCACTGAGTTCCAGACGCCGATCATCACCGCCTCCTCGCCCGAGGGCGCGCGCGACTTTCTGGTGCCCTCGCGCCTGCATCCGGGCAAGTTCTACGCGCTGCCGCAGGCGCCCCAGCAGTTCAAGCAGCTGATCATGGTGGCGGGCTTCGACAGGTATTTCCAGATCGCGCCCTGTTTTCGCGACGAGGATCCGCGCGCCGACCGCAGCCCCACCGACTTCTACCAACTCGATGTCGAGATGAGCTTCGTCACGCAAGCCGATGTTTTCGCGGCGGTTCAGCCGGTCATCCAGGGCGTGTTCGAGGAGTTCGGCGGCGAGCGGCGCGTCGATCCGGACTGGCCGCTGATCCCCTACAGGGAGGCGCTGCTGACATACGGCTCCGACAAGCCCGACCTGCGCAACCCGATAAAGATGCAGGATGTCTCCGGGCATTTCCGCGGCTCGGGCTTTGCGATCTTCGCGACGCTTCTGGAGCAGGAGGGCACCGAGATCCGCGCCATCCCGGCGCCGGGCGGCGGCTCGCGCAAGTTCTGCGACCGGATGAACGCCTTCGCGCAACAGCAGGGCCTGCCGGGGATGGGGTATATCCTGTGGCGCAAGGCCGAGGACGGCGCCCTTGAGGCCGCCGGCCCCCTGGCCAGGAACATCGGCCCCGAGCGGGCCGAGGCCATCCGCCAGCAACTCGGCCTCGACGCGGGCGATGCGGCCTTCTTCCTTGGCGGCAGGCCCGAAACCTTCGAGGCGGTGGCGGGCCGGGCGCGCAACGAGATCGGGCGCGAGTTGGGGCTGATCGAGGAGGGCGTCTTCAAATTCGCCTGGATCGTCGATTTCCCGATGTTCGAGACGGACGACGAAGGCAGGATCGACTTCAGCCACAACCCGTTCTCGATGCCGCAGGGGGGCCTTGCGGCGTTGCAGGGCGATCCGCTGAAGGTGCTGGCCTATCAGTATGACCTCGCCTGCAACGGCTACGAACTGGTGTCGGGCGGCATCCGCAACCACACGCCCGAGATCATGTTCAAGGCGTTCGAGATTGCCGGCTATCCGGCCTCGGAAGTCGAGAAGCGCTTCGGCGGCATGGTGAAGGCGTTCAAGTACGGCGCGCCGCCGCACGGGGGCTGCGCGGCGGGCATCGACCGGATGGTGATGCTGCTGGCCGATGAAAGCAATATCCGCGAGGTCATCATGTTCCCGATGAACCAGCGCGCCGAGGATCTGATGATGGGCGCGCCGAGCGAGGTATCGAACGAGCAGTTGCGCGAACTGTGCCTGCGGGTGATCCCGAGGGACTGAAGGCGCGGGGCCGCACAAGCGAAGTTTACCACCCCCCGCGCGTCTGGTCTGGCATGGTGGCGCCAGCTTCCTTCTGACGGACTGGCCCATGCCCTCGGCCCCGACCATCGCTGCAATCCGCTTCGGCACCGGCCTGCGCCCGCGCAGGGCGGGGCCCGCGCCCGCGCCCGTTGATGCCGCGGCGCTGCTGGCGGAACTGCAGGCGCCCGATGTGCTGGCCGCGCGCTTTCCCGTGCTGACCCGCCCCGAGGCGGAGGAGATGGCGCGGCAGGTGCGCCCCGCCCGCCGCGCGGGCCAGGCGGGGACCGAACGCGGCGACCCGGCGCCGGAACTGGCCTACCGCGCCCTGCGCCAGCGGCTGCGCTTCGCCACGGCACGCGGGGCGCAGATGGCGATCGCCCGCGCGGTGGAGGCCGAGATCGGTTTTCGCGAGCGGCTGGTGCAGTTCTGGTCCGATCATTTCGCCACCCGACCGCGCAATGCCGCGCTCGGCCCGATGAGCCAGGTCTTTGCCGAGGAGGCGATCCGCCCGCATCTGGCCGGCGGCTTTCCCGCGATGCTGAAGGCGGCGGCGACGCATCCGATGATGCTGGTCTATCTGGACCAGAACGTCTCGGTCGGGCCGAACTCCAGGGCCGGGCGCAAGGGCGGCGGGCTGAACGAGAACCTCGCGCGCGAGATGCTGGAGCTGCACACCCTGGGCGTCGGCGGCGGCTATGTGCAGGCAGATGTGCGGCAACTGGCGCTGCTGCTGACCGGCCTTTCCTGGACCTACCGCGCCGGATGGCATTTCGATGCCTCCCGCGCAGAGCCGGGGGCGGAAACCGTGCTGGGCGAGGCCTATGGCGGCGCGGCCCCGGCGCAGGTGTCCGAGATTCACGCGGCGCTGGAGGATCTGGCGCTGCATCCCGATACCGGGCGGCATCTGGCGCGCAAGCTGGCGGTGCATTTCACCTCTGACGATCCCGATGCGGGGATGGTGGAGAGCATGGCGGCGGCCTATGCGGCCAGCGGCGGCGCGCTGCTGCCGGTCTATGCCGCGATGCTGGCGCATCCGGCGGCATGGCAGACATTCGGGGCAAAGGCCCGCCAGCCGCTGGATTTTCTGGTCGCGGCGCTGCGCGCGCTCGGCGTCAGCGGCGAGCGGGTGGCGGCGCTGGATCCCGGCGGCGTGAACAACCGGCTGCTGGCGCCGCTGCGGCTGATGGGGCAGCCCTTCGCCGCGCCGCCTGGCCCCGATGGCTGGCCCGAGGCGGCGGGCGAGTGGATCACGCCGCTGGGGCTTGCCGCGCGGATCGAATGGGCGATGACGGCGCCGCGGCACTGGGCGAAGCCGCTGCCGGACCCGCGCCGGCTGCTGCGCGCGGCGCTGGACGATGCGGCGGGCGAGCGGCTGGCCTGGGCAGTGGGCCGCGCCGAGACCGGGGCCGAGGGTGCGGGGCTGATCCTGGCCTCGCCCGATTTCAACAGACGATAGGAGGCGCGCGATGCTGAACCGCCGGCTTTTCCTGCAAGGATCGGCGCTGATCGGCTGTTCCGCCGCGGCGCATCCGCTGCTGTCCACCGCCACCTTCGCCGCCGCGCCGGGCGAGAACCGGCTGGTGGTGATCATCCTGCGCGGCGCGATGGACGGGCTGGACCTCGTGCAGCCGCGCGGCGATGCGGGTTTCGCGCGCTACCGGCCCGGCCTTGCCGCGCTGGCGGCGGGGGCGGAGGGCGGCCCGCTGCCGCTGGACGGTTTCTGGGCCGCGCATCCGGGGCTGGCGAAGCTGATGCCGCTCTGGGGCGCGGGGGAGCTTGGCTTTGTTCACGCGACCTCTACCCCCTACCGCGACAAGCGCAGCCATTTCGACGGGCAGGATCTGCTGGAGGCGGGCACCGGGATGGACCTGCCGGCGGGGATGGCGCGCGAGGGCTGGCTGAACCGGATGCTGCAGGCGATGCCGGGGGTGCAGTCGCAGACGGCGTTCTCGGTCGGGGCCGAGGAGATGCTGATCCTGTCGGGCAAGGCCCCGGCGGCGAACTGGGCGCCGGCCTCGCGGCTCGATCTGTCGGCGCAGGCGCGGCTGCTGCTGGACCATGTCTATCACGACGATCCGCTGTTCCGCGATGCGGCGGCCGAGGCGGTGGAGTTGAGCGAGGACATGGTGGCGGGCGAGCAGATGGGGGGCGAGAAGACGGGGGGCGAGAAGATGGGGGGCGACGTGAACCGCCAGCCGGTGAAGCTGGCCGAATTCGCCGCCGCCCGGCTGCGCGAGGAAACGCGGATCGCCTCTTTCTCGGTCTCGGGCTGGGATACGCACCGGGCGCAGGCGGGGGTGATGACCGCCGGGCTGCGGCGGCTGTCGGACAGCGTGCTGGCGCTGAAGGACGGGCTCGGGCCGGTCTGGGGGCAGACGACGGTGCTGGCGATGACCGAGTTCGGCCGCACCGTGCGCGAGAACGGCTCGGGCGGCACCGATCACGGCACCGGCGGCGCGATGCTGGTCGCGGGCGGCGCGGTGCGCGGCGGGCGGGTGCATGGCCGCTGGCCGGGGCTGGCGGAGGCGGAGCTTTACGCCGGGCGCGACCTGATGCCGACCAGCGACGTGCGCGCCTGGGCGGGCTGGGCGATCCGCGGGCTCTACGGGCTCGACACCGGGCTGATCGAGGGGCGGGTGTTTCCGGGGCTCGACATGGGCGGGGATCCGGGGCTGCTGCTGTAGCGGGCGCGGCAGAGTGTGGAATGCGGGGGCTGTCTGCCCCGTCTCCGAAGAAGCGGGGGGCTGTCTGCCGTGGTTGAAGAAGCGGGGGGCTGTCTGCCCCCCGGGACCCCCCGAGGATATTTCGGCCAGCAAGAAGGGCGGGCGCGGGAGCAGATGCCCCGTGACGGCGCCGCGCGCGCGACATAGGATCGGGCGCGGTGGACGGGCAGGGACCCGGACCGGGCGGCCTCGGGCGGAGAGAGACAGGGATGCAGCGCAAGTTCGGCGAGCCGGTGGGGAACTGGACCGCGCCGCCGCGGCCGGGGCCGGAGGCGCTTGAGGGCCTCTGGGCGCGGCTGGAGCGGCTGGAGCCGGAGGACCATGCCGCGGACCTCTTTCGCGCCAATTCCGCCGATGACCGGATCTGGGACTACCTGCCCTATGGGCCCTTTGCCTCGGCCGCAAGCTATCATCGCTGGATGCGCGAGATGGCGGGGCAGGCGGATCCGTATTTCTATGCGATCCGCGACCGGGAGAGCGGGCATCTGGGTGGGGTGGCAAGCTATCTGCGGATCACGCCCGAAATGGGGACGATAGAGTTGGGCCATGTCAACCTTGCGCCGGAACTCCAGCGCAGCCGCGCCGCGACCGAGGCGCTGGTGCTGATGATGGACTGGGCCTTTGGCGCGGGCTACCGGCGGCTCGAATGGAAATGCGACGCGCTGAACCTTCCCTCGCGCCGGGCGGCGCAGCGGCTGGGCTTCAGCTATGAGGGCACCTTCCGGCAGGCGGCGATCGTCAAGGGACGTAACCGCGACACGGCATGGTTCGCGGTGACGGATGGCGACTGGCCGGCGCTGGCCGAAGCCTTCGCGTCTGGCTGGCGCCGGGCAACTTCACCGATGCCGGGATGCAGATCGAGCGGCTGTCGGACCTGACGGCGCTGGTGCGCGTCGCCTCGGACCCGGTGCTGGGGGGCTGAGGCGGGCCCGCGGGTCGCGCCCGGCTCCCGCGCGGGCCCGCCGCCCGCGTCAGATCGGCGATCCGCCGGCGAGGCGGGCCTGCACGAGCCGGCTGAGGCTGGAGAGGTCGGCCTGGATCTCGCGGCCCGTGGCGCGGTCGCGCTGCAGGGCGGTCGCGGCATCGGCGAGGGCGCGGTCATGGCTGATGCGGGCGACGCCGCCGAGGAACCGCGCCACATAATCGATCGCCTCGGCGCCGGGAGGGGCGGCGCCGTCGCTGCCGCCCTCGCCTGCCAGCAGGCCGGCAGCCAGCGCCAGATCCTCGCGCAGCGCAAGGCGGTCGGGCTGGACGATCTCGCCGGTGAGGGCGCGCGGGCCGGTCGGGCGTTGCGCCGGCGGCAGGGCGGCCAGCACCGCGCGCTGGAACAGCGCGAGGCTTTCCACCGGCTTGGACAGGAAGCCGTCCGCCCCCGCCTCGAGCGCCAGCGGCTCGAGATCGTCGGAGCCGGAGGTGCCGAGGATCACCTGCACCCGCGGCTGCATCGCCGCAAGCTCGGCGATCAGGTCGGCGCCGGAGCCGTCGGGCAGGCCCATGTCCACGATCACCACCGAGGGGCGGTAGGTGGCGAGGTGCCGGTGCGCGGCGCGCAGCGAATCGGCGCGGCGGATGCGCGCGCCCGAGCGCAGGCACAAGAGCCGCATCGCCTCGGATGCGAAGCGGCTGTCCTCGACCAGCAGCACCGTCAGGCCCTGCAGCGGTCGCGCGGCAGAGGGCGCGGGCTGGATGAGGAAGGCGGAGAGGTCATCTTGCGGCAGATCGGCGCGGCTCCGGTGGGCGGGGGTCCGGTTGGCGGGCATCTGGCGGGCGGGCATCTGGGGGGCGGGCATCGGGCGGGCGGGGAGCAGGTCGTCGGTCATGGGGGGCAGCCTCTGGGGTGTTTCGGGGCAAGGATCGTCCTTCCGGGGCATCGTGAGTCGCAGTAGAGCGCGGCATTGGCTAACGGGCGGTAAACGGGCCGCGACGCGCTTGCACAGGGCGGTGCGCCTGCCGCATAAGGGCGCAACCCCTGCCCGAGGAGAGCCCTGATGATCGGACGCCTGAACCATGTCGCCATTGCCGTGCCGGACCTGACCGCGGCGGCCGAGCAGTACCGCAACACGCTGGGCGCCCGTGTCGGCGCGCCGCAGGACGAGCCCGACCACGGCGTGACCGTGATCTTCATCGAACTGCCNNACCAAGATCGAACTGCTGCATCCGCTGGGCAAAAACTCTCCGATCCGCGGCTTTCTGGAAAAGAACCCGGCGGGCGGCATCCATCATCTGTGCTATGAGGTGGATGACATCCTGGCCGCGCGGGACCGCCTGCAGGCCGCGGGCGCCCGGGTGCTGGGCTCGGGCGAGCCGAAGATCGGGGCGCATGGCAAGCCGGTGCTGTTCCTGCATCCCAAGGATTTCAACGGTTGCCTCGTGGAACTGGAACAGGTCTGAGCCATGTCGATCACCTCTGCCGCCGTGCTGTTTGCCGTCATCTGGTTCCTGACCTTCTTCGTGGTGCTGCCGATCCGCTTCCAGAGCCAGGCAGAGGCCGGGGAGGTGGTGCCGGGCACGCCCGCCTCGGCCCCCTCGACCGAGATGGTGGGGCGCAAGGCGAAGATCACCACGCTGATCGCGCTGGGGCTGTGGTGCGTGATCGCCGGGGTGATCGTGTCGGGCTGGATCACGGTGCAGGATTTCGACTGGTTTCGCCGGATGGGGCCGGGAGGCGGCTGGTACGGCGCGCCGCCCGCCGGCGGGAACTGACTGCCGGCGGGACCTGACCGGGGCCGGGTTCATCCGGCGGGTGCCGCCCGCCCGGCGGCATGTCGCGCACAAGCGGGCAGCGGTCTTGCGCCTCCGGGAGGCGCGGGAACCGGGGCACGGCGGAACAGGGTCACGGCGGAACCGGGTCACGGCGGCCGCGAGGCCCGCGCCTCGGCCGCGCGCGCCTTGTGGAACAGATGCGTGAAGGTGGCGGCCCCCAGCAGCGGCACGAAGAGGTTCACCACCGGGATCGACAGCGGCACCGCCATCAGCACGCCCGCCAGCCAGATCCGCCCGGCCTGGCGCCGGCGCATTGCCGCCGCGCCCTGCCGGCCGAGGCGGCGCATGGCGACGAGGGTGAAATACTCCCGCCCCAGCAGATAGCCGTTCACCGCCCAGAACAGCACCGGCGCCAGCGGGCCGACGAAGCCGTAGGCCAGCAGCGCCAGCAGGTTGACCGCGACCAGCACGCCAAAGAAGTTCACGGCGTCGATCAGCCCGTCGAGAAATCCCGTGCCGGCGGCGGGGGGCAGGGCCGGATAGTGCCGCGCCTCCACCGCCTCGGCCACATCGTCGAGGAACAGCCCGGTGAAGGCCGAGGCGACCGGCACCATCAGGAACACCGAAAGCCCGATCATCAGCAGGACCGAACCCCAGGACAGCAGGTCGTCGATCCAGCGCACCTCTCCCAGCAGCGGGAGGGTGAGGCTGTCCGGGGTCAGCCAGCCGATCAGCAGGACGAAGCCGGCGTAGAGCCCGCACAGCAGCGCCAGCGTCAGCCCGAGGCCAAGCAGCAGCACCCGCAGGAAACGCCGGTCGGTCATCTGGCCGAGCGCGGCGGCAAAGCTGGTCAGGATCATTCGGCGGCCCAGGTGACGGTGGCGGCAAGGTCGGGGCGGGGCCGGTCGGGCGGGGCCAGGGTTTCGCGGCCGATATGGACAAAGCCCGCGATGCGCTCGCCGGGCGCGAGGCCAAGGCCGCCTTGCAGGAAGGCCGCGTCATAGGCGGGCCAGCCGGTCAGCCAGCACGCGCCCCATCCCGCCGCAAGCGCGGCATTCAGCAGGCTGAGGCAGACGCAGCCGGCCGAAAGCGCCTGCTCCCAGGCCGGAACCTTGTCGGTGGGGCGGGGCACCGCGACGACCGCGACGCAAAGCGGGCTTTCGGCGAACTGCGAGGCGCCCTTGGCCGTCTCTTCGGCCGGCTTGCCCGAGGCCGCGCCCAGATCCCCCGCGAGCGCCGCCAGCCGTGCCAGCGCCGCGCCCTCCAGCACGATCAGCCGCCACGGCTCGAGCTTGCCATGATCGGGCACCCGAAGCGCGGCGGTGAGGAGCGGGGTCAGCGCCTCGCGGTCCGGCCCCGGCGCGGCGAGCGTCTTCGCGGGGCGGGAGCGGCGGGTCAGGAGGAACTCCAGCGCGGCGGGGGAGGGGGCGGGCATCGGCGTCTCCGGGTCTTGCAGGAACAGGGCGGCCAGCGCGTCGATCTGCGCGCTGGCAAAGGCGCGCGCGGCGGGGCCGGGCTGGCGGGCGGCGAGGGTCTCGGCCAGCGGGTCGGGGGCGCGGATCGCGCTGCCCGAAAGCTCCTCGATCACCGCATGGCCGCAGAAGGGCACATGCACCTCGGAATAGCCGCCCTCATGCACCAGCACCAGTCGCCCGCCGCACAGCGCGCCCGCCGCGGCCCTGGCCATCCGCGTCAGGTCGCGGAACGTCTCGGCGGTCGCAAGCATCCGGCCAAGCGGATCGACGCCCGAGGCATCATAGCCGCAGGCGACCACGATCGCCTCGGGCCGGAAGCGCGCCAGCAGCGGCAGCACGATGCGGTCCATCACCTGCACATAGCTGTCATGCCCCGCGCCCGGCGGCAGCGGCAGGTTGACGTTGAAGCCATGTCCGCGCCCGGCCCCGCGCGCCATCGCATCGCCGGTATCCAGCGGATAGTTGCGTTCCTGATGGATCGAGATGGTCAGAACCTCGGGATCCTCCCAGAAGATCGCTTCCGTGCCATTGCCGTGATGCACGTCCCAGTCGATCACCGCGATGCGGCGGGCGAGCCCCTCGGCCTGCACCGCGCGGATGGCGACGGCGATGTTGTTCAGAAGGCAAAAGCCGTTGGGAAAATCGGGCAGCGCATGATGCCCCGGCGGGCGGCACAGGGCATAGGCGTTCGGCGCCTCGCCCTTCAGCACCGCCCTGAGCGCGCCGGTGGCAAGCCCGGCCGACAGCGCCGCCAGTTCATACCCGCCCCGGCCAAAGGGGGTGCGCAGGCCAAGCTCGCCGCCGCCCGCGTCGGAGGCGGCCTTGAACGCATCGAGGTAGCCGGCGGGATGGACGCGCAGCAACTCCTCGCGGCTGGCCTCGGGCGCCGATCGCACGGCAAGCTCCCGCAGCAGGCCGGTGACGTCCATGAGGTTCCGCATCCGCCGCTTCGCCTCGGGGCTTTCCGGCAGCCCGCCCCCCGGCTGCACCAGCCCGCCCGTCGGCAGCGTGAAGGCATAGTTGCCGCCCCCGTGCCAGAAGCAGCGCTCGTCGGTGAAAAAGGCGGTGCGTGCGGGCATCTTCGGCCTCCGGGGCGGCTGGTCGACATCTGGCGCGGAGCCTAGCCTTGGGCTACCCCGGTGACCAGATGCGAAGGGAGGATGGCGATGACGGATGGGCGTCAAGGGGAGCCGCGCGCGGGGCCCCTTTCGGGCTTCGGCCGCCTCATAGACCTCGAAAAGCGGTCGGGGATCAGTCGGCTTCGAAGCGATCCAATCCTTCGTCGCCGCTACGACGGCGCGCAACTTCGACGGCAGTACGCCAATGTCTGCCTCAAGCGCGTCGACATCGAGTTTGGCCGCGACGGCGCCGTATTCGGCAACGGTCGAGGCGAGGTGATCGCGATGTCGGGTTGAAGTCTCCCGTTTGTCGTAGGCCTCGACGATATGTTCGAGGAGAGCGTCATAGATGACGCGCCCCACGCCAGCCAGATCGGCCGCCTGATGCGCACGCGCCAGCGGCGCCCGGTCGGGACCGGCGATGGCACGGGTTTCATCGGCCCACATTCCCGGCGGTGATGCGGCCTCAGTCCGAACATGGCGCGCGAGCAAGGAAAGCTCATGACCTCCGCTGCCGCGCAATTGCGCAAGGCGCTCGCGAAGAAATGTGGCCTCCGCGGCCGCCAACCGGAGAGTGATCGATCCATCGCGCCAGCCAGCCGGGCGCTTGGGTAGCGGAACGAACGGCAGATCGAAGCCGAGGAGGGGCTGTCCGTCATCGTCAGTCGCGACGCTCACGCTCTTCAGCAGCCTATGCGCGTGCGCCCGAGAAATCGTCCGCCCGCCAAGACGCGGGCGCAGGATTCCCCACACCGCGAGAGCATTCCAATAAACGGTCGATGGCGGCTGACTGGAAGGCTTGGGAAAAACACGACTGCCAATCACCTGGGATTCGCCGGCATCCCGAAGCCGCCCTGCCAGCACCCTTTCGCGTTCGCGTAGTGCACGCTCAGCAGCTGGTCCCGTCAAACCCGCGAGATCCTCGAATAACCAAGGCACGAAGATCGCGTAGCGCGCCCGAGTGTGCAGGACGGACGTGCCTGGGAAGAAGTGATCCGCGTATGGCTGATGGATAGTCAGAAAGCCGATCTCGTCGCGCACGCCCATGGGTTCTACGTCCATTTGCGCCTTGGCGCGGGCCAGCGACTCGCGGGAAAGATGGGTCCATCCCAAGGATGGCTCGACGAGCGCCGCGCGCTGCACCTGCGGTGATCTCATGGGCCGAGACACCGGGTCACCTCCAGAGAGACGAGAGGGGCGCCGCTGCCAACCGATCGCCAAACGGCACGACGTCCGTGCTGTCGTAGAGGACCACGCCAAACGCGAAGCGGTCCCCACAAGCCTCTGCCAATGCTCGCAAGCCCGAGAAGTCGCTGGCCTTGACCGTTGCGCTCGCCTTCACCTCGATGGCGGCAATCATACCGTCATCGCGCTCGAGCACAATGTCGACCTCGCGCATGTCCCGATCGCGGAAATGATGTGGCGTCAGGAGCGCGGGCGCGTCGTGTTCACCGCGAGCATCGACGGTGCCGTCTACGCGAGGCACGGCACGGCCATTGAGACGCGGCTCACCGTGTTCGACAAGCTGCCAGCAGACGATCCGGCCCGGTTTCCCGCGTCACAGGGCCAAGCACCCGACACGCAGACGCTAATGGGCTGGGTCACGGAACACGTTCCCCACGGCTCAAACTGGCGGGTTCCGTTGCCCTGCCGGCGCCGTCGGCGATGGCGCCGAAGCGGGTTGCCCGTCCGATTGCGCGCGGCCTCGCGAACGCACCGCAGATGTCATCACTCGAGGAGCCGGGTTATCTGGACCTCTCCTATGAAACCCTCGACTGGAAGCCGTCCGAAGATGGCCGGCTGACCGACGCCATCTACGAGGAATACAGACTTCAGACGATCCGCATTCCCGGCTCTCAGGCCCAGCCGGTCAGCCCAAATCGGGTCTCACGTCAATCAGCCCAACGACCTTCCCCCAAACCGTTGGAAAGCCGTGAAGCGATGGGGTGAATGCCCCCTCAGTTCAGATCCCTTCGCCGCCGTGGAGGCCAAAAGTGCCACCTGTCGATTGAACTTCCGATTTGATCCAAGGCGTGATCTGTTGCGCTTCATATGTCAGCATTGAGAAGAGAGTGTTGGGATGCACAACGTAGAGAAAGACGCGCCGACAGCACTCTATGCGATCGAGGATAAAATCGCTTGCCTGATCGGGGGACAGACGATGGATCGGTTCAATGAAGAGGTGCGAGAGCGCCGCTGGGCGCATTACCCCGGCGCCTTTTCACAGAACGACATTTCAAGTTTGTTCTATACGGCGGATCGGTTGGAAGCAGACGTTGGCGCCTCCCGGATTCGACCGGAAACGATCGACGTTTTCGCCAACGGTCAGTTGGTCCGCCTTGCCGACCTCCAGCATAAGACCGGACGATCACATCTAGAGGTGCTCATCGAGCAGCTTCGTCACGGCTCGATGGTCCGTGTCCGGGATCTTCAGGACGCAAGCCCGTCGGTCGAACAGACTGTGCGCCATGTCGAGCGGCTTTTCATGGCCAAGTGCCAAGTGAACCTCTACCTGGCCCCACGGGGTGGTGCGGGTTTCCCGGCTCATTTCGACATCACCGATGGGTTTATCGTCCAGTGTGGCGGCGCCAAGGAGTGGACGATCCACGATGACTACGCCGATCAGACGAGTCTTCCGACCGCAGATACGCCTTGGGAGCCGGACCGGTACAAGCCGCTAAGCTCAGGCAAAAGCATGAGCTTTCAGCTCGGCGATGTTCTTTACCTTCCCCGCGGCGTCATGCACGCTGCCCGATGCATCGACGAGTACTCGCTCCATCTGACCATCAGCTTGGAAAGCCTCACCTATGCTGACGTGCTGCTGTCGGAGATCCGTCGGCTGGCTCACGATATTCCGGCTCTGCGGAGGCGAATTCCATGGTCGTGGGGCAGTCGGGATGAAGACCTGACCACAGCGCTGCGCGATCAAATGCGCACGCTCGCCGATCGGGTTGAGGCGGGTCCTGCGCTTCAAGCGACACGGAGAACGCTCGGGCGAAGCCAGGACATCGCGGCCGGCGCGCTCAGTCAGGCATTGACGCAAGCAAGTTGAGGCGGCGCCTCGGCCGGCCGGTCAATCCAACACGAAGTCACCGGCCCGCATGATCGCGCGACGCTCGCCGCTTTTCAGAACGCCGTCCACATCCATCGCATCATGGCCGATCATGCAGTCGATGTGCAGGGCGCTGGTGTTCGCGCCGGCGGCGTCCCGGTCGCGCCCGGCTTCGATGCAGGCGGAGTAGGACTGGCCAAAGGCGATGTGGTTCGCGGCGTTCTCGTCGAGGNNCGTCGAGGAGCGTATTGTAGAAAAGCACATCTTTGCGTGCGACCGGCGAGTTGCACGGCACGAGGCCCACCTCGCCGAGCCGCCTCGCGCCCGCATCGCCGGAGAGCAGACCCTCCAGCATCTCCAGCCCTTCCCGCGCCTCGATATGCTCCGCGACCCCGTTTCGGAAGGTCACGACCAAACCGTCGACGACGATTCCGCCCAGGGCGATCGGACGTGAGGCCGCCAACCGGCCTTCGACCCGGTCGCGATGTGGGCAGGTGAAGACTTCCTCGGTCGGGAAGTTGCAGACCGGAAGCGCGCCGTTGGCGGCGCGAGATCGACCACCGACCCATTGATGCCCCTCGGCCAGCCCGACTCTAAGATCCGTGCCGCCGCCGACGAAATGAAGCGCGCTGAGGTCAAGGGCCTGAAGTCTTTGGCATCGCGATTCCAATACCACCAGATGGTCACGCCAGGCAGCGACGGGATCGGCCGACTTCACGCGCACGACGTCGAACACATCATCCCAAAGCCGGTCGGTCGCCTCGGCGATCGGCAGCGCCGGATAGACCATTCGCGCCCAGCTCTGAGTTACGAAGGGGACGGCGCACCAATTCACGCGCAGATCGGCCGTGAACGCGCCCTCGGCGGCCGAGGCGGCCGCCATGGCGGCGTGCATGCGGCCGATCCGCTCGGGCGCGACCCCCGTCAGCAGGTCGGGATAGGGGCCGTAGACAAAAAGCCTCGCCGCCCCCCCTTCATAGGCCTTGACCACACCCTCGGAGAGCCAGCCGGCGGCGCGGTCCAACGCCGCGTCTGCGCCATGATCAAAGCGCGCGCGGATCAGGGCGGGGTCTTCGTAGAGGCATGTCACGAGCGGTGCCCCGGCCCGATAGGCGGCTTCGGCGACGTGGCCCACGAAGGGCTGAGCCACGATGGGGGCAGACACGATCAGGTCCTGCCCCTCGCGCAAATCAAGGCCGGCTGTCACGCAAAGGGTGGCAAAGCGTGCCTGTAGATCGTCGAGAGTCACACTTTCCCCCGAATCTGCCTGACCGCCGCGGACGACAGCATATGATGATGCTCCGCGTCCACCTGTATGACCCGCAGCGTGCCGCTTAAGGAGCGCCATGCCTCCGCATCGGCGAAGGATCGATCAAGACCGGGCGTAACGCGGGTCGCCTCGAACAGGATCACTTCACCGTCGAACCGATCGAAGCGCGCCTCCCATAGAAGACGGGCATTGTTGGTCACGACGCGGGCCATGGCTTGCAACTGCGCAACCGAAAAGCTGCCGAACACATGCCCCTGTGCCTTGGCCAGAGCGATCAATTGTGCGGCATCGCGCGGTGCGGCCGCCGTCCTGAGATCGGCGCCGTGCGCGATTTCGCTCCAGACGTCGCCGGGTTCCGTGGGCGATGTGTCGGGGACCGGGGGGAAGGCGTCGAAGAGCAACACCCGCTCGACCGCTTCCCCCTCGGCGCACAGGCGCGTGGCGATCGCATGGGCGACGCTCCCGCCAAACGACCAGCCGGCCAAGTGATAGGGACCGGCCGGCTGGATCGAACGGATCGCCGTCAGGCTGATGTCGACCACGTCGAGGAAGGATGTGGCCAATGGCGCCTCGGGCAAGAAGCCGCGCGCCTGGATGCCGTAAAGCGGCTGATCGGGGTCGAGCACCGCCAGCAGATTCGTGTAGGGCCAGCACAGGCCGGTTCCGGGGTGCAGGCAGAACAGTGGCGCGCGGGCGCCTTCAGGCCGAATAGGGAGGATGACATCGAAGGCGGCGTCCGGCTCGGCCACCACGCCGATCCGCTTGGCCATCTCGGCGATCACCGGGTGAGCGAAGATGGTTTCGATCGGCAGTTCGCGATCAAGCCGCGCGCTGACCTGCACGGCCAATTGCGCGGCGAGCAGGGAATGGCCGCCGAGTTCGAAGAAATTGTCGGTTGGGACAACTTCCTCCAATCCCAGGATGTCCGCGACGATGGCGCAGAACGCCATCTCCTCCGGCGCGCTCGCTTGGGGCGCGACATCGGAGCGGACCGCATCCTTCGGTCCGGACGGCAAGGCCGCGAGGTCCAGCTTGCCGTTGGGCGTCAGCGGGATGTTGGTCACGAGACGCCACTGGCCGGGGATCATGTAGTGCGGCAGGGTTCGGGCGAGGTCGCGCCTCACCGCGTCGACGTCCGGTGCGCTCGGACCCGATGGAACCAGCCAGGCCATGAGCTGGGACCGCTCGGCCTCATCCCTAACCCGCACGACAGCCTGGGCGATATCGGACCGGGTGCATAGGGCAGCCTCGATTTCACCCAGTTCGATGCGGAAGCCTCGCCATTTGACCTGACGGTCCAGGCGGCCGTGGAAGATCAACTGGCCGTCCTCGTCCCAGCAGGCGCGATCGCCGGTTCGATAGAGGCGCTGACCCTCCTCGAAAGGATTGGCGACGAAGCGCGCGGCGGTGAGCGCCGGGCGCGCATGATAACCCTGCGCGAGACCCGTTCCGGCAATATAGAGATCGCCGATCACCCCGGTCGGGCACGGCCGAAACCGCTCATCCAGAACGTAGGCCCGGACATTCGCGATCGGACCACCTATGAGCGGCGGGCGCGTTCCGTCCAGCGCCGGACTCATGGTGGCGAACACCGTGGTTTCGGTCGGGCCATAGCCGTTGTGGACAGCGCAATGGCGCGCCCATGCTCCCGCCGTTGCGGGCGGGCAGACTTCGCCGCCGAGGATGAGCTTTCGGACGGCAAGTCCACCACCGTCACCATTGAAGGGGAGCAGACGGCCAAAGGCGCTCGGCGTCTGATTGAGGATTGTCACCCGCTCATCGGCCAACAGGGCAAGGAACCCTTGCGGGGCCCGCGCGATCGCCGGCGGGACGACCACCAGTCGGCCGCCACGCAGCAGCGGACCCCAAATCTCCCACACCGAAAAGTCGAAGGCGTAGGAATGGAACCAAGTCCAGACGTCGGCTTCGCCGAAGCCGAACCGATCGGCAGCGGCCATCAGGTGCATCAGGTTTGCATGGCTGTTGACGACCGCCTTCGGCTGGCCGGTGCTGCCTGAGGTGTAGATCAGATAGGCGGGGTGCTGCGGCGAGAGCTGCGCACGGCGGTCCAATGCGCTTGGCGGCCGCGACGCGCGCTGCGCCAAATCCGACAGTGTCTCAGCGGCGTCGATGGCGATGACCACGCCGAGCCACCGAGGCGCCAGCGTCGCCGCAAGGTCGCTCGTGGTGACGATGACCTTCGGCTGCGTTTGCTCGAGGCTGAAGTCTCGCCGCAAGGCCGGAGAGTCGGGCTCGATCGGAAGATACGCGCCGCCCGCCTTAAGGATGGCGAGGATCGTGACGATCGTCGCCGAACAGCGGTGCATTTGCACGGCCACCACATCGCCCGGTCCCACGCCCTCGGCGATCAGCCGCCAGGCCACGCGATTGGCTTGCTCGTCGAGCGCGCGGTAGCTCAGCGTTGTCCCCATGTCGGTCACTGCGCCACGGTCGGGACTGCGAGCGGCCTGGGCCTCGAACATATCGACCACGGTGCCGGCAGCGACAGGCGCGGCGGTCTCGTTGTTGGCCTGGGTCAGTCTGGTTCGCTCTCCGGCCAGGAATAGGTCGAGCCTCGCCACGTCTGCGTGGCGATCGGCCAACATCGACCTGAGAACCTGTTCAAGCCGCGCCAGTAGTTCTGGGCCGCTTGCGGAAGCCAACTTGCCCTTGAGATGGAGTCGGAAGGACAGTGCCGGTCCGGGCTGAACGACCAGGCTTAGGGGATAGTGCGTACCGCTACTTCCGGACACCGACGCAAGCGGCAGCCCTCCAGCGCGGCCGTGCCCGCCCTCGCTCGGGAAGTTCTCGAAGGTGAACAGCGTGTCGAACGACGGTCCTTCCGTGAGCCGGCTGATGTCCGAAAGCGGCAGGTGCTGAAACGGGATCATCGATCCTTGTTCGCGCTGCACGCGACGCAGGAAATCAGCCACGGATTCGTCCGGGCGCAGCGTGACGCGAACCGGCGTGGTGGTGATGAGCAGGCCGACCATGCGTTCGATGTCGGGCACGGCCGCGTGGCGGCCAGCGCTGACGATGCCCAGGCAGAAGTCATTCCGGCCCGATAGCCGCGACAGCACGAGCCCCCAGGCGCCTTGCACCAAAGTAGCGAGGGTGATGCCTTCGCCCGTCGCCAGCGCTTCCAATTGGGCCGTCATAGTGCAGGACAGGCTAAGTTCGCTTTCCGACACGTTGTCGGGCATGTCGGTCCTGCCGCCGGTCAGCGAGGCAGTTTCCAAGCCGTCGAGATAGTTCCGCCAGGCGTTGCGTGCTTCCTCGTCATCCTGCGCGCCGAGCCAGCGCAGATAGGATTTGAACCGGGCCGGATGAGGCAACATGGCCCCGTCGCCGTCATGGCGATAGAGCGCGTCCAGCTCTTGCAGCAAGAGCGCGCCGGACCAGCCATCGACGACCATGTGGTGCATTGTCAGCAAAAGTTGGTCGCGCGCCCCGTCTCCCTCGATCAGCGAAGCACGGATGAGCGATCCGCCGATGAGATCGAACCCCCGCGCTCGATCTTCGGCCGCGATCCGACCAAAGCCATCGGGCGCGCCATCGTTCAGAGCCACCCTTTGTAAAGGCAGCGACGCCTGCAAGGGCACGAGTTGCACAGGCCGACCGTGCCGATCATGGGCGAGCCGCACAGTCAGGCCGGAATGCCGCTTGACCAGCGAATTCAGCGCCCGTTGCAACCTGTCCGGATCAAGCGGCCCATCGAGTTCGAGACGAAGCTGGACGAGATAGGGATCCTCCTGCCCGGCTGTCCGCTGCGAATGGAACAGCAAGCCGGCCTGCATCGCCGTGAGCGGCCATATGTCATCCAGTTCAGGAACGATCGCTGCGAAAGCGTCGATCTGGGCCTGATCATATGACACGAGGTCGAAATCGCTGGGCGAGGGTCCGCCAGCGCCGGGCGTCGCAGCATGGCGCACCAACGCCTGGAGAGCGGTGTTCCAGGCGTCGGCAAGGTCGTGCATCGCCGTCTCGCCGATCAGCCGGGGTGCATATTGCCATACTGCGTCTAGCCGCGGCCCGTCGGGCGTTTCATGCACCGCGCAGTTCAGGCTGATCACATGATCCAACGGCCTGTCGTGCTCGGCTCCACCGAAGACCGCGGCATACGTGTCGGCCGGGGTAAACGGCTCATTCCGTGGACGACCGAAACGGCCAAGATAGTTAAAGGCGATTTGCAGGTCCGCACCGCCGCTCAGCACCGTTCGTCCTTCATCGTCGAGATGCCGCAGCAAACCGTAGCCGACGCCGGCATGAGGCAGCGTGCGTAGCTGCTCCTTGATCCGCTTGAACGCCCGCCCGGCGTCGCTTCCGCCGGCCATAGCGTCGGTCAGATCGATATCACCCGCATCGAGATGCACCGGGAAGAGGCTGGTGAACCAGCCGATGGTGCGGGTCAGGTCCGCCGCCGCATCCAGCGGCTCGCGGCCGTGCCCTTCCAGGTCCAGCGTCAGCGCTGGCCGTCCGTCCTTGCCGGCTCGTTCGCTCCAGACAGCGACCGCCAGCACCAAGGCTGTCAACAGCACATCATTGATGCGCGCCCGGAACGCGGATGGGACGCGCGTGAGCAATTCGCTGGTTGTCGCGCTTGGCAGAGAACGATTGATATAGCCGGCCTCTCCCACCCGATCTCGCCGAGGATCGAGCCGGTCGGACGTGAACGCGACCCCCGCGCTCTCTACCATCGCCCGCCAGTAAGGCAGCTCGTTTCGATGGATAGAGATTGCTGCGGTCTGCGCCAGCGACCACTGCCGAAAGCTCGTCGTCTTACGGCCGAGGTCGATCGGTCCGCCTTTCTCGGCCTGTGCATAGGCGCGGGCGAGATCTTCTGCCAGGATGCGCCAGGAGGCCCCGTCGATCGCGAAATGGTGGATCACGAGCAGCAGATGCCCAAGCTGCGATGGCCCTGCGTCGGCCCATACCCCTTCCACCATCCGGCCGGATGATGGCTTGAGTCGCGCGACGGCCTCCGTGTAGGCCGCCTTCAGCGCGGCATCGCGCTCGGCGGCCGTGTTCTCGGCCGTCATCAGCCGGCGTAGCGACGCGGGTTCGCCGGTGTTCGGCGGCGGAATGCACATGCCCCCAGCGTCATCGACCGTCAGGCGCAGCGCGTCATGGTGGGCGATAATCGCCGCCAGAGCGCGCTCCAGGGCGTCGACGTTCAGCCGGGCCGGTGTCAGCAGCACACTGGCCTGATGGAAGCTGCGCCAGCGGTCGCTGCGGCTGGTCGCGTGATGGATGATGGGCGTGGCGGCGACACCGCCTTCCGCCACATCCTCCTGCTCGGGCTCCTCCGGTCCAAAATGAGCCGCCGCCGCGAGATCCCGCAGCACCGGGTGCAGGAAGACATCGCGCGGCGAGAGCGCCAGTCCTTGCTCCCGGGCGAGACTGACGAGTCGGATCGAGCTGATGCTGTCGCCACCCAGGTGAAAGAAATTGCCGTCGAGATCGACCGCATCGAGCGACAGAAGGTCGGCGACGATCGCACACAAGATGCGCTCGCGGGCATTCCGGGGCGCTTGCGCCGGCCGAGATGCTCGCCGGACCATGCCGCGCAATGTCTGCCGATCGAGTTTGCCGGACGCGGTCATCGGCAAGGCGTCGATCAGGACGATGTCTTGCGGAATGAACGGCGGGGCCAGCTTGGTCTCGAGCGTTTCCCGGATGCTCCGCGCTATGCGTTGACGAAGCGCGCTGTCCAGCGGGCTTGCGGCCGGCGGACTGGCGTCCCTGCCGGTGGCGCTTCCCGGCATTTGTACGGGGCGGTCATCGCCGGCCCGGAACAGGACATCGAGCCTGCCGCCCAGATGCCCCGCCGCCAGGCTGATATCGACCCGATAACCGAGGGCTTGCCCCAGGCGGTGCAGGTCTTTGGGTTCGACGCCGGGCGAAAGCAGTGCCATGTCGCCGTCCATCAAACAGGTGGCGTCGCAATAGGCGGCGATCGTCTGGGCGTTGGGCACGGCGCGGAGCGCCAGGACCGGCGGCCGCGCCGCCAACCGCTCCTGGATGGAGTCGATCTCGGCCAAGCCGCCGTCCATCCATTCGAAGGCCGACGCGTCAACGCAATCGCCGACGGTGCGGATCAGCACGTCGTATCGGAATTGGTTCAGCTCGCCAGGGAAATCTCCCCTTTTCGGCAGAACCTCGACTTGCGCGATCTGCGAAAAGCGTCTGCGTAGCCCCATGAAAAAGGCGGGGTCGAGCAGCAACTCCCGTTCCTGCTCAGCCTTGCGCCGCACAAGCTCACGAAGTTCCGCAGCATCCACATCCGGGCGGCAGCGGCGCCGTTCGACGGAGAGGTTGAAGGCGTCCTGCAATCCCTTGTGGCGGACATCGCCGATGAAGATGGTCCCGCCCGGTTCGACCGAGGTCTCGATCAACTGGGCGATGATCTCGACCAGGTAGGTCTCATCGGCAAAATATTGCGCGACGGACGGCAGGATGATTGTGTCGAACCGGCCGAGCGCCAGCCCTTCGATCTCGTGCGCGGCCGCGCGATGGAATTTCGCCCGCGCCAGCCCCGGCATGCGATTTACCAATGCCGCATCGCCTTGCAGGGACCGCAAATGCGCGATTCGCCGTCTGGAGATGTCAACGCCGACATAGGTCTCGGTCGCGCCGAGCAACGGGAAGGTAATCAGCCCCGCGCCGCAGCCGATTTCCAAGAGCCTGCGTGGCGCAAGGTCGGCGATGCGGGCCACGGCGCCATCGACATAGTCGCGCATTTCCGCGGTGGACAGCGGTTCGCCCGTGTAGGCGCTGTTCCAGCCGCGCGTATCGAAGGTCGGATCGGCGACCTCACCGGAAACGATGCCATCGTCCTCGACCTCGCGCCATGCCTCGACATGATCGCGCGCGCACGCCCGGCGCAGGGCCTCAATCGCATCGCCCCGGCGCATAGGCGCCACATAGGCGGTCAGGGCCATACGGCCTTCGGCGTTTGGCGCGGCGTCGATGGCGACCTGTTCGACCAAGGGCATGGCCGCGATGGCCGCCGCCACCTCGCCGGGTTCGACGCGGACGCCGCGGATCTTCACCTGGTCATCGAGCCGGCCATGAAAATCGAGCTGGCCGTCAGCGCGCCATGCCGCGAGGTCGCCGGTGCGGTACATGCGGGCGCCGGACGCGCGGGCGAAGGGATCGGCCACGAACCGTGTGGCGGTAAGCGCGGGCTGCGCGACATAGCCCTGCGCGAGCGCTTCGCCCCCGATGTAGATCTCGCCCACCGTGCCGGACGGGCAAGGACGCAGGGCGCCATCGAGGACATAGACGCGCACGCCGGCGATCGCCCGACCGATCGGAGCGCCGCCATCCCGCTTGAGGGGAGCGCTCATCGTCGCGCAGACGGTCGTTTCGGTCGGGCCGTAGGCGTTGAACAGGCGGACGCGCGCGCTCCAGGCGGCGGCCAGGTCGGCGGGGCAGGCTTCACCGGCGACGATGACTGCCCGCAAGGTCCGACCGGCTTGCGGGGACAGAGTCTGCAACGCGGTCGGCGTGAAGGTGGCATGGGTGATGGCGGCGCTGTCGAGCAACCGCGCCAGGTCGTCGCCGGCGCGCTCGTGAGCGCCCGCGATCACCAAGGTCGCGCCGCGCGTCAGGGTCATCGCCAATTCCGAGACCGATGCGTCGAAGGCGCAGGACGCCAGTTGAACCACGCGGTCGCCCGGTCCGATCCCAAGGCGATCCGCCTGGGCCGTGGCCAAGCTCGGCAAACCGCGATGCGGCACCAACACGCCCTTGGCTCGGCCCGTGCTGCCGGAGGTGTGGATCAGATAGGCCGGATGATCGCCGCGCAGGGGAGCCGTGCGGTCTTCGTTCCGAGGCGCGACCTCTGATTCCTCAGCGATCTCGCTGGCGATGGGGGCGTCGTCCAACACGAGCCGCGAGAGGTTGGCCGGCAACCGGGCCGACAAATCGCCGGTCGTCAGCGTTAGCTTGGGCGTTGCATCGGCCAGCAACTGCCCCAGGCGCTGCGGCGGATGATCCGGGTCCAGCGGCATGAAGGCCGCGCCGGTCTTCATCACAGCCAAGACGGCGCGCACCATGAGCGCGGATCGGGCGAACTGTGTCGCCACGATGTCCCCCGGCCCTACGCCCAGTCTGATCAGGCGCCAGGCCAGCCGGTTGGCTTCGGCGTCGAGTGTCGCATAATCGATGGTGTCCCCCCCATCGATGATCGCGGCCAGGCCAGGCGTCGCCGCGACCTGCGCCTCGAACTGCGAAGCCAAGGAAGAGCTCGCCAGCGCGGTGGGCTGCGGCAGTCCGTCCAGCAGCCGGGCGCGTTCGGCGGGGGACAGGACATCGAGCCGCGCGATCGGTTGCCGGGGCGCGCGGGCGACCTGCTCCAGCAGCCGCACGAAGGCGTCGCCATAGCGTTGGACATCGCCGGCGAGCAGGAGGTCGGCGTTGTAGTGGAACCGCAGGCCCAGCGCCGCCCCCGGCAGGACGGCGACACTGAGCGGATAATGATTGCTGTTATGGCCGCTGACATCGGTCAGCGGCAGGTCGTCGGCCGACTGCGCGGGCGGCGGCGGCTCGACCGGATAGTTCTCATAGGTGAAGAGGGTATCGAACAGGGCTGCGACGCCAAGATGCTTGTGGATCTCGATCAGCGAGAGATGCTGATGCGGCATGAGGTTCGCCGCATCACGCTGAAGCGCCTGGAGCAGGTCGAGGCCGGTGCGTGCTCCCCGCAACGACAGGCGCACGGGCGTCGTCGTGATGACGGCGCCCAGCATATCCTCGATCCCAGCGACCGGCGCTTGCCGCCCCGAGCTGACCACGCCGAAACAGACATCCGTTCGGTTGAGCAGCAGGCCCAGGGTCAAGCCCCAGACGCCTTGCAGCACACTCGCGACCGTAAGGCCGTGATCGCGCGCCATCTGCGACAATCGAGCGGACAAGGCGCGGCTCAACAGCCGTTCCTGCATGGCCTGATGGGCCGAGGCGGCCCGGCTCGCGCCGGGGGCAACCAATGTCGGTTCGGTCAGACCGTCGAGATAGCGCCCCCAGGCCTCGCGCGCGGCGTCCCGGTCCTGAGCAACGTGCCACGCCAGATAATCCCGGAAATCCGCCGGCGGCGGAAGAGCGCCGGCCGCGCCATCGGCCCGGTAGAGCGCGACGAGATCACGGAAGAAAATGGTCGTCGCCCAGCCGTCGCCGAGCAGGTGATGCTGGCTGAGCAGCAGGCGGTTGCGGTCCGGCGCCAGCTTCAGCAAGGTCGCGCGCATCAGCGGCGCGACATCCAGCGCGATGCGTTGCGCGCGGTCGGCGCGGGCCAAGGCGTCGACCTGGGCGGCCTGCGCCTCCGCCGCCAAGTGGGTCAGGTCCATCTCCCGCCACGCCAGGCCGCAATCGCGCATGACGAGTTGCACCGGACGCTTGTCGCCATCCTCGTGGAAGGACACGCGCAGGCTGCGATGACGTTCCAGCAGGGCATGGAAGCTGCGCCGCAGCCGTTCAGGGTCGAGAGACCCCTCGAAGGTCAGGATCAGCTGGACGAGATAAGGATCTTCTCCGTCTGCGCCAGCGCCCCCATAGGCCGCATGGAACCAGATGCCTTGCTGCAACGGCGTAAGGGGCCAGGCGTCTTCGGCGTCGGGATGGGTTCGCCGGAGATGCGCGAGCGTTTCCTCGGGGTAGAAGGCTGCCTCAATGTTTTCGGAGGCATCCGCCTGGGTGGAGCGCCCCGCGATCTGGCGGATGACCGGATGCAGGAACACATCGCGCGCAGCAAGGCCGAACCCGGCGTTGCGCGCCGCGTTGACGAGGCGGATCGCCATAATGCTGTCGCCGCCGAGATGAAAGAAATTGTCCTCCGGACCGACACGCTCCAACCCGAGCAAGCTGGCGACTTGATCGCAGAACCATGTCTCGGCTGGAGTCTGCGGCGCGGCGTCGCCGGCCGAAGCGATGGGTCGCAAGGCCATCAGCGCCTTGCGATCGAGTTTGCCATTTCCCGTGAGCGGCAGTGCCTCGAGCCGGATCAGCGCCTTGGGCGTCATATAGTCAGGCAGCCGATCCTCCAGCCATGCGCGCAGGTCGGCCTCCGAACAGGCGCCGGCCACATAAAAGCCGACCAGCTGACGCCGGCTGCCATCGGCGACGAGCAAGACCGCTGCGGCCTCGACGGCGGGATGGCGCAGCATCTGCGCCTCGATCTCGCCAAGCTCGATCCGGAAGCCCCGCAGCTTGACCTGGTTGTCCTGCCGGCCGAGGAATTCGATCTCCCCGTCCGGCCGATACCGCCCGAGATCGCCGGTGTCATACAGGCGCTCGCCGGTGGCGGGATGGCGCACGAAACGGGACGCGGTCTCGTCCGGATTGCGCCAATAGCCCTCGGCAAGGCCGGCTCCGGCGATGAACAATCGGCCCGGCGAATGGATCGGACAGGGTGAGAGGTCGGGCTTCAGAACGTGGAAGCGCTGGTTGGCCAGCGGTCGTCCGTAGGGAATGGATAGCCAGTCGGGCTGGATATCCGCGATGGGGTGAAGGATCGACCAGATTGCCGCTTCGGTCGCGCCCCCGAGGCTGATGATCTGGCAGTCTTCGGCGAGCGCGGCGCGCAGCCGCGGCGGCAAGGCAAGCGCAATCCAGTCGCCGCTCAACAACACCAGCCGCAGGCTTGCCAATTGGGCCTGCGGCGCCGGACTCGCCGCCAGCATCAGTTCGGCCACCATGGGCACGGAGTTCCACAGGGTGACGCCGTGTTCCTGCACCAGATTGGCCCAGGCCGCCGGATTCTGCGCGCCCTCGACGGGTGGAATGACGATCGCCCCGCCCGCGCCGAGCACCCCGAAGATGTCGA
This sequence comes from Rhodobacteraceae bacterium UBA6141, assembly GCA_002423245.1. Classification (GTDB taxonomy): domain Bacteria; phylum Pseudomonadota; class Alphaproteobacteria; order Rhodobacterales; family Rhodobacteraceae; genus Frigidibacter. The sequence continues at coordinate 45,009 of DIVD01000032.1, forward strand.
AGATGGAGAGGTCGAATTCGAAGGAGGAGACCCAGAGCGCCCGGTCGCGCTCAGTGACGCCGAAACGTCGGTTGAGATCAGCCAGGGTGTTGACGGCGGCCCTGTGGGCGATGGCGACGCCCTTGGGCGCGCCGGTGCTGCCGGACGTGTAGATGACGTAGGCCAACGCCTCCGGAGAGCCCCCTTCCGCCACCAAGGGGGGTGGAGGCGCGGCCGGGTCGGCTTCCGGCGCATCGAGCAGGGTGACCGCCGCCTGCCAGGTTCGGCCGCGCTCGATGCGCCTCTGGGTGATGGCCACGCGGACAGCGGCCTGATCGATGATGCCGGTAATACGCTTGTCAGGCTGGCTGGCGCTGATCGGCAGGAAGGCCCGTCCGGCCAGCAGCACGGCGAGCGCCGCCACGACCTGTTCCGGCCCCTTTTCCATGACGATCGCCACCAGCGCGTCGTCCGGCCGCAAAGCGGCGCGCAGGTCGTGCGCCAGCGCCGTGGCGCGCATGAGCAGGGAGCCATGCGTGACGGTTCCGGCTGCGGTGATCAAGGCGGGCGCCGCGGCATGCCCCGCAGCCGCCCGCAACATCCCGGCGTGCAGCAGGTCCGTGCTGGCCTCGGCCTGGGTCGCGTTGGCGGCGGCGAACAGGGCTTGCTGCGCCAAGGGCGTCAGCACCGCGCCCTGGGCATCCCACGCCTCGGGCTCGGCCAGGCATTGCAGGCGTTGGACGTAGGCGGCGAACATGTCGTCGAGCAGGCCGGGCGGGAACAGCGCCTCGGGCGCATCCCAGTCGATCCCGAGCCCGACTCCCTCTGGGCCGCCATCCTCGTAGACCTTGCTGTCGAGCCATGTCTGGGGCGTTTGAGTGATGGCGTGGGCGACCGTGACGCCCTCGGGCAGGGTGACGTCCGTTTCGCCGATGACGCTGGTGAACACCACGGGCAGCAGGCCGGCCTCGGGATCGCCCGCCGCCTGCGCCTTGAGGCGCTGCACCTCCACGCCGCCGAAGGCCAGATGATCCAGATCGGTCGCCAGCCGCCGCCCTTGGGCCAAGGCGCGTTCGCGGAACGATCCCTGGCGCGCAGCTCGGATCTCGAGCGGGAGCAAGGTGGTGAAGACGCCCAGCACGCCGTCGAACCCATGGGGACGGTTGCCGACGGTGAGGTTCAGCGTGAAGTCGTCCTCGCTGGCCCAAGTCGCCACGACCTCCGCATAGGCCGTCAGAAGCAGGTTCGTGGGTGTGAGGCCGGCATCGGCCGCGTGGCGCTTCAGCCGGCTCCAGACCGCCGGGGAAAGGCGTGCGGCGCGGCGACTGAAGCGGGGATCCTTAAGTTGCGAGGGAGAGACGGAGAGCGGCAGCGCCGGCGCCGCCGGCAAGCTGTCGATCCGGCTCCGCCAATAGGCCTCGGCGCGGGCGTGAGCCTCGTGGTCTCGGGCGGCGGCGAGGACATGATCCCGGAAGGTCAGGGCTGGCGCGGGCCGAACGCGCTGGCCCGCGTGGACCGCGAAGACTTCGGCCAGCAGCAGGTTGATGCTTTCACCATCCAGGATGAGCGCATCGAAGCTCATGTGGATGCGCCAATCGTCTTCGCCGACCCGTGTCACCCTCACGTCAAACAGCGGCGCCCGGTCGAGCGGCAGGACCTGGTGAGACATTCGGTGACGAAGGCCGACCACATCTGCCTCGGCCTGGGCGGGCGACACACGGCGGAGGTCTATCGTCTCGATCGCGAATGCAATCTGTCCATCCAGCACGCGCTGGACGCCATCCGTGTCGATCACTTGCCGCAGCACCGGATGGCGGCTGATCGCCTGCCACCATCCACTGGCGAACCTTGCGGGATCAAATTGGGTTGCGCGCAGCTCGACATAGGCGTGACAGGCGACCTCGCCGAGCGCAACAAGCTGTTGGCGGCCCAGCCAGTAGGCTTGCTGCACCGGCGTCAGCGCGAAGGGCTGGAGCAGGCCGTCCGGGTCTGGGCTTGCGGCCGCCGGATCCTTCGCCTTTGCCGCCCTTGCGATGGCGTTGGCGAGGTCCTGCAGAACGGGATGCTCGAACACCATGCGCACGGAGACATCGCGGCCGAGGCGCTCGCGCAGGCGGGCGACCAGGCGCACGGCCATCAGCGAGTGACCGCCGAGATGGAAGAAGTTGTCGCCCATGCCGACTTCAGGGGCGCCCACCAGCTCAGCGACGATCGCGCAGAGCAGCGCCTCGTCCGGCG
>DIVD01000042.1 GCA_002423245.1 Rhodobacteraceae bacterium UBA6141
TCGATCCGCTTGGCGATGGCGATCTCGCCCTCGCGGCTCAGCAGTTCGACCGAGCCCATCTCGCGCAGGTACATGCGCACCGGGTCGTCGGTCCGGTCCAGCGCCTCGGCATTGGTGGTGGAGACCGCGATTTCGCGCGAGGAAGAGGCATCGACGACGGCGCCCGCGGTCTCGCCCTCTTCGGCCTCGTCGTTCTCGATGACGTTGATGCCCATTTCGGAGAGCATCGACATCACGTCCTCGATCTGCTCGGAGGAGGCCTGTTCGGGCGGAAGTACGCCATTGAGCTGGTCATAGGTGATGTAGCCACGCTCGCGCGCATCCGCGATCATCCGCTTGACCGCCGCCTGGCTCATGTCGAGCAGGTGGTCGCCGTCCTGCTCTTCGGGCTTCACGTCATCGGTGTCTTTTGCGGCCATGGGGGCTCCTCATAGGCGTCGGCGCGGGGCATCGTCACGGCGGACATCTTCTATTGGTGTCGATTCGCGGGCGCGATCCGCGAATCATGTCCGACTCTCTTAGCGAATCAAGCGCGCGAGTCACAGGGGCAGTCACCCGCGCGGGCCTGGGGGGCAGGAGGCCGGTCAGGTGCGGTTCTTGCGCCACACTTCCCTGTCGATCAGGCTTTGCAGATGCGCCGAAAGCGCCGCCCGGTCCTCGCCCATGTCTTTTGCATCGTCCAGGTCCGGTCTCTCGGCGCGGTGGCGGGCACTGGCCGCCTGGCTCAGCCGCCAGGTCACACCCTCGTCGGCCAGCCCGGCCAGATCCTCCATCGCATCCTCGATCTCGGCCTGTGCCCCGCGCCGTGCTTCCAGCTTCGCCAGTTCCTCGGCTAGGCACATCATGGCGAGGTCCGGGTCATCCGTGTTGCGCACCGGAGGGGCGATCGACACATGGGGCAGCGCCAGCAGCTTTTCAAGCGCAGCGCCCGCTTCGGTCAGCAGCCGTTCACGGAAAATCCCTGCGGGTTCATGGCCGAGCCTCAGCAGCGTCAGGCGCAGCGCGTCATGCCCCTCGCCGGTGAAATGCAGCGCTTCAAGCTGGCTTTCGAAGCGCGCGATGCAGGCGGGATGCGTGGCGCAGATCGCCAGGATCATCGCCTCGCGCAGCCGATCCTCGGGGTCGGCCATGCCGGCAGAGGCCAGAACCGTCGCCCGGGTGACGGAATAGGCGCCGACCTCGAAGGGCACGAACTTGCCGCCAAAGCGCGCCTGGCCGCCGGCACCGGGCCGGGCGCCCTTCCACGCCCTTGGCGGACGTTGCCAGCCAGCCCCGAACAACGCCCATCGCAGACGCTTCAGCTCCTGCTGGTAATGCGAGCGGATCGCGGGATCCCTGATGCGGCGCATTACCTCGGCCAGGGTCTTGTCCAGCGCGGCGCGGCGTTCGGGGCTGTCGAAGCTGCGCCCCTCGGTCTCGCGCTGCCACAGAAGGTCCACCATCGGGCGCGCGCCCTCCAGCAGCCTTTGCATCGCACCGGGGCCCTGGGCGCGGATCAGGTCGTCCGGGTCCTGCCCCTCGGGCAGGATTGCGAAGCGCAGGCCCTGTCCCGCCTCCAGCAGCGGCAGCGCAAGGTCGATCACCCGCTGCGCCGCGGCGATGCCGGCCCTGTCACCGTCCAGCGCCACCACCGGCTCGGGCGAGACGCGCCAGAGCATCTGCAACTGCGTCTCGGTGATCGCGGTGCCCAGCGGGGCGACCGCGCCGCCAAATCCGGCCTCCGAGAGCGCGATCACATCCATGTAGCCCTCGGCCACCAGCAGCGGCGCACCCTTCGCCACCGCCTCGCGCGCGGGGCCGAGGTTGTAGAGGTTGCGGCCCTTGTCGAACAGGTCCGTCTCGGGCCCGTTGAGGTATTTCGCCCGCGCGTTCGGGTCCAGCGCCCGCCCGCCAAGGCTGATCGCCCGGCCCCGCGCATCGCGGATCGGAAAGATGATCCGGCCGCGAAAGCGGTCATAGGGCGCGCCGCCATCGTCGGGGCGCGCGCACAGCCCGGCATCGACCAGCAGATCCGCCGCGATGCCCTTGCCGGTCAGCGCCTGGAACAGCGCCTGCCGGGCGCCGGGCGCAAAGCCGATCCCGAAGCGCTCCTGCCCCGCCTCGGACAGCTTGCGCCGCGCGAGATAGTCGCGCGCCTCTGCCGCCCCTTGCGTGCGCAGTTGCAGGCGGTAGAACTTCACCGCCTCCTCCATCACCTCGGCAAGCTGGCCGCGCCGGTCCGCGCGCTGCGCCGCCTGCGGGTCGCGCGCCGGCATCGTCATCCCCGCCTCGCGCGCCAGCGCCTCCACCGCCTCGAGAAAGCCCATGTTCTCGGTCTCGCGCAGAAAGCTCAGCGCGTCCCCCTTCGCATGGCAGCCGAAGCAGTAGTAATAGCCCTTGCGGTCATCGACATGAAAGCTCGCCGACTTTTCCTGATGAAAGGGGCAGGGCGCCCACCAGTCGCCCCTGGCCTGATTGGACTTGCGGGTGTCCCACATGACCTTGCGGCCGACGACGCGGGACAGCGTCGTGCGGGTGCGCAGGTCATCAAGGAAACCCGGAGGAAGACTCATGCCTTCCTATATCGGGCCGCTGCGGGCACGAGTCCAGACGGCTGCGGGTCAGCCCCGCGCCGCCACCGCCTGCATCGCCACCGTCAGTTCATGCACCGCCGTTGCGGCCATCGAGCGGAACACCCAGATCTCGAAGCTCTCGGGCAAGCTGCGGTGCACGATCGCCGTCATCTGCCCCAGGGGCGCGCGCGCCACATGGCCGGGCGCGAAGGCGCCCGCCCGCAGGTCCAGCGGGCAGAGCCGCGCCAGAACCGCCGCCGCCTGCGCGCCCTCCAGCCGCAGCACCGCCCAGCCATCGGACTGGTCGGTCACCGCCGCCAGATCCTCCAGCCCCCGCGGCACAAGGCCGGTGACGAAGGCCACCCCGCGCCCCGCCCAGAGGCAGCGCCCGGCGGGGGCCAGGACCGCGCGGCCCGGCTCCGGCCAGCCAAGCCCATCCGCTGCCAGTGCCCGCGCCACCGCCGCCTGCCGCCCCTTGAAGGGCGCGACCGATGTGACGGGGCCGGGCCGCGCCTCGGCCAGTTGCGCGCCGGCGGTGATGACCGGCAGCAGGTCCTCGCAGGCGGATCTGTCGATGAGCCTAGCCACGCGCGCGCCCTCCTTCGGGGTCGAGGAATACCGGGTGCGCCACCTCGCACAGCACGTCCAGCCCGCGCAGGTGATCGACCAGCCGCACCGTCTCGCCCGTGCGGGCGCGCCCGCCGCGCAGGAACCCAAGCCCGAGCGCGCCCTTCAGCACCGGCGACCAGCAGACCGAGGTGACATGGCCCTGATCGTTCGCGGGCGTCACGTCCACGCCCGGCGGGAACAGATGCGCCCCCGCGGCCAGCACCCTGCCCGCCTCGACCGGGCGCAGGCCGACCAGTTGCTCGCGCGCCTCGCCGGTCAGGCCGGGGCGCATCGCCGCCGCGCGGCCGATGAAATCCTTCTTGCTGCTCAGCATCCCCTGCAACCCCAGATCGAAGGCGGTGACCCGGCCGTGGATCTCTGCGTGCGCAAGAAAGCCCTTCTCGATGCGCAGCACGTTCAGCGCCTCCATGCCATAGGCGCAGCCCCCCATCGCCTCGGCCCGCGCCACCAGATCGCGCCACAGCGCGTCGCCATAGCGGGCCGGCACCGCGATCTCATAGCCATGCTCGCCCGAAAAGCTGATGCGGAACAGCCGGCCGGCGACATCGTGAACCGTGACCGCGCCGCAGGCCATGAAGGGGAAGGCGCCTTCCTCCAGCGGCGCCGCCAGGATACCGTTCAGCAGGTGCCGCGATTGCGGGCCGGCGAGCGCGAACTGCGCCCAGCTTTCGGTGACCGGCATCAGCCGCACATCCCACTCGCCGCAGAAGGCCTGCGCCACGAACTCCATGTGCCGCATCACCCGCCCCGCCGCCGCGGTGGTGGTGGTCACCACGAAATGCTGCGGGCCGAGCCGCGCGCAGGTGCCATCGTCCAGCACCATTCCGTCCTCGCGCAGCATCAGGCCATAGCGGGCCCGGCCGACGGCCAGCGAGGACATGGTGTTCGTGTAGATGAAATCCAGAAACCGGGCGGCATCCGCGCCTTGCACGTCGATCTTGCCAAGGGTGGACACGTCGCAGACGCCCACCTTGCCGCGCACCGCCAGCACCTCGCGGTCGCAGGACTCGCGCCATGTCGCCTCGCCGGGGCGGGGGAAGTGGCTCGGGCGATACCACAGCCCCGCCTCGACCATTGGCGCGCCGCGCTCGCGGCTGGCCCTGTCCGATGTGGTCAGCCGCCGCGGCGCAAAGCCCGCGCCCCGGCCCCCCGCACCCATCGCACCGATGGACACGGGGGTATAGGGCGGGCGGAAGGTGGTGGTCCCGGTGCCGGGGATGCTGCGCCCCGTCGCATCGGCCAGCACCGCCAACGCGCCGACGCTGGAGGTCTTGCCCTGATCGGGCGCCATGCCCTGCGTCGTGTAGCGCTTCATGTGCTCGGCGCCGGCAAAGCCCTCCTGCGCCGCCAGCCGCACGTCCTTGGTCGTCACGTCATTGCCAAGATCGAGCCAGGCGCGGCCCCGCTGCCCCGCCACCTCCCAGCAGGCGCCGAGGGCACAGGCGCCATCCTCGGCGGCGGGCAGCGGCATCTCGGCCGGGGTCAGCCCCAATGCCTCCACCGACTCGCGCGCGGCGGCGGCGCCGCCGGCCAGTGCGGCGGCGGTCGAGAACTCCCCCGCCGCCGACCCGCAGACCAGCATCCCCGGCACCGATCCGGGCTTTCCGGGGGCGGGCGGCACGAAGGCGGCAATCTCCTCGCGCCAATGCGGGCGTGCGCCCATGTGGCAGGCAAGGTGCAGCGCCGGGTTCCAGCCGCCCGAGACGGCAAGGCAATCGGCCGCGATCCGCCGCGGGCCGGCATCTGTCGCGACCGTGATCTCGCGCAGGCGCTTGCGGCCACGGGTGCCGGTCACCCGCGCGCCGGCCAGCACCGGGAAATCGCCCGCCACCCGCATCTCGGGCCGCGAGTCGATCAGCGCCGCGACCTCGACCCCTGCGGCGACCAGATCGCGCGCGGTGCGATGCGCGTCGTCGTTGTTGCCGAACACCGCGACCCGGCTGCCCGGCGCCACGCCCCAGCGGTTGAGATAGGCGCGCACCGCCCCCGCCGCCATGATCCCCGGCCGGTCATTCGCCGGAAAGGCGATCCCCCGCTCCAGCGCGCCCGTGGCCAGGATCGAGCGTTTCGCCACGATCCGCCAGAAGCACTCGCGCGGCAGCGCCTCGGGCCGCTTCGCCAGATGCAGGCCGACCCGTTCGAGCGCGCCGAAGGTGCCGCCGTCATAGGCGCCGGTGACGGTGGTGCGCGCCATCAGCCGCACCTTCAGCGCGGCCAGCTCCGCCAGCACCTCGGCCACCCAGACGGCGCCCGGCCTGCCCTCCACCTCATGCGTTTCGGCCAGGAGGCGCCCGCCCATCCGCGCGTCTTCATCGGCCAGGATCACGTCGGCCCCAGACCGCGCCGCCACCAGCGCCGCCATCAGCCCCGCCGGCCCCGCGCCGATCACCAGCAGGTCGCAATGCGCAAACGCCTTTTCGGAATGCGCCGTGTCATGCTCGCCCGATAGCGCGCCCAGCCCCGCCGCGCGGCGGATCGCGGGTTCGTAAAGCCGCTCCCAGAAGGCGCGCGGCCACATGAAGGTCTTGTAGTAGAACCCCGCGCCGAGGAAGGGTGCGAACAGGTCGTTTACCGCCAGCAGGTCGAAAGCCAGGCTCGGCCAGCGGTTCTGGCTGTGCGCCTCCAGCCCCGCGAACAGCTCTTGCATCGTGGCGCGGGTGTTGGGGGTGGCGTCCGCGCCGCGCCCCACCGTCACCAGCGCGTTCGGCTCCTCGCTGCCCGAGGCCCAGATGCCGCGCGGGCGGTGATACTTGAAGCTGCGCCCGACCAGCCTCACGCCCGAGGCCAGCAGCGCCGAGGCCAGCGTGTCGCCCTCGAACCCCGCGAAGTCGCGCCCGTCGAAACGAAAGCCGAGCGGGGCGGAGCGGTCGATGAGCCCCTTGCCCTCGATCCTCATGCCGTGCCCTCCGAACCCGCCTGTGCATCCGTCACCAGCCGCACCGAAAGCACCCCGTGGCTGACGGTATCGCGGTTCACCACCAGCCAGGCGCCGCAGCCCGTCTCGTGATACCACAGCTCGCGCGCGGGTCCGGCCGGGTTGTCGCGCAGGTGCAGATAGGCGTCCCAAGCCTCGGGCGGGGCATCCATCGCCGGCCGGTCGAGGTAGTCGGCGGCGCCGGAACAGGTGAACTCGCGCAGGTCGCGCTCGCCGCAGAGGGGGCAGGTGATGCGCATCGGTCGGTCCCTCAATGCAGGTTGTGCTGGCTGCCGGTGCCTTCTTCGTCCAGCAGGTGCCCGGTGGCGTAGCGGTCGAGCCGGAAGCGCCGCGCCACCTCATGCGGATGGTCCGTCGCCATCAGATGCGCCATGCACCAGCCCGAGGCCGGCACCGCCTTGAACCCGCCATAGTTCCAGCCGCAGTCGATATAAAGCCCCTCCACCGGGGTGCGGTCGATGATCGGGCTGCCATCGGGGGTCATGTCCATGATCCCGCCCCAGCTGCGCAGCACCTTGGCCCGCCCGATCATCGGCATCAGCGCCATTCCCGCCTCCATCACATGCTCGGCCATCGGCAGGTTGCCGCGCGCGGCATAGCTTGCGTAGAAATCGAGATCGCCGCCGAAGACGAGCCCGCCCTTGTCGGACTGGCTGATGTAGAAATGGCCCATGCCGAAGCTGACCACATGGTCGATCACCGGCTTCAGCCCCTCGGTCACGAAGGCTTGCAGGATATGGCTCTCGATCGGCAGCCGCAGCCCCGCCATCGCCGCCACCTGGCTTGACCGGCCCGCCACGACGATGCCGACCTTCCCGGCCCGGATCGCGCCCCGCGTCGTCTGCACGCCGGTCACGCGGCCGGCGGTGATGTCGATCCCCGTCACCTCGCAGTTCTGGATCAGGTCCACGCCGCGCCGGTCCGCCGCGCGCGCATAGCCCCAGGCCACCGCATCGTGCCGGGCGGTGCCGCCGCGCCGGTGCAGAAGGCCGCCATGGATGGGGAAGCGGGCGTTGTCGAAGTCGAGATAGGGCAGCAGCGCGCGCACGCCCTCGCGGTCCAGCAGTTCCGCGTCGTCGCCCTGGGTGATCATCGCATTGCCGCGCCGGGCGAAGGCGTCGCGCTGGCCGTCGGAATGGAACAGGTTGATCAGCCCGCGCTGGCTGTGCATCACGTTGTAGTTCAGGTCCGCCTCCAGCCCCTCCCACAGTTTCAGCGAATGGCTGTAGAACTCGGAATTGCCGGGCAGGACGTAGTTGGCGCGCACGATGGTGGTATTGCGTCCGACATTGCCGCCGCCGAGATAGCCCTTTTCCAGCACCGCGATGTTGTGGATGCCGTGGTCCCTGGCAAGGTAATAGGCGGTGGACAGGCCATGCCCGCCGCCGCCGATGATCAGCATGTCATATTCGGGCTTCGGCTCGGGCTCGCGCCAGACGGGCTTCCAGCCGCGGTTGCCCCGCAGCCCTTCCGCAATCACCCTCAGCCCGGAATAGCGCATGTCGTGCCCCCATCGCCCCGGCCCAGTGAACCCGGTTGCTGCGGAGTTTTCAACGGGGCGCGGGAAATTCCCCGTCCGGCGGCAAGACCTTCATGCCGGCCCGGGGCCTGCCGGCCTGGGGCATGCCGGCCCGCAACCCTCTGGCCCTTCCCGCGCAACGCCTGTAAATCGCGCAGCGACACACAGGATAGGCGCGCGGCAATGGCACGAATTCTGATTACCTCGGCACTGCCCTACATCAACGGCATCAAGCACCTTGGCAACCTCGTCGGCAGCCAGTTGCCGGCCGACCTTTACGCCCGCTACATGCGCGCCCGCGGGCATGAGGTGATGTTCATCTGCGCGACCGACGAACATGGCACCCCGGCCGAGCTTGCCGCCGCCAAGGCCGGCGAGCCGGTGGAGGCCTATTGCGCCCGGATGCACGAGGTGCAGGCCGATCTCGCGCGCGGCTTCCGGCTGTCCTTCGACCATTTCGGCCGCTCGTCCAGCGCCCGCAACCGTGCGCTGACCCAGCATTTCGCCGCCAGGCTGGCCGAGAACGGCTTCATCGAGGAAGTCATCGAAAAGCAGGTCTATTCCATCGCCGATGGCCGCTTCCTGCCCGACCGCTACATCGAGGGCACCTGCCCGAATTGCGGCTATGACCGCGCCCGCGGCGACCAGTGCGAGAACTGCACCAAGCAGCTCGAACCGACCGACCTGATCAACCCGCGCTCGGCCATTTCCGGCTCCACCGATCTCGAGGTGCGCGAGACCAGGCACCTTTACCTGCGCCAGTCGCTGCTGAAGGCCGAGATCGACGCCTGGCTCAGCTCGAAGACCGACTGGCCGATCCTGACCACCTCCATCGCGAGGAAGTGGCTGCATGACGGTGACGGGCTTCGGGACCGCGGCATCACCCGCGACCTGAACTGGGGCGTGCCGGTCCGGAAGGGCGATGCCGACTGGCCGGGGATGGAGGGCAAGGTCTTCTATGTCTGGTTCGACGCGCCGATCGAATACATCGGCGCCACCGCCGAATGGGCCGATGCGCATGGAAAGTCGGACAAGGACTGGGAACGCTGGTGGCGGACCGACAAGGGCGCCGAGGATGTTCGATATGTGCAATTCATGGGCAAGGACANNGCAAGGACAACGTGCCCTTCCACACGCTCAGCTTCCCCGCCACGCTGATGGGAAGCCGCGAGCCCTGGAAACTCGTCGATTACATCAAGTCCTTCAACTACCTCAATTACGATGGCGGCCAGTTCTCGACCAGCCAGGGCCGCGGCGTGTTCATGGATCAGGCGCTGTCGATCCTGCCGCCCGACTACTGGCGCTGGTGGCTGCTGAGCCACGCGCCCGAAAGCAGCGACAGCGAGTTCACATGGGAGAATTTCCAGGCCTCGGTGAACAAGGATCTGGCCGACGTTCTGGGCAATTTCGTCAGCCGGATCACCAAGTTCTGCCGCTCGAAATTCGGCGATGCGGTGCCCGGAACCGCCGAGATGGCAGAGGCGGAGCGCGCGCTTGTCGCGATCCTTGAGCCGCGCGTGCGCCAGTACGAGGCGCTGATGGAGGCGATGGAGGTTCGCAAGGCGGCGGCCGAGCTGCGCGCGATCTGGGTGATCGGCAACGAATACCTGCAAGCCGCGGCCCCGTGGTCCACCTTCAAGACCGACCCGGAGCTTGCCGCCTCGCAGGTGCGGCTCGGCCTGTCGATGATCCGGCTGTTCGCGATCCTGTCGCGCCCGTTCATTCCCGATGCCGCGGCAGCGATGATGAAGGCGCTGCAAAGCGACGACTGGACCTGGCCGGATGACGTGCTGGCCTGCCTGAACACGGTCGCGCCCGGCCAGCCCTTCGAGGTGCCGGAGAACCTGTTCCGCAAGATCGCGGACGAGGAGCGCGAGGACTGGCAGAAGCGGTTCGCGGGCATCCGCGCCTAGGGCAAAGCACCGCCGCCACGCGGCGGGTTCCCTCGTCTTGCCGCCTACGCGGCGGAAGGCGGTGCCAGAACGTGCAGGGCGACGGCCGCGTAGAACACCATGCTCGCCACCAGCACGAAGCCGTGCCAGATGGTGTTGTGAAATGGCAGCCGTTCGTAAAGAAAGAATGCGACGCCGGCGGTGTAGGTCAGCCCGCCGATCACGATCAGGATCAGGACCGGCGTGGAAACCGTTGAAAACACGCCCCAACCGGCGATGACGCCGACCCAGCCCATCCCCAGATACAGCGCCAGCGCCGCCCAGCGGAACCGCTCGGGCGAGACCATCTTCAGCCCGGTCCCCGCCGCCGCCGCGCCCCAGAGCCCGGCCAGCAGATAGCCCTGACCGCCCGCCAGCAGCGTGAAGGGGGTGTAGGTGCCGGCGATCTTGAGGTAGATCGCCGAATGGTCCAGCCGGCGCAGCAGCCGGGTCCAGCTGCCGTCGGGCACCATGTGATAGAGCGCCGAGCACAGGATCATCGCGATCAGCGTCACCCCGTAGATCACGCTCGCCGCCACCGCCGTCGCATCGCCGCGCAGCACCACCGTCAGCGTCACCAGCACCGGCACCGCCAGCGCGGCGGCGGTCAGGCCGGACAGGTGCATCACGGCATCGCTGAGCCGCTCGGCGCGGCTGTAGCCATCGCGCAGGCGGGCACGGGAAGGGCTTGCGGCCAGAGGAGCGGTCGGGTTCGGAGCGGTCGGGTTCGGGGTCATGCGGGCATCATACATCAGGTGCCCGGTTCTGACAAACGGCCAGCGGCTCACACCCGCGTGACAAGCGGCCGGTCAGCCGGCAAGCGCGGCGCCGATTCCCTGCCCCGCGCGCACCGCCATCAGGCCGAGGACAGAGAAATACACCAGCGTCATCGCGATGAACCCATAGCCGGCCAGCACCATCACCCCGTCCCGCTCCATCATCCCGACGGACAGCAGCAGCACCGCCACCGCCGGCAGCGTGTTGGAGAACGGCACCAGCCCGAGCGGCACCATCAGCAAGAGGCCCGCCAGCATCAGCATCAGCCCGTTGGCGCGCGACACGAGGCCCGTGCGGGTCAGTCCGGTCAGCCGCGGGCGCACGAAACGCTCGAATTTCGCCACCATGTCCAGCCCGCGCCGCAGCGCCGCGCGCAGCTTTTCCGACGGAAGCTCGCGGTCCAGCACCCGGCGCGGCAGCCAGGGCAGCCGGTTGAGCGTGATCGCCAGCGCCGCCAGCACGATCGCAAGGCCGAACACCGTGCTGACGCCGGGGATCGACACCGGCAGCAGGAAGGGCAGCGAGGCAAAGCCGCAGAGCAGCAGCAGCCCCTGCTCGCCGATCGCCTCGATCAGGCGGCGCAGGGTGATCGTCTCGCCGCCGATGCCGTCGATGGTGGCGCGCAGCGCGGTGCTGAACGAGGTGGATGCGTCGTGGAACTGGTTCTGGCTGCTCATGGTCCCGCCTGTTGGGTCTTGCCGCGCCCCGAATCTTGCCGTGCCCGGGGAAGGCTCGCGGGATCGGCCTGCCGCATCATGCCATGCGGCGGCGCAGCATGGCAACCACCCATCCTTGCCGGAGGCGCGCATGAAAACGGGGAGGGCCTGCACCCTCCCCGTTTCGATCTGCAAGCACCGAAGGGCAATGCCCCGCGGCGGCCGGCACCAGTTGGCCGCACCGGTTGATCCTGCCGATCAGGCCAGCGCGAGGTTGGTCGCGGATTCGCGGCCGTCACGGCCGGTCTCGATGTCGAAGGTCACTTTCTGACCGTCGTTGAGCTGGCGGATCCCCGCACGCTCGACCGCCGAGATATGGACGAAGATGTCCTTTTTCCCGCCGTCGGGGGCGATGAAGCCGAAGCCCTTGGTAGTGTTGAACCATTTCACGCTGCCGGTGGCCATCGTGATGTCTCCTTCACATGTGCCGCCCGCACCATTGCGACGGCCCGGCTCTGTCAGTTCAAAATCGATGGACTGCAGCCGATGAAGCGAGACAGGGATCGATAGAGATAACGTAGCCACCCCAATATGGTCGCGCCGCGGCCCGAAAGCAACTTTTTTCCGCGCCGGAAGCCCGCATCGCGCGGGCGCATCACGGCCCGCCCGGCCGGGGCGCTGCGCGCCTTTGCGGCCACAGCACGGCCCCAGCATGTTGTAGGGCGCGAAACCATCTACCCAACGCATGGCGGCCCCCCTATAGTGCTTGCAATAATGCCGTCGGCACGACGAGGGAGAGATGCCATGCGCTGCCCGTTTTGCGGCAATGTCGATACGCAGGTGAAGGACAGCCGCCCGGCCGAGGACCACGTCGCCATCCGGCGGCGGCGATTCTGCCCGGCGTGCGGCGGCCGCTTCACCACCTATGAACGGGTGCAGCTTCGCGATCTCGTGGTCATCAAGACCAGCGGCAAGCGCGAGGAATTCGACCGCACCAAGCTGGAACGCTCGATCCGCATCGCGATGCAGAAACGCCCGATCGAGCCCGAGCGCATCGACCAGATGATTTCAGGCATCGTCCGGCGGCTGGAGAGCATGGGCGAGACCGACATCCCCTCCAAGGCCATCGGCGAGATCGTGATGGAGACGCTGGCGCGGATCGACACCGTCGCCTATGTGCGCTTTGCCAGCGTTTACAAGAACTTCCAGGCCGCGGACGATTTCGACAAGTTCGTGTCCGAATTGCGCCCCACCGGCGCGGCGGAAGAGTGACGGCCGAACAGGACCGTCGCTTCATGGCGCTGGCCATCGCGCTTGGCGCGCGGGGGCTGGGCCGGGTCTGGCCGAACCCTGCGGTCGGCTGCGTGATCGTGACGGGTGGCCGCATCCTCGGCCGGGGCTGGACGCAAGACGGCGGGCGCCCCCATGCCGAAGCCGTCGCGCTGGCGCAGGCGGGGCCGGCGGCGCGCGGCGCGAGTGCCTATGTCAGCCTCGAGCCCTGTTCCCACCACGGCAAGACCCCGCCCTGCGCCGAGGCGCTGGCGGCCGCGGGTATCGCGCGGGTGGTCACGGCGCTGGAGGATCCCGATCCGCGCGTCTCGGGCCGCGGCCATGCGCTGCTGCGCGCCGCCGGCATCGAGGTCGCGAGCGGCGTTCTGGCGGCAGAGGCGGCGGCGGTGCAGGCGGGCTTCCTGTCGCGGATCGCCACCGGGCGGCCCTTCGTGACGCTGAAGCTGGCGACCAGCTTCGATGGCCGGATCGCCACGGCGGCGGGCGAAAGCCGCTGGATCACCGGGCCGGAGGCGCGGCATCTGGTACATGCGCTGCGCGCCCGGTACGATGCGGTGCTGGTCGGCGGCGGCACGCTGCGCGCCGACGATCCCTTGCTGACGGTGCGGGGGATGGGCGCGCGGCGCCAGCCGGTGCGCGTTGTCGCCTCGGCCGGGCTGAACCTGCCGCTGGGGCGGCTCGCGGGTTCGGTGCGGGAGGGGCCGGTCTGGCTTTTGCATGGCGAGGCCCCGGCGCGGGCGCGCGCGGCCTGGCAGGCGGCAGGCGCGCGGTTGCTGCCGGTGGCGCAGCAGGGCGCGCGGCTGGACCCGGCGGCGATGCTGCAGGCGCTGGGGCAAGAGGGGCTGACGCGGGTGTTTTGCGAGGGCGGCGGCCAGCTTGCCGCCTCGCTTCTGGCGGCGGGGCTGGTGGACGAGGTGATCGGCTTCACCGCCGGGCTGGCGCTTGGGGCGGGCGGGCGGCCGTCGCTGGGGCCGCTGCCGGCGGGCGCCCTGGCGGATGCGCCGCGCTTTGCGCTGGCCGAAACGCGGAACGTGGGCGGCGACGTGCTGCACCGCTGGCGCAAGGTCTAGCGCCACAGCCCCGCGCGCGACGCGAACGCACCCTGCAGCTTTGCCAGCGCCCGGTTGGCGGCGCCCGGATGCGGCACCGTGCCGCGCGCCAGCCGCTCTGCCACCACCTCGGCGGGGCAGGGGAGGCCCGTCACCGGATCAACATAGCGCGGATAGGCGATCAGCGCGGCATGGGCGAGTTGCAGCAGCGGCACCCGTGCCTGCCTGCGCGCGGGGATGGGGCCAAGGTCGGTCGTCAGGCCCCAGCCGGCATAGAAGGGCGCGCCAAGGCAGGTGACGGGCAGGCCGCGCAGCAGCGCCTCGAACCCCAGCAGCGAGGTCATGGTCCAGACCTCGGCCACCTCGGCCAGCAGGGCGGCAGGATCGCCGTGGCGGACCACGGCATCGGCCAGCCCGTGCAGATCGGCATCGGCGATGGCGCCGGGGCGCAGACCGGCCTCCACATCGGGATGTGGCTTGAAAATGACCGTCGCGCCGGGGTTTCTGGCCCTCACAAGTTGCAAAAGGTCAATGTTGCGCCGGACCTTTCCGCCACCGAGCCGGATCGAGGCGTCATCCTCCACCTGCCCTGGCACCAAAATCCGGTGGCCGGGCGGCAGAGGGGGCAGGGCGCCGCCGAGGTTGTATTTCGTCACCCCCCCGCGGATCAGCCCCGCCACCAGCGCCTCGGCCCGGCGCAGCCCGCCGGGGGGCGGCGGCGCGGCGATCAGCCGTTCCAGCAGGCTTTCGCGGCCGGGGTCGTAATAGATGCCGAGCGGGTCGGTCACCAGCGAGAGCGGCGGCACCAGTCCGGCGCCAAGCCCGCGCGAGCGCAGGAAGCCGTCCTCCACCCGCGCCAGCCGCAGACCCTCGGCCGCCGCCAGCAGCGCCGGCGTCTCCTTGCCCGCCCAGACCAGCAGGCCGCGCCCGGTCCGCCGGGCGGTTTCGGCAGCGCGGGCGGGGTCGTTCTCGAACAGCAGCCGCGACTCGCGCCCGAACAGCTTTTGCAGGGGGCCGCGTTTCCACAGGCGAATCCCCACGGCGACATGGCCGCGCCGGTCCTCGCGCCAGGCCCGCGTCTCTGCCTCGAGCTGGTCCACCGCCTGCTCGAGGCTGCACAGCCGGTCCCGGCAGGGGTCGTACCAGACCGGCGCGAGGATCATCGCGGCGGCGAACAGCTGGGCGCCGGTCAGGCTGCGCCGGCGGCGGGCCACCGGGTTTTCATCGCGCGTCAGGCCCCAGCCGGCATAGAAGGGCTGGCCGAACACCCGTGGCCTGTGCCCGGCAAGGATCGCCTCGAACCCCATCTGCGAGGATACGGTATAGACCGCCGCCGCCCCCGCCAGCAGCGCCCAGGGCGAGACGGGATCGGTCAGCAGGCTGATCCGGCCGCCCGCATCCTCGGGCCCGTAATGGCCAGGGCGGTGGCCGGCGCCGGTTTCGGGATGGGCCTTGATCAGCACCCGCAGGCCGGGATGCTCCTCCTGTGCGAGGACCAGCATATCGCGGAACAGGCTCTCGCCCGCGCCGCCCAGCCGGATCGAGGCATCGCCGCGGGTCTGGTCGATCACCAGCACATAGCCGGGAGCGGGCGGGGGCAGACCAACGTCGAAATTGTTGTATTTGGACAATTCGAGCGCCTGCAGACGCCCCATCCCCTCCTCTGCGCGTTGCAAAAGATGCGGGTCGTCCAGCGGATGCGTCGCCAGCAGACGCTCCAGCGCGGAGGGCGCGCTGCTGGCGTAATGTGCGCCGCCGGTCGCGTCGATCATCAGGCCAAGCGGCGGCTCGCCCCGGCTGCGGCCGGGATGGATGGAACGCAGGAAGGCATCCTCGATCCGCACCAGCGGCACCCCGCGCCGCGCCGCCACCGCTTCGCCGCGCGCCGCCGTGGGGCTGTGGCCCCAGACCGCCACCGCATCGCCGGGGCCGGGCAGACCAAGCGACAGCCGATAGCCGGCAAGCGCCAGCATCCGCCGCAGGCGGCGCTGCGTCAGGAACCCGCCATTATAGACGAAAAGCCGCCGGAACCCGGTTCCGGCGGCCATGGGTTCGGGCAGGTCCATCGCCCGCGGCGTCAGTTGCCGCTGCCGCCTGCAAGCGATGCGACCGAGTTGGCCGAGTTCGCGGTGCCGGTCAGCGCGCCAAGCGTCTTGGTCCACTGGACGTAGCGGGCCTCGGTCACATAGACGGTATCCTCGTCGCGGATCACGAAGTCCCGCGCCTCGAACAGGCCGGTGGGGGCAGTCAGGTTCAGCACATAGACCATGCGCTGATCACCGCGCAGGTCGCTGCGCCCCAGCACCGCATTGGCGACTTCCGCCCTTTCGTTGCGCAGGACGAACACGCCGGTCGGGTCGGCAAGGCTGGTGTTCAGCCCGCCCACCTGGGCAATCGCCTCGAGGGCGGAAATGGTCTGGGTGTCGAACTTCACCCGCCGTTGCCCGCCGGTGGCGCCAAGCGCGGTGAAGGAGCGGTCGTCCTGTTCGACAACGACGGTGTCACCCGGGCGCAGCGCGATATCCAGCTGCGGATGCGTCCAGAGATCGGTCAGCCAGACGGTGCCGGTCTGGTTGCCGCGGCTGACGGTGACCTTGGCCGTCTCGGGCTCGATGGCGACGCCGCCCGCCTTCGCCAGCATTGCCGCCAGGGTGCGCGTCGGCCGCTCGATCGGGAAGACGCCCTGGCCCGCGACCGCGCCCATCACGGTGACGGTCGATCCGTCGCCGGCAAGACGGGTGACCGACACCTGCGGGTCGGGCGTCTGCGCGTCCAGCTTTTCGGTGATGATCCGCCGCAGCGCCTCGGGCGTGTTGCCCGATGCCTTGATGCGGCCGGCATAGGGCACGAAGATGAACCCCGCGCCATCGACCTGAACCTCGCTCAGCTGGGTGGCGGGTGCGCCGGCTGCGGCCAGCAGGCCGTCATCGACGTTTTCCCAGATCGTCAGCCCCAGCACGTCGCCAGGACGGATGTCATCGGACCCGACGACCCCCGCGTTCAGGAAGGCCGAGGAGAAGCCGAGCGCCGGCGCGGCCGCCGCGGCACGGCTCACGCGGGCTGTGACCGGCACGATGAAGGCATTGCCCTTCCGTTCCACCGATCCGGCATAGATTTCGCGCTTGTTCGGCCCGGTCCGGGGCAGGCCGCAGCCCGCCACGGTCGCCGCGACGACGAGCAGGACCAGCATTCTGGCCCCGCGGCTTGCCTTGACCTTCACTGCGCCCCTCCTTGCAACGGAACTTCCCTCGTGTTTTTTCAGCATCGTTACGGAAAAGCAGCGCAAAAGGCCAGCGGCCTTATTGGACGACCCGCAACTGTTGCCGAGGCGACGCGGTGCCGGAAGTGAGCGCGTCATAGGGATCTTCGGCGATCAGCATCATGTCCACCACCTGCCGCAGCGCATGGCGGCGCCCGCGCGCGGAATAGAAGCCCCCCGGAACCTGCGAGGTTTCCAGCAGATAGTGCCGGTAGTCGCGATAGGCGCGCCCGTCCGGCCGGCGGGGCCTTGCGAAGAATTCGGGCAGCGGCTGGGTCGAGACGAACTCGGGCTTGGAATAGACCGCCGCCCCGAACACCTTCAGCGGCAGCCCGCGCCAGAGCACCTGCTGCGCGGCGGTGGAGTTCACCGTGACCGCCGAGCGCGCCTGATCGAGCAGCCCCGCCAGCTTGCCCCCGCGCACGAAATGCACCCGCCCCTCCACGCCGAGATGCCGCGCGAGCCGGTGCAGGTCGGCCACGACGGTGCTGCGGCCATCCTCGAGCGGATGGGCCTTGAATACAAGGTGATGGTGCCGCGGCGCGCCCCTGGCAAAGCCGCCGAGGCAGGCGTCGATGAACTCGGTCATCGTGGCGAAGGGGCCGTGCATCCTGAAGCTGGCGTCATGTTCCAGCTGCATCAGCACCAGGTGATAGGGAAAGCCGCCCAGCCGGATCCGCTGGCTGGCGGCAAAGCGTTCCAGCCCGTGCAGCGGCATCAGCACCAGCCGCTTCAGGTGCAGCGCAAACTCGCGCCCGACGCCGATGCCGCGATGCGGGCGGAAGCCGGCATAGCGATGGTTCAGGACCATCACGTAGAAATGGTAGAGCGCGCCGTAGAACACATGCTGGCGCATGTCGCCCCAGCGGGCGGGGGCGTCGGGCATGTCCATCTCGGATTGCGCCAGCGCCGCGCGCATGGCGGCGACGGGCATCTCCATCAGGCGCGAATGGCCGTTCGATCCGCCGCGTTCATAGGTGATCCAGTAGGGGCGCAGATAGCCCTCCTCGAACACATGCACCGTCAGGCCGAGGCTGCGGGCGATCTGCACCGCCTCGGCATGGACGGGGCGGGTGTCGCCGTAGAGCACGAGGTCGGTGATGCCCCGGTCGGCGAGGATGCCGCGCAGCGTGGCGGGCCAGTCTTCGGCGGCACCCCCATAGGGCAGCAGCGTCGCGCGGTTGCGCCAGAACCGCGCGTCCCCGCGGTTGAAGGACACGCGCCATGTGGCGGCACCGGCCGCGCGCAGCATCGCGCCCAGCCGGTCGAAGAAGGGCCCGTGCGGGCCTTGCAGGAACAGGAAGCTGCGCGAGGTGGCGGGGTCCGGCTCTGGCCCCGCCTCTGGTCCTGCCTCCCGCTTGTGGCTCATGCGCGGCGCCCCGCAGCAGGGAGGCCCGCGCCGGGATTGCCAGCCATCGCGCAGTGCCAGCCCCGCAACACCGACCCGATCATGATGATCCCCAAAAAAACTGAAATGCAGTCGCGAAGCCCCGCAGTTCGATGAAAGCATGGAGCGCCGGAAAAGTCGAGCGTGCCACATGCAGGCAGGGCATTGCCTGCATGCCATGCCCATGCCGGGGAAACGCGGCAATCCGGCGGCAGGAACGGGTCGTTTTCGGGGGCGCCTTGCGGGCTGCGAGGGCCAGCCTCCCGCCTTCGCTCCCGCCTTCACCCTTGCCCCGCCTTCACCCTTGCCCCGCCTTCACCCTTGCCCGCGCCGCCCTGCCCGATTACTTCGAACGGGGCGCAGGCAAGGGGGCGGCAGCATGTTCACCGGCATCATCACCGACATCGGCGAAATCCTCGATCTGCGGCAGGAGGGCGACCTGCGCGCCCGGATCGGCACGCGCCATGATCCGGCCGGGATCGAGATCGGCGCCTCGATCGCCTGTGACGGGCTCTGCCTGACCGTGATCGCCACCGGCACCGACACGAACGCGCGCAACTGGTTCGAGGTGCAGATCTCGGCCGAGACGGTGGACAGCTCGAACCTTGGCCGCAAGGTCTGGCGGCCGGGGCGGCGCGTCAACCTCGAACGCGCGCTGAAGGTCGGGGACGAACTGGGCGGGCATATCGTGTCGGGCCATGTCGATGGCGTGGCCGAGATCACCGCGATGCGCGATGAAGGCGCCAGCACCCGGGTGACGTTGAAGGTGCCGCCCGCACTGGCCGGCTTCATCGCGCCCAAGGGCTCGGTCGCGCTGAACGGCACCTCGCTGACGGTGAACGAGGTGAAGGGCGACAGCTTCGGCGTGAACCTGATCCCCCATACCCGGAGCGTGACGACCTGGGGCGACGCCAAGGTCGGCGATGCCGTCAACCTCGAGATCGACACGCTGGCGCGCTATGTGGCGCGGATGAGCGAGTGGTCCGCCAGCCTGCGGTGAGGGCCCGGCCCTGGCCCGGCCTTGGCCCAACCGTCTTGCACTGGCAATGCCCCGCGCGCTGCGCTATCAGGCCGGGGGGCCTGCGGGAGTGCTGCGATGACCGAGATCAAGACCGATTACAGCGATGCCATTTCCAGCATCGAGGAGATCATCGAGGATGCGCGCAACGGGCGCATGTTCATCCTCGTCGATCACGAGGACCGCGAGAACGAGGGCGATCTGGTGATTCCCGCCCAGATGGCGACGCCCGAGGCGATCAACTTCATGGCCACGCATGGCCGCGGGCTCATCTGCCTTGCGCTGCCCGGCGCCCGGATCGACGCGCTTGGCCTGCCGCTGATGAGCCCCAAGAACTCCAGCCGCCACGAGACCGCCTTCACCCTGTCGATCGAGGCGCGCGAGGGCGTGACCACCGGCATTTCGGCGCATGACCGGGCGCGCACCGTGGCGGTCGCCATCGACCCCTCGCGCGGGGCCGCCGACATCGCGACGCCCGGCCATGTGTTTCCGCTGCGCGCCCGCGAGGGCGGCGTGCTGGTGCGCGCCGGCCATACCGAGGCGGCGGTGGATGTCAGCCGCCTTGCCGGGCTGAACCCCTCGGGCGTGATCTGCGAGATCATGAACGACGATGGCACGATGGCGCGGCTGCCCGACCTCGTGGCCTTCGCGCAGCGGCACAACCTGAAGATCGGCACGATTTCCGACCTGATCGCCTATCGCCGCCGCTATGACAATCTGGTGACGGAACGCGCGGTCAGGCCGGTGCATTCGGTCCATGGCGGCGACTGGCTGATGCGGATCTTCACCGACGAGACGCAGGGCGCCGAGCATGTGGTGCTGTCGAAGGGCAATCTTGCCGGCGAGGCCCCGGTGCTGGCGCGGGTCCATGCGCTCGATCCGCTGGAGGATGTGCTGGGGATCGGCGGCGGCCATGCGGGCGATCTGCAGGGCGCGATGCGGGTCATCGCCGCCGAGGGCCGCGGCGTCGTGGTGCTCTTGCGCGACACCGCCATGAAGCTGGCGATGGAGGGAGAGGCCTCGCCGCAGACGCTGCGCCAGTACGGGCTGGGGGCGCAGATCCTGTCCTCGCTGGGGCTCTCGAAGCTGATCCTCGTGACCAATTCCGCCGCGCCCAAGGTGGTGGGGCTGGAGGCTTACGGGCTTCAGATCGCGGGCACCCGCCCGATCACGGAGTAGCGCGCATGGCCGGACATGAAGCCCACTACACGCTGCCGCTGCCGGTCTTCGACCGCGCGGTCAGGCTGCTGGCGGTGGTCGCGCCCTATTACAGGGACATCGCGGACGATCTGGTGGCCGGCGCCCGCGCGGTCGCCGAAGGCTGCGGCGCCGATCTCGACGTGATCGAGGTGCCCGGCGCGCTGGAGATCGCGCCCGCGATCGGCATGGCGGCGCGGATGACCGATTACGACGGGTTCGTCGCGCTCGGCTGCGTGATCCGCGGCGAGACGACGCATTACGACACGGTGTGCAACGACAGCTCGCGCGGGCTGACGCTGCTGGGGCTGCAGGGCACCTGCCTCGGCAACGGCATCCTGACGGTGGAGAACCGGCAGCAGGCGGCGGTGCGCGCCGATCCCGCCGGGCAGAACAAGGGCGGCGGCGCGGCGGCGGCGGCCTTGCATCTTGTCGCGCTTTCCCGCAAATGGGCCCGCCAGACGAAGGGCATGGGCTTTCGGCCCGCCGCCGCGTCGGAGCAGACCTGACCCATGGGCCCCAGATGACCGAAGAGACCCCGCGCAAGCGCAGCCAGGACGAAAAGCGGCAGATGAAATCCGCCGCCCGGCTTTATGCCGTGCAGGCGCTGTTCCAGATGGAGGCGGCGGGGCAGGCGGTGGACAAGGTGCGCGCCGAGTTCGAGACCCACCGCTTCGGCGCCGTCTATGAAGGCGACGAGATGGCCGAGGGCGACCCGGACCTGTTCCGCCGGCTGCTGGAAGACGCGGTGCAATGGCAGGCGCGGATCGACCAGATGACCGACCGCGCGCTGGTCGCCGCCTGGCCGATCGCGCGGATCGACCCGACGCTGCGCGCGCTGTTCCGCGCCGCTGGGGCGGAACTGATGACCCCGGCGACCCCGCCCAGGGTGGTGATCAACGAATTCGTCGATGTCGCCCGCGCCTTCTTTCCCGAGGGCAAGGAGGCGAAATTCGTGAACGCGGTGCTGGACCACATGGCGCGGGAGGCGCGGCCCGATGCGTTCTGACGGGCGCGCAGTCTGACGCCCACGCATTCTGACGGGCGCGCAGTCTGACGGGCGCGCATTCCGGCGCCCCGCTGCGGCAGATTGACGGATGGGATTCGCGGCGCGCTGCGCTATATTCCGATCATTCCTGCCAAAGAGGCCCCCCATGCCCGAACTCGTGCGCCTTTATCTTCGCAACATTGCCCTCGGGATGCTGCTGTCGCTGGTGTTCGTCGGGGCGCTGCTGTGGCTCAACGTCGCGAATCTGTGGCATCTGGTGACCGCGACGCGCGAGGGGCCGATCGCCGTGGTCATGCTGGTGATGTTCAACGCGGTGGTGTTCTCGGGCGTGCAGTTCGGCATCGCGGTGATGCGGATGGCCGCGCCCCCGGATCGCGGCGACGGCGGGCGCAAGGCGCGCGCACCCGTGGCGCCGCTTCGGGCACAGCCGTTTCCCGCGCCGATTCCCGCGCCGATTCCCGCGCCGGCCCGCGCTCCGCTGCGCCGCCGCCCCTGACCGGCACTTGCCCGGGCGGCGGGCAACCGGCCGGCTTGCGGGGGAGGGGTGGCGGGATCCGCGGCAGCCGTGGAGGCTGAATTTCCCGAGAGCCTGGTTTTACCAGGTGGGCGCCAGATACCGGGACCAGGATCCCGGCAGAGCCAGCTCCCTCGGAGATGCTTATCGGCCACTGGAAAAGTGCCTCGCACGAGAGGGGCAGAACCCGCCACTACATTACATAGGCCCGCCGCCCCGCCTGCGCAAGGCTTGCGTCATGTTCCTGTTTGGTTCATGCTTGTGCCCATGTCCGACCTCATGTCCGACCTCACGCCGCAGCCCCTGCCGCTGATGCCCGGGCAGATCCTCGCGCGCGGGGTCTGCCGGCACCTGCTGTCGCATGGCTTCGCGACGGTGGAAGAGCTGGTGCCCGCGCCGGGCCTGCGCGTCGATGTGATGGCGCTCGGCCCGAAGGGCGAGGTCTGGATCGTCGAATGCAAGTCGGGCCGCGCGGACTATGCTGCGGATCGCAAGTGGCAGGCCTATCTCGAATGGGCGGACCGCTTCTTCTGGGCGGTGGATGCCGATTTCCCGACCGAGTTGCTGCCAGAGGGCACCGGGCTGATGCTGGCCGATGGCTATGACGCCGAGATCCTGCGGATGGCGCCCGAAACCCGGCTGGCGGGGGCGCGGCGCAAGGCGGTGCTGCAGACCTTCGCCCGCCACGCGGCGCTGCGGCTTCAGGGCCTGCGCGATCCGGGGCTGCAGCTCGGCGGGCGGATGCCGTTCTGAAGGCTCAGCGCCGGCCCTTGCCCCTGGGGGCGCTGCCGCCCATCTGGCGGGCGGCCTCGGCGGCGGCGCGCAGTTCCTCGGCGATCTCCTCGGCCTCGTCCGGGTCGAAGTCCAGCGGCAGGTCCACCCCGTCGCCCTCGACATAGATCCGCACCATGCCCAGCGTGGTGGGCCCGATCTGCAGGTTCGCCGCGATGTCGCTTTGCTTGTCGATGCCCATCATCCCCTCCAGAGGTTGGCGGTTGCTTGCGAGGCTGCTACCGCGTTTGCCCCCCGGATGACAAGTGTCTCGGGCGGTGGAGCGCGCGTGCGTTCGAGGTCCGGCCCCGCCGGGATGCGGGGGCCGGCGGCGCCTACTCCGCCGCCAGCGCCGGCTGCGGGATGTAGTTCAGCACCGGCGCCAGCCAGCGTTCCACCTCGGCCGGGTCCATGCGCTTTCTTTGCGCATAGTCCAGCACCTGATCGCGCTCGACCTTCGCCACGCCGAAGTAATAGCTGTCCGGATGCCCGATATAGAGGCCCGAGACCGAGGATCCCGGCCACATCGCGAAGCTTTCGGTCAGCCGCACGCCGGTGGCCGCCTCGGCATCCAGCAACTCGAACAGGGTGGTCTTTTCGGTATGGTCGGGCTGCGCGGGATAGCCCGGCGCGGGGCGGATGCCGCGATAGGGCTCGGCGATCAGCGTCTCGGGGGTGAAGGCCTCGTCGGGCGCATAGCCCCAGAACTCGCGCCGCACCCGCTCGTGCATCCGTTCGGCGAAGGCCTCGGCAAAGCGGTCGGCCAGCGCCTTCACGAGGATGGCGGAGTAGTCGTCATTCGCCCGCTCGAAGCGTTGCGCGATGGCAATCTCCTCGATCCCCGCCGTCACCACGAAGGCGCCCACATAGTCGGGCGTGCCCGGCGGCGCCACGAAATCCGCCAGCGCCACGTTCGGGCGCCCGTCGCGCTTGGCGACCTGCTGGCGCAGGGTGTGCAGGGTGGCGCGTTCGGTCTGCCGGTCCTCGCCGGTAAAGAGGCGGATGTCGTCGCCCACCGCGTTCGCCGGCCAGAAGCCGATCACGGCGCGCGGGCGGAACCAGTGCTCGTCGATGATCCGGGCCAGCATTCCCCGGGCATCCTCGAAAAGCTGCCGCGCCGCCGCCCCCTGCGCCGCGTCCTCGAGGATCCTCGGATAGACGCCCTTCAACTCCCATGTCTGGAAGAAGGGCGTCCAGTCGATATAGCGGGCAAGTTCCGCCAGATCCCAGTCGTCGAAGGCGCGGGTGCCAAGGAACGAGGGCGCGGGCACCTTGTAATCCGTCCAGTCCAGCTTCAGCGCATTGGCGCGGGCGGCGGCCAGCGGCAGGCGCTTCTTGTCGGCCTCGTTCCTGGCATGGCGTTCGGCGACCTGGCGGTATTCCTCGCGCACATCCGAAACGTAGCGCGCCTTCTGCTCGGGCGACAGCAGCGCCGAGACGACGCCCACCGCCCGGCTGGCATCGTTCACATGGACCGCCTGACCCTTGCCATAGCGCGGATGGATCTTCACCGCGGTATGCACCCGGCTGGTCGTCGCGCCGCCGATCAGCAGCGGAATGTCGAAGCCTTCGCGCTCCATCTCTGCCGCGACATGGGCCATCTCGTCGAGCGACGGGGTGATGAGGCCCGACAGTCCGATGACATCCACCTTTTCGGCCCGCGCGACCTCGAGGATGCGCGTCGCCGGCACCATCACGCCGAGGTCGATGATCTCGTAATTGTTGCAGGCCAGCACGACGCCGACGATGTTCTTGCCGATGTCGTGCACATCGCCCTTCACCGTCGCCATCAGCACCTTGCCTGCGGTCTCGCGGCCTTCGCCGCCGTTCGCCAGCTTTTCGGCATCCATGTAGGGCAGCAGCACCGCCACCGCCTGCTTCATCACGCGGGCCGATTTCACCACCTGCGGCAGGAACATCCTGCCCGCGCCGAAGAGGTCGCCCACGACGTTCATCCCCGCCATCAGCGGGCCCTCGATCACATGCAGCGGGCGCTCGGCCTTGCGGCGCGCCTCTTCGGTATCGGCCTCGATGAACTCGGTGATGCCGTTGACCAGCGCGTGTTCCAGCCGCTTTTCCACCGGCCAGTCGCGCCATCCCAGATCGCGCTCCTTCGCCTCGCGCGCGCCGGTTCCCTTGTATCGCTCGGCAATCTCCAGCAGCCGCTCGGTCGCCGATCCGCCCGCGGCGGGCGCGCGGTTCAGCACCACATCCTCGCAGGCCGCGCGCAGTTCGGGATCTACGCTGTCATAGACCGCAAGCTGGCCGGCATTGACGATGCCCATGTCCATCCCCGCCTGAATGGCGTGATAGAGGAACACCGCGTGCATCGCCTCGCGCACGGGTTCGTTGCCGCGGAAGCTGAAGCTGAGGTTCGACACCCCGCCCGAGATGTGGACATGCGGCAGCGTCCGGGTGATCCGCCGCGTGGCGTTGATGAAATCCACGCCGTAATTGTCATGCTCCTCGATGCCGGTCGCGACGGCAAAGATGTTCGGGTCGAAGATGATGTCCTCGGGCGGGAAGCCCACCGCCCCGGTCAGCAGCCTGTAGGCGCGGGTGCAGATCTCCACCTTGCGGTCTTCGGTATCGGCCTGGCCCTGCTCGTCGAAGGCCATCACCACCACCGCCGCGCCGTAGGCCCGGCACAGCCGCGCGTGATGCACGAAGGCCGCCTCGCCCTCCTTCAGGCTGATCGAGTTGACGACCGGCTTGCCCTGCACGCATTTCAGCCCCGCCTCGATCACCTCCCACCGGGAGCTGTCGATCATCACCGGCACGCGGGCGATGTCGGGCTCTGCCACGATCAGGTTCAGGTAATCGACCATCGCCTGCCTTGAGTCGATCAGCCCCTCGTCCATGTTCACGTCGATGATCTGCGCGCCGTTCTCGACCTGATCGCGCGCCACGTCCAGCGCGGCGGCATAGTCGCCCGCGGTGATCAGCTTGCGGAACCGGGCCGAGCCGGTGACATTGGTGCGCTCGCCCACGTTCACGAAGGGGATGTCCGGGGTCAGCGTGAACGGCTCCAGCCCCGAAAGGCGCATCAGGGGCGGCTGTTCGGGAATGGCGCGCGGCGGGTATTCCGCCACCGCCGCGGCAATCGCGCGGATATGGTCGGGCGTCGATCCGCAGCAGCCGCCCACCACGTTCACCAGCCCGTCGCGGGCAAATTCCCCGATCTGCGCCGCCATCGCCTCGGGGCTTTCGTCATACTGGCCGAATTCGTTGGGCAGGCCCGCGTTCGGATAGGCGCAGGTGAAGGTATCCGCCACGCCCGAGATCTCGGCCATATGCCCGCGCATCGCCGCCGCCCCAAGCGCGCAGTTCAGCCCGATGGTGAAGGGCGCGGCATGGCGGACCGAATGCCAGAAGGCGGTCGGCGTCTGCCCCGACAGCGTGCGCCCCGACAGGTCGGTGATCGTGCCCGAGATCATCACCGGCAGCCGGACGCCGGTTTCGACAAACACCTCCTCGCAGGCGAAGATCGCGGCCTTGGCGTTCAGCGTGTCGAAGATCGTCTCGATCAGCAGCAGGTCGGCGCCGCCTTCGATGAGCCCGCGCACCTGCTCGGCATAGGCGAGGCGCAGATCGTCAAAGGAAACGGCGCGGTAGCCGGGGTTGTTCACGTCGGGCGAGATCGAGGCGGTCCGGTTCGTCGGCCCGATCGCGCCGGCCACGAACCGCTCGCGCCCGTCTTGCGCCGTGGCCCGGTCCAGCGCCCGCCGCGCCAGCCGCGCGCCCTGCACGTTCAGGTCATGCACCGCCGCTTCCATGCCGTAATCGGCCTGCGCGATGCGGGTGGAGGAAAAGGTGTTGGTCTCGACGATGTCCGCCCCTGCCATCGCATAGCGATAGTGGATCTCCTCGATCGCCTCGGGCTGGGCCAGGATCAGCAGGTCGTTGTTGCCCTGCTGCGGATGATCGCTGTGATGGTGGCAGGCGCAGCCCGAGCCGTGGCCGGAAAAGGCCGCCTCGTCCAGCCCGAGCTGCTGAATCTGCGTGCCCATCGCCCCGTCGAGGATCAGGATGCGCGCCCGCGCGGCAGCCTCCAGCCGGTTGAATATGTCGGATCGGGCGGGGGTCCTGGATCGGGTCATCTGGCGCGGCTCCTTGCGGGCGGGCACCGCGATCCGGCGCCGGCCGATCCGGGCTTCTAGCAGGTTGCGCCGCATTAGTGAAATTCATGTTGGTCATGTTCTTCATGCATCCGGCTCATGCGGGCCGTTTTTTTTTGGACCTTCGCCCCTTGCCCCCCGCCGCAACGGGGGTCTTTATGGTGCCGTCAGCGCGGGGGGAGACGTCCAGATGCAGCCGCTCCGGGGCATTGGCCTCAAAGTCTGCTCGGTCATGGTGTTCATGGTCATGTCCACACTGATCAAGCTGGTGTCCGAGGAGATCCCGCCCGGCCAGACGGTGTTCTTCCGCTCTGCCTTCGCGCTGCCGGTGATCGTCCCCTGGCTGGTGGCGACGGGCGAGTTGCGTGCCGGGATCGTCACCGCAAACCCGCTGGGGCATTTCTGGCGCGGGCTGGCCGGCACGGGAGCGATGGCCTGCACCTTTGCCGGGCTGGGGCTGCTGCCGCTGCCCGAGGTGACGGCCATCAGCTATGCGGCGCCGCTGCTGACCGTGATCCTGGCCGCGATGTTCCTGGGCGAACAGGTGCGCCTCTTCCGCATCATGGCCGTCTGCCTCGGCCTTGTCGGCGTGCTGATCGTGCTGTCGCCGCGGCTGACGGCGCTGCGCAGCGACGAGATGGCCGCGAGCGAGGCGCTTGGCGCGATGGTGGTGCTGACCGGGGCGCTGTTCGCCGCGCTGGCGCAGGTCTTCGTGCGCAAGCTGGTGTTCGAGGAACGCACCACCGCCATCGTCTTCTGGTTCTCGGTCAACTCGGCGCTGCTGTCGCTGATCTCGCTGCCCTGGGGCTGGGTCTGGCCCGCGCCGGGCACCGCGGCGCTGCTGGTCCTGATCGGGCTGGCGGGCGGGGTGGGGCAGGTGTTCCTGACCTCCTCCTACCGCTATGCCGATGCCTCGGTGGTCGCGCCGTTCGAGTATTCCTCGATGATCCTCGCGCTGGTGGTCGGCTATTTCGTCTTCGGCGAGGTTCCGACGCTGGTGGTGCTGTCGGGCGCGGCGATGGTGGTGGCGGCAGGCATCCTGATCATGTGGCGCGAGCGGCAACTGGGGCTGGAACGCGCCCGCCAGCGCCAGTCGATGACCCCGCAGGGCTAGGTGTCAGGCGCGCGCCCGGTCCGCCGTATCCATCCAGATCGTCCCCGGCCCGTCATTGACCAGCGCCACCTGCATGTCGGCGCCGAACTCGCCATTCGCCACGCCGGCGCCAAGGCCGCGCAGCGCGCTTGAGAAACGCTCGTAGAGCCGGCGCCCCTCATCCGGCGGGGCGGCGGCGGAAAAGCCGGGGCGGTTGCCGCGCGAGGTGTCGGCGGCCAGCGTGAACGGGCTGACGACCAGCGCCTCGGCCTCGGCCTCGCCATCGCCCTGCATCGCGCAGATCAGGATCAGCAGCCCCGGCCCGATCTCGCCCGTCACGCCGCGGCCCGCCACCGTGACTCGGGCGGGCGGCAAGGCGGCTCAGCGCATCTGCGAGACCAGCGCCAGAGCGCCAAGCAGCACCAGCGCCGCCAGAACCGCCAGCGCGATCTTGACCGGCGACCAGGGCCGCTCGCCCTGCACCTTGCCGGTCTGGCCATTGACGACAAAGCGGAAGCTGCGGCCGCGATACCTGTAGGCGGCGGTCCAGACCGGCAGCAGGATGTGCTTGAAGGTCTCGTTGTAATGCGTGGTGGCCACAGAGGAAACCTGCTGTTCATCCCCGCCGATGTCGCGCCGCACATCGCCGAGGATCACGCCTGCCATGATCTCGCGCGCCGCCGCATGGCCCTCGGGCAGCGGGACGGTGTAACCCTCGGCGAGAAAGCCCGACAGGTAATCCTCGCGGTAGGGCACCAGCGCCGACAGGTCCCAGGGTTGCAGCGCGTCGGTATGGCTGCGCGGCAGGCTTTTCGCGGCCAGCACCAGGAGGTCGTCGAAGCGCCGCGCGACCATGCCCGAGGCGGGGCGCCAGCGGGTGTGGCGCACCTGTTCGGTGCGCTGCCGGCGCTTGCCGTCCACCATCACGCTGCGGGTGCGGGTTTCATAATGGTAATCCCCGCGCTGCCCGGCATAGCGGCTGCGGGTATCGGCGTCGAAGGTCCAGAACGGGGTGTAGATGCCCTGCATCTTGCGCCCCTTGCGCGCGTGGTCGCCAAGGCCCGAGGGCGCGAACCAGCGGCCCTTCAGCCAGGCGCCAAGCGCCTCGCGTGCCGCGTCTTCCGTTACCGCGAAGGGGATCAGGCCCTGCGGTTTCAGCCTGCGGCTGGTGCCGGTATCGACCACGACCGGCGTGGCGCAGAACGGGCATTCGGCGGCGTGCCGCGCGCCCGTGAACTCCACCACCGCGCCGCAATTGGGGCAATGCGTGGTGCGATGTTCGGCCAGTGCCTCGCGCGGCGGGTCGGCCCGCAGGCCCTCGCGCAGGTCGATCTCGGCAAGGCCGGTCCGCGCCTGCTTGTCGGGCGGGGCGGGGATTTCCTGCACATGGCCGCAATGGCCGCAGACCATCCGGGTCTGGCCGGGGGCAAAGCGCAGGTCGGCCCCGCATTGCTCGCACGGATAGCGGTGTTCGCGGGCAGTGGCGGGCAAGTCAGGCCCCCGGCGGCAGCGGCGGCGGAACCTGCGCGAAGAGCCCTGCCAGCGCCGCGACCTCTCCCGCCGGTTGCCAGCCCGCCATGCCCGCCGTCCAGACCAGGGTGGCGCGGGTCAGCGCGCCCGAGGCCGCCATGCCGCGCAGCGTGTCGGTGCCGAACGGCCCCTTGCTGGCGCCGGCTTCGGCCAGATGCCACTGCATGTCGGCGGGCGCAGGTGGCGGCGGGGGCGGCGGCGATGCCCCTTGCCCCGCCTGCGCGCCCGCGCCTTGCCCCGCCGCAGCGCCTTGCCCCGCCGCAGCGCCTTGCCCCGCCGCAGCGCCCCAGGGCCCCGCCGCCGCCATCTGGCTGCCCATCGCCATGCCGAGCCCGGCGCCGATGCCGGCGCCCATGCCGGAATTGGGCGTTGCCGCCGCCGCCCCCATCGCCTCGGCCGCCGAGAACTGCGCGTAGCGGCTGAGGTCGCCCACGATCCCCATCGAGGTGCGCTTGTCC
Organism: Rhodobacteraceae bacterium UBA6141; assembly: GCA_002423245.1. Classification (GTDB taxonomy): domain Bacteria; phylum Pseudomonadota; class Alphaproteobacteria; order Rhodobacterales; family Rhodobacteraceae; genus Frigidibacter. The sequence continues at coordinate 29,694 of DIVD01000042.1, forward strand.
AGCGCCGCCTCCACCGCCTCGGGCAGCGAGATGTTCTCGACGTAAAGCTCTGGGATCGCGAGGCCATAGCCCGCGATGGTGGGCGAGATCGCGGCGGTCACGATGCGCGAGAAGTCGGCGGTATTGCCCGCCATGTCCAGCACCGGGATGCCGCTGGTGGTCACGACGCGCGAGAATTCCTGCACGATCACGTTGCGGATATGCGCGCTGATCTCGTCGGCGGTGAACTCGCCATCGGTGCCGACGATCTCCTTGAGGAACAGCGCGGGGTCGGTCACACGCATCGAATAGCTGCCGAAGGCGCGCAGCCGCACCGGCCCGAACTCGGGATCGCGCGCCATCACCGGGTTCTTCGTGCCCCATTTCAGCCCGTTGAAGCGCACGGTCGAGACGAAGTAGATCTCGGACTTGAAGGGCGAGCGGAAGCCATGGTCCCAGTGCTGGAGCGTGGTCATCACCGGCATGTTGTTGGTTTCGAGCTGATAGAGCCCCGGCCCGAACACATCGGCCAGTTGCCCCTCATGCACGAAAACCGCCGCCTGCCCCTCGCGCACCGTCAGCTTGGCGCCATACTTGATGGCATGGCCCTCGCGCTCGAAGCGCCAGACCATCGTGTCGCGGCTGTCATCCGTCCAGTGGATGACGTCGATGAATTCGCCGCGCAGGAAATCGAAGATGCTCATGTCGCTCCTCCCTCGGGGGCGGGGTCAGCTTTCGCCGCCGATCAGTTCATAGGCCATCCGCTCCACGATCGGGCGCGCCTCTTCGGGGGTCATCCCCGGACGCAGCCGCTTGTCGTAGAGCATTTTCAGCAGCAACTCGTCATGCCGGGTCAGCAGCGCGAATTCCTCGTCGTCGTTGAAGATCGAGGGCCGCGCCGAAGGGCTGTCATTGGCAAGGCCCATGCCCTGCGCCACCTCTTCATGGATGCATGACAGGCGCATCCTGTCGGGATGCTCCGCCCGGATCACCGCCACCGCGCGGGTATAGACCGAGCTTTGGCCGCTGGAGAAGGCAAAGACCACGCAGAAGGTCGAGGCGGGCAGGTTGACGATCGTCGAGAGCGAGACCGGGTCGATCCCCGGCACGATCTGCGTCAGCCGGCTGCCATAGGCGCGGCGTTCATCCTCGTTCAGGATCAGGATGTGGTAGTTGGCGCTGGCAGCATCGGTCAGGCGGATCGGATGGCCGCTGGCGCGCGACAACCGCGCGGCATAGGCTTCGATCTCGGCCCGGTCGGCGGCGCGCTGCGCCTCGGGCACGCCGGCGCCGAACTCCACCGCCATGCGGATCGGCTGCTCCCAGCGGCGCAGGCGGCTGGGCGTATCCTGCGGGACGAAGCTGCCGTTGCGGCTGACATATTCGTCGTGAAGCGCGATCCGGATGAAGTTTTCCGCAAGTTGCCGATCGTTGAACGGCGTGTCGGTGCCGCCGCCATCGGTGCGCAGCAGCCCCTGCGCCAGCAGCGTCGCCTCCACCCGCGCCAGCCGCGCCCGCATCGCAGCGCTGGCAGCCGAGGGCGTCGCCGCCACCGGCGCCACCGTCCGCGCGGGCCGCGCCGGGGGCGACGGCACCGGCGCGGGCGGCACCGTCTCCATGCAGGCCGCCAGCAGCCCCGCCATCAGCAGGGCCGCGCCGCCGCGCAGGTGCAGGCGGGGGCGCCGGGCCATCGCCTAGACAGGGCTGCCGATACGGGCGCCGGTGCCGGCCCTGCCGGCGCTGGCGGCGGCGAGCCTGTCGCGCAGCTCCGCCTCCATCTTCTGCAACTCGGTTTCGGCACTGGCGCGGCGGGCCTTGCCTTCGTCGGCGATGCGCAGGCTGTCCTCGATGGTGGCGATCAGTTCGGCATTGGCGGCCTTCACCGCCTCGATGTCGAACACCCCCCGCTCCATTTCCGTGCGCACGGCGGCATTGGCGCTGCGCAGGTTCCTGGCGTTGGCGGTCAGCAGGTCGTTGGTCAGGTCGCTCGCCTCGCGCACGGCGGCGGCGGCCTCGCTGGTCCGCTGGATCGTCACCGCCTGAGCAAGCTGCGTCTCCCACAGCGGCACGGTGTTGACGAGCGTGGAGTTGATCCGGGTCACGAGGCTCTTGTCATTCTCCTGCACCAGCCGGATCGAGGGCAGGGACTGCATCGTCACCTGCCGCGTCAGCTTCAGGTCGTGCACCCGGCGTTCCAGATCGTCGCGCAGGGCGCGCAGGTCGCGCAGCTCCTGCGCCGCCCTCACCTGATCGGCCTCGGACGCGGCGGCAAGCGCGGCCTCCCTTTCCGGGATCAGCGCGGCGTCGATCTCGCGCAGCTTCTCCTCGCCCGCGGCGATGTAGATCGCCAGCTGGTCATAGAAGGCGAGGGTCTTTTCATAGAGCATGTCGAGCGACTTGATGTCCTTCAGCAGCCTGTGCTCATGCGCCAGCAGCGTGTCGGTGATCCTGTCGATCTGGCCCTGCACATCCTCGAACCGGGCGACGAACCGGGCAAAGGGCGCGCCGCGCCCCAGCAGCTTTTCCCACCAGCTCGGCTTGCGGCGCACGTCGAGTTCGGAGACCGAAAAGCCGCGGATCGTGGTCACCATCTCGCGCAGGGAATCGCCGGCGGGGCCGATATCCTTGGTCTTCACATCGGCCAGCATCGCCTGGCTGATCTGCTGCAACTCCGCCTGCGCGGCAGAGCCGAAGCCGATGATGGAGCCGGAATCGCCAAGGTCGATTTCCGCCATCGCCTTGCGGATGCTGCCGGCGAGCGGCTCGGGCGCCGCGGCCAGCGGCACGATCTCGCTGCCCGGCTCTGGCAGGGGCGTTGCGGCCAGTGTCTCGACCTCGGCAAGGTCGGTGGCGGCTTGCTGGCGGTTGGTGTCGGTCATGCAGAGCGGTCCCCTTGCGCGGCGCGGTCGATGCGGCGCCTATGTCCTTGTCTCGGCTCCGTCGCGCAGCAGCCCCTCGCGGGCCAGCCGCTCGCGCAGCACGTCGATCTCGACGGTCAGGTCGGTGCGGTCGTCGGTCAACAGGGTCTGGCTGCGGGCGGCGAAACTCGCCTCCAGTTCGTCCAGAAAGCCTTCGTATTGCGCGCGGGCGGCGGCGTCGCGGCTGCGAAGCCACAGGTCGGCGAACTTTGCCGTCGCGTTGCGCGCGCCCTCGAGATAGACGCCAAGCCAGCGCCGGGCCGCCGTCAGGTCGCGCGGATCGCTCTCGACCCGGGCGAACATCTCGCGCACGGTTGCCTCGAAGCGGGCGACGCGGGCGATCAGCACCTGCTCGCCGGTGCGCCCGATCGCCTCGCGCATCGCCGCCAGGTGACGCTCGCCTTCCTCCAGCACCCGCGCCACGCGCCCGGACTGGAAGGCATCGGCGCCCGCCGCCCGCTTGTCGCGCAAGGGGTCAACGCCGAAGGCCAGCACATGCAGCGCCGCCGCCACCACGCCGAAGATGGCGGGCGCCAGCATCGCGCCGGGTTCGGCAGCGGCCGGGGCCGCTGCCGGGTCCACCGCCGCCAGCGCCACGCCGATGCCGGTCAGCACCGCGCCGAACAGCTTGCGCGGGATCGCCGGGCGCCGGGCGGCGGCGCGGGCGTCGAAAGCCGCCTGGGCGCGCACGCCTTCCGAGGTCAGCCAGGCCCCGCCCCACAGGATCGCCAGCGCGCCCAGATCGGTCGCAAGCCCGAGCGCGCCGCCGGAAAAGGCGGTGAACAGCAGCGGCACGGGGGCAAGGAACAGAAGGTTGCGGCGCGCGCGCATCGGCTCTGGCCCGCGCGCCTGGCGCAGCCCGGCGGGCGCGGGCTCCGGGCGCGTCCCGGCCTCGCCGCCCGGCGAGTGGCGTGCGCCAAAGCGTTGCGCCATCAAAGCCCCTCCAGCCAGCCCGCAGAGGTGCCGACGATCAGCAGGAACAGCGCGGCATAGGCAAGCTTCGGCACCGCGCCCGAGCCCTGCACCGGACCCGGCACCAGGGGTCCGGCGCTGCGGGCAAGGCCGGCGATACCGCGCGCCAGCCACAGCACCGCAGCCACCAGAACGGCGGCAAGCACGAGGAGAAGCACAAGTCTTTGCATCGGTACCCCGATCCGCTCCGGCGGCAAAACGCCTCTTTGCCGCCATCATAAGAGAAGCCCGGCGCGGGTGCCAGCGCCAAGGCGGCAGGGCGGCCATTCCCGCCCTTGCACCCTCGCCGCCGCCCGGGTCAGCGTGCGCGCGGCCCCTTCGGCGCGCCGCCCGCGCCGCGCGGCTTGCCGCCAGAGCCGCCCGGCTTGCCCGAGGCCCCGCCGCCCGGCTTGCCCGAGGCCCCGCCGCCCGGCTTGCCGCCAAAGCTGCGCGGCCTGCCGCCCGCCGCCTCGGTCCGGGGCCCGCGCTCCTGGGCAGGCTTGCCACCGCCGCCCGCGCGGGGCTTGCCGGCATGGGCGGACTTGTCGCCCTGGCTCCGCGGCCTGTCGCCCCCGGCGCGCGGCTTTGCCCCATGGGCGGGCTTGTCCCCGAAGCTGCGCCGTTCGCCCCCCTCTGCGCGGGGCTTGCCGGCATGGGCGGACGTGTCGCCCTGGGTCCGGCGCGCACCCCCGCCTTCTGCGCGGGGCTTTGCCCCATGGGCGGGCTTGCCTCCGAAGCTGCGCGGCCGGTCGCCGCCGTCGCGCGGCTTGCCAGGGCCGGGTTTGCCCGCGAAGCTGCGCCGCTCGCCGCCCTCTGCCGCCTCGCGCGGCTTGGTGCCGAAGCGTGGCCGGTCGCCGTGGCGCCGCTCGTCGCCCCCCTCGCGGCTGATCCGGGCGGGGCGGCCCCCGCCGCCGGCCCTCCCCCCGCCACCCCGCGCGCCCCCACGGGCATCGCTGCGCGCGGCGGCCTTCGCCTCCTCGCGCGCGGCGGCGCCGGGCAGCAGCGGGCCGAGCTGGTCGCGCATCACCCTGGCCTTCACCTCGATCACGTCGCCGGGCTTCATGTCGTTCAGGCGGAACGGGCCGTAGCTCACGCGGATCAGCCGGTTCACGATCAGCCCCACCGCCGACATCGCCCGCCGGATCTCGCGGTTCTTGCCCTCGCGGATGCCGACGGTCAGCCAGGCATTCGCGCCCTGCTGGCGGTCAAGCTCCACCTCCATCGGCAAGAACGCATCGCCCTCGATGGTCAGGCCCCGGCGCAGCGGGTCGAAGGTGGCGTTGTTGGGCTGGCCGTTGACCCGCACCCGGTACTTGCGCAGCCAGCCGGTCTCGGGCAGTTCCAGCGCGCGCTTCAGATCGCCATCGTTGGTCAGCAGCAAGAGCCCCTCGGAATTGAGGTCCAGCCGCCCGACGCTCATCACCCGCGGCATCCCCTCGGGCATGGTGTCGAACACGGTCTGGCGGCCCTTCTCGTCCCTCTCGGTGGTGACGAGCCCCAGCGGCTTGTAATAGAGCCACAGCCGCGTCGGCTGCTTTTCGTCGATCGGCCTGCCGTCCAGCGTCACCCGGTCCTGCGGGCGCACGTCCAGCGCCGGGCTGTCGATGACCTTGCCGTTCACCGCGACCCGGCCCGCCAGGATCATCTTCTCGGCCTCGCGGCGCGAGGCGATGCCGACGCGGGCCATCAGCTTGGCGATGCGCTCGGCTTCGGATGCCTCGGGTTTGGGGCTGTCGGACGTCATCGGGTCTCTCCTCGAGAAATGCGGCGACATCGCGTCGCGACTGCTGGGTGCAAGGCGCCCTCCTACAGCAAGCGCCGCGCCGGGAAAAGCATCTTGCGCGGGGACGGGATCTTGCGCGGGGACGGGGGCCGGGGCATCAAGCGGGAATGACCGGGTTTCGCAGCCATATGGACGCCGCCCTGGACGAGGCGCGCGCCGCGGGCCGGCGCGGCGAGGTGCCGGTGGGCGCGGTCGTCGTCTCGCCCGCGGGGCGGATCGTCGCCGCCGCCGGCAACCGCACGCGCGAACTCGCCGATCCCACCGCCCATGCCGAGATCCTCGCCCTGCGCGCCGCCTGCGCCGCCGAGGGATCCGAGCGGCTGCCGGGCCATGACCTCTACGTGACGCTGGAACCCTGCCCGATGTGCGCCGCCGCCATCGGCTTCGCCCGCATCGCCCGGCTCTACTACGGCGCCGCCGATCCGAAATCCGGCGGCGTCGCACAGGGTGCCCGCGTCTTCGCGCAGCCGCAATGCCACCACGCGCCCGAGGTCTATGACGGCATCGCGGGCAGCGAGTCCGAGGCGCTGATGAAGGCATTCTTCGCGGATCGGCGGCAAGGGGGAGGGGGCGCTGCCCCCTCTTGAGCCTCGCGGCTCAATTCACCCCCGGGATATTTCGGCCAGCAAGAATGGCCAGCAAGACTGGGAAGTCCCGCATCTTCTTGCTGGCCGAAATATCCCGGGGGCGCGGGGGCAGCGCCCCCGCTGGTGCCGCGGCTAGAAGGTCATCGGCTCCATCACCACCGGCTCGCGCACATCGACGGCGGGGAGCGCGGCGACCAGCTCATCCGCGGATTGCGCCAGCAGCGGGAAGGTGCGGTAGTGGCAGGGAATGATCGTCCTGAAGTCGAAGAAGGTCTTCGCCGCATAGGCCGCGCGGCGCATGTCCATCGTGAAAAGGCCGCCGCAGGCGAGGATGCCGATATCGGGCGCGTGCAGGTCGGCGAAGACGCCCATGTCGGCCATCACGTCGGTATCGCCCGAGAAATAGATCACATGGCCTTCGCCCGCGATCATGTAGCCCGCCTCGCTGCCGGTATAGACCGGGCCGCCGTCCGTCGCCAACGACGAGGAATGGGTTGCGTTCACCATCGTGACCCGGGCCCCGCCCAGATCGACGGTGCCGCCCTTGTTGAACTGCAGGCCCTCGATCCGATGATCCTTCTTCAGCCAGTCGACGAGCTCCGGGATCGCCGCCACCGGGATGCCCTTTTCGGCGGCGATGGCGGCGGCGTCGCCGGCATGGTCGCCGTGCCCGTGGCTCAGCAGCACATGCGTGGCGCCCTCCAGCGCCTCGGCGCGGCGGTCTGCGGGGAACATCGGGTTGCCGGTGAGCCAGGGATCGACCAGCAGCACCGCCTGTTCGATCTCGATCCGGAAGCCGGAATGGCCGAGCCAGGTGATCTTCATTGCACTCCTCCGTGTTGCGTCTATCTGTTGCCAATGTAGTCGGCGCGCGGCGGATTGGAATGGGGATCGGGCGGCATGGACTGGACCGGGGCGATCGACGCCTATTGCGAGCGCACGGGGCCGGGCTACTGGTCCGAGCCGGCGAACGCGCTGACCAACCTTGCCTTCGTTCTGGCGGCGGCGGTGATGTGGCGGCGATGCCAGGGCCCCGGCATGGCGACGGGCCGGGCGATGTGCGCGGTGCTGGCGGTGATCGGCATCGGCTCGTGGCTGTTCCACACCCATGCGACGGCCTGGGCCAGCATGGCCGACGTGCTGCCGATCCTTGGCTTCATCCTGCTGTATGTCTTTGCCGCCGCCCGCGATTTCCTCGGGCTGCGCCCCTGGCAGGCCGGGCTGGCCGCCGCCGCCTTCCTGCCCTATGCCGCGCTGACCGTGCCGCTGTGGCAAAGGGTGCCCGGCCTCGGCTCCTCGGCCGGTTACGCGCCGGTGCCGGTGCTGATCCTGGTCTTCGCCGTGCTGATGCGCCGGCGCGATGGGGCCACGGCGCGGGGGCTGGCGCTCGGGGCGGGGATTCTGGTTCTGTCGCTGGCCTTCCGCACCCTTGACGGGCCGGTCTGCGCCGCGCTGCCGCTTGGCACGCATTTCCTGTGGCACATCCTCAACGGGCTGATGCTGGGCGGGATGATCGAGATCTGGCGCCGGCACCGCATCCGCCACCACGCGCCGCGGATGCTTGCGGCGGGGGCCGCGCCCGCGTAAACCCTGCGCGGCAAGGCATCCGGCACAAGGGAGACCCCCCATGTCCATCGACATCGACACCGCAAGGCGGGTCGCGCATCTGGCGCGCATCGCCGTGAAGGAACAGGATCTGCCCGCGCTGGCGGCCGAGCTTTCGGGGATGCTCGCCTTCATGGAGCAGCTGAACGAGGTGGATGTGGACGGCATCGAGCCGATGACATCGGTCACGCCGATGCGGCTGAAGCGCCGCGCCGATGTGGTGACCGATGGCGGGATGCCGGACAAGGTGCTGTCCAACGCCCCCGATGCGCGCGAGGGGTTCTTTGCCGTGCCGAAGGTGATGGAATGACCGCGCTGAACGAGCTGACCATCGCCGAGGCGCGCGACGCGCTGCGCCGGGGCGAGACCACCGCGCTTGCCCTGACCGAGGCCTGCCTTGCCGCCATCGAGGGCGCGGGCGCGCTGAACGCCTTCGTGCACCACACGCCCGAGATCGCGCGCGAACAGGCGAAGGCGGCCGATGCGCGGCTGGCGCGGGGCGAGGCGCCGGCGATGTGCGGCATTCCGCTGGGGATCAAGGATCTGTTCTGCACCAGGGGCGTGCCCTCGCAGGCGGCCTCGACCATCCTCAGGGGCTTTCGCCCCGAATACGAATCGGCCGTCACCAGCCAGCTTTTCGAGGCGGGCGCGGTGATGCTGGGCAAGCTGAACATGGACGAGTTCGCCATGGGCTCCAGCAACGAGACCTCGTGCTATGGCAATGCGGTGAACCCGTGGAAGATCGATGACCGCAAGCTGACCCCCGGCGGATCGTCGGGCGGGTCCGCGGCGGCGGTTGCGGCGGATCTCTGCCTTGCCGCCACCGGCACCGATACCGGCGGGTCGATCCGCCAGCCCGCCGCCTTTACCGGCATCGTCGGCCTGAAGCCGACCTATGGCCGGGTCAGCCGCTGGGGCATCGTCGCCTTTGCCTCCAGCCTCGATCAGGCCGGGCCGATGACCAAGACGGTGCGCGACGCGGCGATCATGCTGGGTGCGATGGCGGGCCCCGATGCGAGGGACAGCACCTGCGCCGACCTTCCCGTGCCGGATTTCGAGGCGGCGCTGACCGGCGACATCCGCGGCAGGAAGATCGGCATTCCGCGCGAATACCGCATGGAGGGGATGCCGGCCGGGATCGAGGCGCTGTGGCACAGGGGCGCCGAGATGCTGCGCGATGCGGGGGCCGAGATCGTGGACATCTCGCTGCCGCACACGAAATACGCGCTGCCCGCCTATTATGTGGTGGCGCCCGCCGAGGCGTCGAGCAACCTGGCCCGCTATGACGGCGTGCGCTATGGCTACCGCGCCCGGCTGGCGCAGGGCGACGGCATCACCGAGATGTACGAGAAGACCCGCGCCGAGGGCTTCGGCAAGGAGGTGCAGCGCCGGGTGATGGTCGGCACCTATGTGCTGTCGGCCGGCTTCTACGACGCCTACTACAACCGCGCCCGCAAGGTGCGCGCCCTGATCAGGCGCGATTTCGAGCAGGCCTTCGCCGCCGGGATCGACGCGATCCTGACCCCCGCCACCCCCTCCGCCGCGTTCGGCCTTGGCGAGATGGCAGCGGCGGACCCGGTGGCCATGTACCTCAATGACGTGTTCACGGTGACGGTCAATCTGGCCGGGCTGCCAGGCATCGCGGTGCCGGCCGGGCTTGACGCGCGGGGGTTGCCGCTGGGGCTGCAACTGATCGGCCGGCCGTGGGAGGAGGGCGAGCTTCTCAATCACGCCCATGTGCTGGAGCGGGCGGCGGGGTTCGTTTCCAAACCGGCGAAATGGTGGTAAGCGGCGCGGGATTGCGAAGGACACGGGGTGTTTCGATGATCCGGACCCATTCCATGCGGATCGTTCCGCCGGCGGCGCTGCTGCTGGCGCTGGCCGCCTGCGCGCCGAAGATGCCCGACAGCGGCGCAGGCCTTGGCGGTTACAACGATTACATGCGGATGCACTCGGGGCAGGCGGCGCCGCAGGGCAGCTATGGCACCGGGCCCACCGCCCCCGCCTCGGCGATCACCGGCGCGCCGGTGTCCTCGGCGCCGATCGGGTCTTCCGCGGCGCCCGATGAGGCGATCGGCTCGGCTGCGATCGCGGCGCTGAACGCGACCTCGCCGCACGGACCGCTGACGGCGGCACCGGCGCAGCCGGCGGTCACGCCCTATCAGCCGGTTCCGTCTTCTCCCTATCAGCCGGTGCCGTATCAGCCGCTCTCGTCCCAGCCGCTCCCGTCCCAGCCGGCTCCCGCCGCCCCGCTGCCCGCCCCGGCCACCGCCACCGGCGCCGCGGGCATCTCCGACGAGAACGATTTTTCCGCCGTCGCCTCGCGCGAGACCATCGAGTCGGACCGGGCGCGGATTGCGGCGAACGCGGCGCGCTACCAGCAGGTGCAGCCGACCGCGCTGCCGCCGCGCACCGAGACGGGGCCGAACATCGTGGAATACGCGATCAACGCGCGCAATCCGCTGGGCCAGCCGGCCTATACCCGGATGGGCCTGCACCTGTCCAATTACGAGCGCAACTGCGCGAGGTTCGCCTCGCAGGATCTGGCGCAGATGGAATTCCTGCGCCGGGGCGGCCCCGAACGCGACAGCGGCAACCTCGACCCCGATGGCGACGGCTATGCCTGCCGCTGGGATCCGACGCCGTTCCAGAAGGCGCGCGGCTGATCCGGTGAGCGCGGGCGCCGGCTTCCCCTCTCCGAATTTCGGCGAGCGGCGGGGCGGGCTGCGGCCTTCGCTGATCGTGATCCATCACACCGCGATGGCCAGCGCCGCCGCCGCGCGCGCGCGGCTTTGCGACCCGGCCGCCGAGGTGTCGGCGCATTGGCTGGTCGCCGAGGATGGCACCGCCGAACCGCTGGTGCCCGAGGCGGCGCGTGCCTGGCACGCGGGTGCGGGCAGCTGGGGCGGGCGGGGCGACGTGAACTCTGCCTCCATCGGCATCGAGCTGGCCAATCCCGGCGACCGGCCCTTCGCCGAGCCGCAGATGGCGGCGCTGGAGCGGCTGCTGGCCGGGGTGATGGCCCGCTGGGGCATCGGCCCCGCCGGGGTGATCGCGCATTCCGACATGGCGCCCGGCCGCAAGTCCGATCCCGGCCCCCGCTTCGACTGGCGCAGGCTGGCGCTGGCGGGGCTGTCGGTCTGGCCAGAGGCCGGCGCTGTGGCGGATGGCGCCGACGAGGCGGCGTTCCGCGCCGATCTCGTGCGGTTCGGCTATCCTGCCGATGTGGCCGCGCCTGTGCTGCTTGCCGCGTTCCGGCTGCGGTTCCGGCCCTGGGCGCGGGGGCCGCTCGGGCGGGTGGAGTGCGCGCTGGCGGCGGATCTGGCGCGGCGCTGGCCGGCGGGTGCCGCAGCGCTCCCCATTGACGCGGGCCCCATTGACGCGGGCCCCCATTGACGCGGGCCCCCATTGACGCCGGCCCCCGCACCGCATAGCTGTCAGCCCGCGCGGATGGCCGGATGACCGCGTGCGCAACAGGGTCCGCAAGGAAACCGGGGCGTGCGAGGAAAGTCCGGACTCCATGAAGCAACGGTGCCGGGTAACGCCCGGCCGGGGCAACCCGAGGGAAAGCGCCACAGAAAAGAAACCGCCTGCGGGCGGGGGTTCGGGCCTCGGCCCGGCCTTCGCCTCGCAGGCAAGGGTGAAACGGTGGGGCAAGAGCCCACCGCGGACCTGGCAACAGGGACGGCACGGCAAGCCCCACCGGGAGCAATGCCGAATAGGGGCCTCGCGCGGGGCAGGCCGGGCAACCGGCCGCCGCAGGGACGCTTCAGCCCGAGAGGCCCGGGTTGGCAGCTGGATCCCGTCCGCAAGGGCGGGGGCAGAGGAATGGTCATCGGGGGGCCTCGCGCAGGCAGGCCCCTGCACAGAATCCGGCTTACAGGCCATCCGCGCAAAGTCTGCCGCCCTTGCAATCCTTCGGGCCCTGTGGCTTCACTGGTGGCGGGGCACCCGGGGCAGGTGATGGAACCAGGCAAGGTCATCGTCGCATGTATGCGCAACGAGGCGCTGTTTGTCGTCGAATGGGTCGCCCATCATCTTGCGATCGGCTTCGACCGGATCGTCGTCTTTACCAATGACTGCGAGGATGGAACCGACCGCCTGCTTGACCTGCTGGGGCAGGAGGCGCCCGTCGAACATCATCCGAATCCGGGGCCGTACGCCGAGGGGACGATCCAGAAGCAGGCCCTGCACCTGGCCTATGCGCTCGATCATGTCCGGCAGGCGGACTGGGTGCTGCACATCGACGCCGACGAGTTCGTGAACGTCACGGCAGGCCGGCGCAGGATCGGGGATCTTGTGGCGCTGTATCCGGGTGCCGACGCCATCGCCCTGATGTGGCGGCATTTCGGATCGGCGGGAAAGACCCGCTGGGAGGGCGGCAGCGTCGTCGAAAGCTTCACGCTCTGCGAAGGCCGGTTGCCGCAGATCGGCAGCGACGATCCCGTCGGCTACAAGACGCTGTTCCGGCCCCGCGCCTTTGGCTGGTTCCGCTCGCGCTTTCAGACGGCGACCGCGGGGGCCTGAGATCCCGCCTGCACCGGCAGCGGCGCCGCTGCCGGGGTTTTTCGCGCCGGTCGCGCATCTGCGGGCAATGCGCTGTTGACTCGGGTGCTGGCGTGGGTAAAAGGCGGGCTTCAAGGATTTCAACGGGCCGGCCTTCCGCGCCGTGCCCGTCGCGCAGGAGACAGGACAATGGCGAAGCCGACGACGATCAAGATCCGTCTGAACTCGACGGCGGGCACCGGGCACTTCTATGTGACCAAGAAGAATGCCCGCACCATGACCGAAAAGATGGTCGTGCGCAAATATGACCCGGTGAAGCGGGAGCATGTCGAATACAAGGAAGGCAAGATCAAGTAGGATCTGCCGAGCCGGATGGCATCGGGGCCGCGCACCGCAAGGGCGCGGCCCCGCGCGTTCCGCACCCCCCTGCGCAGCCTTGCGCAGCCTTGCCCCGCGCCCGGCGCCACCCCCCCCTGTGCAGAAACGGAAGGCCCGCGCAGAAACGGAAGGGGCCGGTGGTGTCCCACCAGCCCCATGCCGTCTGCCGATTGCTGTCTGCCGATTGCTGTCTGCCGACCGGGCCGCTGCCTATTCGCGGTTGCCGAGGAATTGCAGCAGGAACATGAACAGGTTGAGGAAGTCGAGATACAACGTCAGCGCGCCGAGGATCGCGGATTTGCCCAGCCACTCGGCATCACCCACCTGCGCGTGCTGGATATATTCGGTCTTGATCCGCTGCGTGTCGAAGGCGGTCAGCCCCGCGAAGATCAGCACGCCGATCACCGAGATCGCGAAGGCCATCGCCGAGGAGGCGAGGAAGATGTTCACGATGGAGGCGACGATCAGGCCGATCAGGCCCATCACCAGGAAGGCACCCATCGCCGACAGGTCGCGCTTGGTCGTGTAGCCGTAAAGCGAGAGGCCCGCGAAGGCGATGGCGGTGATCAGGAAGGTCTGCGCGATCGACACGCCGGTGTAGACGGCGAAGATGTAGCTGATCGACAGGCCCATCAGCGCGGCGAAACCGAAGAACACCATCTGCGCGGTCGCGACCGACATCCGGTTGATCATGGCGCCGAAGGCGAAGACGACGGCCAGCGGCGCGAACATCACCACCCATTTCAGCGGGGAGCCGAAGATCGACGCCAGCAGCGCGTCATTGCTGCCGACGAAATACGCGACCAGACCGGTAAAGGCGAGGCCGACGGACATCAGCCCGTAAACCTTGTTCATGTGGGCCTTCAGGCCCTCGTCGATGCGAACCGCTCCGGCGCCCACCCGGCCGGCGCGGATCGTGTTGTAGTCAGCCATTGAAGCCTCCGTTGCGTTTCCCTCGGGCATGTGCACGACACACCCGCCCGCAACCAATATCGGGCGGGTGCCGCTTTCGTTCAAGGGTCATGGCCCGAAAACCATGCGCCGGAAACCGTGCGCCGGAAACCGTGCGCGCGAAAGCGTGTGCGCGAACCCGGGCGCGAGGCTCAGGCTGTCGTCACCACGACCTTCCCGGTGGACTTGCGCTCCGACAGCAGCGCCAGCGCCGCCTCGGCCTGCTCCAGCGGCATCACATGGCTGACATGCGGCTTGATGCGGCCCTCGCCATGCCAGCGCACCAGCTCGGCCAGGCTGTCATGCACGGCCTCCGGCGCGAAGCCCAGATAGCCGCCCCAGTAGAAGCCCATCACCGACAGGTTCTTGACCAGCAGGTGATTGGCGAGGATCTGCGGCACCGTCCCGCTTGCAAAGCCGATGGCGAGGATCCGGCCCTCGGGCCGCATCGCGCGGAACAGGGCCGAAAATGCCTCGCCCCCCACCGCGTCATAGAGCACATCGGCGCCGCCAAGCGCCTTCACCTCGGCCCGAAGGTCGGCGCTGTCGCTGTCGAGGCAGACCGAGGCCCCGGCTTCGGCAGCGGCGGCCAGCTTGGCGGCCCCCCGCGCTACCGCGACCACCCGCGCGCCCATCAGCGCGCCGATCTCCACCGCGGTCAGCCCGACCCCGCCCGCGGCGCCGGTGACCACCAGCGTCTCGCCGGGTTGCAGCCGGGCGCGGCGGGTCAGCGCCAGATGGCTGGTGCCATAGGCGATCTGGAAGGCCGCGGCATCGACCAGGCTCATGCTGTCGGGGATCGGCAGGCAGCGGTCGGCGGGGACGCAGGCATATTCCGCCAGCCCGCCATGCCCGACATGGGCCGCGACGCGGGTGCCGACCGGCGGGGCGTTGACGCCGGGCCCCAGCGCCTCGACGGTGCCCGCAAGCTCCATCCCCAGCGTCGCGGGCAGGGGCGGCGCCTCCTGATAGGTGCCCTTGATCATCAGCGTGTCGGCAAAGTTCAGCCCGCAGGCGGCGACGCGCACCAGCACCTCGCCCGCCGCCGGGCGGGGCCGGTCGATCTGCATGAGGCGGGGCCGGGCGCCGACGGCGTCAAGACGGTAGGCAAGCATGGGATCCTCGGGTTCGGGACGGTTGCTGGCAAGGCTACCCCTGCGGAAGGTGCAGCGCCAGTGCCTGCGGATGCCGATGCGCGCGCTGCGATCCGGCGCTTTGCAAATTGCAAAATGCGATGCAAAATGCGAAGCTGATCGCCGCCCTCTGCAATTTCGACCGATTACGCGATCGAGAGCAGCCGGCCGCGGCGAGAATCGCGGCTTTTTCCGCCCCTGCGGCCAGGCCGGCGCCGCAACGTTTCCGTGTATTGCCCGCGCCTTTTTCGCGTCCGCAAAAAATTTTCTGCGCCAGCGTGGTTGGCACGATAATTGCTTCTTGTACCTGCAGGAAAGAGGGAGACCACACATGAAACATCCCGTGGACATTCACGTCGGCAAGCGCATCCGCCACAGGCGCTGGATGATCGGCGTCACCCAGCAGCAGCTGGCAGAGAAGGTCGGCATCAAGTTCCAGCAGATACAGAAGTATGAAACCGGGATGAACCGGGTCTCTGCGTCGCGGCTGTGGGACATTTCCGAGGTTCTGGGCGTGCCGATCGGCTTCTTCTTCGAGGGGCTGGACGGCAAGGCCGACAAGGCCGCCGATATCGGGGCCGACATCCTGGCCGACAAGGAAGCGTTGCAACTCGTCCGCTCCTACTATGCCATCCCCGAGGCGCAGCGGCGCCGGCTGTTCGATCTGGCGCGGGTGCTGTCCGACGTGGCCTGACTGCGCCGGTGATCTCTGCTGCGCCGGTGATCTTTGCTGCGCCCGCGATCTTTGCTGCGCCGGTGATCTGTGGCGCTTGACGCCTCCCCTGCGCCCCGGCTACCGCTGACGGGGGCAGCATGGGGCGCGCGATGACCGGTCAGGCCAGGACAGAGGCGGGGATGACCGCCGCCGAACGCCAGTCGCTGATCGCGGCGCTTCATGCGGCGGCGGACGCGGCGCGGGTGGCGACGCTCCGGCATTTCCGCGCCGAGGGGCTGGAGGCCGATACCAAGGAAACCGACCGCTTCGATCCGGTGACGGTGGCCGACCGCGCCGCCGAGCGCGCGATGACCGGGGTTCTGGCGCGGATGCGCCCGCAGGACGCCATCCTGGGCGAGGAATACGGGCTGACCCCGGGCACCAGCGGCCTGACCTGGGTGCTGGACCCGATCGACGGCACCCGCGGCTACCTGTCCGGCACACCGACCTGGGGGGTGCTGGTCGGGGTGTCGGATGCCGGCGGCCCGATCCTCGGCGCCATCGACCAGCCCTATATCGGCGAGCGGTTCGTGGGCGGGCTCGGGCTGGCGGAGATGACCGGCCCGCAGGGGCCGCGCGCGCTGCGCTGCCGCCCGACGCGGCCGCTGGCCGAGGCGATCCTCTTCACCACCTATCCCGAGCTCGGCACAGCCGAGGAGGATGCCGCCTTCCGCGCCGTTTCAAGCCGCGCGCGGCTGACGCGCTATGGCACCGATTGCTACGCCTATGCACTGGTCGCCTCGGGCCAGATCGACCTGGTGATCGAGGCGGGGCTGCAACCTTATGACGTGCAGGCTCCGATCGCGGTGGTGACCGCCGCGGGCGGCGTCGTGACCGACTGGCAGGGCGGCGCCGCGCATCGGGGCGGGCGGATCATCGCCGCCGCCAATGCCGCGATCCACGCCGAGGCGCTGGCGCTGCTGAAAGGGTGAAAAAGGGCAGGGGGCTGTCGATCACGGCACGTTCGAATTCGGCACTTCAGCCAGGACCAGGGCCCTTGATCTGCGACGTGATTCAGCTTCTGCAATGGGATGGGATGGTGCTGTGAGAGAGGATTGAACTCTCGACCTCACCCTTACCAAGAAGCGGGCCGCCAGTTTCCCGGGGTATCCGCAGGGCTCCGCACATAGCCGAAACCCCTATCTTTGCAGGCACTTGGCGTCTATAGTCGGCTCCGGCGGTATAGGCCCGTAAAGCCGAATAGCCTGCCTTTCCGTTACCCCGCCGTTACCCCGGAGTTTGCGATGGAGAAGAAAAAGAGGTTCACCGACCTGTCCGTTGAGAAGATGGCCCCTGTGGAGGGCAAGCGGCTGGAAGTGTTCGACACGCTGACCCCGGGCCTTGCCCTGCGAGTCACCGAGGGGGGCAAAAAGAGCTGGTCCGTGATGTACCGCGTTGCGGGCCGGGGGGACGGCGGCAACCGGGGGCCGCTGCGCCGGATGACCTTGGGCGCGTTCCCCCTGATCGACGTGAAGACAGCGCGGGAGAAGGCGCGGGCTGCCCTTGAGCTTGCCGACCGGGGGGACGATCCGGCGGACACCCGTCACCGTCCTCGCCCGGGCGGGCCTCGGCACTCCCGAGCGAAGCGCCTACCAGCAGCAGCTTGACGGATCGGGCATCGTGGAGCTGAAGAACGCCGCGCTGCTGGCCGTGGCGACCAAGAACAAGACGCTTGGCGCAGCCCTTGTCTCCATCCTCGACAGGATGCCCGCCCGGTCCCGGCCCTTCAGTGCGCAGGACCTTGCCGACAAGCTGGTTGGCGAGGAGACGCGGCAGGTGCAGGCCGCAATCACCGCCGTCAAGCTCGCGGCGCAGCGCGCCATCAACCGAAACCGGGAATATGAGTCCGGCAAGGTCCGCCCGCTCGACAGGGTCAAGCTCGCACTCAACAGCAAACCGAAGGAGACCAACTGATGCCCCTATTCCTCGTGACCCGCCCGCCGGGCGCCGAGCACCTGCGCAACCCCTCGGGCCTGCACGGTGCCCTCGTGGACGCCGCAGACGGCCCCGGCGCCATTGCGGCCGCAAACGCCCTTGCCGCCGGGCTGAACAATCCGTTCAGCGGCTACACGGCCACCGAGGTCGCCGCAGAGGCAGCGGCCGACTTCTCGCCCGCCCTGGTCGAGGGCGATGTCTTGGGCACGTCCTACACCGGCCCGGGGCGCGGCAAATGAAATACCCCGCGCCGCGCCCCCTCGCATCAGCGCACCTTGCGCTGGTCCGCAGGGCGGAGGTTCGGGGGTGGCCCGAGCCGCAGGACGTTCTGGACGTCGCCCGGGTGTTCGATGTGCCCGCTGCCGACCTCGCCCCCCTTGTCGGGCTGGTGTCGTGGCGGCGGGCGGGCGTTGACCGCACCCTCTGGGCATCGGAGCTGCGTGGCGAGGTCAAGCCGGACGTGGAGGCTGGCCTGCCCATCCACCGGCGGCAGGCCCTGCACTGGTTCCGGGAGACCCTCCACGCGGGCTGGTTCGGGCGCAGCCCGTCGAGGCTTTGCTGAATGGACGGCGCCGCGCCAGGCGTGACCCGGCGCGGTCCTTGGGCGTCAGTGGAGGACGCGCGGCGCTGGGGCCGGTGCTGCGTCATCCCATTCCTCCTCATCCCATTCGCTGTCGCGCTGGCCGTCGCGCCCCGCTTGGGCAAGTGCCCGCGCTGGGGCTTCAATCCGGGCAATCCATCGCTCCGGTCCTGTATGGGCCGCCTCTGCCATCGCATCGCCCAAGATCACCGCCGCATCGTCCACAATCCAGCGGTCATGGCGCATTGCCGATAGGGCAAGCTGCGCGACCTCAAGCCCGGCCAGCGCCAGAAAGCGGTAGTCGANNCTGCTCCATCAGCCGGGCAATGGCCTGCTCATGCTTCTTCATCCCCATGGGGTGTCTCCTTTGGTTTCGGAGCACTGGCAGGTCGGATCGGGCCAGCGCAACCGGGGTTACTGTCGGCACCATTGGCCGACAGGGAGACATTTGACACACCGGGCGCCCTGAGTCGGTCGCGCCAATCGGGCGCGCTGCTGGCGGGGATTAGTGCGACGGCGGGGGGGGGGGGGAATGG
>DIVD01000031.1 GCA_002423245.1 Rhodobacteraceae bacterium UBA6141
AAGCCGGAACGGCGCTTTGCGCCTGAACGTGCCGCCCGGCACATCCGCGGTCCGGGCGCAAACCGGCCCGGAGCCTTGCGCCTGCGGATCGCGCAACCCGCCACTCTCCCGCCGGGCGCCCGGCCGTCAGGCCCGGCAGAGCCGGACCCGACACCCCGCTGGATCAGACGGCGGTTTGCGCTTCCGACGGGGCGGGATCCGTTCGCTGGCCGCCCTTGCCCAGGTTGTGCACGATCTCTTCGCGCATGATCCGGACGATCTCCTTCTCGGACTTCAGGATCACATCCGTCGGGGCGGCAACGCCCACGGCAAAGAGCCGCGAGTTCAGGTGGCCCGGGAAGGGCATGGAGATCAGGCCGGCACCTTTCACGACCTGATCGGTGGAAAGGTAATACCCCTTGGCGCGCGTCTCTGCCAGCGAGGCGACGAAGGCGTTCACGTCCACCGCCGCCGTGCCCGGCGCGCGATAGGCGTTGACCTTGCGCAGCAAGCGGCACACCTCCTCGTCGCTGAAGCGGCTCATCAGGACCCGCCCCACCCCCGAGTTCCCCAGCGGCCGCCGGGTGCCGAGCGAAATGTGGTGGATCGGCGACTTCTTCGGACGGATCACCTGCATGTACTCGGCTTCGTCGCCATTCTTCGTTGCCAGCACCACCACATGCTGGGTCCGCTGCGAGATCGCCCTGAGAAGACGCTGGATGATGCCTTCGCCGAACAGGTCGGGGTTCATCCAGGACCCCAGCAGAGGAACGCGTTCGGTGGGAAAATAGTCCTTCCTTCGGGCATCGTGCGCCAAGAAACCCAGCTTGACCATGCTCTTGAGCAGCGCCGAGGTGCTCGACTGCGGATAGCCAAGTCTCCTCGATACCTCCACCACCGTCAGCGGCCGGCGCGCCTCGTCAAAATATACCAGCGTCTGACAGGTGCGGGCGACGGATTTCACGATGTGATCCCCGCCGCCCCTGGCCGATGTCTGATGCGTGTCTCCCATGATCCCCTCCCTACGTGCAGTTATATGAACGGCATTCAGAAAGATGCGCGCGCACAAAATTTCAGTCAATGGCCTCGTTGGTGGCAGGTCGTCGCCGAAGCGGGGCCATGTGACCGGAGCACGCCGGGCCGGAGCACGCCGGGCCGGGCGGTCAGGGAACGGCGCGCCGGGCCGGGATGATCACCGCATCGGCGGCCACGGCGCCCTGCCCGCGGGCACCGACGATCAGCGGGTTGACGTCGATGGTCTCGAGCGCCGTCCCGTGATGGGCCGCAAAGGCGGAAAGGCGCGCAAGCGCGTCGGCAAGCGCGTCGACATCGCGTTCCGGCGCCCCCCGGAATGCGCCGAGAAGCTTCCGTCCCCGGATTTCCTCGATCATCCGGCGCGCCTCGGCGGGGCCGAAGGGGGCGACGCGGAAGGACACGTCCCCCAGCGCCTCCACCAGCACGCCGCCGAGGCCGAACATGACCACCGGGCCGAACACCGCATCGCGGGTCACGCCCAGGATCGCCTCCAGCCCGGGCGCGGCCTGCTCGGCCACGACCAGACCTTCGAGCCGGGCCTCCGGCATCTTTTCGGACGCTGCCTTGAGGATCCGCGCGCCCGCCGCACGGACCTCCTCGGCCGAGCGCAGGTTCAGCGCCACGCCGCCAATATCGGATTTGTGCAAGATGTCTGGCGAGGCGATCTTCACCACCACCGGGTAGCCCATGGCGTCGGCGGCTGCGGCTGCCGCCTCGGGGGTCGCGGCCAGGGTTTCGCGCACGATGCCGATACCGGCCTCGGCAAGCAGGGCCTTGGCCTCGATCTCGTTCACCATGCCCTCCGGCAAGGGCGACAGATGCGGCAGGTCCGGGACGGGGTCGGCTTCGTTCGCGCGCGCGAAGGAACGGGCGAAATACCGCATCCCGGCCATCGCACGCACCGCGCGGGTCGGCTCCTCGAAGACGATGAACCCCGCGCGTTCGTAGGCCGCGCGCCCTTCCGGCTCGGTCAGCGAGCAGAACAGCAGGGGCTTGCCCGGGAACTTCACGCGGGTCTTTTCCAGAATGGCTCGAATCGCCTCGTTCAGGTCCGCGGCGAGGCCAACGGTGGACATGAAGATGATCGCGGCATCGATATCGCCGTCGCCGAACAACACATCCATGTTGGTTTCCAGCAGGTCGATCTGGTTCACGAGCTGCGCCGTCACGTCCACCGGGTTCCGCACGCCGGCGAAGGGCAGAACTTCCTTCAGCTTCTTCTGTGCATGATCTGGCAGGGCCGGCACGTCCAGGCCGCAGTCCTCGGCCTCGTCTGCCATCAGCACCCCGACGCCGCCCGAGACGGTGACCAGGCCCAGCCGGTCGCCTTTCATCAGTGAACTGGACTCGGAACAGGCATAGGTGACGTCGAACATCTCGTCGACCGAGCGGGCACGATAGACGCCGTATTGACGGAAGGCCGCGTCATAGATGGCATCGGCGCCGGCCAGCGAGGCGGTATGCGACTGCGCGGCCTCGGCGCCGACCGCGCTGCGCCCGACCTTCATCATGATCACCGGCTTGGACCTTGCCCGCGCAAGCTCCAGCGCCTCAAGCAGCCGGTCGCGATCCGTCGCGCCCTCGAGATAGCCCATGATCACCCGGGTATCGTCATCCTGCGCGCAATAGGCCACGGCATCGGCGAAATCGACATCGCACGAATTGCCCGTCGTCGCCCAGATGTTGACACCCAGGCCGCGCATCCGCACCAGCGTCATGCAATAGGATCCGAAGGCGCCGCTCTGGCTGACGATCGACACGCCCCCCGGCCGGGGCAGGTGCGTCTCGACCCCCGGGGTGAAGGTCGCGTAAAGGTTGTGGCGGACATTGGCGATGCCAAGGCAGTTCGGTCCTACCAGCCGCATCCCCCCTTCGCGCGCGATATCGACCATGCGCGCCTGAAGCGCCGCGCCCTCGGCGCCGACCTCGGAGAAACCGGAGCTGAAGATCACCGCCCCGCGCACGCCGCGCGCGGCGCAGTCCTCGACCGCCTTGACGGCCATCGGAGCGGGGAGGGCGATCACCGCCAGATCGGGAACCGAGGGCAACTCGGCAAGCGAGGGATAGGCGGGCAGGCCCTGCACTTCGGCGGACTTGGGATTGATGGGCATGATCGGGCCGGCAAAGCCGTGCCGCTTCAGAAAGTCCACCGGCCGGCCGCCGATGCGCTTGGGATCGCTGGACGCCCCGATCACGGTAACAGAACGCGGCTTGAAAATGGCATCCATTCCATGGATTCGCATGGGTATTCCTCTTGAACGCTGATTAATAGGACTTCGGCAGGCCGAGGGCGTGCTCGGCGATGAAGGACAGAACGAGCTGCGGCGTCACCGGCGCGATGCGGAACAAGATGGCTTCCCGCACGAGGCGCTCGACATGGTATTCCTTCGCATAGCCGAAGCCGCCGAAGGTAAGCTGCGCGGTCTGCGTCGCCTTGACCGCCGCCTCGCCGGCGAGATACTTGCCGGCATTGGCCTCGTTGCCGCAGGGCTTGCCCGCGTCATAGAGCGCGCCGGCGTTCATCGCCATCAGGTTGGCGGCCTCCAGTTCGGCCCAGCAGGCGGCGAGGGGATGCTGCACGCCCTGGTTCTGGCCGATCGGCCGGCCGAAGACGACCCGCTCGTTCGCGTATTTCGCCGCGCGCCGCAGCGCGTTGCGCCCGATGCCCACCGCCTCGGCGGCGACCAGCACCCTTTCGGGATTCAGCCCGTGAAGGATCTGCCGGAAGCCCTGGCCCTCCTCGCCGATCAGATCCTCGGCGGGAATCGGAAGCCCGTCGATGAACAGTTCATTGGAATCGACGCATTTCCGTCCCATCTTCTCGATTTCCCGCACCGTGACGAAGCTGCGGTCCAGATCGGTGTAGAACAGGCTCAGCCCCTCGGTCGGTTTGCGCACCTCCTCCAGCGGGGTCGTGCGCGCCAGAAGCAGGATCTTGTCGGCAACCTGCGCCGTCGAGATCCAGACCTTCTGGCCATGCACCACATAGCGGTCGCCCTGCCGCACCGCCCGGGTCTTGAGCTTGGTGGTGTCGAGCCCGGTGGTCGGTTCGGTCACCCCGAAACAGGCGCGCTGCTCGCCGGCCACCAGCGGCGGAAGATACTTCTTCTTCTGCTCGTGGGTGCCGAACTTGACCACCGGGTTCAGGCCGAAGATGTTCATGTGCACCGCCGAGGCCGCGCTGTTGCCGCCGCCCGATTCCGCGATGGCCTGCATCATGATCGCGGCATCCACGATGCCGAGGCCGGCGCCGCCATATTCCTCGGGGATGGCGATGCCCAGCCAGCCGTCGCGGGCAAGCTTCTGGTGCAACTCGTGCGGGAAGCCGCCCTCGCGGTCGCGCGTCAGCCAGAAATCGTCATCGAACTCGGCGCAGATCCGAAGGATCGCCTCGCGGATACCCTGCTGCTCTGGTGTCATCTGATAGGTCATGGTTCCTCCTCGATTCTCGCAGGCTCGGAGCGCCCGCCCGGTTGCGAGCCCGCCGGGTTGCAAGATCGTATCGCCCCCGGGCCCCATTTTCCGGCGCACATTTTCCGGCGCAGCGGGCTCAGTCTGCTTGGAAGCATAATGCTTTGCGAGGACAATCGAACGATCGCCGGATCGACGGCGCAGAGGTTGAAGATTCCGTTTGACGAAGCAGGCAGATGGCGCGGCCGGCCACGAATCAGTGCTCGGACCGCCGGGCTTCACCGGCGCGGGCACCTCTCGATGTGCCGGTCCCGCACGACGCGCCGTTTCGCCCGACAGGGCCGGATTGCACGGCCGACCTGCGTCGATCGTCCGGACAGGGCCCCCTGCGGGCCCGCGCGGCGGAACGGCTTGACGCGCCTCATTTCGCGCGTATCTGTTTTCTTCGCCGACAAACGCCGACGGGATCTCGGAAACCGGGACAAATCCTGTGATGGTTCGGGCCGACGGCAAAGGGTTGGTCGCCCTGATGCCCTGATCGTCCTCGCACCTGCGGTCCTCGCACCTGCGGCGGAAGACCGGAGCAGCGCATCGGGACGGTCGGACAACAAGGAGAAGACTACATGAGTAACAGACGCGATCCGGTGATCGTCGGCCTTGCCGACGCGCCGCTCGAGGACGGCAAGTTCGTCACCAGGGCATCGGTCCTCGGCCACGCCGCGCTGGTTGCCAAGGCAGCCGTCGAGGAAGCGGGCCTTACGCTTGACGATGTCGACGGGCTGCTGACCGCCGGCATGTGGGGGGTGCCCGGGCCCGGCCAACTCGCCACCGTGACGCTGGGCGAGTATCTCGGCATCATGCCGACCTTCGTGGACGGCACCAATATCGGCGGCTCGGCCTTCGAGGCCCATGTCGCCCATGCCGCCATGGCCCTGCGCGAGGGCTATTGCGAGGTCGCGCTGATCGTCTACAGCTCGGATCAGAAATCCCTGCGCAGCCGCAATCTGGGCGGGCGCCCCTCGGTGCTGTCGATGCAGCACGAAACCCCCTACGGGATGCCGACCCCGGTGGGCGGCTATGCGATGGCGGCGCAGCGCCACATGCACGAATTCGGCACCACCTCCGAGCATCTGGCCGAGATTGCCGTCGCCGCGCGCAAATGGGCGCAGCTGAACCCGGCCGCTACGCGGCGCGAGCCGCTTTCGATCGACGATGTGCTCTCCAGCGGGATGATCTCCGAGCCGCTGCATCTGCTGGACTGCTGCCTTGTCACCGACGGGGCCGGCGCCATCGTGATGACCACGGCCGAACGGGCGAAGAACCTCAAGACCAGACCCGTCGCGGTCAAGGGCTATGGCGAGGCGCACACCCATTGGGCCATCGGCGAGATGCCGGACCTCGCCCGGCTGCTGCCGGCGCAGAAGGCCGGGGAACGGGCGATGAAGATGGCCGGCGTCAGCCATTCCGACATCGACGTGGTCGAGGTCTATGACAGCTTCACCATCACCGTCCTGCTGACGCTCGAGGCGCTGGGCTTCTGCAAGATCGGCGAGGGCGGCGACTTCGTCTCGGGCCAGCGGACGGCGCCCGGCGGCGGCTTTCCGATGAACACCAATGGCGGCGGCCTCTCGGCGCTGCATCCGGGCATGTATGGGATGTTCCTGCTGATCGAGGCCACCCGGCAGCTGCGCGGCGATTGCGGAGAGCGGCAGGTCAAGGGCGCCGAAACCGCGCTGGTGCATGGCACGGGGGGCACGCTGTCCTCTGGCGCCACAGTTATCTTGCAGAAGGATTGAGCCGATGAGCTACGACAAGCCGCTTCCGGTGATCGACCATGACAGCGCGCCCTACTGGGAGGCCGCGCGCGCCGGCCGCCTCGACATCCCGCTTTGCAGCGATTGCGGCAAGCATCACTTCTATCCGCGCGCGGTCTGCCCCTATTGCCATTCCGACAAGCTGCGTTTCGACACGGTCAGCGGACGCGGCGAGGTGCACACCTTCACCATCGCCCGCCGCCCGGCAGGCCCGGCCTTCGCCGATGACGTGCCCTATGTGGTGGCGTTGATCGAGCTGGAGGAAGGCCCCCGGATGATGAGCCGGATCCAGACCGACGATCCCGGGAAGGTGCGCATCGGTGCCAAGGTGGAGGTGACGTTCGTCAAGGCCACGGACGAGGTCACCTTTCCCTATTTCAGGATGACCTGACACCGGGGAACGCCAGCGCGGCCGCCGCAGCCAGTCCGCGGCGGCCCGGGCCCTAGTGCGGGCCGTTCCCTGCCCGATCCGGAACGTGGCCAAGCGCGGTGGAAAGCTGTTCGGCGCTGGCCCTCGCGGCACAAACATAGTGGTTCCGGTTGCGGGCGGCGCGTTCCACCGGCGCGCCGATCACCAGCGCCCCCGCCAGAAGCCCGTCGGCCCGAAACACCGGCAGCCCTATCCCCGCGGCATCGACATGCGCGGTTCCGGCGGTGCTGGAATACCCGTCCGCGCGGATCTGCGCGATCAGCCGCCGCAGTTCCCGTTCGTCGGTGACGGAATTGGGGGTCAGCGGCTTCAGGTCCGTCCGCCGGAAGTAATCGTCCAGATCCTCGGGCCGGTCATGGGCCAGCATGACGAGCCCCGATGCCGAACAGAAAAGCGGCCGGTTTGCGCCCGTCTGGGCGACGTAGCGGACGGGCTGCGGGCTGTCGATCACGGAGGAATAGACGACATGATCGCCGTCACGCACCGCGAAAAGGACCGTCTCGCCGGTCCGGGCCACCAGATCGCTCATCACCCCGCGCAGGACCGACTCGAACGGGTGGTTGGCAAGGATGGTCTGCGCGAACTGCAAGATCCTCGGGCCGAGAAAATAGGTGTCATTCTCGCGCATCAGGTATCCCTTTTCGGTGAGGGGGCGAAGCAGCACCAGCAGGCTGCTCTTGGGGGAGTCCAGCGCGCTGCTGAGTTCGGAAAGCGTCATGCGGCGGTTGTTTTGCGCCACCAGATCGAAGATCGCCAGAACCCGCGTCACCGAGCGCGGCCCTTCCGACATGTGCCCGGCAGGTCCATTGCGGGAAGGCTGCGCGGTGCTCATGGCATTCGTCTCCAGATTCGCGATGCGACCGGGCGCCGGCAAAAAGGCCGTACCACGCCCGGTCGCCATTCTCGGCCGTCACCTGCGCTTCGGCCGCAAGGTCGGAGGGCCTATCCCGGCGCCTTGTCCGTCGTGCGCGCCTTGATCATCCGCAATGGCGTATATTCCAGCACCTGCTCCCCGGTCTGCTTGAACACCCGGTTGCGGGTCCGGACCAGGCCGCGGTTCGGGCGGCTTTTCGAGCGCCGCGATTCCGTGACCTCGACCTCGCAATGGATCGTGTCGCCGGCGAAGGTCGGCCCCATGACCTTGAGCTCCATCTCCAGAAAGGCAAAGCCGGTGTGCTGCATCGTGGACTGGGTCAGCAGCCCTTCCATGAAGGTGTAGACCAGCGCGCCGGGCGCGGCGAAACCCTCGATGTTGGATTCCTCCTTGCGGAACTCGCTGTTGATGAACAACACCTCCAGCATCCCGGTGGCATTGACGAAGTTCGTGATGTCGGCCTCGGTCACGGTGCGCCCGATGGTCCGAAACTTGCGCCCCACGGGCAGATCCTCATAGCAAAACCCAAGACCCACAGTTTCCATGCCGCTCTCTTCCCTTGTCAGACGCACGCGTCGGTTCGGTTTCGTCCAGTCTGGCGACTGCACCGTTTTCCACTGTCTGCAGGTTAGGGTACGAACGCGGCGGCAATCAATCCGGGCGTCGCTTTTTGCGGTTCTTGCCCGCATTGAACACATTGATGATGAATCGCTCGCCTGCGCCCCGAAGGCCGCTTCCGGGCTGCATCGCACATATGTGGTTTTGCCCGGCCTGCCGCCTGATGGTGCTTGGTGCTGCCGGATCTGCGACTACCCTCGCCTGACCGGGCGACGCCCGCAGGGATGCC
This sequence comes from Rhodobacteraceae bacterium UBA6141, assembly GCA_002423245.1. Lineage (GTDB taxonomy): Bacteria > Pseudomonadota > Alphaproteobacteria > Rhodobacterales > Rhodobacteraceae > Frigidibacter. The sequence continues at coordinate 8,391 of DIVD01000031.1, forward strand.
CGTGAGGTTGAGGAGGCTGTCCGGCATGAATTTCGGATTTTCCGACGAGCAGGATACGATACGCGAAACCCTGACCCGGCTGCTGGGGGATCACGCGACCCTTGCGGTCGCGCATGACCGGCTCGAGGCGGCCGAAGGGTTCGACACGGCAACATGGGCCGCTCTGGCCGAAGGCGGATGGCTGGGACTCGCCATTGCCGAAGAGGACGGAGGCTCGGGCATGGGCGCTGTCGAACTGGCCATCCTTGCCGAAGAGATCGGCCGCAGCCTGGCCGCGGTGCCGTTCGCCCCGGTTCTGGGCCTGGCGGTCCCGGCCATTCAGACAATGGGCACGCAAGCGCAGCAAAAGTCGCTGCTGCCGGGGATCGCCGAAGGCCGCACGATCATCGCCGCCGCGCTTTGCGAAACCGGCGGTCTTGCGCCGGGCAAGGTCACCGCGCAGGTGGCGCAGGATCGGCTTTCGGGAACGAAGACGCCGGTCTTCTTCGCAGCCGAAGCGAGCCACGCCCTCGTCGCCGCGAAGGATGAGGGCGGCACGCCGCGGCTCTGGCTTGCCGACCTGTCTGGCCCCGGCGTGACGATCCGTGCGCTGGACCCGATCGACGGCACGCGCCCGGCGGCAGAGATCGGCTTTGAGGGCACTCCGGTCGAGCCGCTCCCCGGTTCGGATCCCGCGGCGATCGGGGCGCTTCTGGATGGTGCCGCGGTGCTGGCGGCCTTCGAGCAGATCGGCCTCGCGGGCCGCGCGCTTGCCCTGACCACGGCCTATGTGCGCGAGCGGCAGGCTTTCGGGCGGCCGATCGGCAGCTTTCAGGCGGTCAAGCACCGGCTCGCGGACATGTTCGCGAAGATCGAGCTTGCGCGGTCGAATGCCTTTTTCGGTGTCTGGGCGCTCGCGAGCAAGGACGGCAGGCTGCCCGAAGCGGCTGCGGTCGCCCGGCTGACGGCGCTCGATGCCGTGCAGTTCGCCACCGAGGAAACGATCCAGCTTCACGGCGGCATCGGGTTCACCTGGGCCGCCGACCCGCATCTGTTTCTGCGGCGCGGCTGGCAGTTGAAGGCGGAACTCGGACCGGCCGACGCCTGGCGCGACCGGCTGCTCGGCAATCTGGCAAGCTGACAGGGATATCGGATCATGGATTTCAGCGACAACCCCGAAGAAGCCGCGTTCCGTGCCAGGGCGCGGGCATGGCTGGATGCCAACGCAACCGTGCGGGACGGCAGCGAGAAGGTGCAGGATCATTTCATGGCGCGCGACGCGGCAGAGGTCGCGCGGGCGCGGGACTGGCAGGCGCGCAAGGCCAAGGCCGGCTGGGCCGGGCTGACCTGGCCCCGAGAGTTTGGCGGACAGGGCGCCACCCCGATCGAGCAGGTGATCTGGAACCAGGAGGAGGGACGCTATGCCGTTCCGCCCAACGTCTTCCTGATCGGCATCGGGCTTGTCGGGCCGACGGTGATGATCCACGGTACCGAGGACCAGAAGAAGACGGTGCTGCCGCGCGCGCTGACCGGCGAGGACATCTGGTGCCAGCTGTTTTCCGAACCCGCCGCCGGCTCCGACCTGGCCGGCATCCGCACCCGCGCCCGCCGCGACGGCGATGGCTGGGTGATCTCCGGCCAGAAGGTCTGGACCTCGGGGGCGCATTATTCCACCCATGGCATCCTTCTGGCGCGCAGCAACCCGCAGGTGCCCAAGCACAAGGGCCTGACGATGTTCCTTGTGGAGTTGTCGGACCCCGCGATCGAGGCGCGCCCCATTCGCCAGATCTCGGGCGGGGCCAGCTTCAACGAGGTGTTCATCGACAATCTCCGCGTGCCGGACAGCGCCCGCCTGGGCGGCGAGTCCGAGGGATGGAAGGTGGCGCTGACGACGCTGATGAATGAAAGATTCAGCATCTCGATCGGGCGCGCAACCGGCGGGGCACGGGCCGAGGATCTGATCGCGCTCGCGCGCCGCGTGGAGCGGAATGGCCGCCCCGCGATAGAGGATGGCGAGGTGCGCGCGCGCATCGCCGATTTCACCGCGCGCCAGCGCGGGCTGGAGTTCACCTCCTACCGGGTGATGACCTCGCTGTCGCGGGGCGAGGCGCCGGGCGAGGAAGGCTCGATCGGAAAGCTGCTGCTGGGCAGGCTGCGGCAGGAAATGGGCGCCTTCGGGATGGAACTGGCGGGAACCGCCGCCGGGATTTCCGCCGCCGCGCAGGATGACGTGGCCCGCTGGCGCAACGAATACCTGACCGCGCCGGGCAACCGGATCGCCGGGGGCTCGGACGAGATCCAGCGCACGATCATCGGGGAACGCATTCTGGGGCTGCCGCCGGAAATACGCGTGGACAAGGACGTCGCGTTCTCGGAGCTTTGAGCCGAGCCGCAGGTTTCGCGGGACAAAACCAACGAGGAGGAGGAAACCATGAATATCCGATGGACAGGTCTTGCCATTGCCGGCTGCCTGGCGATTGCCGCACCCGCAGGCGCCCAGGAGAGCGGGGCAAAGGAGATCGAGCTGCCCAACGTCATTGCCTGGTCGGCATATGACACGGGCTCGGCCGGCCATGCGCATTCCATCGCCATCGGCAACATGATGCGCAACCGCTACGGAACGACGGTGCGCGTCCTGCCGGGGCGCAACGATGTCTCGCGGATGACACCGCTCAAGAATGGCACGGTGGAATACTGCCTGTGCGGCATCGCGTCCTACTTTGCCGGCGAGGGCGTGTTCCTGTTCGCCGCGCCGGAGTGGGGCCCGCAGCCGATCCGGGTGGTTCTGCAAGCTGTCGGCGATTATGGCCTGGGCGTGGCCGCCGCGGCCGATGCCGGCATCGAGAGCGTCGGCGATCTCAAGGGCAAACGGGTCGGGCGCGCCGCCAGCTCGCCAGCCGTCGACGTCAGCATGGAAGCCTTGCTGGCCTTTGCGGGCCTGACCTGGGAAGATGTGGACGCGGTCGAGTACTCGGGCTACGTGAACACCCTCACGGGCATTCTGGAGAACAGCGTCGACGCCGCCTTCGCGCTGACCACCACCACGGTGAACTACCAGATCGAGTCCAGCCCCCGTGGCCTGAAATGGCTCGAGATGCCTCAGGACGACGCGGAAGCCTGGGACCGCCTGACCAACATTGCGCCCTATATCACGCCGCACATGGTGTCGGTCGGGCCGGGGATCGACCCCGCGTCGCCGATTCCCATGGCGCAGTATCCCTATCCGATCCTCGTTACCGGAACCGGCCAGGATCCGGCCGAGGTGCGCAACATCGTCGCCGCGCTCGACGAGGGGTTCGACGACTACAAGGACGCCGCCCCCGGCGCCGATGCCTACGGACTTGACCGCCAGATCCTGAACTGGGTGATGCCGTGGAGCGAAGGCAGCATCGCCTATTTCAAGGAAAAAGGCTTGTGGACCCCCGAAGCCCAGGAAAACCAGGACAAGCTGGTGGACCGGCAAAGGGTGCTTCTCGAAGCCTGGAAGGGCTTCATCGAGGGCGCGCCCGACGGTGAGGAAGAGTTTGCCACCGCCTGGATGAAGGCGCGCGCCGAGGCGCTCGAGGCAGCCGGCCATGAGGTCTACTTCCGCTGACACCCTGCTGCGCGGCGCCCCCGGGGCCGCGCAGCAGCAACCAAGACCGCGCAAAGAGGGAGAGCAGGCATGTCACGGGAATGGCAGGACAGTTCGGCACAGCCCATCATCGCCCGAGAAGAGCCGCGCGGTTACCTGCGCTGGATGCTCGCGGCGTCGGCGCTGCTGCTGTCCGCGGCGGCGATCAACCATATCTTCAATCTCGGGTTCTTCATCAACATCCGCCTGCTCGAGATACACTACCTCTACGTGATGCTGCTGCTGACGTTGCCGCTGGTCTACCTTGTCTTTCCCTGCTCCAGCACCAATCCGCGCGGGCCGACACGGTGGTGGGACATCTTTCTCGCCGTGCTGGCACTGATCACCTGCGCGTTCTTCGTCTATTTCGGCCGCAGCGTCGTGAACAAGGGCTGGGATTTCGCCGCCCCCCTCCATGCGGTGATCGCCAGCTTCGCCTTCTGGTTCCTGATGCTCGTGGCGGCACGGCGCACCGGCGGCTGGACCCTCTTTGCCGTCATCCTGCTGTTTTCCATCTATCCCATGGTCGCCGGTTACGCGCCGGGTCCGATCCAGGGGTTCCAGCGCCCGCCGGTGGACACCGCGATCTTCCACGCGATGAGCGGCGAAAGCGTGCTGGGCATCCCCATGCGCAGTTTCGTCAACCTTGTCGTCGGCTTCATGATCTTCGGCGTTGCGATGCAGCACACCGGCGCGGGGCCCTTCTTCATCGACATCGCCTTTGCCGCGCTGGGGCATGTGCGGGGCGGTCCCGCAAAGGTGGGCGTGATCACCAGCGCGCTGACCGGCTCGATGAGCGGCAGCGTCATCACCAACGTGCTCACCACCGGGTCGATCACGATTCCGGCGATGAAACGGGTGGGTTTCCGGCCAAGCTATGCCGCCGGGATCGAGGCGGCGGCCTCGACCGGGGCGGTGCTGATGCCGCCGATCATGGGCGCCACCGCCTTTGTCATGGCGAGCTTCCTGCTGACGGACTATGCCAACATCGTGGTCGCGGCGGTGGTGCCCTCCTTGCTTTACTTCTTCGGCCTCTTCGCGCAGATCGACGCCTATTCGGCGCGCAACGGCCTGAAGGGCGTGCCGCGCGCCGATCTTCCGAAAATCGGCAAGGTGATGCGCGAGGGCTGGTATTTCCTCGCCGTGTTCGTGCTTCTCATCTGGATGCTGCTCTATCTCAAGCGCGAAGCCATTGCTCCGTTCTATGCGACCACGCTGCTTCTCGTGCTGAACCAGCTGTTCTCGAAATCGCGCTGGGGTTGGCAGGAACTGATGGACTTCCTGGTTGCGGCCGGGCGGCTCTTCGTCGAACTGGTGGCAATCCTCGCGGCGGTCGGGCTGATCGTCGGCGGGCTGGCGGTGACCGGGATGTCCGGCACGATCTCGAACGATCTGCTGTTCATCGCGGGCGGCAACGCCTTCCTGCTGCTGCTTCTGGGCGCATTGACCAGCTTCATCCTCGGGATGGGGATGACGGTGACCGCCGCCTATGTGATCCTTGCGGTATCGCTGGCGCCGGCCCTGATCGCGGGCGGCCTCGATCCGATCGGCGTGCATCTGTTCATTCTCTACTGGAGCATGTTGAGCTATATCACGCCCCCGGTCGCGCTGGCGGCTTTCGCGGCGGCCGCCATCGCCGGGGCCCGCCCCTTCGCCGCCGCCTTCGAGGCGATGAAGCTTGGCACCGTCATCTATATCATACCCTTCTTCTTCGTCCTCGACCCGGCCTTCACCCTTCAGGCCGGCCTGTTCGACAGCCTGGTCACGGTCTTGCGCGCCGGAGTCGGCGTTCTGCTGATCTGCGCGGGATTGCAGGGGTATCTGCTGGGGGTCGGGCGGGTCGAATCCGGCCCGGCCGGGGCGCTTGCCCGGCTGCTTCTGGGGGTTGCCGGGCTGGCCTTCGCCCTGCCATCGACGGCGATGCTGGGGGTGCCGATCGTGGGCGCGGTGGGCGCGGGTATCGTGCTGGCGGCGCTGGCGGCGGTCGTGGTCATGGCTTCGCCCAAGCAGAAGGCGGTATGAGATGAGCGCACAAGACGGCAAACCGGCGATACCCGCCCCCTTCAACGCCCTGCTGGGGGTGCGCTTCATATCGTGGTCCGAGGGCGAGGCCGAGTTGCAACTGCCGATCAGGCGGGACCATCTCAACGGTGCGATGGCGGTGCATGGCGGGGTCTTCGCGACCATGCTCGACAACGCGGTGACCTTCTGCGCGGCCTTCGCGGGCGAGGGCCGGCCCGGCCACCGCTGCCTGACCCTGTCGCTCACCACCAGCTTCGTCGGCCCCGCGGTCGAGGGCGACGTGCTGACCGCGCGTGCCCGGATCGCCGGCGGCGGGCGCAAGCTGGTCTTCGTGCAGGGCGAGATCGTCAACCAGGAGGGGCGCCGCCTGGCGCATGGCGACGCGGTGATCAAGCGGCTTCTGCCGCCGGCAGAGGGCAGCCGCGCCCCATGAGATTCAGTATCAAGAGAACCGAGGAGGAAAAGACATGATCAACCCGATGTCGTTGGAAAATCAGGTAGTTATCGTAACCGGTGCCGGCCAGGGGATCGGTCGCGGCATTGCCGCGCTCGCCGCCGAACTGGGCGCCAGGGTCGTGGCGAACGACCTGAACGAGGCCGGGGTGAAGGAAACCGCCGAGCAGATCGGCGGCAATGCCCGCGCCATCGTCGGCAATGTGGCGGACCCGGACTTTCCGGCGCAGATGGTGAAATTCGCCCTCGACGAGTTCGGAGACATCAACGGGCTGGTCAACAATGCCGGGATCGTGCGCGCCGCGATGATCCACAAGATGGACCGGGCGACGTGGCAGCAGGTCATCGACGTCAACCTGACCGGCGTCTTCGCCTGCCTCCAGGCCGTGGGCACCTATTACAAGGACCAGGCCGAAAAGAACCTCGGAGCGCCCGCGCGCCGCGCCATCGTCAACATCTCGTCGGATGCCGGGCGTCGCGGCACCATCGGCCAGATCAACTATGGCGCGGCGAAATCGGGCGTGCTCGGCCTGACGATGAGCGCGGCGCGCGAATGGGGCCGGTTCGGGATCAACGTCAATTCGGTCTGTTTCGGCATGGTCGAAACGCCGATGACCGAGACGATCCGCTCTGACAAGTTCATCGACAAGTACATGGCGCAGATCCCGATGGGCCGGATGAGCACCCCCGCAGAGGTTGCGCAGCCGGTCTGTTTCCTGCTGTCTGGCGCCGCATCCTACATCACCGGCCAGCACCTGAGCGTGAATGGCGGCTTCCATATCGGGTTCTGAGAATGGAAACCTCGTTCCCGGGCCCGGGGCCCGATGCCGTCTTTGCCGCGAAACTGGCCGAGGGTGTGCTGGAGATTCAGCGATGCGGCGGTTGCGGCAGTCATGTCTTTCATCCGCGCGTGATCTGCCCGGCCTGCGGCAGCCCGGATCTGGCATGGGTCGCGCCCTCGGGGCGCGGCACCGTCTATGCCCGCACCATCATCCGCCGCAAGCCCGACAAGGGCGGCGATTACAACGTGGTGCTGGTGGATCTGGAAGAGGGTGTGCGGATGATGTCTCGCGTGGATGGCATCGACCATGACCGGATCGCCGCAGGGCTGAAGGTGATCGCATCGGTGGGCAAGGGCGCGGGCGACGAGCCCGCGGTGGTGTTCCGGCCCGAAGGAGGCGCACGATGAGCTTGCGTGGAAAGGCCGCCATCGTCGGCGCCGCATTGGCGGGCTGCGGCGAGGCGCATGGAAAGACCTCGATGGAGATCACCGTCGAGGCGGTGCATGGCGCGCTTGCCGATGCCGGGGTCGCCCTGCGCGAGGTGGACGCCATCGCCACCTGCCAGCCGCTCGACATGCTGTCGGGGCTGACCCTGGCGCAGGAGCTGGGCCTTCATCCCAAGTTCACCATGAACAACCGCATGGGCGGATCCTCGTTCCTGTCGCACACGCTTTGGGCGGCGATGCTGCTGGACCTGCGGCTCGCCGACACCGTGCTGATCTGCTACGGCTCGAACCAGCGCACCGCCTCGGGCAAGCTGATGACGGCGCTTGGCCTGCCGACCTACGAGGCGCCCTACCGGCCGCTGTTCCCGGCCTCCTCCTACGCCCTTGCCGCCGATCGCCACATGACGGCCTTCGGCACCACGCGCGAGCAGCTTGCCGATGTGGCGGTGGCCGCGCGCGCCTGGGCGCAGAAGAACCCCGACGCCTTCATGCGCGATCCGCTGACGCGCGAGGATGTGCTTGCCTCGCGGCTGGTGTCGGAACCGCTCCGGGTGCGCGACTGATGCCTTGTCACCGACGGGGGCGGCGCGCTGGTGATGCGGCGGG
>DIVD01000041.1:0-57788 GCA_002423245.1 Rhodobacteraceae bacterium UBA6141
CCGCGCGAGACCACGATGCGGCCGATGCGCGGCATGTTGTTGCGCGCGTCGAACGTCCACCAGCGCCCGCCGAGATAGACCTCCATCCAGGCCGCGAAATCGCCGGGCCCGGCCGGCGGCACGCCGATATCGCCCAGATAGCCGTTCACATAGCGCGCGGGAATGTTCATCGCCCGGCACAGCGCCACCGACAGATGCGCGAAATCGCGGCACACGCCCCTGCCCTCCTGCCAGGCCTCATAGGCGGTGCGGGTGGAGCGGGCGTCCATGTAGTTGAAGGTGATGTGATTGTGCACGTAGTCGCAGATCGCCTGCACCCGGCCCCACCCCGGCTCCACCTGCCCGAACAGGTCCCAGGCCACTTGGCTCAGCCGGTCGGTCTCGCAATAGCGGCTGCCCATCAGGTAGAGCAGCGTCTCGTCGGGCAGCGCCGCGATCGGGATCTCGGCGGCCTCGGGCGCATAGGCATCGGGCTGGCCGCTGTCGCGAACCGTCGCGTCCATCCCGAAGGTGAAATCCCCCGCGGGCGCCACGAAACGGCGGCAGAGGTTGCCGAAGAGGTCGTAGTAGCTGTGCATCGGCACCTGCGGCGAGGTGGTATAGGCCTCGGGCGCGACCAGATCGGCGGCCCGCTCGATATGCGGCGAGACGATGCACAGCATCGCCGTGGGCTGCTGGCAGGTGATGGTGAATTCATGGCCGAAGCGGATGAGCATGTGCGGTCTTTCCAGAACGGCGCGAAAAAGGGATGACACCGGCCGCATGTGGCCGGCGCCGATGAAGCGTTTGCCGACCCTAGCCGATCGTCGCCTCCATCGTCACCTCGGCATTGAACAGTTTCGACACCGGGCAGCCCGCCTTTGCCTTGCGTGCCACTTCCATCAGCAGCTCTTCGGGGGCATCTGCCACGATCCGCGTCACCAGATGCGCGCGGGTGATCTCGAATCCCTCGCCCTTCTTCTCCAGCGACACCTTCGAGCTGGTCTCGATCCGGTCCGCGGTGATGCCCTCGCCGCCCAGAAGGTTCGCCAGCGCCATCGAGAAACAGGCGGCATGGGCGGCGCCCAGCAGCTCCTCGGGGTTGGTGCCGGGCCGGTCCTCGAAGCGCGTCGCAAAGCCGTAGGGCTGCGCATCAAGCGCGCCGCTTTGCGTCGAGACGCTGCCCTTGCCCTCCTGCAGGCCGCCGGTCCATTCGGCCGATCCGCTTTTCACGATCATCTTGCGTCCTTCTCTCTGCCAGTGTCATCGTTCAGGTCACGCGCAGTTGCCGCGTCCGCGCCGCGCGGACATCGCCGCAAGGCCCGCCGCAAGACCTGCCGGGCACAACGTTCCCCGAGCCCGCCGGGTTGCACCCGCAATGCAGGGCCGTCATCGGCGCGCGCCGCATTCCCCTCGGCGAACGGGCAGCTTGCGCCTTACAGCGGCCGGATCTTCAGCTTCGCCAGCCGGTTCTCCTTGCGCGACACCACCTCGAAATGGAAGCCGTGAAAGCTGAACACCTGGCCCTCGGCGGGGATCGTCTGCGCCTCGTGGATGACGAGCCCCGCGACGGTGTTCGCCTCGTCGTCCGGCAGGTGCCAGTCCAGCGCGCGGTTGAGGTCGCGGATCGTCATCGTCCCCTCGACGAGGAAATCGCCCTCCGGGGTCTTCTTGATCGGATACTCGCCCGCCGGGTCGAACTCGTCCGAGATCTCGCCGACGATCTCCTCGATGATGTCCTCGAGCGTGATCAGGCCCTTGAGGTCGCCATATTCGTCCACCACCAGCGCGAAATGGGTGCGCCGCTTCAGGAACTCGCGCATCTGTTCATCGAGCGGGGTAGTCTCGGGCACGAAATAGGCCGGCTTCGCCACCGCCATCACGTCGAGATCGCGGATCGAGGCGAAGTTGCCATCCTCGCCGCGCACGGTCTTTTCGACGGCGCGCAGCAGGTCCTTGGCATGGATCACCCCCACCACGTTCTCGCGCTCGCCCTTGTAGAGCGGCAGGCGCGTATGCGGCGAGGCCAGCACCGCCGAGAGGATCGCGCCGGGGCTGGCCTCGGCATCGACCATCTCGATCTGGCTGCGGTGCAGCATGACCTCCTCCACCGTGCGCTCGGCAAGATCCAGCGCGCCCAGCAGCCGGTCGCGGGCCTCCTTCTCGACCGTGCCTTCCTGGTGGCCGATCGCCAGCGCGCCCGCAATCTCGTCATGCACCGAAAACATCGCGCCGGCGGGGTCGGTCTTCACGCCGAACACCAGCAGGATCAGCCGCACGATCCGGCGCACCACCGACACCACCGGCGAGAGCACCAGCGTCAGCACCCGCACCGGCTGCGCCACGCTCGAGGCCATCGCCTCGGGCCGGGTGATCGCATAGGTCTTGGGCAGCACTTCGGAAAAGATCAGCACCAGCGCCGTCATCACCAGCGTCGCCACCGCCACCCCGTTGGCCCCGAAGATCCGCGTCAGCAGCGCCGTCGCCAGCGAGGCGGCCAGGATGTTCACCACGTTGTTGCCAAGCAGCAGCGCGCCGATCAGGCGCTCGCTGTCCTCGGTCAGCGCCAGCGCCACCGTGGCCCCGGTCTCGCCCTTGTCGGCCCGCGCCCGCAGCTTGGCGCGCGAGGCGGCGGTCAGCGCGGTTTCCGAACCCGAGAAGAAGGCCGACAGCGCCAGCAGCACCAGAATCGCGCCGGCGGTCAGCCAGAGGGTCAGGTCAAGCGCGGTCGCGGCCGCGGGGACGGGAACGGGGACGGGGTCCATTGCGGAAGGGCTCCTTGTGCCCGTCCGTTATGGGGCTGCGCCCGGCAGGGATCAAGGTCGCGGGGTCCGCATCGCCCCCCGCAAACAGTTTTGCGGCCCTGCAGCACCATGTTCATCTTCCGTTCACTTTTCGGGGTTGGAGACTCGCCCGCCTTGCCCTATTTCTTGCGGGTCCGGCACGGCGTCCGGCACGGGGTTCCGCAGCGGGGGCGTTCATGGCCGAGCAAAAGTTCATCTCTGTCCGCGGCGCGCGCGAGCACAACCTCAAGGGCATCGACGTGGACATCCCCCGCGACCGGCTGGTGGTGATCACCGGGCTGTCGGGCTCGGGCAAGTCCAGCCTCGCCTTCGACACGATCTATGCCGAGGGCCAGCGGCGCTATGTCGAAAGCCTCAGCGCCTATGCCCGGCAGTTCCTCGACATGATGGGCAAGCCCGATGTGGACCATATCTCGGGCCTCTCGCCGGCGATCAGCATCGAGCAGAAGACGACCTCGAAGAACCCCCGCTCCACCGTCGGCACCGTCACCGAGATCTACGACTACCTGCGCCTTCTCTATGCCCGGGCCGGCACCCCCTATTCGCCCGCCACCGGCCTGCCGATCACCGCGCAGCAGGTGCAGGACATGGTCGATGCCGTGATGGCGCTGCCCGAGGGCACCCGCGCCTATCTGCTGGCCCCCATCGTGCGCGACCGCAAGGGCGAGTATCGCAAGGAGCTGCTCGACCTGCGCAAGCAGGGCTTCCAGCGCGTCAAGATCGACGGCGCCTTTCACGAGTTGGAAGAGGCCCCCAGCCTCGACAAGAAGTTGCGCCACGACATCGACGTGGTGGTGGACCGCATCGTGGTGCGCGCGGGGCTGGAGACGCGGCTCGCCGACAGCTTCCGCACCGCGCTGGACCTCGCCGACGGCATCGCGATCCTCGAGCTTGCGCCCCCCGCCGACGCGCCCGGGGATTTCGTCGCCGAACGCATCACCTTTTCGGAAAAGTTCGCCTGCCCCGTCTCCGGCTTCACCATCCCCGAGATCGAGCCGCGCCTGTTTTCCTTCAACGCCCCCTTCGGCGCCTGCCCGGTCTGCGACGGGCTGGGGATGGAGCTGTTCTTCGATGAACGTCTGGTGGTGCCCGACATCACGCTGAAGCTGACCGATGGCGCGCTGGCGCCCTGGGCAAAGTCGAAATCCCCCTACCAGACCCAGACCATCGACGCGCTTGCGCGCCATTACGGCTTCGACAAGCGCAAGCCCTGGCGCGACCTGCCCGAAGCGGTGCAGCAGGTGTTCCTTTACGGCTCGGGCGAGGAGGAGATCCCCTTCCGCTTCGACGAGGGCGGCCGCGTCTATCAGGTCTCGCGCAGCTTCGAGGGGCTGATCCCCAACCTCGAACGCCGCTACCGCGAGACCGAAAGCGCCTGGAGCCGCGAGGAGCTTGAACGCTACCGCAACAGCCGCCCCTGCGGCGCCTGCCACGGCTACCGGCTGAAGCCCGAGGCGCTGGCGGTGAAGATCGCGGGCCTGCATATCGGCGAGGTCGTGCAGATGTCGATCCGCGAGGCGCACGACTGGGTGGCGACGGTGCCCGAGGCGCTCAGCGCGCAGAAGGCCGAGATCGCCCGCGCCATCCTCAAGGAAATCCGCGAACGCCTTGGTTTTCTTGTGAATGTCGGGCTCGACTACCTCACGCTGTCGCGCGCCGCCGGCACGCTTTCGGGCGGCGAGTCGCAGCGCATCCGGTTGGCCTCGCAGATCGGTTCGGGCCTGACCGGCGTGCTTTATGTGCTGGACGAGCCGTCCATCGGCCTGCATCAGCGCGACAACGACCGGCTGCTGACCACGCTGAAGAACCTGCGCGACCAGGGCAATTCGGTGCTGGTGGTCGAACATGACGAGGACGCGATCCGCCATGCCGACTATGTCTATGACATCGGCCCCGGCGCCGGGGTGCATGGCGGCCGCGTCGTCAGCCACGGCACCCCCGCCGAGGTGCAGGCCGATCCCGCCAGCCTGACCGGGCAATACCTGTCGGGCGCGCGGCGGATCCCGGTGCCCGCCGCCCGCCGCACGGGGAACGGCAGGAAGCTGGTCATTTCAGGGGCTTGCGGCAACAACCTCAAGCATGTCACGGCAGAGTTTCCGCTGGGAATGTTCGTCTGCGTCACCGGCGTCTCGGGCGGCGGCAAGTCCACGCTGACGATCGAGACGCTGTACAAGACCGCCGCGATGCGGCTGAACGGCGCGCGGGAAACCCCCGCGCCCTGCGACAGCATCAAGGGGTTCGAGCATCTGGACAAGGTGATCGACATCGACCAGCGCGCCATCGGCCGCACCCCCCGGTCCAACCCCGCCACCTATACCGGCGCCTTCGGCCCGATCCGCGACTGGTTCGCCGGCCTGCCCGAGGCGAAGGCCCGCGGCTACAAGCCGGGGCGCTTCANNGCCTGCCAGGGCGACGGCGTCATCAGGATCGAGATGCATTTCCTGCCCGATGTCTATGTTACCTGCGAGACGTGCAAGGGCGCGCGCTACAACCGCGAGACGCTGGAAATAAAGTTCAAGACCAAGAGCATAGCGGACGTTCTTGAGATGACGGTTGAAGATGCGCAGGGCTTCTTCGCCGCCGTCCCCGCGATCCGCGAGAAGATGGACGCGCTGGTGCGGGTGGGGCTTGGCTACATCAAGGTCGGCCAGCAGGCGACCACGCTCTCGGGCGGCGAGGCGCAGCGGGTGAAGCTGTCCAAGGAACTGTCGCGCCGCGCGACGGGGCGCACGCTCTACATCCTCGACGAGCCGACGACGGGGCTGCATTTCGAGGATGTGCGCAAGCTTCTGGAAGTGCTGCATGAACTGGTGGATCAGGGCAACACGGTGGTGGTGATCGAGCATAACCTCGACGTGATCAAGACCGCCGACTGGATCATCGACATCGGTCCCGAAGGCGGCGACGGCGGCGGCGAGATCGTGGCGGTCGGCCGCCCCGAACAGGTGGCCGAGGTGGCGCGGAGCCATACCGGGCGCTATCTGAAACCGATGCTGGCAGCGCGGAGGGTTGCGGCGGAATAATGATGTCGCAGCAGTGTCTTGCAGCGCGATCCTAATTCAGAAGCGCCCCGTTGCCCTCGTCCACCACCTCCAGCACCGCAAAGCTCAGCGAGTCCACCTTGTAGGTATGCCCCTCGGCCCGGTAGTAGCGCCAGTTACCGCTGACCGGCGGCAGGCCATGGCGCGGCGGGTCGATCAGCATGTTGTGTTCATAGACCGGGAAGGCATCGCCGACCGCATAGGCGGGGCGGGACGGCTCTGCGCGCAGGCGTCGGGAGGCCGGGGCAGGCTCGGCCTCGTTCAGCACCATCACGCAGCGCTCGGTGCTGCTTGTGACGACCTGGGTGACGAAGGTGTCCGAGGCAAGGCAGTTCGCCAGCCCGGCCGTGGGTGCAAGAACAACGGCCGCAAGCGCGGCAGAACGCATGAACTTCATCGGGTAAACTCCCGTCACATATGGGTGATCCGGGAAGTGAACCGCCAGCGCGGCGATAGGTTCCGCCGCAGCGGGAAAATGCCGGTCAGCGCGCCTTGAACAGCCCGCCAAGCACGCCGCGCACGATGCTGCGCCCGGCCTGGGTGCCAAGCTGGCGCGCGAGGCTCTTGCCGAACGCCTCGGCCATGCTGTCGGAGCGGCGCGCGCTGCTGGCGGGCTTCTTCGCCGCAACGGTCTTGCCGCCATAGCGGCGGGCGGAGGTGAACTCGCTCTGGGGCTCCTCCGCCTCTTTCGCGGCGGCATCGGCGCGGGCCCGCAGACGCTCGAAGGCGGACTCGCGGTCCACGGCCGTCGCGTATTTCGCCCCGAAGGGCGAGGCGGCGATCACCGCCGCGCGCTCGGCTGCGGTGATCGGGCCCAATTGGCTGGCGGGCGGGCGCACCAGCGTGCGCTGCACGATACCCGGGGCGCCCCTGGCTTCGAGGAACGAGGTCACCGCCTCACCGGTGCCGACCTCGCGGATCGCCGCCTCGGTCTCGAACTCGGGATTGGGCCGATAGGTCTGCGCGGCACGGGCCAGATCCTTCTGGTCCCTGGCGGTGAAGGCGCGCAGCGCGTGCTGGACGCGGTTGCCAAGCTGGCCGAGAATGTCATCGGGCACATCGGCGGGGTTTTGCGTGACGAAATAGACGCCGACGCCCTTGGACCGGATCAGGCGGGCGACCTGTTCCACCTTGTCCACCAGCGCCCTGGGGGCATCCTCGAACAGAAGATGCGCCTCGTCGAAGAAGAAGACGAAGCGGGGCTGGTCGGGGTCGCCCACCTCCGGCAGCTCCTCGAACAGTTCGGACAGCAGCCACAGCAGGAAGGTCGCGTAAAGCCGGGGCGCGCCCATCAGCCGGTCGGCGGCAAGGATGTTGATGCGGCCGCGGCCATCGGGGGCGGTGCTCATCAGGTCTGCAAGGTCCAGCGCGGGTTCACCGAACAGGCGGGCGCCGCCCTGGTTTTCCAGCACGAGCAGCTGCCGCTGGATCGCGCCGATGCTAGCGGCGCTGACATTGCCATAGCGCAGGCCGATGTCGCGGGCATTCTCGCCGACAAAGACCAGCATGGCTTGCAGATCCTTGAGGTCCAGCAGCGGCAGCCCCTGCTCGTCCGCCATGCGGAAGGCGATGTTGAGCACGCCCTCCTGCGCGTCCGTCAGGTCGAGAAGGCGCGCCAGCAGCAGGGGGCCCATCTCGGTCACGGTGGTGCGGACCGGGTGGCCCTGCTCGCCCCAGAGATCCCAGAAGGTGACGGGGAAGCCGGCATAGCCGAGGTCATAGCCGATGGTGGCGGCGCGGGCGGCAAAGGCGGCGTGCAGCTTGCCCTCGGCCGAACCGGGCCGGGCGAGGCCGGCAAGGTCGCCCTTCACGTCGGACAGGAAGACCGGCACGCCGGCGGTGGAGAAGGCCTCGGCCAGCACTTGCAGCGTGACGGTCTTGCCGGTGCCGGTGGCGCCCGCGATCAGCCCGTGGCGGTTGCCGTATTTCAGCAGCAGGTGCTGCGCGCGGGCGTGGCCGGGGCCGCCGCCGCCGACAAAGATTGCGTCCGGGGTGAGCATGCCGTTGCGCGCCGGGGCGGGTGCGGCATCTTGCGCGGATGCGGAATTGTCCTGAGGCATGGGTCCTCCCTTGCTGGCGTTGCAGGCGGTCGCCTTCCGTCCGAGGCGACAATACATCCTTAACCCGTTGCTGCCAGTGTGCATCTGGTCCGCCCCGCGCCTCCTCCTCCTGCCGGGCGGGCAACTTCCTCCCTGTCGGACTGGCCGCGCCCCGCACGGGCGCGGCCTTTTTCGTGCAACCTCGGGATGACTCAGGGCTGAAACTCGCCTGAGCCGGAACGACTTCCCTGGGTTGGCACGAAAACAGGACTGTCATCCTTGTTGACCTGGCGCCGCGAAGGCCTTAGCGTTTCCTTTCAATGACTAGGTCGGCCAGTCCGGCAGGGAAAAGACGAATTGAAAAGGGCCTTCGCGGGCCCTTTTCTGCGTCATGCGGCGCGGGTGCCCGGCGCAAGGCCCGCGCAGCGCCGCGGCGGCGCACGAAGTTGTGGGTGCGCGGGGCGGAGGCCGCCGGATTTCCCGCCTGACACTGCCGCGCGGCCGTGCTAGACCGCCGCCGGACACGTCCTGAATATACGGTGCTGACAATGACCGAACTGATGAACCCGCTGCGCCTGTCGCTGGCGGTTGCCCTCTCGCTGGGGCTTGGGCTGCCCTCCCTTGCGCAAGATGCCCCCGCGGCACCCGCCAAGACCCCCGCCGCCGAGACCCCCGCCGCCGAGACCCCCGCCGCCGCGGCTCCGGCCGCGGCTGCCCCCGCCACGGCTGCCCCCGCCGAGAGCGCGGACGCCGCCCCCGGCATCGGCGATGCCTATACCGAGGCGACCTTTGGCGACTGGGAACAGCGCTGCGTGCGCACCGAGGACGGGTCGGACCCCTGCCAGCTCTACCAACTGCTGAAGGACGGCGACGGCAACGCGGTTGCCGAGTTCAGCCTGTTCGGCCTGCCCGAGGCAGAGCAGGCCGCAGCGGGCGGCACGATCATAACCCCGCTTGAAACCCTGCTGCCCGAGGCGATCCTGATGCAGGTCGATAGCGGCGAGGCCAAGCGCTACGGCTTCACCTTCTGCGCGCCGATCGGCTGCGTGGCGCGGGTGGGCTTCACCGATGCCGATATCGAGGCGTTCAAGCGCGGCAACAAGGCGACGCTGGCGATCACCCCGATGGCGGCACCGGACCGCAAGGTGCAGCTGAACATCTCGCTGAAGGGCTTCACCGCCGGCTATGAGGCGGTGACCGCGGCGAACCAGGATCTGAACGCGAACTGATCGCGCGAGCCCTGGCGGGCGCCGCCCCGGAACGGGCGGCGCCTCCGCGTTCAGGCGCGGCGCAGGGCGATCACGGCGTTGAGCCCGCCGAAGGCGAAGGCGTTCGACAGGCACACATCCACCTTCGCCTCGCGCGCGACATTGGGCACCACGTCCAGCGCGCATTCGGGATCCGCTTCCTCATAGCCGATGGTGGGGGCGATCACCCCGTCCTTCAGCGCCATGATGCAGGCCAGCAACTCCACCGCGCCGGTGCCGCCGATCAGGTGGCCGTGCATCGACTTGGTCGAGGAGATCATCAGCCGGTCGGCATGATGGCCGAAGGCATGGGCGACGGCGGCGCTTTCGGTCTTGTCATTGGCGGCGGTGCCGGTGCCGTGGGCGTTGATGTAGCCCACATCCTCGGGGTTGAGCCGCGCGTCGCGCAGCGCGCCGGTGATGGCGCGCTCGGCGCCCTGCTGGCTGGGCATCACGATGTCGGAGGCATCCGAGGACATGGCGAAGCCGATCACCTCGGCCAGGATCTGGGCGCCGCGGGCGCGGGCGTGGTCGTGATCCTCGAAGACGAAGACGCCCGCACCCTCGCCCTGCACCATGCCGTTGCGGTTGGCGCTGAACGGGCGGCAGGCGTCGCGCGACATGACGCGCAGGCCCTCCCATGCCTTGATGCCGCCGAAGCACAGCATCGCCTCGGAGCCGCCGGTGACCATGACCTTGCACATGCCCGAGCGCACCATCTGGAACGCCTGCCCCATCGCGTGATTGGAACTGGCGCAGGCGGTGGAGACGGTGAAGGCCGGGCCGCGCAGGTTCCATTCCATGCTGACATGGCTGGCGGCGGCGGAGTTCATCAGCTTGGGCACCACGAAGGGATGGACGCGGTTCTTGCCCTCTTCATAGACCGCCCGGTAATTTTCGTCCCAGGTGGTGGTGCCGCCGGCGGCGGTGCCGAGCACGACGCCCGAATCATAGCCAAGCGTGCCGTCGAAGTTCAGCCCCGACTGCTCGATCGCCTGCCGCGCGGCCAGCAGGGTGAACTGGGTGAAGCGGTCGTAGAGCGCGATCTGCTGGCGGTTGAAATGCGCCTCGGGGTCATAGTCCAGCACCTGGCCGCCGATGCGGACCGAGAGGCGTTCGATATCGCGGATGTTCAGCTCGCCAATGCCGCAGCGTCCTTCGCGGAACGCCTCGAAGGTTGCGGGAACCGAATGGCCGAGCGCGTTGATGGTGCCCGCGCCGGTGATGACGACCCTGCGCATCTCAGCCCTTCTGCTCGGCGATCAGGCCCTCGACCGCGCGGACGATCGCCGCGACCGATGAGATGTCGAACTCGCTTTGCGCCGGATCGTTGGCGTTGAACGGGACGGAGATGTCGAACGCCTCCTCGATCGCGAAGATCGATTCGACGAGGCCGAGGCTGTCGATGCCCAGATCCTCGAGCGTGGACTCGGGCAGCACCTGTTCGGGGTCGAGCACCGCCTGCTCGGCGATGATGGCGATGATGCGGTCCTGGACGCTGGCGGTCATGCGGGTCTCCGGGGTGGCCTATGGATCGGCGAGAATGGGCAGGCAGGAGGGGGCTGGCAGGCGGGGGCGGTGTCCTTGCCCGGTCAGTCCTTCTGGCCGAGCCTTGTAACAGCTTCTTTAAGCTCTGCCACCTGCGCGAACAGCCGGCCGAGCCGGCGGATGTTCTTCCACGCCTCGACATGGGTTTCCATCTTCAGCGCCGGGCTGCCCAGAAGCACCCGGCCCGCGGGGGCGTTGGTGAAGATCTTGGTGGCGCCGCCGGCGATCACGTCATCGCCGACGAAGATGTTGTCGGACACGCCGCATTGCCCGCCCAGCACCACCCGGTCGCCGAGCCGCGCCGATCCGGCGATGCCGACCTGCCCGCACAGCAGGCAATCGCGGCCGACCTGCACATTGTGGCCGACATGCACGAGGTTGTCGAGCTTGGTGCCGCTGCCGATGGTGGTGGCGCGGATGGTGCCGCGGTCGATGGCGGTTCCGGCGCCGATCTCGACATCGTCGCCGATCTCGACCGTGCCGAGCGAGTGGATGCGCAGCCAGCTTTGCGCGCGGATCTGCTGGCGCGCGCCCAGCGTCTGGCGGATTTCCTCCACCCCGGAGGTCTCGGGCGTGACGAAGGAAAAGCCGTCGGCGCCGATCACCGCGTTCGGATGGCAGATGAAGCGCGCGCCGATGCGCACCCGCGCGCCGATGCGGGCGCCTTGCAGGATCAGCGCATCCGCGCCGATCACCGCGCCCTCGGCGATGCTGGCATGGCTGGCGATGCGGGCGCCGGGGCCGATGCGCGCGCCGGGGCCGATCACCGCGAAGGGGCCGATGGCGGCACCGGGGCCGATCTCGGCGCCGGGATCGACGATGGCGGCCGGGTGGATGCCGGGCGCGATGGCGGGGCCGGGATCGAGCAGGCGCGTGAGGCGCGACATGGCAAGCCGCGGGCGCGGCACGAGGATGGCGGCGGCAAGGCCGAGCGCCTGCCAGTCCGCCCCCTCCCACAGCATCGCGGCGCGGGCGCCTCCCCGGGCAAGGCCGGGCGCGTATTTCGGGTCCATCGCCAGCGCGAGGTCATCGGGCCCCGCCTGCGCGGGCTCGGCGGCGCGGCGGATGATCAGCGCGGTCTCACCCACGGCGCGGGCGCCGAGCGCGGCGGCGAGCGCGGCGATGCTGTGGCCGGGACCGAAGCCCGCATCGGGGCTGGCGTCGGAACCCGCATCGGGGCTGGCGTCGGGAGCTTGGGTCATGTCGCCTCTGGCATCGGGCGGCCCGCGCCGCCCTCCTCGCCCGAAGACTTAGCCCTCATCAAGCCCGAGCGAAAGCCCGGCGGCCTGCAGCGCGTCGAAAATCAGCCCGTCGCGGCCGTAGATGTCGCGGCGGTATTCGATGCGGCCCCTGGGCGTGGGCCAGGCGGTGAAATAGACCAGATGCACCGGCACCGGCTGGTCCAGCGAAACCGAGCTTTCAACGCCGGTGTTCAGATAGCGCCTGAACTCCGCTTCCGGGTCATCGGTCTGCCGGGCGAGCAGCGCATAGGCAAAGTCGAAGGGGCGGCCAAGGCGGATGCAGCCGTGGCTGAAGGCGCGGATCTCCTTGTCGAACAGCGATTTTGACGGCGTGTCATGCAGGTAGATGTTGTACTGGTTCGGAAACATGAACTTCACGAGGCCAAGCGCGTTGGAATTCGACGGCGGCTGCTTCATCGAGAAGGGGAAGGTGCGGGCGCTGTATTGCGCGAAGTCCACCGCGCCGCGATTGACCACCCGGCCCGAGCGATCGACGATCTTCAGATGCCCGGCGGCATTGGGGTTCCGCTGCAGCATCGGCAGGTATTCCTTGACCGTGATGCTGCGCGGCACGTTCCAGGTGGGGTTCACCACCATGTATTCCATCTGGTCGGAGAACTCGGGCGTGCGGCGGTCGCTCTGGTTCATGCCGACGACCGTGACCGTCTCGAAGGTGACCTTGCCGTGATCGACGATCCTGGCGCTGAAATCGGGCAGGTTGACCCAGATATGCCGCTCGCCCAGATCGGTGCCGTTCATCCAGCGCAGCCGCTCCAGCGCCGCGAGCACCGATTTCAGCCGGTCCTCGGGGCTGCGGTTGATCTCGGCGATCGTGCCCGCGCCGGCGACGCCATCGGGGGTGAGGCCGGTGTCGATCTGGAAGGCCTGCACCGCCTTGTGCACCGCGGCGTCGAAATCCTGCGTCGCGCTGCGGCCGAGATAGCCCATCGCGATCAGCCGGTCGCGCAACTGCACCACGGCGGCGCCGCTGGCGCCGGGCCCGAGGCTGCCTGCGGCGCTGACCGGGGCGCCCCAGGCATCCGCGGCGGCGGCGCGGCGCAGATCCATCGCGGCCTTCATCAGTTGCGCATATTCCGGCGCGGACGGCGGCAACGCGCGCATGAAGGCGGCGGGATCGGCCAGGGCAAAGGCGGCAAGCGTCGCGGCCGGATCGGGGCGGTGGACCTCGCGCACGATGCCGGCGTCGATCTTGCGCGGCTCCAGCGCGCCGCTCGAGACGTCGCGCGCATAGGCGAGGAAGGCGCGGCTCAGCGCCACTTCGGCGCGGGCGCGGTCGCGCTCGGTGCGGATCGCGGCGATCCGGCTGCGCAGCCCCCCGGCATCGTAGCGCGCCGCCGGCAGGCCGTGGACCCCGGCCCGGTCGAGCGCCGCGAAGAGCGCGGCCCGGCGCGGCGCATCCTCGGCCGTGGTCCAGAGCGGGGCATAGCCGCGGTCCCGGTAGAAGGCGGCGATGGCGGCCTCGCTGCCCGCCGCCTCGGCCACGCCCTGCGCGAAGGGGCTGAAGGCGGTGTCGGCGCTTGCGGCGGCGGGATGCGGGGCCAGCGCGAGGGCGGCCATGAGCGCCAGCAGCGCGCCCGCGCGACCGGCCGCGCCTGCGCTGTGGCCAGCTCTCACGCATGTCCGTCCGGTTTTCCGCATCTGCGACCTCGTGCCTGCCCTGCTGCGCGCCCCTGCGCGCCCGTGCCCTGCTGCGCGCCCGAGTGTTGCTGTGGACAGGGGCGGCTGTCCACTCACAAGCGCAAGCACCGGCGCCAACATGTCGCATTCGCGCAACAGCGCGCGGGCGTGCGGCGGTTGGCGGGGCCCGGAAATCGTTCAAGCAGGATTTCGCCGATCAACCTTTCGGCGAGAACCCGGCGGGAATTGCCGGCTTGGCACATGAGGCGTGCCGTGCCATAAATTCCCTGCATCTGGGGATGACATGAACAAAGCCGCTACCAAAAGCGGCCTCAAGCGACGGGACAGGCGCAGCAATGACACATTCACTCTCGGCGGGGGTCTCGCGGCGCGGGATCTTCGGGATATTCGCGGCGACCGCCCTTGTGGCGGCCCCGACCTGCTCCAACGCGTTCGGCTTTCTGCGCGGCGCGGGCGATGTGCGGCGGATCCGGATGTATTCCGGCCGGACCGGCGAAAGCCTCGACACGATCTACTGGCTGGACGGGCAGTACATCCCCGAGGCGCTGGCCGAGATCAACCATTTCATGCGCGACTGGCGGAACGATCAGGTGGTGAACATCGACGCGCGCACCGTGGACATCGCGGCGGCCTCGCACCGGCTGATGGGGGTGAGCGAGCCCTACATGATGTTGTCGGGCTACCGCTCGCCGGCGACGAACAACATGCTGCGCTCGCGCTCCAGCGGTGTGGCGAAGAACTCGCTGCACATGAAGGGCCAGGCGGCGGACCTGCGGCTGGCCTCGCGGTCGGTGTCGCAGATGTACAAGGCGGCGATGGCCTGCCGCGCGGGCGGGGTGGGGAAATACTCGCGGTCCAATTTCGTGCATATGGATTGCGGGCCGGTGCGGACCTGGGGCGGCTGAGCGCCCCGATCCCTGGCTGAGGAGGAAGGCGCCCTGTCCCGGCGCCTTTTTTCATGGCGGGCGGGGTGCCGGTTGCACCCGGCGGGGGCTGTCTGCCCCCGCGCCCCCGAGGATATTTCGGCCAGCAAGAAGCAGTGGCGGAGCACAATGCGGTTGCGGGCGGGGCGGGTCTTGCGGCCATGATGGGCCAGCCATCCTGCCCGACGAAAGGACTGCCATGCCGATGACATGCCACCTGATCGGAGCGCCCGTCGATTCGGGCCAGCGCCGCCCCGGCTGCCTGATGGGGCCGGCGGCCTACCGCGTGGCGGGGCTGGGGCGGATGCTGCAGGATCTGGGCCACGGGGTCGAGGATCGGGGCGATGTGGGGCTGCCGGTGCTGCGCGAGGTGGAGTGCGCGAACCCCGCCGTGCATTCGCTGGCCGAGACCGTCGGCTGGACCGAGGCGCTGGCGGCGGCGGGGCGCGCGGCGCTGGCGGAGGGCGGATTCCCGATCTTCCTTGGCGGCGATCACTCGCTGTCGCTCGGTTCGGTGGCGGGGGTTGCGGCTCATGCGCAGGGCGCCGGGCGGCCGCTGTTCCTGTTGTGGCTCGACGCCCATACCGACTTTCACACACCGCTGACCACGCAATCGGGCAATCTGCACGGCACGCCGGTGGCCTATATCGCCGGGCGCGGCGGGTTCGACGCCTTCCCGCCCTTCCCCGCGCCGGTGCCGGCCGCGAATATCTGCCTTTACGGGATTCGCTCGGTGGATCCGGCCGAACATGCGGCGTTGCAGGCGGGGCAGATCGACCTTACGGACATGCGGGTGCTGGACGAGTTCGGCATCGTGGCGCCGCTGCGGGCGTTTCTGGACCGGGTGCGCGCGGCGGCGGGGATGCTGCATGTCAGCCTTGATGTCGATTTCCTCGACCCGTCGATCGCGCCCGCCGTCGGCACCACGGTTCCGGGCGGCGCCACCTTCCGCGAGGCGCATCTGGTGATGGAGCTGCTGCATGAAAGCGGGCGTGTCACCTCGCTGGACCTGGTGGAGCTGAACCCGTTCCTCGACGAGCGCGGGCGCACGGCGCGGCTGATGGTCGATCTGGTCGCCAGCCTGATGGGGCGCAAGGTGTTCGACCGCCCGACGCGCAGCTACGGCTGAGCCGGCGCCTGCGCGAGGGGGGCGCGCACGGCGGCCTCGGCGGCGGCGCAGAGCGGCTTACGGCCGGCAAAATCCGCGACGGCGAGGGGCGCATGAAAGATCACCTCGGCGCGGGCGCGGCGGCGGCTCGCCAGCAGCCTGAGCAGATGCGGGCCGAACGCCATGTCGCCCCACCAGGCGAGGAAGCGCGGATCCTCGCCGCGCGGCGCGTGGTAGATCACCGTCACCGGCTGGATCTGCAGCTCGGCGAGGCCATCCGAAAAGAAGGCGGCGAAGAGCGTGGGCTTGAACGGCAGCACCCGGCGCCCGTCGGTCGAGGTGCCCTCGGGGAAGAACAGCAGCCGGTGGCCCGCGCGCAGCCGCGCCTCGAACAGATCCTGCTGGGCGCGGGCCTCGCGCGGGTCGCGGGCGATGAACACGGTGCCGGTGGCGCGGGCGAGCCAGCCGATGCCGGGCCAGCGCGCCACCTCGGCCTTCGAGACGAAATAGACCCGGTCGCAGGCGTTGAGCGTGAAGATGTCGAGCCAGCTGGAATGGTTGGCGACGATGCCGCCCCGGCCCTGCATCGGGCGGCCCCGCACGTCGAGCCCGATGCCGAGGATCGCCAGTGCCGCGCGGCACACGCCCTGGGCGATGAAGGGCGTCACCGGGCGGCCGAGGCCGAACGCCGCGCGCTCGGGCAGGCGCAGGACCAGCAGCAGCACCAGCCCGCCATAGGTGACGAGCGCCAGCAGCGGTGCGCGCGCCGCCACCAGCAGCCAGCCGAGGGCGCCGATCCTTGGCGCGGCGGGGGGAGTTTCGGCGCGCCAGGTGACCATCTTCGGCGTCAGGCGCGAGCGTCGAACTTGCGGGTGTAGAAGCCCTTGTGCTTCTCGCTCATCGCGGTGGTGTCCATCAGCAGGCACACGTCCGTGGTGTTGAACGGCCGGTCGATGAAGGCCCCCTCGCCCACGAAGCCGCCAAGCCGGAGATAGGCCTTGATCAGCGCCGGCATCGCCACCATCGCCGCCTTGCGGTCGAGCTGGTCCGCCGGGACGAGGTCCATCCGCTGGAAATGCTCGGGCAGCGCCCGCACCCGCAGCGAGGGCGGGGCAAGATGGTGGTGGTGCAGCCATGACAGCGGCAGCTTCAGCGCCCCGGGGTCGGTGCCGTGGAAGCTGGCGACGCCGAACAGCACCTCGATGCCGAGGTCGAGCACATAGTCGGCCAGCCCGTTCCACAGCAGGAACATCGCCGGGCCGCCGCGATAGTCGCGATGCACGCAGGAGCGGCCAAGCTCCAGCAGGCGGCGGCCGGAGGCGCGCAGCGGCGTCAGGTCATATTCGCCATCGCAATAGAAACGCCCGAATCCCTCCGCCCGCTCGCCCGGCAGCAGCCGGTAGACGCCGACGACATGGTCGAGCGCGGCGGCATCGCGGCGGCTGTCGATCAGCACCAGATGGTCATAGACGGCGTCGAACTCGTCCCGCTCCAGCCGGCGGGCATGGTCGACCAGCGGGCCATCGCCGCCAAGCTCTTCCACGAAGACGCCGTAGCGCAGGCGCTGCGCGGCCAGAAGGTCGCGCTCCTCGATCGCCAGACGGATCACGAAAGGCGAGGTTTCGGGCGTCGTCGGATCGGGCGTCATGTCACTTCTTCTGCGGCGCCCGGCGGCCCATCGGACCGGCGCCGGGCAGGTGGCGCGGTTGTAGGCGGGCGGCGCGCGTTTTGCAACCGTGGCGGCGGAGGGAGTCGGGATCCGGCCCGGTTGACTCACGTTCCGGTTGTGTTACCGTTCCCCTGTTCAGCCATGGGTAAGTCATTGAGAATTCGGCACAAGCAACAGATCGATCCGCGTCCCGTCGATGACGACCTTGCCGGCATGTTCGAAATTCACCGTGATGCGACTGCCGATGCGCGATTGCACCTGCCCCAGCCCCCAGTCCGGCTGGCCGGGATGCCGCACCAGCATTCCGGGCTCGAGGATGCTGTTCATCGGGCCGACCCTCCTTGCATTCCTTCACCTGCCTTCCCCGGACGCTGCCATGTCATATGACGATCCCGACCTGACCGCGCTGCTTGGCTCGCGGATCTGCCATGACCTTATCAGCCCGCTGGGGGCGATCGGCAACGGGGTTGAACTGCTTTCGATGGCCGGCACGGCCGGGGGGCCGGAAATGGCGCTGATCGCCGAAAGCGTCGCCAGCGCCAAGGCGCGGATCCGCTTCTTCCGCATCGCCTTTGGCGCGGCGGCCGCCGAGCAGCGGCTGGGGCGGCCCGAGATCCTGTCGGTGATCGCGGATGCGATGGCGGGCGGGCGGCTGTCGGTGGACTGGCAGCCCGAGGGCGATCAGGCGCGGCGCGAGGTGAAGCTGGCCTTCCTGGCGCTGCAATGCCTGGAAACCGCGCTGCCCTGGGGCGGACGGGTCAGCATCTCGCGGCAGGGCACGGGCTGGCGGATGCGGGCCGAGGCGCAGCGGATGAAGGTCGACCCCGCGCTCTGGGCGGTGGCGACGGGCAGCGCCAGCGCCAGCGCCGAGGGGATCAGCGCCGCGCAGGTGCATTTCGCGCTGCTGCCGGTCGAAGCGGCGCGGCAAGACCGCGCAGTGGCGGCAGAACTGCAACCGACGCAGATCAGCCTGCGGTTCTGACGCGCGGGTGGCTGGCGGCGCACGGCCCGGCGCGCCTAGCTGCGGATCGTGCCGTCGCCCACCACCAGATACTTGAAGCTGGTCAACTGCTCGGCGCCGACCGGGCCGCGCGCGTGCAGCTTGCCGGTGGCGATGCCGAGTTCCGCGCCCATGCCGAACTCGCCGCCATCGGCGAACTGGGTGGAGGCATTGCGCATCAGGATCGCCGAATCGAGCCGCTGGAAGAAGCGGTCGGCGGTGGCGTCATTCTCGGTCAGGATCGCCTCGGTGTGCTGGCTGCCATAGTGGCGGATATGGGCGATGGCTCCGTCCACACCGTCCACCAGCTTGACCGCGATGATGCTGTCGAGGAACTCGCGCCCGAAATCGTCGGGCCGGGCCGGCACCGTGCCGGGGATCGTCGCCAGCTCGCCCTCGGCCCGCACCTCCACCCCGGCGGCGAGCAGATCCTTGATCAGCACCGCGCCATGCCGGGCGTGGAAGCGGCGGTCGATCAGCAGGCACTCTGCCGCGCCGCAGATGCCGGTGCGGCGGGTCTTGGCGTTCAGCACCACGCGGCGCGCCTTTTCAGGATCGGCCTCGCCGTCGGCATAGACATGGCAGATGCCTTCGAGATGCGCGAAGACCGGCACCCGCGCCTCGGCCTGCACGAGCCCGACCAGTCCCTTGCCGCCGCGGGGCACGATCACGTCGATATGCCGGACCATGCGCAGCATCTCCGATACCGCCGCCCGGTCGCGCGTGGGCACAAGCTGGATCGCCGCTTGCGGAAGGCCGGCGCGGCGCAGACCCTCCAGCAGGCAGGCATGGATGGCGGTGGAGGACTGGAAGCTTTCCGACCCGCCGCGCAGGATCACCGCATTGCCGGATTTGAGGCAGAGCGCACCGGCATCGGCGGTGACGTTGGGCCGGCTTTCATAGATCACCCCGATCACCCCGATCGGCGTGCGCACCCGGCGGATGTTCAGCCCCGTCGGCATGTCCCAGTCGGCGATCACCTCGCCCACCGGATCGCGCTGTTCGGCAACCGCGCGCAAGCCCCGGGCGATGGCCTCGATGCGCGCCTCGGTCAGCTCCAGCCGGTCGAGCATCGCCGGCGAGAGGCGCTTTTCCCTCCCATGGGCCATGTCCCGGGCGTTGGCCTCGAGGATCGCCTGCCGGCGCGACCAGACCTCATCGGCGGCGGCGGTCAGCGCGTCATGCTTGCGCTCCGGCGCGGCGAAGGCGAGTTCGGCGGCGGCGGCGCGGGCGGCGCGGCCGATCCCGTCCATCGTGGCGGCGAGAGTTTCCATGTCCTTCATCGAAGCCTCCTTGGGCAGGGCGTCCCGCACCCTGGTCCCGGTTTCGTGGCAGGCGCAACCGGCGCGCTACAGCACCATGTCGTCGCGGTGGATCAGCGCCGCCCGGCCCGGATAGCCAAGGATCGCCTCGATCTCGCCGGACCGGTGCCCGGCGATCGCCGTCGCCTCGGCCGCGGTGTAGCGGATCAGGCCCTTGGCGAGCACCGCGCCATCGGGGCCCAGCACGGCCACCGGCTCGCCGCGCCCGAAACTGCCCGCGACCGCGACCACGCCCGCCGGCAGCAGCGACTTGCCCTGCGCCAGCGCGGCGACGGCGCCCGCATCCACCCGCACCTCGCCCCGCGGCTTCATCGCCGCGATCCAGCGCTTGCGCGCGGCCTGCGGGTCGCCCTCGGGCAGGAACCATGTGCAATTCGCGCCCGAAGCCAGGGCGGTCAGCGGCCGCAGCACCGACCCCTCCATGATCGCCATCGCGCAGCCGCCCTGCACCGCGGTGCGCGCCGCCATCAGCTTGGTCTTCATCCCGCCCTTGGACAGGCCCGAGACCGGATCGCCGGCCATCGCCTCGATCTCGGGCGTGATGCGGTCGATCACGTCGAACCGGACCGCGGCGGGGTCTTCATGCGGGTTGGCGCTGTAGAAGCCATCCACATCCGACAGCAGCACCAGCTGGTCGGCGCCCACCGTCACCGCGATCTGCGCGGCGAGGCGGTCATTGTCGCCAAAGCGGATTTCATCGGTGGCCACCGTGTCATTCTCGTTGACGATCGGCACCACGCCGAAGCCCAGCAGGGTCTGCAGCGTGGCGCGGGAGTTGAGGTAGCGGCGGCGATCCTCGGTATCCTCCAGCGTGACCAGCACCTGCGCGGTCATCACCCCGTGCGGGGCCAGCACCTCCTCATAGGCGCGGGCAAGGCGGATCTGGCCGACGGCGGCGGCGGCCTGGCTCTGCTCCAGCGGCAGGGCGGCGAAGGGCAGGCCAAGCACCCGGCGGCCAAGCGCGATGGACCCCGAGGAGACGAGGATCACATCGGTGCCGCGCGCGCGCAGCATCGCCACATCTTCGGCCAGCCCCTGCAGCCAGGGCGTCTTCAGTCCGGCCTCGCGGTCCACCAGCAGGGCGGAGCCGATCTTGACGACGATCCGTTTCGCGCCGGCAAGCGCGGGCCGGGCAGGCACGGGCCGGGCAAGCGCGGCGGCATCTGGCATCAGGGTTGCCAAGGCGCCTCCTCCTCCTCCTCGGGGATGGCGCGGGCGCGGATGATCCGGGCATGAAGCGCACGCAGCACGTCCTGCAGCCCCGCGCCGGTCACGCCCGAGATCGGGAACACCTCGCCGCCCGAGGCCTTCTCGAGGCTGCGGCGGCGGGCGGCGAGGGTCTTGCCGTCCAGCGCGTCGATCTTGTTCAGCGCGGTGATGCGCGGCTTGTCCGCAAGCGCGCCCCCATAGGCCTCCAGCTCGGCGATGATGGTCCTGTAGTCCTTCGTGATGGTGGAGGAGGTGCCGTCCACCAGATGCAGGAGCACCGAGCAACGCTCCACATGACCGAGGAAACGGTCGCCGAGCCCCCTGCCCTCGCTCGCCCCGGCGATCAGGCCCGGAATGTCGGCCACCACGATCTCCTTGCCGTCGATGCCGACCACGCCGAGGTTCGGCACCAGCGTGGTGAAGGGATAGTCGGCGATCCTGGGCCGCGCGTTCGAGGTGGCGGCGAGGAAGGTGGACTTGCCGGCATTGGGCAGGCCCAGAAGCCCGGCATCGGCGATCAGCTTCAGGCGCAGCCAGATCGTGCGCTCCACCCCCTCCTGCCCCGGATTGGCGCGGCTCGGGGCGCGGTTGGTCGAGGATTTGAAATGCAGGTTGCCGAACCCGCCATTGCCGCCGCGGGCAAGCAGCACCCGCTGGCCGACCTCGGTCAGGTCGGCGATGACCGTCTCTTCGTCTTCGTCGAGGATCTCGGTGCCGACGGGGACGCGCAGGATCCTGTCGGTGCCGTCCTTGCCGGTCATCTGGCTGCCCATGCCGGGCTGGCCCGAGGTGGCGAAGAAATGCTGCTGATAGCGGAAGTCGATCAGGGTGTTCAGCCCCTCCACCGCCTCGACCCAGACCGAGCCGCCGCGCCCGCCATCCCCGCCGTCGGGGCCGCCGAACTCGATGAACTTCTCGCGCCGGAAGCTGACGCAGCCCGCGCCGCCGCCGCCCGAGCGGATATGGACTTTGGCGAGGTCGAGGAATTTCATGCGGTCGGCTTTCAGAAGAAGGTGGAAACAGGCGATAGCCCCTTGGCGCGCGGGGATCAAGCGTTGCAAGGGCGGGAAAGGGCGGAGGGGGCCGTCTGCCCCCCTCCTGGCCGTGCCTGCCAATTCGCGCCCCGAGGACATTCCGGCCAGAACGACGTGGAAGATGCGCGGCGTCGCGGGCCGCCGCGCGCTCAGGCCATCTTGCGCAGGTAGGTCCAGGTCGGCACCCGGGCGCCGCGCGCGACCGACCAGCTTTCGGCATCGCCGAGATAGGCAAAGCCGCAGTTGGACAGCACGCGCGCCGAGATCGGCGCATCCTGGAACACCTCTGCAAACAGCGTGCGCGAGCGGTGCGGATTCGCCGCAACCAGCGCCGCCACCGCCTCGGACGCGAAGCCGGTGTTCCAGAAGGCGGGGGCCACCCAGAAGCCGATCTCGGATTGATCCCGCTCCATATGGGTCAGCGAGACCAGCCCCAGCACTTCGGCCAGGCCATGCGCCGAGCCGTCCAGCGCCCAGACATCCTCGTGCGCCGCGCCCGCAGCCGGGGTGCCGGTGACGCGGGCGATGAACGCCTCGGTCGCGCCGGGGGGCAGCGGATGCGGGATGGCCCGCGTACCCTCGGCCACGCGGCGGTCGGCGGTGTACATCGAGATCAGCCCGGCATCGGACCGGCGCAGCGGGCGCAGCACGAACCGCTCTGCCGGGATCGGCTGCGGCCGGGTGTGGACCGGGGCCGCAGTCATGCCCGCCCTCCGCCGAAGAGGCCGAAGAGGCCCGGCGCGGCGGTCGGCCCCCCTGCGCAGCCCCGCCTTGCGCGAAAGGCAAGCACCCGACGCGGCCCGGCGCAGGGCGCAAGATCCCGGCCGAGCGCGCCGAGGGAGAAGATATCTGCAATCATGCCCATGACCGAGGGCCTTTCCTGAAACGAAGAAGAGGACCGGCCCCGCCGGCCGATCCTCCTTACACGCCGGATTGTAAAGGTTCGGCTTACTCTGCCGCCTCCGCGACCGGAAGCACCGAGATGAAGGTGCGCCCCTTGAGGCCCTTCTTGAAGGACACGCGGCCCTCGACCACGGCGTAGAGCGTGTGGTCGCGGCCCATGCCCACGCCCTCGCCCGGCCACCAGGTGGTGCCGCGCTGGCGGGCGATGATCATGCCCGGGATGGCGGCCTGGCCGCCATAGAGCTTCATCCCGAGCCGGCGGCCCGCGGAATCGCGGCCGTTGCGCGAAGAGCCGCCTGCTTTCTTGTGTGCCATGGGGGATTACTCCTGTGCTTCGGCGGCCTTGCGGGCGCGCGCCGGTTTGGCGGGGGCGGCTTCGGCAGCCGGGACCGGTTCGGCGGCTGCGGCGGGCGCCCTGGTGCGCGCACCGACAGCGGCCATCACGCCCGAGGCATCGGCGCCATCGGCGAGAATGTCGGTCACGCGCAGCAGCGTCAGCGTCTGGCGGTGGCCACGGGTGCGCTGCGAGGAGTGCTTGCGGCGGCGCTTGTGGAAGGTGATGACCTTGTCGGCCTTGATCTCGTCGATCACGTCGGCCTGCACGGCCGCGCCGGCCACGAAGGGCGCGCCGAGGGTCGGCGTGTCGCCGCCCAGCATCAGGATGTCGTTGAACTGGACTTTGTCACCAGCATTGGCCGCAAGCCGTTCCACGCGGAGCACGTCGCCCGCCTGAACCCTGTACTGCTTGCCGCCGGTCTTGAGGACCGCGAACATGGGTCGTTCCTTCATGTCATCCGCGTCCTGCGGCCCCCGGTTGCGGGCGTTCGTGGCGGGATGTCCCGCCGCCTTCGGACAGCGCGCCCCCTTGCGGGGCGTCATTTCGTAGGGATCGTCACGTCAATTCACATCCGGGCCGGTCCATCGGGACCCGCCGGGATGCGGGCTTATCCATGATCGGAGGGGCAGAGTCAAGCGGGGGCGCGAAAGCGGGGCCTCAGATATCCTGCCCCGCAACGTAGCGCGCGGCGGCGGCGCCGAGATCGTGCGAGACGCGCACAAACACCGCGTCGAAGCCCGCGAACAGCGCCCTGTTCAGCGCCTTGCCCGCCGGTCCGGCCGAAAACGCGGTATAGGCCGCAAGCTCGGCATCGCTCATCGGGGCATAGGCGAGCGCGAGGTAGGAATAGAGCCACTCGCGGGTTTCCTCGCGGATCGCCTCCTCTTGCGACCACACATCCGCCAGCAGCTGCGCCTCGCTGGTGCCCGGCGGCAGCCCGCCCGCCCCGATCATGCCGCGGTAGAAGGCGAGGTTGGCGTTGAGCCCGCCAAGCACGTTCGATTCGATCAGGTCGCCCGCATCGGCAAATTCCTCGATCGCCAACAGGCGCGGGGACTGGGTGGCCAGCATCTCTTCAAGCTGCAGCTTCGCGGCCTCCTCGACGCCCTCGTCCAGCAGCGCGCGCCGGGCGGCGATCTCCAGCTCCACCGCGCGCGCGCCGGTCCCCGACTCGAAGAATGCGAGCATGGCGGCGGTGTCGGTGCCCTCGAGTTCGGCCGCGAACACCTGCTCGAAGACCGGCATCAGCCGGTCCGGGGCGTAGATGCGCTTCACGGTTGCCAGCCAGTCGGCCCCGCCCTTGCCGGGAAACAGATCCGCCTCCAGTTCCGCGCCATAGGCGACGCCCTCGCCTTGCATGATCTCCATCAGCTCGGGCAGTCGCAGCACCTCGGACAGGCGCGCGGCATCGGGCACCTGCGGCGCCTCGGCGGCGGCGGGAACAAGGCTGGACAGCGCGAGCGCTGCGGCCAGCAGGGCCGGCGCGCCGAGGCGCCGGAGCTGACGGAGGGGCGCGAGAGGCATCGGCAAGGATCCTTCCGGGAGGAAACCGGGTGTTCCGCCCCAGTGGTAGCCGCCGCGGCCCGGAATGCAAGCCGCGCTGCCTCACAGCGCCGCGCATGGGCGGGAACAGTGTCGTGAGCGGCCGCATGTTGCGCCCGGGCGGCGCCCCCGCCCCGGGCCCCGCACGCCTCGCGCGCCCGCGGCCTTTCCGCGCATCCGCCGCAAAATCCGGTTGCGCAGGACGCCGGACCGGGCTAAATCCCCGCTCCACGAAGACCACCGTCGCGGAGAGGTGCCGGAGCGGTCGAACGGGGCGGTCTCGAAAACCGTTGAGGGTGAAAGCCTTCCCAGGGTTCGAATCCCTGTCTCTCCGCCACCCCCCTGCAGGACAGCTGTGCAAGCCCTCTTTCGCCGCTCAAGAGCGGCTCTCCGGCGCCGGCTTGGCCTCCTCTTCCCCGGCTTCCATCCGCACCGGACTGCGCAGCCACAGGTCGCGCTGCGGGAACGGGATCTCGATGCCCTCGGCCGCGAAGCGGGCGGCGATGGCATGGTTGATATCGGATCTGGCCGCGAAGCCGAAGCTGATGTCGGACAGCACCGCGCGAATCTCGAAATCCAGCGAACTCGCGCCGAAGCCCATGAAGAACACCTGCGGCGCCGGCGTCAGCATCGCCAGCGGATGATCGGTCGCGATCTCCATCAGCACGCGCTCCACCAGCCGCGTGTCGGTGCCATAGGCCACGCCCACCGGCACGATGATCCGGCCCGCCATGTTGAACCGGGTCCAGTTGGTGACCGGGTTGGCGATCAGGTCCGCGTTGGGTATCATGATATCGGTGCGGTCGAAGGTCTCGATCCGGGTCGCGCGCACGGAAATGGCGCGCACGATGCCCTGCTGGCCATTGACCTCGATCCAGTCGCCCTCGGAGACCGGCCGCTCGATCAGCAGGATGATGCCCGACACGAAGTTCTGCACGATGGTCTGCAGGCCAAAGCCGATGCCCACCGACAGCGCCCCCGCGACGATGGCAAGCGACGACAGGTCGATGCCGGCGGCGGTGATCGCCAGCACCCCCGCCAGGAACAGGCCCACATAGCCAAGGCCCGAGACGATGGCCGTCTGCCCGCCCTTGTCGATCCGCGTCCTGGGCAGGATGGTGTTGCGAAGCGCGCCCTGCACCATCCGGGTGATCGCATAGCCAAGGCCGAAAACCACGCCGAAGGTCACGAACACCGCCGGCGACAGCCGGACGCCGCCAAGGTCGAACCCGGTCTGCACCCGGGTCCAGACCTCGGCCAGATCGGTGCGCCTTGCGCCCCAGACCAGCGCCAGCACCGGCAGCGCGGCCAGCAGCAGCCCGAAGCCCGCCAGCACCGGCACCAGTGCCTCCTCGGCGCGCTCGTCGCCGGTGACAAGGCCGTAGATGTCGGTCGCGACCCGCTGCAGCACCACCAGAAGCCCGAGGATCGCCAGCGAGATCGCGGTGGACCAGGTCAACTGGTCGCCCGCCTCGACATAGCCGATGCCGGCCAGCAGCGGCCCCGCCACCGCGACCGCGGCGGTGAGGGCGCCGAGCAGCCCGACGATCTGCGCCCGCGTGGCCCGCGCCGCGATGTCCTCCGCGTCCATGCGCGCATGGCTGCGCAGCAACTGCCCCAGCCGGAACAGCGAGACCCCGGCGCCGGCCTGCAGCACGAAGGACACCGCGGCCCCGGTCTCGGCCGGCGCCTCGGCGAGCAGCACCCGGCGCCACAGTTCCAGCGCCAGCAGAAGGCCCAGCACCGTCATGTGCAGACGGCCCTCGGTCTGGCGTTCGGGCGGCAGGGGGAAGGGCGCAACGAATTCCGGCGCGGCGGGGAACACCCAGCCCGCCACCCATCGCGCGACGAACAGCGGCGCGGTCAGCAGCGGCAGCGTGGCAAGCCTGCCGCCCCCCGCCGCGTCGAGCATCCCCGTGGCGTTCAGCGCCGCCGAGATCAGCACCGTGCCCGCCACCGGCAGCACGATCTGCCCCGAGGACAGCACCACCTCGGCCAGCCGGCGCGAGCGGGGCCGCTGCGACCGGCGCAGCCGGCGCGTCAGCCACGCGATCCAGCGGCCGCCGCGCCACAGCAGCACCAGAGCCGCGACAAGGCAGGCCGCGATCACCGGCAGGTTGCGCTTCAGCCCGGCGCGATTGCCTTCGTCGGCCCAGGCGAAAGCCAGGTCATCGCCGATGCCGACGAAGGTCGAGCGGATCCCGGCGAGCGCGGCGGGCCAGTTCGCGGGGTTCAGCGGCGCGGGTGCCGTGGTCAGCAGCGCCTCTGCCTGCCGCTCGCGCAGCAGGCGGTCGATCTCGCGCACGATGCCGTCGGCGCGGCTGTAGGCCTCCACCGCGGCGATGCCGGGCGCCTGCACCTGCGCAATCTGTTCCGTCAGCTCGGCGCGGCGGGCGGCGATCTCGGGGGGCTCGCTCGCGCCCTCTGCCGGGGGCGGGCCAAGCGCCTCGAGCTGGCTGCGCAGGGTGTCCAGCCGCAGGCTGTCCACCTTCTGCGCCGCAAGAAAGCGGTCGCGCCAGCCCGCGATCTCGGCGCGCAGATCCTCGATCGCCCGGTCCGAGGCGCGCCCCGCAGCCACCGCCTCTTCGGCACGGCGGGCAACGGCCTCCCATGCCTCGAAATCCGGCGCCTCGGCGGGTTGCGCAAGCGCGGCCCCCGGAAGGCTGCCGAAGGGCGCGCCGGGCAGCAGCGCCAGCACAAGCGCCAGCATGACCGCCAGCATGACCGCCAGCGCGAAAGCCTTCAGCCGGCCGGCCATGCGCAGGCTCACCCCTCGTATACCTCGGGCAAGTCGGCGGGCGCGCGGTCGAGCCACTGTGGCACCGGCAGGCCCCTGGACTTGAGGAATTCGGGGTTGAACAGCTTGGACTGATAGCGCGTGCCGTAATCGCACAGCACGGTGACGATGGTATGCCCCGGCCCCATGTCCCGCGCCATGCGGACCGCGCCGGCGATGTTGATGCCGGACGATCCGCCAAGGCAGAGCCCTTCCTCGGACAGAAGGTCGAACACCACCGGCAGCGCCTCGGCATCGGGGATGCGGAAGCTCATGTCGGGGGTCAGCCCCTCGAGGTTGGCGGTGATCCGGCCCTGCCCGATGCCCTCGGTGATCGAGGAGCCCTCGGCCTTCAGCTCGCCGGTGGTGTAATAGCTGTGCAGCGCCGCGCCCTCGGGATCGGCCAGCGCGATCTTCACGCCGTTGGGCTGCAGCGCCATCGCCACGCCCGCCAGCGTGCCGCCCGAGCCGACCGCGCAGATGAAGCCATCGACATTGCCACCCGTCTGGTCCCAGATCTCGGGCCCCGTCGTTTCCACATGCGCCTGCCGGTTCGCGACGTTGTCGAACTGGTTTGCCCAGATCGCGCCGCGAGGTTCGGTTTTGGCCAGCGCCTCGGCAAGGCGGCCGGAATAGCGCACATAGTTGTTGGGGTTGGAATAGGGCGCGGCCGGCACCTGCACCAGTTCGGCCCCGGCCAGCCGCAGCATGTCCTTCTTTTCCTGGCTCTGGGTTTCCGGGATCACGATCACGGTGCGAAAGCCCATGCTCGCCCCCACCAGCGCGAGGCCGATGCCGGTGTTCCCCGCCGTGCCTTCAACAATGGTGCCGCCCGGTTGCAGCCGGCCCCTGGCCACCGCGTCCTCGATGATGAACAGCGCGGCGCGGTCCTTGACCGACTGGCCGGGGTTCATGAATTCCGCCTTGCCGAGGATCTCGCAGCCGGTGATCTCGCTGGCCTTCTTCAGGCGGATCAGCGGCGTGTGACCGACCGCGGCGGCCAGATCGGGACAGATGCGCATGACAAAGCCTCCCTGTGGGTGCCGCCCTTTCTATGCCGGGGCCGGCCGCGCCTCAAGCCCGGTAGTGATGACCGGGCCTGCCGGGGTCTGCCGGGGCCACGGGCGGCGGACGGGCCGCACGGCACCGCGCGGCCGGAGGCTTGCCTATTCCGCCGCCCGCAGCGCCGCCGCCGCCTCGGCGCGCAGGCGCGGGCGCTGCCGGTCCAGCCAGTAGGCCAGCACGATCAGCGGCGCGAGGTCCACCTCGCCGCTGTCGATCAGCTCGATCAGCCGCGCGAAGGGGATCACATGGCCGCGGATATCCTCGGTCTCCGCCTCCAGCCCGGCAATGCCGCCGCTGCCGTCGGGCAGGTCGGCAAGCCCGACGAA
This sequence comes from Rhodobacteraceae bacterium UBA6141, assembly GCA_002423245.1. Lineage (GTDB taxonomy): Bacteria > Pseudomonadota > Alphaproteobacteria > Rhodobacterales > Rhodobacteraceae > Frigidibacter. The sequence goes on from DIVD01000041.1 coordinate 28,773, forward strand.
GCTGTAGAGGTATTCGGTCTTGGCGCCGGGCGAGGCATAGCAGCCCGGCCCCGCGACCAGCCCGCGCAGCGTCAGCCCAGCCTCCTCCACGGTCTCGCGCAGGGCGCATTCCTCGGGGGTCTCGCCGCCGTCGATGCGCCCCGCCACCGGCTCCAGCAGCCAGGGCTGCGGATCGCCGCGCACGAAGGCGCCGATGCGGAACTGTTCCACCACCAGCACCCGGTCGCGCAGGGGGTCATAGGGCAGCACCACCACCGCATCGGCCGACACGAAGCTCGCGCGCGTGACCGGGGGCGTCATCCGTCCGTCGAAACGCCGCCACGAGATGTCATGCTCCTCGACCGCGAAGAAGCCCGCATAGGGCTGGCGGAAGGCGGCCACCTCCACGTCGCCCGGCGCCGCGCGCCGGCGCAGCCGGGTGGGCTTGGCCTGCCGCGCCCGCACCCGCGCGCCGCCGCGCACCAGCATCTGCGGCCAGCGTGCGCGCACCCGGGCCGGATCGGCGATGCCGCGAAGCGCCATGACATCGCGCGCCGTTTCTGTCACCGTGTCGGCCCAGCGGGCCCGCCATGCCTCGAAATCCCAGGGGCCGCCGGGTTGCGGCTGCCCCTCCCCCGGCCAGAACACCGAGGCGGCAAGCTGCGCGCCGTCCGCCTCCACCGTCACCTCGCGGGTGACGAAGGCAAGACAGTCCCGGCAGAAGGCCAGCCGCGCCAGTTCGGCCTCGGTCAGCGGCCCGGTCAGCAGGCCCTGCACCGCGCCGCCCGGATCGTCCACCAGCATGGGCAAGTCCCCGGCCCCGGCGCACCGCACCGCCTGCCCGGCAAGCCGCGCCGGCCGCACCGGCACCTCGCGCCCGAGAACCGCGGCGCGCAGCGGCGCGTGGCGCAGCGGCCCATAGAAGAACATCGCCGTCATCGCCCCGCGCCCTCTGTAGCTTCGGCGGCCCCGCCCCGCCCGCCGCAGCCCCGCCCGCCGCTGGATCGCAACGCCCCCGCGGGGGCGCGCGCCGGGGTGCGCGCCGGAATGCGCGCCGGGGTGCGCCTTGCCGCCATGCGCATGTCAGGCCGCGGGCCTTCTGACGGTGATCTGCGTCACGTCGCAGTTTCCGCCCTCGAACGCGCCCGCGCAAGCCGCGAGATAGAGGTTCCACATCCGCCGGAACCGCTCGTCGAAGCCAAGGCGCGACACCTCGTCCCAGCGGGCGTTGAAGGTCTCGTGCCAGCGGCGCAGGGTCTGGCTGTAGCTCGGCCCGAACTCGAAACTGCCGGCGACCGACAGGCCCGCCCGCTCCACCTCGCGGCGCAGCACCGAGGGCGAGGGCAGCATCCCGCCCGGAAAGATGTGCTTCTGGATGAAATCGACGCCGCGCCGGTAGATCTCGAAGCGCCGGTCCTCCACGGTGATGACCTGAAGGCAGGCGGCGCGCCCCGGTTTCAGCGCGCGCCGCAGCCTGTCGAAATAGACCGGCCAGAAGGCCTCGCCCACCGCCTCGAACATCTCGATGCTGCCGACGCCGTCATATTGCCCGGCCTCGTCGCGGTAATCCTGCAGCCTGATCTCCACCCGGTCCGAAAGGCCGGCGCGCGCGATCCGCGCCACCGCATAGTCGCGCTGCGCCTTCGAGATGGTCAGCCCCGTGACCCGCAGCCCGCGCTCGCCCGCCGCATATTCGGCAAAGCCGCCCCAGCCGCAGCCGATTTCCAGCACATGCTCGCCGGGCCGCACATCCATGCGGTTGACGAGGCTTTCGTATTTCGCCCGCTGCCCCGCCTCGAGGCTCTGCTGCCCGCCGGCGAACAGCGCCGAGGAATAGGTCATGCCCTCATCGAGCCAGAGGCGGTAGAACTCGTTGCCAAGGTCGTAATGCGCGGCAATGTTCCTGCGGGCCTGCGCCCTGGTGTTGCGGCGCAGCCAGTGGCGCAACCCCTCGAAGGCGCGCACCAGCCGCATCCCGGGGAAGCCGTCATAGATCTCGTCGTTGCCGGCATGCAAGAGATCCATGAAGGCCATGAGGTCGGGGCTCGACCAGGCGCCATCCATATAGGCCTCGCAAAAGCCCAGATCGCCCTCGCGCACGAGGCGCGCGAAGATGTCGGGGTCATGCACCTCGAGCGTTGCCACCGGGCCCGGCGCCGCGCCCGTCGCGCGGAACACCCGGCCGTCGGGCAGCACGAAGTCCAGCCGCCCGCGCGCCATCCGGCTCGCGGCATCGAACACATGCGCGAAATAGCGCGGCAGGCCGGGCTGCCCGGCCGTGGTCGTGAGATGGTCCATCCTGTCCCCCTGCACGCGACAGTCTAGCCCTTTGCCCGCGCGTTTCAATTTGCTTCTTGCCTTCCGCGGCGGGCGGCATGGGCGGCCAGCGCCCGCGCCCGCCCCTCCTTCAGCGAGATCACCGGCGCGGGATAATCCTGCCCCGCCCGCAAGGCCCATGATCGCGGGCAGGCCTCGAAGACATCAAGCGCCGTCTGCGGCGGGCGCGCCTGCCCCTCGGCAATCCAGCGCCGCCGATAGGCATGGTCCGCATCGAACCTGTCGCCCTGCGCGGCGGGGTTGAACACCCGGAACCAGGGCGCGGCATCGGGCCCGGTCCCCGCCACCCATTGCCAGCCCATCGCGTTCGAGGCCGGATCCCAGTCGGTCAGGCAGTCCTCGAACCAGGCGCGCCCCAGCCGCCAGTCGGTCAGCAGATGCCGGGTCAGGTAGCTCGCCGCGATCATCCGGGCCCGGTTGTGGATGCGCCCCGTGGCGTAAAGCTCGCGCATCGCGGCATCGACCATCGGCTCGCCGGTCATGCCGCGCCGCCACCGCTCGAGATCGCGGCTCTCGCCCCGCCAGGGAAATCCCTCCCGGCCCGCGCGCCAGTCCTTCTGCGCGAGCCCCGGGAACTGGTGCATGATCTGCGCCGCGAACTCGCGCCAGACCAGCTCCTTCAGGAACCGCTCCGCGCCGGGCGCTCCCTCGTGCTGCGCGCGCAGCGCGCCGTGCCAGATCGTGCGCGGCCCGATCTCTCCCCAGGCAAGGTTCTCGGACAGGCCCGAGGTCGCATCCCGCGCCGGAACGTCGCGCCCCGCATCGTATCCGGCGATGCGCGTGTCCAGAAAGCTGCGCAGCCGGTCCAGCGCCGCCGCCTCGCCGACCCGGGCATATCTGGCCACGACCGCCCGGCCCCGGCCCATCGCCGCGCCAAGCGCCCAGTCCTCCAGCCTGTCGCTCGCCGGCCAGACCTGCGGCGGGCGCAGCGCCTTCGGCCGGGGCTCCGGCGGCGCCACGGCGCGCCGCTTCACCGCATTCCAGAACGGTGTATAGACCCGGTAGGCGTCGCCCTGCCCCGTCCTCACCTCCCAGGGCTCGAACAGCAGCGCACCCGGAAAGCTGCGCGCCTCGATCCCCGCCGCCGTCAGCGCCGCCTTCACCGCGGTATCGCGCGCCCGCGCCTCGGGGTCATGGGCGCGCTGCCACCACACGGCGCCCGCCCCCGTTTCCGCCACCAGCGCCCGCAGCACCTCCAGCGCCCTGCCGCGGCGCAGGATCAGCCGGCTGCCGATCCCGTCCAGCGCCCGGGCATGGGCGGCGATCCCCTCGCCGATCCGCCATTTCGGCGCCGCGCCATAGCCCTCCACCACCTCGTCCAGCACGAAGACCGGGATCACCGCCCGCCCCCCGGCCGCGGCCGCCGCCAGCGCCGGGTGGTCCGACAGCCGCAGATCGCGGCGGATCCACAGGATCAGGGGGGCATCGGTCATCGGGATCCTCGCAAACTGTCAAAGCCTTACGCCCGCCACCCGCCCCCGGATCACTCCCCTGCCCTTTGCCTTGTCGCAAATGTCCTCGGGGAGGTTTCTCAAGGAGGGGTGGNNGAAAACCCCTCCTTGAGCGTGGGGGTGCGGGGGAGCCGGCTCCCCCGCCGCTACAGCACCGCGTCCAGCGCCCCGATCAGCCGCGCGATCTCCGCCTGCGTCGTGTAATGCACGAACGAGAGCCGCAGCACCCCGCGCGCCGGATCCACCCCCATCGCCGTCAGCGGGCGCACCGCATAGAAATCCCCCGCCGCACAGCCGATGCCATGCTCCGCCAGCGCGGCCGCCACCGGCGCCGCCGGGAGGTCCAGCACGACCGCGACCGTCGGCGCACGCCGCGCCGCATCGCGCGGGCCGATCAGCCGCAGGTCGGGTCGCGCCGCCAGATGGTCCAGCAGCGGCTGAAGCAGCGCCGCCTCATGCGCGCGGATCAGCCCGTTCACGGCCGCGCCGCGGCGGAGCGCATCGGGCTCGGGGGCGAAGTGATGGGCGTGCAACGCATCGAAGTAATCCGCGATCCCGGCGCAGGCGGCGATCTGCGCATGGTCCGGCCCGGCGGGGGTGAAACGCTTGTAAAGCGCCCCGCCGTTGAACCAGTGCCCCTGATTCGGCAGCTTGAGCCCGAGTTCGCGGCGCACCACCATGATCCCCTGATGCGGGCCGAACACCTTGTAGGCCGAGAACAGGTAGACATCCGCCCCGAGCGCGCCCACATCGGGCAGCCCGTGCGGCGCGTAACTCACCCCGTCCACGCAGGCGAAGGCGCCCGCCGCATGGGCCATCGCCACGATTTCGGCCACCGGGTTGATCTCGGCCACCACGTTCGAGCAATGCGGAAAACAGACCAGCCGCACCCGCCCGTCGGCCAGCAGCGGCGCCAGATCCGCGGGGTCCAGATGCCCGGTCGCGGGGTCGATGCGCCATTCGCGGATCTCGATCCCGTCCTCGCCCAGCCGCCGCCAGGGGCCGCTGTTCGCCTCGTGGTCCTGGTTGGTCACCACGATCGCCGCCCCCGGCTCCATCGCGCGCAAGAAGGCCTGCGCCAGCACATAGGTGTTGCCGCTGGTCGAGGGGCCGAAGCTGACCTCCTCCACCGCCACCCCCAGCATCGCGGCCATGCGCGCGCGCGCCTCGTCCATCTCCGCCCCGCCAAGCGCCGAGGGTGCATAGGCCGCATGGGGCTGCACCTTGCGCGCGCGGTAAAAGCGCGTCAGCCGGTCGATCACCGGCGCGCAGGCATAGCTGCCGCCGGCGTTCTCGAAGAACGCGAGCCCCGCCAGCGAGGGTTCGGCAAAGGCCGGAAACTGGGCGCGAACAAAATCGGTATCAAGAACGGGCATGGCGGTCTCCGGGCATGAAACGGGGCCCGGCTTGCGCGGGGCCCCTGCGGCGCGAAACCTAGCGCGCGCCGCCGCGCAATGGCAAGGCCCGGCCCCGCAGCGGACCGGACATCGCCCCCGGCCTCAGCCCTCGGCGGCTTCCGCGGCGCCGCCGTTCTCGTGGTTCCAGCGGATCGAGGACCACAGCGCAATGCCGATCAGCGCCGCGCCGCCGAGGCCGGTGAACACCTCGGGCACATGGAAGATCGTCTGCACATACATGATCACCGACAGGACCAGGATCGCGTAGAAGGCCCCGTGCTCCAGATAGCGGTACTGGGCCAGCGTGCCCTTCTCCACCAGCATGATGGTCATCGAACGCACATACATCGCGCCGATGCCAAGGCCGATGGCGATGACGAACAGGTTCTGGCTCAGCGCGAAGGCGCCGATCACCCCGTCGAAGGAGAAGCTGGCATCCAGCACCTCCAGATAGAGGAACGCGCCGAGCCCGCCCCTGGCCGCGCCCGACATCGCCTCCTCGTTCTTGTCCAGCACCCCGCCCAGCACCTCGACCAGCAGGAAGGTCAGCAGCCCCCAGATCGCGGAACTGATGAACACGCTGGCCTCGGCCGGCGGCACGATGCGCGAGAAGACCAGCATGATGACCAGCACCACCGCGATCTCGATGCCGCGGATCGAGGAGTAGCGCGAGGCCCAGTCCTCCAGCGAGTGGACCCAGTGCACGTCCTTCTCGTGGTCGAAGAAGAAGGTCAGCGCCACCATCATCAGGAAGGTGCCGCCGAAGGCCGCGATCGGCAGATGCGCGTGCTGCATGATCTCGGCATATTCCCCCGGCTGCGAGGCGGCCAGCACGACGGCCTGCCAGGGGCCGATCCCGGCGGCGACCACCACGATCAGCACCGGGAACAGGATCCGCATCCCGAACACGGCGATCACGATGCCCCAGGTCAGGAAGCGATGCTGCCAGGCCGGCGTCATCTCCTTGAGCTTGTTGGCATTGACGATGGCGTTGTCGAACGAAAGCGAGATTTCCAGCACCGCCAGCACGCAGACGATGAAGAAGACCTTCATCGCGCCGCCGATCGTGTGCTCGGTGGCGAAGCCCAGCCACAGGCCAAGCGCGAGCCCGACGGCAGTGAAGATGAAGGCCCATCTGAAATAGCCAAGGGTCGAGCTGTGCGAGAGGGGTTGCGCGGTCATGCCAGCCGCTCCGCAAGCGGGGTGCAGGGGCAGCGCGCGAGGATGCGCGAGGTATAAGGTGTCATGAAACAGGGTTCCGCCGGCTTTGCATCAAGGTGGCGCCGACATCACGAGAGCGCCGCAAACTCTCGCCAGAGGGGCCCGGTCGCCGATAGGCGCCCCCGGCCTGAAGGCCCGGCTTGCAGGAGCGTGCCTCTCATGTAACGCAAGCAGGGCGCGCGTCAACGGGCCGCGGCGGGCGGCCCTCGCTGCAACCGCGGCTTGCGGCGCTTTTGCCACGCGGCGGCGAGGGTATCAGCCCGGGAGCGCCTCGAAGGCCGCCCGCTGCCGCGCCGTCCAGCGCACATGGATGCGGTGGCCGGCCTCGTGCTCGGTCTCCTCCAGCACCACGCCCTCGCGGTGCAGATAGGCGCGGGCGCGGCCCTCCTCGAAGCCAAGCTCCAGCACCGTCTCGGTGCGCTCCTCGTCCAGCACGGTGCCGATGGCGGCCACAAGCGCGTCCAGCCCGTCGCCGGTCAGCGCCGAGACCGCATGGATGCCCGGCGTGCGCGCGTCGGTCGCCAGCAGCGCCGCGCGCGTCTCGGGGCCGAGCAGGTCAATCTTGTTCCAGACCTCGAACACCGGCACGTCCTCGTCCACGCCGAGGCTTTCGAGGATCTCGCCCACATCGGCGGCCTGCTCCTCGGTTTCGGGATGGGCGATGTCGCGGACATGCAAGATCAGGTCCGCCTCCAGCACCTCCTCGAGCGTGGCGCGGAAGGCGGCGACAAGCTGCGTCGGCAGGTCGCTGATGAAGCCCACCGTGTCGGAGAGGATCACCTTCCTGCCCGAGGGCAGCACCAGCCCGCGCATCGTGGGGTCCAGCGTCGCGAACAGCATGTCCCGGGCCAGAACCTCGGCCCCGGTCATCTTGTTGAACAGCGTGGACTTGCCGGCGTTGGTATAGCCGACCAGCGCCACCACCGGAAACGGCACCTTGCGGCGCGCGGCGCGGTGCAACTCGCGCGTGCGCACCACCTTCGAGAGCTGGCGGCGGATCTTCACCACCTCCTCGTCGATGGCGCGGCGGTCCGCCTCGATCTGGGTCTCGCCCGGGCCGCCGACAAAGCCGAAGCCGCCGCGCTGGCGTTCGAGGTGGGTCCAGGCGCGCACCAGCCGCGTGCGCTGATAGTTCAGCGCCGCAAGTTCCACCTGCAGCACGCCTTCGCGGGTGCGGGCACGGTCGGCAAAGATCTCCAGGATCAGCCCGGTGCGGTCCAGCAGCTTGACCTTCCAGGCCCGTTCCAGGTTGCGCTGCTGCACCGGGCTGACCGGGCCATCGACCAGCACCAGATCGACCTCCGCCTCGGCCAGGCGCGCCTTCAGCTCATCGACCTTGCCGCTGCCGAACAAGAGCCCCGGCTGCGCGCGCGGCAGGCGCACGACCTCGGCCCCGACCACCTCCAGGTCGGGCAGCGCGAGGGCGAGCGACACGGCTTCGGCCAGCGCCAGATCGGGCTCGCGCCGGGAGCGCAGATGGCCGGGTCCGGCCTTCATGTCCGGATGCAGGACGAAGGCCCGCGTGGGCCGGTCCTTGACTGTGGCGGGATCGGTCAGTCTTCACCCTCATAGAGCGAGATCGCCTGCCCCGGCATGATCGTGGAAATGGCGTGCTTGTAGACCAGTTGCGACTGGCCATCGCGGCGCAGGAGCACGCAGAAATTGTCGAACCAGGTGATCACACCTTGCAGTTTGACCCCGTTGATCAGGAAGATCGTCACCGGGACCTTGATCTTGCGGACATGATTGAGGAAGGCGTCCTGCAGGTTCTGTTTGTCGGCGGCCATTCTTGTTTTGCCTTTTTTGCCTTGTGTTTCAGCCGCAAAGCTTGCCCCCGAAGGTGCGGCTGCACAAATCGCGTGCCGGGGTCAGCCCAAGTATGATGCGGCTGTCCGGCAGTTTCCACCCGAAAATGTCCCGCCCCGGCAACTGCCGCGGATGCAGCGCCGCGCCCGCGGGCCGCCCCCGTCAGCCGCGCCACATCTCGGGGTTGAGCAGGGCGATGATCGCCAGCGTTTCCAGCCGCCCCAGCACCATCGCCGCGGCGAGGATCGCCTTTGCCGGCTCGCCCAGGGTCGCCCAGGCCAGCGGCACCTCGGCGGCGATGCGCGCCAGCGGGCCGGTGTTGGACAGCGCGGCGATGGTCAGCACCGTGGCGGGCGAGAAGCCCAGCCCCGTCAGCGCCAGCGCCAGCATCGTCACCGCGATCGACATGGCGAAGAGCGCGAAGAACACCCAGGCCACCTGCGCGCCCTGCCGCCGCATCCGCCGCGCCGCGGGCCCGCCGCCACCGACGGAATCGGGATGCACCAGCTTTTGCAACTCGCGCTCGCCGTGGCGGTAGAGCGCATAGACCCGCAGCAGCTTGACCCCGCCCGCCGTGGTCGCGACGCCGCCGCCGATGATGGCAAGCCCGGCCAGCACCAGCCCCGGCGTCGGCAGGCCCGACCAGAAGCGGGCATCGACCCAGCCCGCCGATTCGAAGCCGGTGGTGGTCAGGAAGGACAGCACGGTGAACAGCGCCCCCCAGGCGGCCTGCGCGGCGGCGGGAACATCCTCGACCTCGTTCACCTCGACCGCGCCGATCCAGTGGCGCACGAACAGCACCGAGGGCACCGCCACCATCAGCGCCAGCGCCATGCGGATCTCGGGGTCGTGGACCAGCGGCGCCGGGGTCCAGCGGCTGCCGATCGCGGGCATCATGTGCCGCGACAGCGCCAGCAGCAGGAACACGAAGATCAGCATCTCGCCGGCAAAGCCCGATCCGCCCCCCGCCAGCCCGCCCACCGGCGAGATGCCCGAGGTCGCCATCGCCGCCATCGCATGGCAGACCGCCACCAGCGCCGGATCGCCGGCGATCAGCAGCGCCGACCACAGCGCCAGCGTCAGCGAGCCATAGACCGGCATCAGCGCCAGCGTGTGCCGCACCAGCCGGTCGCCGGTGTGGCTCGAGCGCAGGCCTCGGCCGGGCCGGCGCGCGCCGCTGCCGCGCCGCCCCTGCCCCGGCCTGCGCTCTGCCGAGGGCGCCGATGCCGCAGCCGCCGCTCCCGCAGCCGCCTCTCCCGCCGCCACTGCCGCCCCCGCGCCGGCCGGGCCGCCATCGCCCGTCACCTCGAAGCCGCCCAGGTTCATCGGCGCCAGCACCGCGACCCCCGCCACCAGCATGAAGAAGCCGCCCAGCCAGCCGACCAGCGCCCGCCACAGATGCACCGAGGGCGGCAGGCGGGCCGGATCGAACAGCGTGGCGCCGGTGGTGGTCAGCGAGGACACCATCTCCCACCAGGCGCTGAAATAGCCGGTGTCGCGCACCGCCTCGTTCATCGGCACCGCCAGCATCAGCGGCAGCAGCACGAAGGTGCCCAGCATCGCCAGCAGATGGCTGCGCGCCGGGTTCGCCGGGCGCCGCGCCGCCGAGGCGATGCCGATCAGCGCCGTCACCACCAGAAACAGCAGCGCCGGGAACAGGAAGGCGCGCGCCACGTCCCAGTCGCGGATCGCCCAGGCATGGATCGCCGGCACCAGCATCGCCAGCGCCCCGACCCCCATCAGGATCACCAGCAGCGGCAGTTCGAGGATCTTGTGCATCCGGCGCCGGCCTAGAAGAAGTCGATCGAGACCTGCAGAAGGCGCTCGACCTCCGGCACGTCGCCCGCCATCGCGAACAGGAGGATCACGTCGCCCTCCTCGACCCTGGTATCCCCAAGCGGCTTGACCACCGTCTCGCCCTTCAGCAGCGCGCCGACCAGCACCCCCTCGGGGAAGTCGATGTCGCGGATCATCCGGCCCGAGATCGGCGAGGTGGAGAGCACCTGCGCCTCGATCACCTCGGCCTCGGCATCGCCGATCGAATAGATCTCGCGCACCCGCCCGTGCCGGATATGGCGCAGGATCGAGGAGACCGTGGTGGCGCGCGGGTTGATGTAGGCGTCGATGTCCAGCGGCCCCATCAGCGGCAGCAGCGTCGGGTCGTTGACCAGCGCGATGGCCATCGGGCAGCCGGCCTGCTTGGCGCGCACCGCGGCAAGGATGTTGGTCTTGTCGTCATCCGTCACCACCAGCACCGCGTCGGCCCGGTCGATATTGGCCTCTTGCAGGATGTCCATGTCCATCCCGTCGCCATGCAGCACGATGGTGCGCTCCAGCGCGTCGGCGGCGCGTTCGGCCTGCGCGCGGTCGCGCTCGATCACCTTGGCGCGGATGCGGTCGGTGCGCCGCTCCAGCGCAAGCGCGACCGCGAGGCCCACGTTGCCGCCGCCGATGATGACGATCCGCTCCTGCTTCTTCGTGGACTTGCCGAAGATGTCCAGCGTGCGGTTGGCATCCTCGACATGCGCGAACACATAGACCTGATCGCCGGCGTAAAGCTGGTCCTCCGCCTCGGGCGCGAAGAGACGTCCCTCGCGCCGCACCCCCGCCACGATGGCGCGAAGCGTGGAGAACAGGTCGGTGAGTTGGCGCAGCGAGGTGTTGAGGACCGGGCAATCCTCATCGAGCGCGATGCCCAGAAGCTGCACCCGTCCGCCAAGGAAATTCTCGGTATCGAAGGTCGCGGGCGCGGCGAGGCGTTGCAGCGCCGCCTCTGCCACCTCGCGCTCGGGACTGATCACCACGTCGATCGGCAGGTGGTCGGTGCGGTAGAGATCCGAATAGATCGCGTCGAGATAGCTTTGCGCCCGCACCCGCGCGATCTTGCGGGTGATGTTGAACACCGAATGGGCCACCTGGCAGGTGACCATGTTCACCTCGTCGGAATGGGTGGCGGCGATGATCAGGTCGGCGTCGCGCGCGCCCGCCCGGTCCAGCACGTCGGGATAGGAGGCAAAGCCGGTGACCCCCTGCACATCGAGCGTGTCGGCGGCGCGGCGCACCAGTTCGGGGTTGCTGTCCACGACCGTCACGTCGTTCCTCTCGCCCGAAAGATGCCGCGCGATCTGCCAGCCGACCTGGCCCGCGCCGCAGATGATGATCTTCATGTGCCGGTCACTCCTGCCGCGCTCGGCCCGCCTGCGCACTTGCCCGCCTGCTGCACCTGCCCGCCTGCTGCACTTGCCCGCCTGCGCACTTGCCCGCCTGCTGCACTTGATGGCGCGCGGGCGGGGAAAGGTCAACCGCGGCCGGGATGGCCTGTCGCTCGCGCCGGTCAGGGCCCGGCGCGTCAGGCCGGCGCCGTCAGACCAGGCGCCGCCCCCGCAGCGGGCCCCTACTCCTCGGCCGCCTCGTCCTCGTCCTCGTCCAGATGCGCGACGCGCCCGCCCGCCTTGGAGGTCGTCACCACGCCCAGCGACTTCAGCTTTCGGTGCAGGGCGGACCGCTCCATGCCGACGAAGCTGGCGGTGCGGCTGATGTTGCCGCCGAAGCGGTTGATCTGCGTCAGCAGGTATTCGCGCTCGAACAGTTCGCGCGCCTCGCGCAGCGGCAGCGTCGCCAGCGCGCCCGCCAGCACCACGCGCCCCTCCTCGCCGGCCGGATCGGCGGCGGGGCCGGGCAGTTCGCGCGCCTCGATCGGGCCGCTGCCCTCGCCAAGGATCAGCGCGCGTTCGATCACGTTGCGCAACTGGCGCACATTGCCGGGCCAGTGCATCGTCTGCATCAGCGCCTCGGCGTCCTCGGACAGCGCGCGCAGCGGCAGGCCCTGGGTGCGGTTGAACATGGCGATGAAATGGCGCGCAAGCTCGGGGATGTCCTCGCGCCGCTCGCTCAGCGGCGGCACCGGGATCGGCACCACGTTGAGCCGGTCGTAAAGCTCCTGCCGGAAGCGGCCCGCCGCGATTTCCGCCGGAAGATCGCGTGTGGTGGAGGAGATGACGCGCAGATCGACGCGCACCCTGTCGGCGCCGCCGACGCGGGTGAACTGCTGTTCCACCAGCACCCGCAGGATCTTGGACTGGGTGCCGGGGGGCATGTCGGCCACCTCGTCGAAATAGACGATGCCGCCATGCGCCTGTTCCAGCAGGCCCTTTTCCACCCCCCGCTCGGGGGATTCGCGCCCGAACAGCACATCCTCCATCCGCTCGGGTTCGACCGAGGCCGACGAGACCGACACGAACGGCCCGCTGGCGCGGTTGGAATTGACGTGGATGTAGCGCGCCGCGACCTCCTTGCCTGACCCCGGCTGCCCGGTCAGCATCACCCGCCCGTTCGAGCGCGTGACCTTGTCGAGCTGCGCCTTGAGGGCCCGGAAGGCCGGCGAGGAGCCGATCATCTCGGAGGAGGCGATGTCGCGCCGCCGCAGGCTGGAATTCTCGCGGCGCAGGCGGCTGGTTTCCATCGCGCGGGTGATCACCACCATCAGCTGGTCGATGTTGAACGGCTTCTCGATGAAGTCATAGGCCCCCTGCTTGATCGCCGCGACGGCGATCTCGATATTGCCGTGGCCCGAGATGATGACGACCGGCACATCCGGGTTGTCGCGCCTGACCGACTTGAGGATGTCGATCCCGTCCATCCGGCTGTCCTTCAGCCAGATGTCGAGGATCATCAGCGCCGGCGGCTCGGCGTTGATCTGGGTCATGCACTCGTCGGAATTGGCGGCAAGGCGGGTGGTGAAGCCCTCGTCGCGCAAGATGTCCGAGATCAGCTCGCGAATGTCGCGCTCGTCATCGACGATCAGGATATCGCCCATCTTGCTGTCGCGGTTCGGGGTCATTCTTGCGTCTCCAGTCCGGTGGCGGGGTCGGTGGCGGGGTCGGAGGCAGGGGCGGTGGCCGGGTTGGCGGCGTGGCCCTGCGGCGCGCGCGGGTCGGGCGCGGGCGGGCTTGGGAAGGGAGCCGGCCCTCCCTCGCCCCGCAGGCAGCCCTCACCGCGCAGGCCGCGCCCGGCCCTGGCGCGCGGCAGGCGGATCTCGGCCAGCGCGCCGCGATGCGCGCCGGGGGCAAAGGCCGGCGCATCGGTCAGTGTCAGGCTGCCGCCATGTTCCTCGACGATCTTCTTGACGATGGGAAGCCCGAGCCCGGTGCCCTTGGCGCGGGTCGTCACATAAGGCTCGAACAGCCGCGCGCGGTCGGCGGGCAGGCCCGCGCCATTGTCCATGATGCGGATGGTGATCTGCTCGGGGGTCTCGGTCATGCTCACCCGCACCTCGGGCTCATAGCCGGGGGGCGCACCGCTTTCCATAAGGGTTTCAACGGCTTCTCCGGCGTTCTTGACAAGGTTCGTCACCGCCTGCCCGATCATCGTCGCATCCAGTTCCACCATCACCGGCCCCGCCGGAAGATCCGCCACCAGCCGCGCGCCGTGCAGCGCGCCCTCCTGCAGCGCGACCGCATCGCGCATCAGCTTCGCAAGATCGTGGTCGCGGCGGTCGGGTTCGGGCATCCGGGCAAAGCGGCTGAACTCATCGACGATGCGGCGCAGGTCGCCGGTCTGGCGCACGATCACGTCGACCATCTGGTCCAGCGCCGCGGCATCCTCCTCCTCCATCGCCCGGCCGAACTTGCGGCGGATGCGCTCGGCCGAAAGCTGGATCGGGGTCAGCGGGTTCTTGATCTCGTGCGCGATGCGCCGCGCCACGTCGCCCCAGGCCGCCATCCGCTGCGCGCTGACCAGTTCGGTCACGTCGTCGAAGGCGACCACATAGCCCTCCAGCCGGCCATCCGCGCCGCGCCGCATCGCCATGCGCACCAGCAGGCTTTCCAGCCGGCCCTCGCGGCTGAGGCGGATTTCCTCCTGCACCGTCTCGCCCAGACCTTCGCGCAGCCGCGCGAGCAGCCCCTCGAACTCGGGCACCGTATCGCCCAGCGGCCCTTCATGCTCGGCCGCCGGGTCCAGCGCCAGAAGCCGGACGGCCGCCCGGTTCAGGAAGTCGATCCGCCCGCCCGCATCAAGCCCGATCACCCCCGAGGTGACGGAGCCGAGCACCGAATCGAACAGCCGCCGCCGCTCTTCGGTCTTGCGGTGCCCGGCGATCAGCGCGCCGCGCTGGCCCTTCAGTTGCCGGGTCATCTGGTTGAAGATCCGTCCCAGCATGGCGATTTCGTCGTCGCCCCGTTCCTCGCGCACCTGCACGTCGAGATTGCCCGCGCCCACCTGCTGCGCCGCGCCCGCAAGCCGGCCCACCGGGCGCGACAGGCGTTCGGCGAACCAAAGCCCCAGCCAGACGGCGGCGAGGATCAGGATCAGCGCGAAGGCGAGGTAGAGCAGCGAGAACTCGAACAGCACCCGGCCGCGGTCGGATTCCAGTTGCCGGTAAAGCTGCACGGTCTTGCGCGTCTCGTCCAGCAGGCTGAGGATCTCGCCATCGACATTGCGCGAGACATAGAGGTAGCGGTCGGCATAGGGCTTCAGCCGCACCAGCGCGCGGAACTCGTTGTTGTCCCAGTCCTGGATCACCACGGTCTCGCCGGCGGCGGCGCGCGCCATCTCGGCCTCGGAGGGCGGTTCGTAGTCGAACAGATAGCTGCGCTCGCCCCGCGCCCGGATCTCGCCGCCGCCGTCGATGACATAGGCCTCGCGCAGCCCGCGCTGGATCTGCGCCTGGCCCTGCGTCAGCAATTGGCGCAGGTCGCTGTCGGCCAGAAAGAACGCCGCCTGCCGCGCGGCGTCGAGGTAGTTCGCCAGCGCCTCGGCATCGGTGACAAGGTCGGTGCGGTGTTCGGCCTCATAGGCCTCGGCCGCGGCGAGCGAGGAGCCCAGCACCTGCCGCACCCGTTCGGAAAACCAGCCCTCGAGCCCGATGTTCACCGTCAGCCCGGCGAAGACCGCGACAAGGATGGTCGGCACCAGCGCCATCCCCGCGAACACCGCCGTCAGCCGCAGGTGCAGCCGCGAGCCGGCCGAATGCGCCCGGCGGGCGGCGACCATGCGCGCCAGCCGTGCGAAGACCAGCCCCGCCACCAGCAGGATATAGACGAGGTCGGCGAGGATCACCCCACGCAGCGCGACCGACGAGGCGCCCTGATCGAAGGGGCCAAGCGCCATGAAGGTGGCAAAGGCCAGCATCGGGCCGAGAATGACCAGACCCAGCGTGGCAAGGTTCTGCACCCGCTTCAGCCGGCGCAGGCGCGCGAGCCGCTCCCATGACGGGCGCGGGCGCGCCTTGACGGGCGGGCGCGTTCGGCTGCCGGGTGCATCCGCGGACGCGGGCGGCGCTCGCATGGGCGCTGGCATGGGCGCTGGCCCCTCTCCGGTCGCGTCGCTGTCTGTCACGCTGCCGCCGTCACGATCTTGCCGCCATGATCCGCCCCGCGCCCCCGCTCCCGACTCCGCATCCCGACCGCGCACCCCGCCGGGGCACTCCGGCGCATCACGCGGGACGGCACGGCAGCAGCCCCGCCGGGTGGCGGCGCCTGACCGCGCCGTTGGGCCACGGATGCTGTGGCGCTTTTACATCAACTTGCGGCGGCGTGTCACGCGGATATCCAACTCGGTGATCTTCTTGCGCAAGGTATTGCGGTTGATCCCCAGCAGGTCGGCACATTTTGCCTGGTTGCCCGCCGTGGCATCCAGCGCGATCTCGATCAGCGGCATCTCGACCTCGCGCAGGATCCGGCCGTAAAGCCCCGGAGGCGGCAGCGCGCCGCCATGCAGGTCGAAATAACGCTTGAGGTGCCTGGCCACCGAGGAGGACAGCCGGTCGCCCTCGGACCCGCCCTTCAGCGGCTCCATCGCCGGCTGGCTGCCGAGAATCGCCTCGACCTCGCCGCGGCCGATCTCCTCCTCCGGCGAGGTGACCAGCAGGCGGCGCACGGTGTTTTCAAGCTGCCGCACGTTGCCCGGCCAGCTGTAGGCGCGGATCAGTTCCATCGCGTCGCCGCTGAAGCGGCGCAGGGTGAAGCCCTCGCGCTCGCCCCGGGCGAGGAAATGCTCGGCCAGCGCGGGGATGTCGTCCACCCGCTCGCGCAGCGAGGGCACGGAGAGCGTGACGCCGCCAAGCCGGTAGAACAGGTCCTGCCGGAAGCCGCCGCCCTCCATCTGGCGGCTCAGGTCCACCTGGCTCGTCGCCATGATCCGGGGGGCGTTGCTGCCGAGCGTGTCGAGCAGCCGCACGATCCGGCCCTGCGCGTCATCGTCGAAATCGCCGACCTCGTCGAAGACGAGGCTGCCGCCCCGCACCCGCGCAAGCAGCGCCGAGGGGCCGTCGGCGCCTTGCAGGTCCTGCGCCTGCGCCACCACGAAGGGCAGGGTGCGGCGGTCGGAAAAGTCATGGATCGCGCGGGCGATGAGCGACTTGCCGGTGCCGCTCTCGCCGGTGATCAGCACCGGAAGATCGGTGTTCATCACCCGCGCCACCAGCCGGTAGAGCGCCTGCATCGCGGGCGTGCGCCCGACCAGCGGCAGGTCGTCGCCGGGTTCGGCGCGCGGCTCGGCGGCCCTCGGGGGCACGGCGCGGCGCTTCTGTTCCAGCGCGCGGGCGGCCCGCTTCATCAGGTCGGGCAGATCGAACGGCTTGGGCAGATAGTCATAGGCGTCCGCCTCGGCGGCCTGGATCGCGGTCATGATGGTGTTCTGCGCCGAGATCACGATCACCGGCAGGCCGGGGCGCTCCTTGCTGATCCGGGGCAGCGCCTCCAGCCCGTTGCCATCGGGCATGACCACGTCCGAGATGACAAGATCGCCCTTCCCCTCCTCCACCCATCGCATCAGCGTCATCAGCGACGAGGTGGCGTGCACCTTGCAGCCGGCGCGGGTCAGCGCCTGGGTCAGCACGGTGCGGATGGTGCGATCGTCGTCTGCGACAAGAACGGTGCCGTCCATGGGTCAGTCTCCTACGGGGTCTCTGCGCCGTCCCCATCGGTGCCTTTTGGCGCGATGGGCAGCGAAATGCGGAATACGGTCTTGCCGGGGACGCTGTCGACGCTGATCCAGCCGCCGTGGTCGGAAATGATCTTCGACACCAGCGCGAGGCCGAGCCCGGTGCCGTTCTCGCGCCCCGACACGAAGGGCTCGAAGATCTCGGCGGCGATGTCGGGCGGTATGCCAGGGCCGTTGTCGATGATCTCGACCTGCAGCGGCACCGAGCGGCCGGTGCCATCGCGCCTGCGCAGGCGCAGCGACAGGTCATAGAAGGTGTGGATGCGGATCACCCCCGGCTGGCCCTTCGACGCCTCTGCCGCGTTCTTCAGAAGGTTCAGGAATACCTGAAGAAGCTGGTCGCCATCCCCCAGCGTCGCCGGAAGCGAGGGGTCGTAATCCTCGACGATCTGCATGTGCGCGGCAAAGCCGACCAGCGCCGAGCGGCGGGCGCGGTCCAGCACGTCATGGATGTTGACGGCGCGCTGTTCGGGCGGGCGCAGGTTGCCGAACTGCTCCACCTGCTCCAGCAGCTTCACGATCCGCCGCGTTTCCTGCACGATGAGGTCGGTCAGTTCGCGGTCCTCGTTGCTGACGTTCATGGAAATCAGCTGCGCCGCGCCGGAAATCCCGGCGAGCGGATTCTTGATCTCATGCGCCAGCATCTCGGCCATGCCGATCGCGGATTTCGCCGCGGCCTTGACGTTCTGCGCGCGGCCCAGCCGGTCTGCAAGCTCGCGCGGGGCGATGGTCATCAGCAGCATGTCGGGGCTGTCGCTGAGCGGCGCCACCTGCAGGTTGCACACCATCGGCGCGCGCTCGTCCGTGCCCACATTCACGTCGTTGAGGAACAGCGCGGACTGGTTGGCGCGGGCGCGGGCGAAGACCTCTTCGAGCGGCGCGTCGATGGCAAGCCGGTCCAGCACCGGCCGGCCCTCAAGGCTGCGGCTGGACAGGTTCAGGAAGGCCTCGGCCGCCGGGTTGATGGCCATCACCCGGTCCATGCCGTCGAGCAGCAGCACCGGAGTGGGCAGCGAGGCCCAGATCGCGCCCGGAGCAGGCGTATCATTGGCGGAGGGGCGCTTCTTCATGCGGCATCCCTCTGCGGGGCGGGGTCGGCATCGCTCACGGCACCGGCAGCGGCCGCGGCCTCGCTCGCGGCATCGGTCGCGGCGAAACCGCTGCGGATCAGCGCCAGCACCGCGCCCGCATCCGGCGCGGCCATCAGCGCCGCGCGCAAGGATGGCTCGGCCCCCGCCACATCGGCATACCAGCCCAGATGCTTGCGCGCGACGCGCAGGCCAAGCTCGCGGCCATAAAAGCCCAGCATCGCCTCGTAATGCGCGGCCACCAGATCGGCGCGGGCGGCGCCATGGGGCACCTCGGGCGCCGGGCTGCCGTGCAGGGCATGCGCGATCTCGGCCAGCCGCCAGGGCGCGCCCTGCGCCCCGCGCCCGACCATCACCCCCGCCGCGCCCGACAACGCCAGCGCCTGCCGCGCGCTGGCGGCATCGGTGACATCGCCATTCGCCACCACCGGAATCGTCACCGCGCTTCGCACCGCCGCAATCGCTGACCAGTCGGCCCGGCCCTTGTAGAACTGCATCCGCGTGCGGCCATGCACCACCACCATCCGCACCCCCGCCGCCTCGGCCCGGCGCGCCAGATCCGCGGCATTCAGGCAGTCGCTGTCCCAGCCCAGACGCATCTTCAGCGTGACCGGCACCGGCGATGCGCCCACCACCGCCTCGATCAGCCGCAGCGCATGGTCGGGCACCCGCATCAGCGCCGAACCCGAGGCCCCGCCCGTCACCTTCTTCGCGGGGCAGCCCATGTTGATGTCGATGATCCCGGCCCCCAGCCCCGCGACCAGCCGCGCCGCCTCGGCCATCGGCGCCGCCTCGCGCCCCGCAAGCTGCACCGAGGTGAGGCCCGCCCCGTCCAGCCCGAGGTCGATCCGCGCCTTCGCCCGCACCGAGGGGCGCGCCGTCACCATCTCGCCGCTCGCCACCATTTCCGACACGACAAGGCCCGCGCCAAAGCCCGCGACCAGCCGGCGGAACGGCAGGTCGGTGATCCCGGCCATCGGCGCCAGCATCACCGGCGGGTCGAGCGTGAGGTTTGCCACCTGAATGGACAATTGCCTAATCCTTGTGCGGTTGGCTTCGAGCTACCTCCTTGTCGGCTGAATCGCAATGTCTTGCCCGCAGCGCCGCGATCAAAATCGCCCGTTGCCTGTTTATTGGGCAGTCGTGCCCGGTGCAGCGCCATGCGGTGAATCCTCTGCGGGCCCCGCCCACCGCCCGCGCGCTTGCCGGATCTTCGGCCGTCGGATACACAAAGGGTCCGGCAGGGGCGCCCGGCCCGGCGCGTGGCCCGGGGCTGGACCGGAGTATGGCATGACAATCGCGGCGATCATCGTGGCGGCGGGGCGCGGCAGCCGCGCGGGCGGGGCGGAACCCAAGCAGTGGCAAGAGCTTGCGGGCCGCCCGGTGCTGCGCCGCACGCTGGACGCCTTTGCCGGCATCGGGCGCAGGGTGCTGGTGCTGCACCCCGATGACATGGCGCGCGGCATTGCCGAATTCGGCGGCGAGGCGGTTCTGGTGGCCGGCGGCGCGACCCGCACCGCCAGCGTGCGCGCCGCGCTGGAGCTGCTGGAAGGCTCGGACGTGACCCGCGTGCTGATCCATGACGGCGCCCGCCCGCTGGCCAGCCCGGCGCTGATCGCCCGCGTGCTGGCGGCGCTCGCGCATGCTCCGGGCGCGGCGCCCGCGCTGCCGGTGACGGATGCGTTGTGGACCGGAGCCGCGGGCCGCGTGACCGGTACGCGCGAGCGCGACGGCCTTTTCCGCGCGCAGACCCCGCAGGGCTTCGATCTGGCCGCGATCCTGGCCGCGCATCGCAGCGGCCCGGCCGAGGCGGCCGACGACGTGGCCATCGCCCGCGCCGCCGGCCTTGACGTCGCCATCGTCGAGGGCGAGGAGGAGAACATCAAGATCACCTATCCCGGCGATTTCGCGCGGGCGCGGGCGATACTGGACAGCCGCCGAGGAGCGCCGAAGATGGATGTGAGGCTTGGCAACGGCTTTGACGTCCACGCCTTCCGCGAGGGCGACCACGTCACGCTCTGCGGCGTGAAACTGCCGCATGGCCGCGCGCTTCTGGGCCATTCCGATGCCGATGTCGGGATGCACGCGCTGACGGACGCGATCTATGGCGCGCTGGCGGAGGGCGATATCGGCCGGCACTTCCCGCCCTCGGACCCCGAGTGGAAGGGCGCGGCCAGCGCGATCTTCCTCGGCCATGCCGCCGGGCTTGCGGCGGCGCGCGGCTACGCCATCGCCAATGTCGATGTGACGCTGATCTGCGAGCGCCCGAAGGTGGGGCCCCATGCCGCAGCGATGGTCGCGGAACTGGCGCGTATCCTCGGGATTGCGCCGGACCGGGTGTCGGTCAAGGCGACCACCTCGGAACGGCTCGGCTTCACCGGCCGCGAGGAAGGCATCGCCGCCATTGCCACCGCGACTCTGGTCGCCTGAAAGGACAGCTGATGGAGCGCAAGACGCTGAAGGACCGGCTGGATCCGAACCCGCCGAAGAAGCTGCGGCGCGGCCCCTGGACGCCGGCGCTGGCGGTGGCGACGGCGGGCGGCATCGGCTATCTGCGCCCCGCGCCGGGCACCTGGGCCTCGGCGGCGGCCATTCTCGTCGGCCTGGGCCTGCACAGGCTGGGGGGATTCCCGCTGCTCGGCCTCGCCACGCTCGCGGCCGTCGCGCTTGGCTTCTGGGCCTGCGGCAGGGTGCTGGCCGGGCGTCCTGGCGAGGACCCTGCCGAGATCGTCATCGACGAGGTCGCCGGCCAGTGGATCGCGCTGTCGGCCACCTCGTTCGGGATATGGCATGCCGGGGTCGCGGTCTTCCCCTGGCCGGCCTGGCTGTTCCCCTTCGTGCTGTTCCGCCTGTTCGACATCTGGAAGCCGGGCTGGATCGGCCGCGCCGACCGGCGGGAAGACGGCGCGGGCGTGATGCTCGACGATCTGATCGCGGGCGTGTTCGCGGCGCTTGTCTCGGTGGCGGCGGCAGGTGTCTATCACGGAATCCTGCTGCGATGAGCCGTGCCGAGACCGCCCTTGCCGCCGAACTTCTGGCCGCCGCCCGCGCTGCCGGGCTGACCGTCGCCACGGCGGAAAGCTGCACCGGCGGGCTGATCTCGGGCGCGATCACCGAAGTGGCGGGTGCGTCCGACATCTTTGATCGCGGCTTCGTCACCTATTCTGACGCCGCCAAGCGGGCGATGCTGGGCGTGCGCGCCGAAACGCTGGCCGAGCACGGCGCGGTCAGCGAGGCGGTGGCGCTGGAGATGGCCACCGGCGCGCTGATCGGCTCGGAGGCGGATCTTGCCGTCGCCGTCACCGGCATCGCCGGCCCCGGCGGATCGGAGCACAAGCCCGAAGGCCGCGTGTGCTTCGGCCTCGCGCGCCGCGGCGGCGAGGCGCGCGCCGAGACGGTGGACTTCGGCGCCATCGGCCGCAGCGCGGTGCGTGCGGCGACGGTCGATCATGCACTGGGGCTGCTGATCGGGGCTATCAGGTAGCAAGAGGGGGGCGCTGCCCCCCGTCCTTCGGACTCCCCCCGGGATACTTTCGCCAGCAAGAAGCACGGACGATCCCGCTTCTTGCTGGCCGAAATATCCTCGGGGGTGAATTGCGGCCCCGCCGCAAGAGGGGGCGGAAGCCCCCTGCCCCGTCAGGCCCCGAGACCCGGCTTTTCCAGCCGCGCCGCGCGCAACCGCGCGAAGTCGTCGCCCGCGTGATAGGAGGAGCGGGTCAGCGGTGTGGCCGAGACCATCAGGAAGCCCTTGCCATAGGCCGCCTTTTCATAGGCGGCGAACTCCTCGGGCGGGATGAAGCGGGCGACGCGGTGATGCTTGGGCGTCGGCTGCAGATACTGGCCGATGGTCAGGAAATCGACATCGGCGGCGCGCATGTCATCCATCACCTGCCGCACGGCGGCGGCCTCTTCCCCCAGTCCGACCATGATGCCGGACTTGGTGAACATCGCCGGGTCCAGCTCCTTCGCCCGTTGCAGAAGGCGCAGCGAGTGGAAATATCGCGCCCCGGGCCGCACCTCGGGATAGAGCCCCGGAACGGTTTCGAGGTTGTGGTTGAACACGTCCGGCCGCGCCGCGACGACGGTTTCGAGCGCGGAGGGCGCGCATTTCAGGAAATCGGGCACCAGCACCTCGATGGTGGTGTCCGGCGAGCGGTGGCGCACGGCGCGGATGGTCTGGGCGAAATGCTCGGCCCCGCCATCCTCGAGATCGTCGCGGTCCACCGAGGTGATGACGACATGGTTCAGCCCCAGCGTGGCGACGGCATGGGCGACGCGGCCCGGCTCGAACGCGTCCAGCGTCTGCGGCCTGCCGGTGGCGACGTTGCAGAAGGTGCAGCCGCGGGTGCATATCTCGCCCATGATCATCATGGTGGCGTGGCCCGCGCTCCAGCATTCGCCGACGTTCGGGCAGCCGGCCTCCTCGCAGACGGTGACCAGCCGGTTCGCCTTGAGGATGTCGCGCGTTTCCTTGTAGCCCTGCGAGGTGGGCGCCTTGACGCGGATCCAGGCCGGCTTCTTCGGCTGCTCCTGATCGGGGCGGTGGGCCTTTTCCGGGTGGCGCTGGTCGGGGATGGTCAGATCGCGGGGGGACATGGGCTTTCTCCTGCCGTTCGGACGGCAATAGCAAATCGCGAGGCGAATGGCAAAGACGCTGCGGCGGGCGCAGCGCGGCGCAGCGGGGGCAGGTTTGCTGCCTGCGCATTGCGGCACCGCGGCATTGGCGTTACAGTGCCGGCAATGGAAGGGTGGCGGCGCCCGTCGCCGCGCCCGGCGTCACAGGCAAACAGGAGAGACCCGATGCAACCCGGAGACAAGCTGCGCGATGTCACCTTCCGCACCCGCGTGCGGGACGAGTCCATCGGTGGACCGAACCCCTATCGCTGGGAAGATCGGACCACCGCCGATTATTTCGCAGGCAAGCGTGTGGTGCTGTTCGCGCTGCCCGGCGCCTTCACGCCGACCTGTTCCACCCTGCAGTTGCCCGGTTACGAGACTCGCCATGCCGAGTTCCAGGCGCTGGGGATCGACGCGATCTACTGCCTGTCGGTCAACGACGCCTTCGTGATGAACCAGTGGGCAAAGGCGCAGGGCCTAGTCAATGTGCAGGTGATCCCGGACGGGTCGGGCGAGTTCACCCGCCGCATGGGGATGCTGGTGCGCAAGGACAACCTCGGGTTCGGAATGCGCTCGTGGCGCTATGCCGCGGTGATCAACGATGGCCGCATCGAGGCCTGGTTCGAGGAGCCGGGTCTGTGCGACGATCACGCCGAGGATCCCTATGGCGTGTCGGCGCCGGAATCGGTGCTGGCCTGGCTGCGCGAGGCGGCACACGAACAGGCGGCGTAAGCCGCGAAACGGGCGGGCGGCAGCAGGAGGGGGCGGCAGCAGCAGGAGGGGGGCGGGACGATCTGACGCAGCAGGGCCGTCGCGCCTCGCGCCGATCCGGGGGGGCGATCACCGGTGCGGCGCAGCGGTCTCGCGGCGGGCGGCCCCGAAGGACCGGCCGCCGTCCTCACCCGCCCCGCGGTACCAGCCGCTGCGCCTCATCCACCAGCCCGGCGCCCGCGCCCGCCAGCAGCCGCGCCAGCGCAGGCAGCCAGGGCTCCTCGCCGATCGCGGCGCGGCGCACCAGGCGGACCTGCCGCGAGGGTTCGGGGGCGGCAAAGCGCGTCAGGGCCATCCGCGGCGCCGCGGCGGCTTCGGCGCGCGCCGCCACCTCCGGCACGAAGGTGAGCCCCATCCCCGACGCGACCAGCCCGCAGAGCGTGGCCAGCGACGAGGCGCCGAGATCGAGTCGCGCGCGCCCGCCGCCCGTCCGCCGCCGGCCGAGGGCGCAGACCTCCAGCGCCTGATCGGCAAGGCAATGCCCTTCGTCCAGCAGCAGCAGCTGCCCGGGGTCGAGCGAGACCGGCCGCAGCGCCTCGGCCTGCCCTTCCAGCGCCGCCAGCCGCGCCGCGGTGCCGGCCAGCAGGAAGCGGTCCTCGAACAGCGGCAGCTCGATCATCCCCGGCCCCGGCGGCGTGGCGATCACCGCCGCATCGAGCGTGCCATCGGCGAGTTCCCGCAGCAGCGTTCCGGTCTGCGCCTCGCGCAGCCGCAGATCCTGCGGCAGATCCGGCGCGGCGCGCAGCGCGGCCAGCGCGGGCGGCAGCAGATAGGGCGCCAGCGTCGGGATCACGCCCAGCGTGACCACGCCGAAGGCCCCGCGCCGGGCGGCGGCCTCCATCTCGCGCACCTCTGCCAGAATGCGGTCCGCGCGGGCCAGCACCTCGCGCCCCGCCCGCGTCAGCCGCACCCCGCGCGGCAGCCGGTCCACCAGCGCGAGGCCGAGCGCGCCTTCCAGCTCGCGGATCTGCATCGACAGCGCCGGCTGGGTGACATGCACCCGCGCGGCGGCGCGGCCGAAATGCGCCTCTTCCGCAAGGGCGGTGAGGTAGGAGAGCTGGCGCAGCGTGACTGTCATCAGACAAATTTATCGAAAACAACAGAAAATGCAATTTCCAATTATCCATGCAGCGGGGCCATGGTCGGCAGACAAAGCCAGCCGAGAGAGGAGCCATCATGACCCGGCGACTGACCACCACCGCAGGCGCACCCGTCGCGAGCAACCAGAACAGCGAGACCGCCGGCGCGCGCGGCCCGCTGCTGATGCAGGATTATCACCTGCTCGAGAAACTCGCTCACCAGAACCGCGAGCGCATCCCGGAACGGGTGGTGCACGCCAAGGGCTGGGGCGCCTTCGGCACCTTCACCGTGACCCATGACATCACCCGCTTCACCCGCGCCGCGATCTTCGGCGCGGTGGGCAAGCAGACCGCGATGCTGGCGCGGTTCTCCACCGTGGCGGGCGAGGCGGGCGCCGCCGATCACGAACGCGACGTGCGGGGCTTCGCGCTGAAGTTCTACACCGAGGAGGGCAACTGGGATCTGGTCGGCAACAACACCCCGGTGTTCTTCGTGCGCGACCCGCTGAAGTTCCCCGACTTCATCCACACGCAGAAGCGGCACCCGCGCACCAACCTGCGCAGCCCGACCGCGATGTGGGATTTCTGGAGCCTCGTGCCGGAATCGCTGCATCAGGTCACCATCCTGATGTCCGATCGCGGCCTGCCGGTCGACCCGATGCACATGAACGGCTATGGCAGCCATACCTATTCCTTCTGGAACCGCGATGGCGAGCGGTTCTGGGTCAAGTTCCACTTCAAGACGCAGCAGGGCATCAAGACCCTCACCAATGACGAGGCGGCAGCGATCGTCGGGCAGACCCGCGAGGGCTATCAGGAGGCGCTGTTCGGCGGCATCGAGGCGGGCAACTTCCCGCGCTGGACGCTGTTCGTGCAGGCGATGCCCGAGGCGGAGGCGGAGACGACCCCCTATGACCCGTTCGATCTTACCAGGGTCTGGCCGCATTCGGACTATCCGCTGATCGAGGTCGGCGTGATGGAACTGAACCGCAACCCCGACAACTACTTCGCCGAGATCGAGCAAGCCGCCTTCAGCCCCTCGAACAAGGTGCCGGGCATCGGCTACAGCCCCGACAGGATGCTGCAGGCGCGCGTGTTCAGCTATGCCGATGCGCATCGCCACCGCCTTGGCACCCATTACGAGGCGCTGCCGGTGAACCAGCCGAAGTGCCCCGTCCACCACTACCACAAGGACGGCAGCATGAACTTCATCGGCCTGCGCAGCGGTGCGGCGGATGCGTTCTATGAACCCAACAGCGTCGGCGGCGCGACCGAGGATCCGACCGTGGCCGAACCGCCGCTGACG
The DNA here is from genome assembly GCA_002423245.1 of Rhodobacteraceae bacterium UBA6141. Lineage (GTDB taxonomy): Bacteria > Pseudomonadota > Alphaproteobacteria > Rhodobacterales > Rhodobacteraceae > Frigidibacter. The sequence goes on from DIVD01000041.1 coordinate 54,768, forward strand.
CTGTCGGGCGTGGCGGCGCGCCAGCCGCACGAGCAGCAGATCGACGACTACACCCAGCCCCGCGCCCTGCATGACAGGGTGCTGACCGATGCCGAACGCGCCCGGCTTTACGCGAACATCGCCGCCTCGATGGCCGGGGTGCCGGAAGGCATCGTCGAGCGCGCGCTGATGCAGTTCGAGCGTATCTCGCCGGCCTATGCGGCAGGCATTCGCGCGGCGCTGGCGCAGGCCGGCGGCATGGTCGCCGCCGCCGAGTGACGCGCGCCGCCCGCCCGGCGCCCGGGGACGGGGGGGGGGGCGGGCGGCTCTCCTCGTGCCGGCCGGCGCTTGTGATCGGGGGGGGCGGACTTTATGTCTGGCCCCGCAAGGCGCAGGCGGGAGCGGGATGGCAAGGCGGGGCAAGAGCAAGGCCGAAAAGGCCGGCGACTGGCTGTCGGACCTGGCGGTGCGGCTGCTGATCGGCGCGGCGCTGCGCCTGCCCTACGAGCGGCGGCTGGCGCTGGTCGGCTGGGCGATGCGGCGCGTGGTGGCGCCCCTGGCCGGCTATCGCGCGCGGGCGCTGGCGAACCTCGCTTATGTGTTTCCGCAGATGCCACTAGCGGAGCGGCGGCGAATCGCACAGGGCGTGGCGGAAAATGTCGGGCGCACGCTGATCGAGAACTATTCGACCGAGGAATTCACCGCCCGGATGGCGAGGCTGCCGCTGCAGGGCGAGGGCGTCGCGGCGCTTGAAGCGGCGCGGGCGGCGGGGCAGCCGGTGATCCTGGTCACCGGGCATTTCGGCAATTACGAGGCGGGGCGGGCGGCGCTGGTGGCGCGCGGCCATGACATCGGCGGGCTCTACCGGCCGATGAAGAACATCTATTTCAACGACCATTACGTGAAGACGATGCAGGCGTTCGGCGGGCCGGTCTTCGCGCAGGGCCGCCGCGGCACCGCCGGCTTCGTGCGGCATCTGCGGGCGGGCGGGATGCTGGTGCTTCTGTTCGACCAGCATGTGCGCAACGAGCCGGTGCTGGACTTCCTCGGCAAGCCCGCGCGCACCCCGACCTCCAGCGCCGATCTCGCGCGGCGCTACGGCGCGCTGCTGCTGCCGTTCTATGCGACGCGGGCCGAGGATGGCGTGGGCTTCACGGTGGAGCTGGAGGCGCCGGTGCCGCATGGCCCGCCCGAGGCAATGATGCAGGCGCTGAATGACGGGCTGGCGGCGCGGGTGCGGGCGCGGCCGGAACAGTGGTTCTGGTTCCACAACCGCTGGAAGGGCGCAGGCGAAGGGCCGGGCAAGAAGCCGCCGAGGCAGCCCCGGGGGAAGCCGCGCTGAGCTTCAGCGCAGCCGCGCGGCGGCGAGGATTGCGCCCGGGCCCTGTTCTTGCACGATCACCACGGCGGGATCGCTGCCCGGCGCGCTTGCGTCCAGCGTCAGCGGCTGGCGGCCGTCCCATTCGGCAATCGCCGCCCATTCGGTGACGATGTTGGCATAGCGGATCACCCGCCCCGCATTCTCGCCATGCTCGATGCGCACGGTTTCCTCGGGGCGATAGCGCACGAGTTGCACCACGGCGGGCCCCGGCAACGCGGGTTGCGCCGCAAGCTCGATGCGCAGCGCCTCGCCCTGCCGGGTCAGCGACAGGCGGATCTGGCTTGGCACATGGCCGTGCCGGTCGATCAGGCCGACAAGCTGCACCGGGCGCAGGCCGACTAGGTGCTCGGCGCCCCCCACGATCATCTGCGGGGTGTAGATCGCATGGTCACCTGCGGCGCGGGCATAGGCCTTCTGCCGCTTGGTGAAGCCGGGCCTGGCGAAGCGGTCGGCCCAGCCGATGTAATCCCAGTAGTCCACGTGCAGCGCCAGCGCGATCACGTCGTCGCGCGTCGCGATCTCGGCCAGCAGCGCATCGGCGGGCGGGCAGGAGGAACAGCCCTGCGAGGTGTAAAGCTCCACCACGACCGGATGATGCTCGCGGAAGGCGGCGGGTTCGGGCTGGGGTGCGGGTTCGGGCTGCGGGACGGGTGCGGGTGCGCCGCGCGGCACGGGCGGCATCAGGTTGAAGCCCTGAACGGGCCGGCCCGGGAAGCTGCGCAAGAAACTCTCGATCCCCGTCGCACCCGCCCCCGTCGCACCCGCAGTCGCACCCGCCGCCGCCGCGCCGCTGCCAGGCGGTGGGTCCACAGCGGTTTGTGCAACCGCTGCGACGGCAAGCCACAGCCAGAGGCTGCAAGCGGCGCTGAACGTCCGACGCATGTGTTTGATCCGGTCCCCTTGGTCGCGCCCTTGGTAGCGAGCGGCGCCGGGCAAGGCCAATCAAGGTTTTGAGAGGGGGGCGGCCCCGTGGCGGGCGCGGCCTTCCTGCATCACCCCCGGCCCCTATCACCCCCGGCCCCCGCGCCACATCGCGGCGCCTCCGCCATATCCCCGCGCGAAGGGGGGCGATACAGGCATGGTTCTGTGCACAGTGGTATACAAATGACGCCCTCCCCCTTGATCCGAACGCGGCTATGCGGCATGACGGGCACAGCTTAACCCCCGTTCCTTGCCCAGCGAAGGGAGCCACCCATGCCCATCACCACCGGAAAAGACAGCGCCGGCACGCGCCGCACGCTGACCGTCGGCAGCAAGAGCTTCGCCTATTACTCGATCCCGGCGGCCGAAGCCGCAGGGCTTGGTTCGTTTGCGAGCCTCCCCGCCTCGCTGAAGGTGGTGCTGGAGAACCTGCTGCGCTTCGAGGATGGCGGCTTCACCGTCTCTGTCGATGACATCAGGGCGTTTTCCGAATGGGGCGCGAATGGCGGCAAGAGCACGCGCGAGATCGCCTATCGCCCGGCGCGGGTGCTGATGCAGGACTTCACCGGCGTTCCCGCCGTGGTGGACCTTGCCGCGATGCGCGACGGCATCAAGGCGCTTGGCGGCGACGCAACCAGGATCAACCCGCTGGTGCCCTGCGATCTGGTGATCGACCACTCGGTCATGATCGACGAGTTCGGCAACCCGCGCGCCTTCCAGATGAACGTGGACCGCGAATA
>DIVD01000041.1:57794-115423 GCA_002423245.1 Rhodobacteraceae bacterium UBA6141
CCGGCATCTGCCATCAGGTCAACCTCGAATACCTTGCGCAGACCGTCTGGAGCGATACCGACCAGACCGGCGCGGCCGTCGCCTATCCCGACACGCTGGTCGGCACCGATTCGCACACCACCATGGTCAACGGTCTTGCGGTGCTTGGCTGGGGCGTCGGCGGCATCGAGGCCGAGGCGGCGATGCTGGGCCAGCCGATTTCCATGCTGATCCCCGAGGTGGTGGGCTTTCGCGTGACCGGCGCGCTGCGCGAGGGCGTGACGGCGACCGACCTCGTGCTGAAGGTCGTGCAGATGCTGCGCAAGCATGGCGTGGTCGGCAAGTTCGTCGAGTTCTACGGCGAGGGGCTGGACAACATGCCGCTGGCCGACCGGGCGACGATTGCCAACATGGCCCCCGAATACGGCGCGACCTGCGGCTTCTTCCCGGTGGACCGCGAGACCCTGCGCTACCTGCGCCAGACCGGCCGCGACGAGGACCGACTCGCGCTGGTCGAGGCCTATGCCAAGGAAAACGGCTTCTGGCGCCATTCGGACTATGCGCCGATCTACACCTCGACGCTGCATCTCGACATGGGCGATGTCGTGCCCGCGATCTCGGGCCCCAAGCGCCCGCAGGACCACGTTGCGCTGACCGATGCCGCCCGCGCCTTCGGCGAGTACATCAAGGGCCTGCGCCCCGCCCCGGAAGTGACCGCGCGGCAGAAGATGGAACTGGTGGCCGAAGGCGGCAACCCGCCCAGCCCGCACGCCCCGGTGCATCACGACTTCATCAAGTCGGCGCCGGTCGAGGGCGAGGATTTCCGGCTGCATGACGGGTCGGTCGTGATCGCCGCGATCACCTCCTGCACCAACACCTCGAACCCCTACGTGATGATCGCCGCGGGCCTTGTCGCCCGCAAGGCGCGCGCGCTCGGCCTGACCCGCAAGCCCTGGGTCAAGACCTCGCTGGCGCCCGGATCGCAGGTGGTGTCGGAATACCTGAAGGCGGCAAACCTGCAAGAAGACCTCGACGCGCTCGGCTTCAACCTCGTCGGCTATGGCTGCACCACCTGCATCGGCAACTCGGGCCCGCTGCAGCCCGAGATCTCGCAGGCGATCAACGACAACGATCTGGTCGCGGTGTCGGTGCTGTCGGGCAACCGCAACTTCGAGGGCCGCATCAGCCCCGATGTGCGCGCCAACTACCTGGCCTCGCCGCCGCTGGTCGTGGCCTATGCCATCGCGGGCGACATGAACATCGACGTGGCAAAGGAACCGATCGCGACCACGAAGGACGGCAAGCCGGTCTATCTGAAGGATCTCTGGCCGACGACCGCGGAAATCGCCGAGATGGTCGACCGCGTGGTCACGCGCGAGATGTTCATCAGCAAATATGCCGATGTCTTCAAGGGCGACGAGAAGTGGCAGGCGGTGCAGGCGCCGCAAAGCGAGACCTACGACTGGCCGCCCTCATCGACCTACATCCAGAACCCGCCCTATTTCCGCGGCATGTCGCCCGAGCCCGGCACCATCTCCAACATCCGCAACGCGCGGATACTGGCGATCCTCGGCGACATGATCACCACCGACCACATCAGCCCGGCCGGCTCGTTCAAGCCGACCACGCCGGCGGGCAAGTATCTGCTCGAACGGCAGGTGGCGCCCAAGGACTTCAACAGCTACGGCTCGCGCCGCGGCAACCATGAAGTGATGATGCGCGGCACCTTCGCCAATATCCGCATCCGCAACGAGATGCTCGACGGCGTCGAGGGCGGCTACACCATCGGCCCGGACGGGCAGCAGACCTCGATCTACGAGGCCGCGATGGCCTATCAGGAGGCCGGCGTGCCGCTGGTGATCTTCGCCGGCATCGAATACGGCGCCGGCTCCTCGCGCGACTGGGCGGCGAAGGGCACCAACCTGCTGGGGGTCAGGGCGGTGATCGCGGAAAGCTTCGAGCGCATCCACCGCTCCAACCTCGTCGGGATGGGCGTGGTGCCGCTGGAGTTCACCAATGGCGAGACCCGCAAGACCCTGGGGCTGAAGGGCGACGAGACCGTCACCATCGAGGGGCTGGAGGGCAGGATCGCGCCGCTGAGCCTCGTGCCCTGCACGATCACCTATGGCGACGGCAGGGTGAAGAGCATCCAGCTGAAAAGCCGGATCGATACCGAGGTGGAGATCGTCTATCTGGAAAACGGCGGCGTGCTGCACTACGTGCTGCGCAACCTCGCCAGGAGCTGATCTGGCGCGGGAGGATGCGGAAGGCCCGGGGAACGCTCCGGGCCTTTGGCTTGCGCAGGCAGCCGATGCGCCCCCCGCCGCATCCCCGCCGCATCGCAGGTGGCCCGGCCGAGGCGCACCGCCATGCCGGCCCATCGCGGCACACCGCCCTGTGAAGGCCGGGCACTGGCGAAGGGGGGCGGCATCTGGCAGGCTTTCCCCCACCGTGCCCTAGGAGTCTGCCGATGTTCCGCCTTGCCCCCCTTGCCCTCTGCGCCGCGCTTGCGGCCGTCATGGCAACCGCAGCGCCCGCCGATCCCGGCACCCCGCTGACCCCCGAGGAGTTCGACGCCCTGTCGCGCGGGCGCACGCTGACCTATGCGGCGGGCGGGCAGATCTACGGGATCGAGCAATACCTGCCGGGCCGCAAGGTGCGATGGGCCTTCGTGGGCGACATCTGCAAGGAGGGCACCTGGTTCCCGGACGGCGAGGACATCTGCTTTGCCTATGACGGCCTGCCCGACCTGCAATGCTGGACCTTCTACGACACGCCGGAGGGGCTGACCGCGCGGTTCCGCGGCGATCCGGCCAGCGAGCCGCTGGTCGCGATCGACGACAGCCCCGAGCCGCTCGGCTGCGCCGGGCCGGATGTGGGCGTCTAGAACAGCGAGCCCTGCCCGCCCCCCTGCCCGCCGCCGCCCTGCCCGCCGCCCTGTGGGCCGCGCGGCTTGCGCGGCCGGGGCGCGGCTTCGGGCTGCGCGGCGGATTCAGGGCGCGCTTCGGGGCGCACCGGCAGGCGGCCGTCGTGGAACTCGATCTCCAGCGCAGGCGCGGCCTCGGCCGCCGCGCGCGAGGTCACGACCCTGTCCCCGGCCCGCACCACCGCATAGCCCCGCCGCAGCGTTTCCCTGTATCCCAGCGTCAGGCGCATCCGGTCCAGCGCCGCCAGCCGCTCGCCCGCCGCCTGCAGGCGCCCTACCGCCGCGGCGTCCAGCCGCGCCGACAGCCCGCCAAGCTCGCGCGCCTTGCGCAAGGTGTCGCGCTGCGCCTCGGCCCCCGCCCGCGCCAGCGCCGGGGCAAGCCGGGCCGACCAGTCCGCCAGCCGCTGCCGCGCGCGGTCCTGCCGCAGGGCAAGCGCCGGGGCGAGCCGTCCCGACCATTGCGCCAGATGCCGCCGCTCTGCCGCGATGAAGCCGGCAAGGAGCCCCGGCGCGACCTTGCCCGCCAGCCGCTCGAACCGCGCGCGCCGCGCCGCCGTCGCCCCGCGCAGCGCCGGGTCAAGCTGCCCGCCCACAAGGTCCAGCCGCTGCCGCGCCGGGGCCACCAGCGCCTCTGGCCGGCCAAGCGCGCGCGCGAGGTCGGTCAGCCGCTGGCGCCGCATCTGGCCGCGTTGCAGCACGGCGCGGTGGAGGCGCGCGCCCTGCTCGGCCATCAGCGCCATCAGATCGGTGCGCACCGGCACCGCAAGCTCGGCCGCGGCGGTCGGCGTCGGGGCGCGCAGGTCGGCGGCGAAGTCGATCAGCGTGGTGTCGGTTTCATGCCCCACGGCGGAAACCAGCGGAATGGCCGAGGCGGCGGCGGCGCGCACCACCGCCTCCTCGTTGAATCCCCACAGGTCTTCAAGGCTGCCGCCGCCCCGCGCCACGATGATGAGATCCGGCCGGGGGATCGCGCCGCCGGGCGCCAGCGCGTTGAAGCCGCGGATCGCCGCCGCGACCTCGGGCGCGCATTTCTCGCCCTGCACCGCGACGGGCCAGATCAGCACCCGGCGCGGGAAACGGTCGCGCAGCCGGTGCAGGATGTCGCGGATCACCGCGCCCGAGGGCGAGGTCACGACGCCGATCACCTCGGGCAGGAACGGGATCGGGCGCTTGCGGGCGGCATCGAACAGCCCTTCGGCGGCCAGCGCCATGCGCCGCCGCTCCAGCATCGCCATCAGCGCGCCGGCGCCCGCAAGCTCCACCTGCTCCACGATCAGCTGGTATTTCGACTGGCCGGGGAAGGTGGTCAGGCGGCCGGTGGCGATGATCTCCATCCCCTCCTCGGGGCGCAGCGCCAGGCGCCCCGCCTGCCCCTTCCACGCGATCGCGGCGATGACGGCGCGGTCGTCCTTCAGATCGAAGTAGAGATGCCCCGAGGCCGGGCGCGACACCCGGCCCACCTCGCCGCGCACCCGCACCAGCCCGAATTCGCCCTCGATCACCCGCTTCACCGCGCCCGAAAGCTCGGACACGCTGTATTCATGCGCGTTGCCGCGCCCCTCGGGCGCGTCATCTTCGAAAAGGTCGGTCATCGGCGCGCCCCGAGGCTTGTGCGAGTTTCCCCCGCACCCTAGAACGCCCGCAAGCGAAGGCCAAGGCGGGGGGCCGCATCAGGGAGACAGGCGCATGAACATTCTGGTTCTGGGCGGCGGCGGGCGCGAACATGCGCTGGCCTGGGCGATCAAGCAGAACCCGAAATGCGACCGGCTGATCGTGGCTCCCGGCAATGCGGGGATCGCGCAACTGGCCGAATGCGCGGCGCTCGATGTGCTCGACGCGGGCGCGGTGGTGACGTTCTGCGAGGAGAACGCGGTCGATTTCGTCGTGATCGGGCCGGAGGCGCCGCTGGCGGCCGGGGTCGGCGATGCGCTGGCGGGCGCGGGCATCCTTGCCTTCGGCCCTTCGGCGGCGGCGGCGCGGCTGGAATCGTCGAAAGCCTTCACCAAGGAGATCTGCGATGCCTGCGGCGCGCCCACCGCCGCCTATGCGCGCTTCACCGAGATCGGCCCCGCGCGCGAGCATATCCGCAAGGTCGGCGCGCCCGTCGTGGTGAAGGCCGACGGGCTTGCCGCCGGCAAGGGCGTGATCGTGGCGATGACCGAGGCCGAGGCGCTGGCCGGGCTGGAGCAGATCCTTGGCGGCGCGTTCGGCGCGGCGGGCTCCGAGGTGGTGATCGAGGAGTTCATGGAGGGCGAGGAGGCCAGCTTCTTCGTGCTCTGCGACGGCGAGACGGTGCTGCCCATCGGCTCGGCGCAGGACCACAAGCGCGTCGGCGAGGGCGATACCGGCCCGAACACCGGCGGCATGGGCGCCTATTCCCCCGCGCCGGTGCTGACCGATGCCATTGCCGAGGACGCGCTGGAGCGGATCATCAGGCCCACCATCGCCGAAATGGCGCGGCGCGGGATGCCCTACCGGGGCGTGCTCTATGCCGGGCTGATGATCAGGGACGGCGCGGCGCGGCTGGTGGAATACAATGTCCGCTTCGGCGACCCGGAATGCCAGGTGCTGATGATGCGGCTGGGCGCGCAGGCGCTGGACCTGATGCTGGCCTGCGCGGCGGGGCGGCTGGCGGGGATGGAGGTCGCCTGGGCGGACGATCACGCGCTGACCGTGGTGATGGCGACGAACGGCTATCCGGGCGACTATGCCAGGGGCAGCCAGATCCGCGGGCTGGAGGAACTGCCGCAGACCAGTTTCGAGATGGTGTTCCACGCCGGCACCGCCGCACGCGACGGCGGCTTCATCGCGGCGGGCGGGCGGGTGCTGAACGTCACCGCCCGCGGCGCGAGCCTCGCGGAAGCGCGCGAGCGGGCCTACCGGCTGGTGGACCGCATCGACTGGCCGGGCGGCTTCTGTCGGCGCGACATCGGCTGGCGGGCGCTGCGGGTCCGGCCCTGAACGAACCGCCCGCCGGCAAGGCCGGGGCGGTCCGTCCCCTGGCTCGTCAATACGACTTTGGCAGACCCAGCACACGTTCGGCAATATAGCACATTACCAGTTCCCGGCTCACCGGCGCCAGGCGCGGGATCATGACCTCGCGCAGATAGCGCTCGACGTCGAACTCCTGGGCATAGCCGTAGCCGCCATGGGTCAGCACCGCGCGTTCGCAGGCGCGGTAGCCGGCTTCGGCGCCGAGGAACTTGGCGCTGTTGGCCTCGGCCCCGCAGGGCTCGCCCGCGTCGTAAAGCGCGGCGGCCTTGAGCATCATCAGATCGGCGGCCTCCAGATACATCCAGCATTCCGCCAGCGGGTGCTGGATCCCCTGGTTCTTGCCGATGGGCCGGTCGAAGATCACCCGTTCCTTGGCATATTCAGTGGCACGCTTCAGCGAGACCCGGCCAAGGCCCACGGCCTCCGCCGCCACCAGTATGCGCTCGGGGTTCAGGCCATCGAGCAGATAGTGGAAACCCTTGCCCTCCTCGCCGATCCTGTCCTCTACGGGCACTTTCAGCCCGTCGATGAAGACCTGGCAGGATTCGACCGCGTTGCGGCCCATCTTCGGGATCTTCCGGGTCCGCACATATTCGGGATCCATGTAGGTGTAGAACAGGCTCAGCCCGTCAATGGGGCGCTTGCATTCCTCGACCGGCCTGGTGCGGGCGATCACCAGCATCCGCTGCGCCATGCTTGCCGCCGTGGGCCAGACCTTCTCGCCGGTCATCACGTAGTGGTCGCCGCTGCGCACCGCGCGCGTGCGCAGCCTGCCGGTATNNTCGGTGCCGTGCTTGACGATCGCGTTCGGCGCGAAGACATAGGAATGAATGGTCGAGGCTCCGGTAAAGCCGGCGCCGGATTCTACGATCGTCTGCATCACCAGCGCCGCTTCGGTGATGCCGAGCCCCGCCCCGCCATATTCCGAGGGCAGGGTCAGGCCCACCCAGCCCCCTTTCACCATCTCGCGATAGAATTCCTCGGGATAGCGCTCGCTCGCGTCGCAGTCGCGCCAATAGGCAAGATCGAACTTCGCACAGACCTTGCCGATCGCGTCACGCAGTTCTCTTTGTTCGTTGCTAAGTGCGAAGTCCATGCTCTCTTCTCTCCAACTCTTCGTTCAGTCCATGAAACCCGGCAGCCACAGCGTCAGCGCCGGAAAGGCGATCAGGAGCGCGATCACCAGAACGTCGGTCGCGACGAACCATGAGATCCCCTGGAAGATCACGTGAGTGGGGACCGCCCGGCCGACGACGCTCTTGATGACGAACACGTTCAACCCGACGGGCGGCGTGATCAGACCCATCTCGAGATACTTGGTCAGCAGAACGCCGACCCAGATCAGGCTGATGTCCATCGTCTCGAACAGCGGCAGAAGCACCGGCAGGGTGAGAAGCATGATCCCCAGAACCTCGAGGAACATGCCCAGCACGAGATACAGCAGAAAAACCGCGATCATCAGTTCGACCGACCCGAGTTGCATGTCGGCGACGACCTGGGAGATATGCGCCGGAAGCTGCGTCAGGGCGAGGAAGCTGGCGAAGAAGGTCGCGCTCATCGCGATGATGAGGATCGCGGCCGAACTCACGATCGTGTCGGCGATGGCGCGCTTCGCCACCGTCCAGGACAGGCTTCCCTTGGCCGCCGCGATCAGGATCGCCAGCATTGCCCCGACCGCGCCCGCCTCGGTGGCGGTGAACACCCCCGCGAAGAGGCCGCCGAAGACGCAGAAGATCAGCAAGATGACGGGCCAGATCTGGCGCAGGCCCGTCTTGCCGATCGCGGCGAGTTCTTCCTCGCCCGGACGCGGCGCCAGTGCCGGGTTGGCCCAGACCCGGAGGACCACCATCACGCTGAAGGCGACGGCGGTGAGCAGGCCCGGAACGATCGCCCCGATGAAGAGCGTGCTGATGGGCACCTCGGCAAAGATCCCGAACAGGAGAAGGACCAGGCTTGGCGGGATCAGCGAGCCGAGTGTCCCGGCGGCAGCGATCACGCCGGTCGCCAGCCCGGGCTGATAGCCGGCCCGGAGCATCTCTGGAACCGCGATCCGCCCCAGGGCGGCGGCGCAGGCCAGGCTCGACCCGGTGACGGCCGAGAACATCGCGGCGCCCCCGATCGACGCAACCGCGAGGCCACCGGGCAGCCGCATGAGAAAGCTTCCCCGGGCGAAGTTGAACAGCTGTTCGGTCATCCGGGCGTAATAGGCCACGAAGCCCATGAGCAGGAACATCGGGATCGAACTGAGGCTCGAATGGGTGGAGAAGTCGAAGGTCACCGATTTCAGCATGGCGGCGGCGATCGGATAGCCATAGGCCAGCCAGATCCCGCCGAAAGACACGCCGAGAAGCGCGATGGCGATCGGCATTCGCAACAGCACGAGTATGACGATCACTGCCAGGGATGCCCCGGCGATCTGCAGGTCGCTCATGATGGATCTCCGTGCTGACTCAAGGTTTCACGCGACCGGAGAAGTATCCCACGGCCCGGGCTGCCATCACGAGGGCGAACATGAAGGTGCCGACGGGCATCAGGAACCGCCCGGGCCACGAATAGAATGTCGTTGCTCCTGAAACGAACTCGCGGATCTGCATCTTCTGGAGCGCCAGAACCCAGGACTGCCACGCCAGCAGAAGGAAGATGGCCACTCCGACGACCAGGAACACGCCCATCTTGATCTGTTGCACGCGCACCGGCAGGAACTGCTCCACCACCTCGACCGAAATGTGCCGGTCGAGAACCGTGACATAGGCAAGCGGAAGGAAGATCGTGCCGCTGAGGAACCAGTGGCTGGTCATCAGTTCGGCGTTGTCGATGGCATCGTGAAACAGCGTGCGGATGGTCACGTCGCCCACGGTGACCAGCATCATCGCCAGCAGCAGAATCGCGGCGCCAACGCAGAGGATCCGGGATGGCAGGATCAGCACGCTGTCGAACAGATCCGACATGCCCGTGAGCGGCGGGGCCTCCTCCTCCGGCCAGGGATCCGGCTGCCTCGTCATGGCATGTCCCTGCCCGAACTGCCCCGCATCTGCCCGACCAGCGCATCAAGCGCGACCACCCGCCCCGCACGGTCCACCACGAGGGGATTGATCTCGATCTCCGCCAGCGTTTCGTCGCGCAGGTAGAAGTCGCACAACTCCTTCACGGTGCGGGCGAGAGCGGCAACATCGCAGGGCGGTGCGCCGCGGAAACCCGCCAGCAGCGGCGCCGCGCGCAGCGAGCGGATCAGCACCTCGATCTGCGCGGCATCGAGCGGAAGGAAGGCGCGCGCCACGTCCGGCTCGAGCTCGACCGTCACGCCGCCGCGCCCCAGCACGAGCATCGGCCCGAAGGTGGGATCGCAACGCAGGCCGACGATGAACTCGTGATCGAAGGACACCATTTCCTCGACAAGCACCCCCTCGACCGGGGTGCCACGGGCGCTTGCGGAGCCGATCATCGCGCGCGCCGCCTCGGCCGCCGCCTCGATGCCTGGCAGCCCGAGCGCGATGCCGCCGCTGCCGCTCTTGTGGAGCATTTCGGGGCTCTGCAACTTCACGACAAAAGGCGCGGAGAGCGCCGCCCCTAGCTTGGTCAAATCGCCGGGATCGTCCGCGAACACGCCGCGCGGACGCTGAAGCGAGGTCGCGCCGCAGAGCAGATCCTTGCTGCGATGCTCCACCGCGAAGCTGTCTGCCGGCCGCCCATCCTGCCGGATCGGCGGCGCCTCGGCCGGCACCGGGCCGTCCCAGCCGGCAGCGAGCCGGAACTGCCCGGCCAGGGCGCGGGCGGCATCGCGGATCTCGCCATAGACGGGAATGCCGCGCTCGCGCACCTTCTGCACCGCGTCCTCGGGGGCCGCCTGCCATGTGAGGGCACAGGGCATGTTGCGGGGCACCTCGCTGACCAGCGCGTCGGCCAGTTCCTCGGCGATCTGGCTGAGACCGCCCATGAACAGCAGCAGACCGTCGTATCCCGTGCCCTCGCTGATGATCTTGAGAACCTCGCGCAGCATCGTCTTGTGCATCACGATCTGCGCGGTGAGGTCGATCGGGTTCTGCGGCGTCGCAAATCCGGGCAGGATCTCCGCCAGCCGCGCCTTGGTTTCGGGGGTGAAGTCGGGAACGTCCAGCCCTTCGGCCACGGCTGCATCCGTCATCAGAACCCCGGCGCCGCCCGAAACCGAGATCACCGCCACCCGCTGCCCGGCCGAACGCGGCTGCGTCAGCAGGATCTGGGCCTGGTTGGCCATGTCGGTCAGGCTTTCGGCGCGCCAGATGTTGTACTGCCGGAACACCGCGTCGTAGGTTTCGTCCTCGCCCGCCAGCGCGCCGGTATGCGAGGCGGCGGCCGTCGCACCCTGGCGGCTGCGCCCGGACTTCAGCACCAGCACCGGCTTGCGCCGCTCGAACGCCTTGCGCGCGGCGGCGCGAAAGGCGGCGCCATCGCGCACCCCCTCGATATAAAGCCCGATCACCTCAGTCTCTGCGTCCTCGACGAGGTAGTCAAGACAGGCGGCAAGATCGACGTCCGCCTCGTTTCCTGTGGAAATCCAGGAACTCACGCCCAGCCCCGCCTTCATCGACATGTCGAGCCAGTAGGTGCCAAGGGCGCCGCTCTGGGTGACGAAGCCGTAATTGCCCGCCTGCAGCTTGCGGCCGCCCATCACGACGGTCGACGATGCCAGCATCTTGCGGTTGCCGTTCATCACGCCCAGGCAGTTCGGCCCGATCATCGGAATGCCCGCCTCCTGGACGATACGGGCAATTTCGGCCTGGCGCGCGGCACCCTCGGGTCCGGTCTCCGAAAATCCCGAGGCGAAGACGACGAACCCCCCGACGCCGCATTCGCAGCCGAGCCGCAACTGGTCCGGCACGTCGTCGGCGGCCACCGACAGGATCACCAGATCGATCTCATCCTTGATCGCGTCCAGCGAGGGATGGCAATCGAGGCCCTGGATCTTCTCGCGGCCCGGATTGACCGGATAGATCTTGCCGGGGAAATTGTTGTGGAGAAGCGAGTTCACCACGCGGCCGCCCGCCTTGCGCAGGTCGTCCGATGCCCCCACCACCGCCACGCTGCGGGCGTTGAGTATCCTGCCCAGCCGATCCGCCCCCGACGGATCGGCAGGGCGTCCGTCGCCGGCCCCGCCCTTGTCCTTCATTGCGCGACCCTGGCCGTTCCGGTGATGACCGGCTCGTCCTTCTGGTTGCGCACCCAGACATCGTAGGTGCCGGGGGCACCCTCCTGCTCGATGCCGCCACCTGTCACGGTGTCATTCTCGCGCACGGGCCGCACGAAGCGGATATCCAGATGCGTGCCCGCCAGAGCCTCGCTTCCGAGCGACTTGCGCAGCGACTGCCAGATCAGGTTCAGAGACATCGTGCCGTGGGCGATGATGCCCTTCATCTCGGTCTTCTCGGCGAATTCCCGATCGACATGGATCGGGTTGTAATCGTCGGTAAGCTCGGCATAGGCCATGATCGTCGGCATGGTGACGTTCAGGCTGACGGGTTCCAGCTTCTTCGGCATCTCGGTTCCTCCCTGAACTCAGGCTGCCACAAGGGTCGTCATCACGCCGGTGAAGACGACATCGCCGCCCCCGTCGCGCGTGGTGTAGGTCGTTTCCACCCACTTGCGTCCCTTGCGGATTTCCTTGTTCGTGCATTCCACCTCGGTGGTCAGCGTTTCGCCCACCTTCGGCAACCGGCGCAGATCGAAGATCTGGCTGCCGTGCACGTTGCCTTTCGGCCGCGGCGTGATGCAGGCCATGTAGCACTGGATCTGGATCATCGCGGTCATGCCCGGCGGCATCAGATCGCCGTTGTCGTCGCCGGCATAGACGGCGAGCCATTTGCCGATCCGGTCACGGTCCACCGTGAACGTATCGCTTCCGTAGTTTTTCCCAACCTCGAAGTGGTCGTAGTTGAACATTCTCACCCCCCGATTTCGACCTGCGGGATTGTCTGATCGCCGCGTTCTTCATAAATGACACGCACCCGCGTGCCGATCTCGGCCTCACCGCCACGCACGTTGGCCATGAAGCGGAACCCCTCGTCCATGTCGACAAGCGCGACCTGATAGGGAGTGACGTCCTTGAAGGCCGCGCTCGGCCCCCGGTAGACCGTCGTCACGCTGTAGACGGCGCCCTTCCCCGCGGAAACCAGCCACTCGAGGTCGCGGCCCTGACAGTGCGAGCAGACGGCGCGGGGATAGAATTGTGCCTTGCCGCAGTCGCGGCAGCGCTGGAAGCGGAATTCATGCGCGGCGCAGCCCTCCCAGAACGGCGCGGAATCCGCATTGGGACGCGGAACGGGTTTTTCCATCTGTCAGGCCCTCCCCAGAACTACGGAACAATGGGCGGACAGAATGCCGCCGTCGCCATGGACAAGCGCGAGTTCGGCACCCTCCACCTGTCGGCCCACGGCGTCGCCGCGCAGTTGCTCGACCGCCTCGACCACATGGAACATGCCGCCTGCGGCGCCGGAATGCCCATAGGAGAGCAGCCCGCCATGGGTATTGCAGGGCAGCTTGCCCCCGATCTTCAACTCGCCCGCCGCGGCGGCCACGCCGGCCTCGCCCCGCTGGAAGAATCCCATGGATTCCAGCTCGGCGAGCAGCGTGATGGTGAAGCTGTCGTAGATCTCGACCACGTCGATGTCGGCCGGCTTCAGCCCTGCCCGACCCAACGCATCCGCGGCCGACCGCTTGCAGCCGAAATCGGTCAGCGACGGGGCGGCGACGATGTATTCATGCGTGTGCCCCTGTCCCGTGCCAAGAACGTGGACGCCGGGGCGGCGCAGGTCGGCGGCCGCGTCGGCCGCGCTCACCACGACGGCGGCGCCGCCGTCCGAAATCAGGCAGCAGTCCAGCAGGTGCAGCGGCGTGGCGATGAAACGCGAGTTCATCACGTCGTCCACCGTGATCGGGGACTTCATATGCGCCTTGGGATTGAGCGCCGCATGTTCGCGATGTGTCACCGCGATCGCGGCGAGTTGTTCCGAGGTGACGCCGAACTCCGACATGTAGCGCTGCGCCACCAGGGCATAGGCTGCGGGAATGGTCATGCCATAGGGTTGCTCGTATTGCTGGTTGCCGACCTCGGCCAGCGCCTGGACCGCATTGCCGCGCATTCCGCTCAGCCGGTTGTCGCCGGTCACGACCAGCACATGGCGGCAGTATCCCGCCTCGACCAGCGCCGCCGCCTGCATGACCAGCATGCAGGCGGTGACCCCGCCCATCGAGACCGCCGAAGCGTAGGCCGGCTGCATCCCGATGTATTCGGCGAACACCGAGGCCAGCATAAGATGCGGCTCGGTGAACGAATAGGCGCAGAGCAGGCCGTCGACATCGGCCACCGCAAGCCCCGCATCGGCAAGCGCACCAAGCCCTGCCTCGGTGTGAAGCGACATGCAGGTGGCGCCTTGCAGATCCCCGACCCTGGTGCTGTACGCCCCTGTAATGACGGCTTTTTTCATGAGCCTGCCTCTTCCTTGTTCATGCGTTCCCAGTCGAAAAGTGCGGGCTTCTTGTCAAGGAAGCGCTGGACCGCCTCCTTGTGATAGGGGCTGTCCATGCACAGCGCCTGCGCCATCGCCTCGAGTTCGGCCATCGCGCGCTGATCGAGATGGAAAGACTGGTTGAGAATGGTCTTGGCCAGCCCGATCGCCAGCGTCGAGGCGCTGCAGAACCGGCGTGCAAGCGCGAAGGCCGCATCCAGAAGCTGATCGGGGGCATGGACGCTGTGGACGATGCCCATCGCCATGGCCTCTTCGGCGCGCAGGACCCGCCCCGAGAAGACCAGTTCCTTGGCGCGCTGAAGGCCCACGAGGCGCGGAAGCAGGAACATTCCGGCCAGATCGGGAACCAGCCCGATGCGCCCGAAGACCTGGCAGAAGCGGGCCGACTCGCTGGCGAGGATGAAGTCCGCGGCAAGCGCGAGGTTCATCCCTCCCCCGAAGGCGGGGCCGTCCACCGCCGCGATCACCGGCTTTTCCAGGTTCACGAGGCCCGGCAACCACACATGCAGGTCGGCAATGCGCTTGTAGGACTGCGCCGAGCTGCGCTTCTCGTTCAGCCCCCGCATGTCGCCGCCGGCACAGAAGACCCCGCCCGCGCCGGTCAGGATCACGGCCCGCACGCGCTCGTCATCGCGGATCTCTGCCACAACTCCGGCGAGTTCCCTGCGCATCGGCACGTCCAGCGCATTGCGCGCGTCGGGGCGATTCAAGGTGATGATGGCGACCTCGTCGCGCAACTCGTAGACCATGGTTTCCAGGTCGCGGCGCAACCCGGACCCGGCCCCCGCAGGGCTGTCCTTGCTCATGCTGTCCTCTCCTCCCGTCCGCTCATCCAGAGCGATACCGCTTGTATCTTGCAGGCGATACTATCAGGTATAATTGGCTTCCAACTAGTAGTTTACGCGTCGCCATGTCAAGCCGGGATTTCGCAGCATCATGGATATGCGAAGGTTGCGGCCTTCAATCGGCGGCCATTGACTGCGAAGAAACCTGCGCGTTACAAGCATAGATACCATACGGTATAATTTGCTTGTATCAAGCCGAGAATGGCGCGCAGCGCAGAATCACCGACCGGCGAGGGAGGAACGTTCACCATGCAGGACTTGGCGCAGATCAGCCTGGGAGACCTCCTCCGGCGCACCGCATCCGCGATGCCCGACGCCGACTTCCTGGTGACCGAGAATGACAGAATCACCTTTTCCCGATTCGACGAGGAGGTTGACCGCGTGGCAGACGGTCTGCTTGCTGCCGGCTTCGGGAAGGGCGACCATGTGGCGCTGTGGGTCACGAACAGCCCTGACTGGGTGCGGATGCTTTTCGCCGCCGCGCGGATCGGCATGGTCGTGATCCCGATCAACACCAGGTTCAAGTCGGGCGAGCTGGAATATATCCTGCGCCAGTCGGATGCGCGCGCCCTGCTGATGATGGACACCTGCTGGGGCATCGACTACCCCGGGCTTCTGTCTGCCGTGATCCCCGATCTTGCCAGTCAGCAACCGGGACATATCCGCTCCGATGCCTTGCCCGAGCTTCGGGCGATCTTTTCCTGGGGGGACAGCACGCCGCCCGCAGCCATCTCGATGAACTCGCTTCTGCAAAGGCCGGCCGACGCCGAACGTGTTCGCGCCGCCGCCGAGGCGGTGCGGACCGAGGACCCGGTGCTGATCTGTTACACCTCGGGCACCACCGGGCGGCCGAAAGGCGCGATGCACTCCCATGCCGTCATCCGGCAGTCGATGAACGTGGCACGCGCCATGGGCATGCAGACCGGCGACGCCGTGCTTGCCCACATGCCGCTTTACCACGTGGCCGGGCTGTTCATGGGCGTGCTTCCGGCCGTCATCCACGGAATGAGCCTCATCGTGATGCGGGACTGGAACGCCGACCGCGCGCTGGACCTCATGGAGGCGGAGAAGATCGCCCATTTCGGCGGGATACCGACCCACTTCCTCGATTGCTTCGATGCCCAGGAGAAACGCCCGCGTGATCTGGGCTCGGTGCGCGCGGCATGGATCGGCGGCGCTGCGGTCAGTCCCGAGGTGGTGCGCCGGGCTCGCAAGGTGTTCGCGACGCCGCATATCCTCGCCTCCTACGGGATGACGGAAACCATGATCTCGACCACCTTCACGCGCTACGACGATCCGCCCGAGATCGCCGAGGAGAATACGGGCAAGCTGAGCGGCGACTACGAGGCACGGATCGTCGATCCGGCCACCGGCGCGACGCTCGGCGCGGGCGAGATCGGCGAGCTTCAGCTGCGCGGCTACATCGTCATGAAGGGATATTACAAGAACCCCGAGGCGACCCGCGAAGCGATGACCCCCGATGGCTGGTTCCGCACCGGAGATCTCGGCACCTTCGATGAACGCGGCTACCTGAGGATCACCGGGCGCATCAAGGAGATGTTCATCGTGGGCGGGTCGAACACCTACCCGGCCGAGATCGAGGCGCATCTTGAAACCCACCCCGCGATCCGCCAGGCGCTGGTGGTGGGGGTGCCGCACGAACGGCTCGGCCAGGTGGGCTATGCCTTCATTCGCCGGGCCGAGGACGCCGGCCCGCTCGACGAACAGGCGGTGATCGACCATTGCCGGGGTGCCATCGCGGATTACAAGGTGCCGCGCTACGTGCGCTTTGTCGATGCCTTCCCGATGACCGAAAGCGGCAAGATCCAGCGGCATGTGCTGGTCTCGCAGGCGGAGGCGGATGTCGCTGGGGCAAGGGCCACGGCCTGACCTCGCGGCGGCCTGCCCGCCTAGCCCGGCTGGTCCGGGCGGCGTCTGGCGTCCACCATGTTCAGCGTCAGGTCGGCAAAGAGCCGCGACACCTCTTCCAGCGACAGGCGTCCCTCGGGCCGGTACCAGTTGAAGATCCAGCACACCATCCCGGCAATCGCACGCGCCGTTACCGGCACGTCGGCGATGCGGAATTCGCCCGTTTCGACCCCCTTGCGCAGAAGATCCTCGAGGCGTTCGTCGAATTCCCTGCGCCGCCCGATCACGTATTGCCGCACGTCGGGCGAAAGGTTCAGTTCCTCGCGGAAGAAGACAGAAACGTAGTTCTGGTTGATGCCCTGCACCGTGGCGAAGCGGCGGACGAAGGTGTAAAGTGAATCCGTAGGGGAAAGATCCTGGGAAAAGACCTCTTCCATGACCAGATGCGGCAGGTCGATGGTGGCAATGCAGATCTGTTCCAGGATATCCTGCTTGTTCTTCATGTAGTAGTAGATGAAGGGCTTGGTCACGCCGATCATCTTGGCCAACTCGCTGACCAGGGCGCCGCTGTACCCCTTCTGGCTGAACAGCTCGGCGGCGATGCTCAGAATGCGTTCGCGGCGATAGAGATGCAGCTCCTCGCGGATCGAACTGGCGCCGCCCTCCGCCTGGGCATCGGGCGCGGAGGCAAGCTCGGCTCCTTCACCCGCTTCCGCCTCCCTGAGCTTGATGATCGACGAAGGGTCTCGCCTCGGCGTGTGCATCGCTGCATATCTCCATCGCTGGCACGCCGTACATATACGCTGCACCGCAATAAGCAACCCGTAGCATATCGCCGCGTGCGGGTCAGTCGCAGGGCAGGCCGAGCTGCTTGGCGATCGCGCGCAGCTGGATCTCGAAGCTGCCCACGGTGACCGGCGCCACGAGCGCGTCGAGCGCCATGCGCATGACGGGCAACTCCTCGGTGAGACCCCAGCCGCCGCCGATGTGCAAGGCGGACTGGGTGACACGGATCACCGCCTGGGTCACGAAAAGCTTGGCGCATGACACCTGCTGGATCAGCTCCGCGATCGGGCATCCGCTGTCCCAGCGGTCGGCCGCCTCGTAGGTCAGAAGCCGCGCCGCCTCTATGTCGGTCTGGTTCTGCGCCAGCATGAAGGCGATCGACTGGTTCGCGCCGATCGGGCGGCCGAACTGATGGCGCGTCTTGGCATAATCCAGTGCCCAGTCCTGCGCGCGCTGCATGTGTCCGAACCAGCGCGCCGAGACGAGGATACGCTCGCGATTGAACCCCGCCATGATCTGGCGAAAGCCGGCGGGAACGCGGCGCGAGTCGGGCACCCGAACCCCGTTCAGGTGCACCCTGTAGGTGGGCGCAGGGCGGTTGGCATAGGTGGGAATGCGCGACACCTCGACGCCGGGGCTCCTGCGGTCGACCGCAAAGAAACTCATCCCCTCGCGCCCGCGTGCCCGGTCGGTCTGTGCCAGCAGCACCAGAACGTCGGCCTCGCCGGCCAGGGTGATGAACGACTTGATCCCGTCGAGAACCCAGTCGCCGCCGTCTTGCCGCGCGAGGGTCTGCACGTTCTGGACGTCGTTCCCCGCATCGGGCTCGGTCACCGCGATGGCGAGGATCGTCTCGCCGGCGATCGAGCCCCGCACCAGGTCCTTCTGCTCGTCCGTGCCGAAGTCGTGCAGGATGCCGCCAGCCACGCCCTGGATGATCAAGGCGTTGGGAAGCCCGGGGTTGACGCGCGCGCATTCCTCGATGCAGATCGCCTCCTCGTGCACACCGAGATCGGCGCCGCCCACCTCGGCCGGCGCGGCAATGCCGATGAGCCCCGCCTTCGCGGCAGCGGTGAAGAACGCGCGCGGAAACGTGCTGTCGCGGTCGGCCTCCTGCCAGATCGGGGCAATCTCGCGCTCGGCAAAACGTCGGCACGTCTCGCGGAACATCGCGCGGTCCACCGCTTCGGCAGGGCGACGGCGTTCGGTTGTCATGGTCTCTTCCTCGATCTGATCAGCTTGGCCGGGCCTTCGACGCCAGGCGGGCGCGGTGGCGCTCTATGGCCTCGTCCACGCCGGGCGCGGCGAAGTTGCGATGCATCATGCCGCCCGCCAGCTTCATCTGCCCGGCGAATGGAAGGGACGCGGCATTCGCAGTGAATTCGAGCCCCAGCGCCAGCGAGGCGCGAATGTCCAGATAGTGGCGCACCCGTTCCTCGGCCCGTTCCCGAAACCCTTCCATCGGCAGAACCTCGGTCACCAGGCCCAGCCCGAAGGCCTCGTCGGCACCCAGCGCGCGGCCGGTGGCACAAAGCTGCCAGGCAAGGGAGTGCGGGATCCGCCGCGTCAACAATGCGTGCAGCAGGAACGGATACATGCGGAACTGGATCTCGGGAAAGCTGACGGACACATCCGCCCGCGCGATCACGATGTCGCTGAGGCAGGGGAATATGGTGCCGCCACCCTTGGCATACCCGTGAAGCACGGTGACGATCAGGGCCGAGCAGGTCTCGATCGCCTCCGAGAGGCCGAGGATCACCTCCTCCTGGCGTTCAAGACCCTCGCGCCCGGCGCGCAGTTCCGAGATATCCGCGCCGGCCGAGAAGCCGCGGTCGCCCGCGGCGTCGATCACCAGGGCCTTCTCGCCCGGCGCGCCGCCGATGCCGCGCACGATGCCGGCGATCTCTTCCATCATGTCTGAAGACAGGGCATTCGACTTGGCCAGGCGGTCGATGGTGATGCGCGTGACTGGGCCGTCGCTCTGCAGCTTGAAATCGGTCATCGGGGTTCCTTCAGGGGTCAACGGGGGCGCCGGCCATCTGCGGCAGGACAGGATCATGAAAAGGCGCGCGCTCGAAGGCGTGGTTCAGCGCCAGCTTGCGCGCGACGAAGCCTTCGCCCGCAGCCTCCGCCAGTCGGACGGCAACCTCCCGCGCCCTGGCTTCGAGCTGTTCGCCGGGCACGATCTCGCCGGCGAGACCCAGCGCAAGGGCCTCGTCGGCCCCCATGCGGCGCGCGGTGAGGATCAGCTCGCGCGCGACGGGCAGCCCGATCCGGCGCGGCAGAAGGTAGAGCGAGGCCATGTCGGGGATCACGCCGATGCGCCCGAAGACCTGGCAGAACCAGGCCCGCGGCGTGCACAGGATGACATCGCCCGCCATTGCCAGACTGAAGCCCGCTCCCGCGCAGGGGCCATCGACGGCGACGACCACCGGCTTGGGAAAGTCCACGAAGTCGGCGAACCAGGAGTGAAGCCCCTGGATGCGGTGCCGGGTGGCGATCGCCCGGTCGGCACCCTCGCGCAGGCTCTTGAGGTCGCCCCCCGCGCAGAACGCCCCGCCGCGCCCGGCAAGAACAAGCGCGCGGACGCCGGCATCGTCGCGGCACTGCGCGATCGCCTCGGACAGTTCCGCCCGCATCCCGAGGCTGAGGGCGTTGCGCTGCGCCGGCTCGTTCAGCGCGATCAGCAGGACGCCGCCGGCCTCTTCGGTCTGGATATGCCTGTAGGTCATGTGTTCTCGGGCTCCGGCGTTATGGGCGCCGCCGGGTGGCGGCGCCTGCCTTCGCGGTTCAGAGACCGTAGCTCGACGCGTCAAGAACCGTGTAGGCGTTCTCGCGCAGACGCTCGCCCATCTTCTCGGGGTCGCGGCCGGTTTCCTCGGCGATCCCCTTCCATTTCTCGATCATGGCGATGAATTCGTCCCGGACCTCTTCGGGATTGTCGATCTTGTATTGCTCGCGCGCGATCGTGTACATCGTCTCGACATCCTTCTGGGCGAACTCGTCCATCTTGGCCTGGAGTTCCGCACCCGGTTCGATCACCTCGATACCGCGTTCCTTCGCCTCGGCCAGTGCCGCCTCGGACTCCTCCAGATAGGCGCCGGTGATGCGCATCATCGCCATCGGCGCCGAATCCAGGAATGCACGGCGCTCCTGATCCGTCAGGTTGGCCCAGCTGCTTCTCGAGAACACGAAGGGCGAAGACGCGCGGTGCAATGTCACCGGCAGGTTGATCACGCTCTTGGCGACATCGGCGAGCGAATGGGTCTGAAGGATCGCGGGGGGATTGAGGGTGATGTCGACCGCACCGCGATTCATCATCTCGTAGACTTCCGAGCCGCCCACGTTGATCGGCGACAGCCCGAAATAATCCGCCCAACGTGCATTGTAGTCGCCGCCGGGAATCCGGACCCTCTTGCCCACCAGATCCTCGGGAGTGCGGTAGACCTCGCGGTTGACGAGCACCAGCGGCGCAGCGGTGTAGGTGCCGGTGAAGGTAATGCCCGCCGCCTCGAATTCGTCCAGGCAACGCTGGCACTTTGTCAGCACATATTCGTCGAACGCACCGGTGACGACGAGCGTGTCGCCGGTGGGAACCGCAAGGTCGTTGAGATACTGCACCATCGGCAGTTCCGCCGGATGGTAGGTCAGGATCACCATCCCGACATCGACCGCGCCGGCCTGCAGTCCGCCAAGCGTCGCCTGCGCGCTGAGCGGCGTGCCGCCGGTGAAGAGCTTGAAATCAACCTCGCCATTGGTCGCCTGCTTCATCTCTTCGATCAGCGGCATCGTGCCCTCGGTGACGACCACATGCTTGGGCAGCACATACTGGTTCAGAGTCAGCGATTTGGCCTCCGCGTCGCGGGCGGACAACACCCCCGCAACGAGCAGTGCCGAGGCTGCCACGGCCGAGCTATTCAAGGCTTTGCAAAACAATTCCGTTCCTCCCCTGAGCCTGAGCCGGGACAGCTCTGGCCATTATGCTGTGACGCGACCCCCCTCCAGAGGCGTGCAAGAATACCATAGAGTATGTTTTAATTCCCCGTCAACGCAATTTGAGGCGGGGGAATTCGCAGGACAGGCAGGGCGGTCCGGAACCTGCGCGGCGAGCCACGGGGGCACCCCGTGGACCCGCCGCAGCCGCTCAGCGCAGATCGAAGCCGGCGTAGCCGTTGTTGGCCACTTCCTCGAGGCGCCGCCTGTAACGCGGAGAGCCTCCATTGTAGATGAGGTAGCGGATCCCATCGCGCCCCTCGATGTTCGAGTTGTATCCGGTGAACCAGGATTTCGCGGTGCGGAACAGCGTCATCTGATAGAGGTCGCGGACCTCCTTCTGCCAGGCGGCAACCGCATCTTCCTGCGGCTCGACACGCCGAATGCCCTTGTCGCGAAGCATCACCAAGAAGCCGGTCACCCAGTCGACGATCTCCTCGATGCCGCGCGGAAAGTTGGTGGACACCGAACCGCCTTGCGGGCCGGCCAGCGTGAAGAGATTGGGAAAGCCGTGCGACTGGACGCCAAGATAGGTAAGCGGCCCTTCGCGCCACTGATCGCGCAGGCTGACCCCGTTCCGGCCGACGATGTTGATCCGGTCGAACGCGCCGGTGATGGCATCGAAGCCCGTTGCATAGATCAGGCTGTCAACCTCGTATTCCTGCGATGTCGTCAGAACACCCTTCGGTGTGATCCGGACGATCGGGGATTCGTTCACATCGACCAGATGAACGTTGGGCCGGTTGTAGGCTTCGTAATAGCCGGTCTCGAGCGGCACGCGTCTGGTTCCGAAGCCATGATCTTTCGGTATCAGTTTCTCCGCCACCTCGGGGTCGTGCACCCGCTGACGGATCTTGTCCGCGATGAAAGCGGTGTACTGCGCATTCACGTCGGGATCGGTGAGCGCTTCGGTGAAGTTTCCGATCCACACCCCGAAACCGGGCGAGGCGTAGAGCTTCTCCCAGAAGGCAAGGCGCTCTTCCTCGGACACCTCGTTGAACTTGCGGCGGTCGGGGCCGTGCAGGAAGCCGCCCGGAGTGGTCCGGCACTTGGCGAAAATCTCGTCGTAGCGGGTCTTGATCTCGGCCATCTCCTCGGGGGAAATCGGCGAGTTGTGCAGCGGCGCGCACCAGTTCGGACGCCGCTGGAAGACGTAAAGCTCCTTGGCCTGCTGGGCGACGACGGGAACGAGCTGCACCCCCGTCGCGCCGGTGCCGATCAGCCCGACCCGTTCACCGCTGAAATCCGTCTTCTCCTTCGGCCAGTCATAGGTGTGGAAGGCCTCTCCCTCGAAGGTTTCCCGGCCCTCGATGCGCGGCAGCGTCGGCGCCGAGAGCATCCCGACGGCGGTCAGAAGATAGGTGCAGCGGTAGACCGTCCCGTTCTCGGTCCGCACCACCCACTCGTTCTCCGTCTCGTCATAGACCGCGTCGGTGACATGGCTTCCGAACACCATGTCGCGGCGCAGGTCGAACTTCTCGATGACGTAATTGAGATAGGACAGCGTTTCGGGCTGCGGCGCGAAATGCTCCTTCCAGTCCCATTCCTGAAGGAGCTCGCGCGAGAAGGAATAGCCGTAGCTGTAGCTCTCGGAATCGAAGCGGCAGCCGGGGTAGCGGTTCCAGTACCAGGTGCCGCCGGGGGCATCGCCGGCCTCGAGCACGATCGTCTTGAAGCCCGCCTCGCGGAGGCGATAAAGCGCGTAGATCCCGCACACACCCGCGCCGATGACCAGAACATCGGTCCGCACCGGAGCAGCGTCCTCATGAGAAGCGTCCTCGGGCTGCGAAGAAGACGCGGCTTGGCTGGTCGCGCGTTGCAACTGGTCTTGTGTCATCAAAGTCTCCATCTTCGATAGCCCGGCGGCGGCGCGGCGGCAGTGCGTGCGGCATATCGGAATTTTTTCATACTAACGAGTATTACCCTCGCCCTTCAGGACTGTCAACGCAGGCACGCACCAGCGGTCACGGGCGGCGGCCGGGCCGGCATATTTCCCTTGCACAGGCCGCCGGCAAGCCGTGATCTGTTCGCCATGACCGAGGCCCCGCCCCTCCCTGCCCTGCGCATCCGCATCGTCTTTGGCGAGCACGAGATGATGGGCCCGGGCAAGGCCGAACTCCTGGAGCGGATCGATCGCTGCGGCTCCATCGCCGCGGCGGGGCGCGAGATGGGCATGAGCTACAAGCGCGCCTGGCAGTTGATCGGCACGCTGAACGCGATGTTTCACGAGCCGCTGGTGGAGAGCACCCGCGGCGGGCCGGGCGGCGGCGGCGCGGTGCTGACGCCGGCGGGGCGCCATGTGCTGGAGCTTTACCGCGGGTTCGAGGCAGAGGCGGCCGGGGCCGGCGCCGCGCAACTGCAGGCGCTGCGGGCGCTGCTTCGAGATATTCCCCGGCGGAAATAACGCTTGCCCCGCCGCCGGGCGGGATGCGATATGTTCCGCAGAACATATCACACGGAGCCCTGCATGTCCGTCCCGATCCGAGGCTTTCCCGTGGCGGCCGTCCTCGCCCTGGCGCTTGGCGCCGCGCCCGCCATCGCGGCCGCCGAGGAGGTGACGGTCTTTGCCGCATCGAGCCTGACCGGCACGCTGGATGCGGTGGCAGAGGCATGGGCCGCCGAAATCGGGCACCGCGCGGTGCTGACCCATGCCGGATCCTCGGCGCTCGCACGGCAAATCCAGCAGGGCGCGCCGGCGGATATCTTCATCTCGGCCAGCACCGACTGGATGGATGCGCTCGAAGCCTCGGGCGACGTGCAGCCCGGCACCCGGCGTGACCTGCTCGGCAACCGGCTGGTGCTGATCGCGCAGGCGGGGGCGCCGGCGGTGACGATCGACGAGCGCCTCGATCTGGTCGGGCTGCTGGGCGAGGGGCGGCTGGCGATGGCGCTGGTCGATGCGGTGCCTGCCGGCGTCTATGGCAAGGCGGCGCTGACCTCGCTCGGGCTGTGGGACGCCGTGGCGCCGCGGGTCGCGCAGGCCGAAAACGTGCGCGGCGCGCTGGCTTTCGTCGCGCAGGGCGAGGCGCCGCTGGGCATCGTCTATGCCACGGATGCGGCGGCAGAGGATGCGGTGCAGGTGATCGGCACCTTCCCCGAAGCCAGCCACCCGCCGATCACCTACCCCGCCGCCCTGATCGCCGGGGCGACAAGCCCCGTCGCGGCAGAGTTCCTCGACTACCTCGGCTCGGACACGGCACGCGGCCTGTGGGAAACCGCCGGCTTCAGCGTCCCCGAGTGATGGGCGGGCTTGGCCCCGAGGAGTGGCAGGCCGTGCGGCTGTCGCTGCGGGTCTCCGGTGTCGCGACGCTCGCCAGCCTGCCCCTTGGCATCCTTGCGGCCCATGCGCTGGCGCGCTGGTCGTTCCGGGGCAAGGCGCTGCTGAACGGGCTGGTGCATCTGCCGCTGATCCTGCCGCCGGTCGTCACCGGCTATCTGCTGCTGCTGACCTTCGGCCGGCGGGGGGCGGTGGGCGAGGTGCTGGCGCAGTTCGGCATCGTGCTGGCCTTCCGCTGGACCGGGGCGGCGCTGGCGGCGGCGGTGATGGGCTTTCCGCTGATGGTGCGGGCGATCCGGCTGGCGCTGGAGGCGGTGGACCCGAAGCTGGAAGCGGCGGCCCGCACGCTTGGCGCCTCGCCGCCCTGGGTGTTCGCCACCGTCACGCTGCCGCTGATCCTGCCGGGCGTGATCGCCGGGTCCATCCTCGCCTTCGCCAAGGCGATGGGCGAGTTCGGCGCCACCATCACCTTCGTCGCCAACATCCCCGGCGAGACGCGGACCATCCCCTCCGCGATCCACGCCTTCCTGCAGATGCCGGGGGGCGAGGCGGCGGCGGGGCGGCTGGTGATCGTGTCGGTCGCGCTGGCGATGGGCGCGCTCTGGCTGTCCGAGGTGCTGGCCCGGCGCCTGGCGCGGCGGGTGGCGGGGCAATGACGCTTTCGATTGCCGTGACCCACCGCTTTGCCGGGTTCGATCTGGACGTGGCCTTCGAGGCGCCGCCCGGGGCCACGGTGCTGTTCGGGCCATCGGGATCGGGCAAGACCACGCTGGTCAACGCCGTGGCGGGGCTGCTGCGCCCCGATGCGGGGCGGATCGCGGCGGGCGACTGGCTGCTGCTGGATACCGCCGCGGGCCGCTTCGTGCCGCCGCACCGGCGGCGGCTGGGCTATGTGTTTCAGGAGAGTCGGCTGTTCCCGCACCTGACCGTGCGGCAGAACCTCGGCTATGGCCGCTGGTTTGCCCCGCGGGGCGCGCGGGCGGAAAGCATGTCCCGCGTGGTCGAGATGCTGGGCCTCGGCCCCCTGCTGAACCGCCGCCCCGGCGCGCTGTCGGGCGGCGAGAAGCAGCGGGTGGCGATCGGCCGGGCGCTGCTGGCCGCGCCGAAGCTGATCCTTGCCGATGAGCCGCTGGCCGCGCTGGACGAGCCGCGCAAGGCCGAGATCCTGCCCTATTTCGAACGGCTGCGCGATGAGGTCTCGGTGCCGATCCTCTATGTCAGCCATTCCTCGGCCGAGGTGGCGCGGCTGGCGACGACGGTGGTCGCATTGCGCGCCGGCCGCGTCGTCGCCATCGGCCCGCCGGGCCGCGTGCTGGGCGATGTGGCGGCGGTGGGGGCGCGCGGCGCCGCCTCGGTGCTGACGGCGCGGGTGGTCGCGCATCACGCCGACGGGCTGACGGAACTGGCCACCGCCGCGGGCGCGCTGTGGCTGCCGCGCCTGCCGGATGCGCCGGGCAGCGCGGTGCGGGTGCGGATCGCGGCGCAGGATGTGATCCTGTCGCGCGCCCGGCCCGAGGGGCTGTCGGCGCTGAACATCCTTGCCGGGACCATCACCGGGATCCGGCACGGCGAGGGGCCCGGCGCGATGGTGACGCTGGCGGTCGGCGCCGACCGGCTGGCGGCGCGGCTGACGCGCCGGTCGGCCGAGGCGCTTGGCCTCGCGCCGGGGCAGAGCTGCCATGCCATCCTCAAGACCGTCGCCATCGCGCCCGAGGATGTCGGCACCGGCACCCCCGGTGCCGGCCGGGCGCGGACCGGGCCGGCCACAGGGTAAGGATTCCCTGACTTCCCTCGCGCCGCGCAAGGCGCCACGGTGTTCGCGTTCCATGAGTGGCGGCTTTGGCCGGGAACAGGGGGCCCGGTCCAGCCCGCGGTTTGCGCGGGGATCGCGGTCCCGTTCCGGAGAACCCGGGCCGCTCTGCCCGGGCGATTGTCTGCCCGGCAGAGCGGGAAGTTGCGCGCCCGTCCTCGTCCCCGACAGATGCGGTGTGCTGCGACGGCGGTGTGGGCCCCGGCCCGCACCGCTTTTTCGCCGCACCACCTTTTCGCCGCACCACCTTTTCCGCGCCATCCTCTCCATCAGCGCCTCCATGGGCGCCCGCGCGGCCTCATCCGCGCAAGGCAGCGGGCCGGACAGGTTGTCCCTGCCCGGCCCCTACCCGCAAAAATCCATCCGCAAAAATCCCTGCCCCCCGAAAGGGCAGGCGCCGATCACGCGCCGCGGGTCTTGGCAACCTCGGCTGCGAAATCTTCCTTCTCCTTCTCGATACCGTCGCCGACCATGACGCGGGCAAAGCCCAGGATCTCGACCCCGGCTTCCCTCGCCGCCTGTTGGACGGTGATGTCCGGGTTCATCACGAAGGGCTGGCCCAGCAGCGTCACCTCGGACAGGAACTTCTTCATCCGGCCCGGGATGATGTTGTTCTGGATCACCGCTTCGGGTTTGGGCTTGGCCGAGGTCGCGTTCTCCTCAAGCGCCTTCTGGGTCTGCACCGTCCGCTCGCGCTCGACCACGGCCGGGTCCAGCTGCGCCTCGGACAGCGCCAGCGGCGCGGTCGCGGCGATGTGCATCGCCAACTGCTTGCCGATGCCGGTGTCGGTGCCCTTCAGGGCGACCAGCACCCCGATCTTGCCCATGCCGTCGGCCGCGGCGTTGTGCACATAGGACACGACGCTGTCCCCCTCGACCCGCGCCATGCGGCGCAGCGTCAGGTTCTCGCCGATCACCGCGATGGCTTCGGCGAGCGTGGTCTCGACGCTCTTGCCGTCGATCTTGGCAGCCTTCAGCGCCTCGACATCCGGCATCGCCAGCGCGGCATCGGTGAACTTGCGCACCAGCGACTGGAAATCGGCGTTCTTGGCCACGAAATCGGTTTCCGAGTTCACCTCGACGGCGACGCCGGTGCCGCCCGAGACGGCCACGCCCACAAGCCCCTCGGCGGCAACGCGGTCGGCCTTCCTCGCGGCCTTCGCAAGCCCCTTGGTGCGCAGCCAGTCGACCGCGGCCTCCATGTCGCCGTCGGTTTCGGTCAGCGCCTTCTTGGCGTCCATCATCCCCGCGCCGGTCGATTCGCGCAGTTGCTTCACCATCTGGGCGGTGATTGCCATGTCGGCTCTCCTCGTATGATCATCGCGGCCGGGCGCGCCCGACCCATTGCAGCGTTCAGGCGGGGAATATCCCCCGCCTGATGACAAATGCGTAACGTGCTTGCGGCACCGGTGCGCCGGTGCCCGCAGCCGGGATCAGGCGGTGGCCTCGTCCTCGACCAGCACTTCGGCGGGGGCCTCGTCCAGCGCGCCGAGATCGACGCCGGCGGCGCCCATCTGCGCGGTCATCCCGTCCAGCGCCGCGCGCGAGACCAGATCGCAGTAAAGCGCGATGGCGCGGGCGGCGTCGTCATTGCCGGGGATCACGTAGTCCACGCCCTTGGGCGAGCAGTTGGTGTCGACCACGGCCACGACCGGGATGCCCAGCTTCTGCGCCTCGAGGATCGCAAGGGCCTCCTTGTTCACGTCGATCACGAACAGCAGGTCCGGCACCGAGCCCATGTCGCGGATGCCGCCCAGCGAGGCCCGCAGCTTGGCAAGCTCGCGCTCCATGTTCAGGCGCTCTTTCTTGGTGAGCCCCTCGGCGCCGTTGGTCATGATCTCGTCGATCTGCTTGAGCCGCGCGATCGACTGGGAGACGGTCTTCCAGTTGGTCAGCGTGCCGCCCAGCCAGCGGTGGTTCATGTAGTATTGCGCCGATTTCTCGGCAGCCTCGGCAATGGCCTTCGAGGCCTGCCGCTTGGTGCCGACGAAGAGGATGCGCCCGCCCCGCGCCACGGTGTCGCGGATCACCTGCAGCGCCTGGTCCAGCATCGGGACGGTCTGGGTCAGGTCGATGATGTGGATGCCGTTACGTTCGCCATAGATGTATTCGGCCATCCGCGGGTTCCAGCGCTGGGTCTGGTGACCGTAGTGAACGCCAGCTTCAAGCAGCTGACGCATGGAGAATTCGGGAAGCGCCATGTCCATTTCCTTTTCCGGTTTGCGCCTTGGCAAGGTGATTCAGGGTTTCCCCCAACCGGTGGACCTTTTCGGGATGTCTCCCCGAAACGGCCCGCACCAAGCCTGTGAAGTAGCGCGCCTTTAGGACAAGGCGGCGCGGAAGGCAAGGGGAAAGGTGATGCGGGGGAAGCGCGTTCCGGCCGATGGCGCGGGCGGGTCTTGCGGGCGGGGGCCAGCCCCCGCACCCCCGGGATATTTGCGCCAGCAAGAAGGGCCGGGAATCGCCTTGCGCCGAAGGGCGGGTTTGGCGAAGACGAAAGACATGAGCAAGAGGCCAGGCATCCCGTGCATTGGCCGCGCATCTGGCGGCCGGACTGCGCGGCGCCGGGCGGGGCAGGCACTGGCCGCCGCGCTCGGCGCCGCGGCGCTTCACGTATCGGGAGATATCGGGACATGACAGCTACCCTGCCCGCAGCCACCCCGCCGCTGAGCCTCGCGCCCGAGGTGCGCGCCGCGCTGGAGGCCGGGCGCCCCGTCGTGGCGCTCGAGTCGACGATCATCACCCACGGGATGCCGTATCCGCAGAACCTCGAGGCCGCGCGGGCGGTGGAGGCGGAGATCCGGGCCGCCGGCGCGACGCCGGCCACGATCGCGGTGATGGGCGGGCAGATCCGGATCGGGCTGGAGGATGCGGCGCTCGACGCACTGGCGCGCAGCCCCGAGGCGGCGAAGCTGAGTCGCGCCGACCTCGCCGCCTGCCTCGCCTCTGGCCGCACCGGCGCCACCACCGTCGCCGCGACGATGATCTGCGCCGCGCTGGCGGGGATCGAGGTCTTCGCGACCGGGGGCATCGGCGGGGTGCACCGGGGGGCGGAGCTGTCCTTCGACATCTCTGCCGACCTGCGTGAGCTTGCCCATACCCGCGTGACGGTGGTGGCGGCAGGGGCGAAGGCGATCCTCGACCTGCCCAGGACGCTGGAGGTGCTGGAAACGCTGGGCGTGCCGGTCATCGCCTTCGGGCAGGACGAGTTTCCCGGCTTCTGGTCGCGCACATCGGGCCTGCCGGCGCCGCTCAGGATGGACAGCGCGCAGGACATCGCCGCCGCCCATCTGATGCGGGCGCGGATCGGCCTGCCGGGCGGGCAACTGGTCGCCAACCCGGTCCCGGCGGAGGACGAGATCCCGCTGGCCGAGATCATGCCCGCGGTGGAGACGGCGCTGGCCGCGGCGGCGCGGGCCGGCATATCCGCCAAGGCGGTGACGCCCTTCGTGCTGGACCGGATCCTCGCGCTGACAGGGGGGCGCTCGCTGACCGCCAACATGGCGCTGGTGCGCAACAATGCCCGGCTTGCGGCGGCAATCGCCCTCGCCCTGACCGGCGCGCGCATTTGACCCGCCAGGGGCGCAGCCGCCCATTGTCGCGCCCCGCGCAAGCCCCTACTCTCGGACGGTCAGCAGAGGATCGCCATGACCGACCATCCGCAAGACCCGGCGCCGCCTCCAAACCCGCTGCGCCCGCTTCCGGCGCGCAGGACCGGGCCGCTTGCGGCGCTGCGCGCCTCGTTCCTGACCGGGCTGGTGGTGGTGTTTCCCATCGGGCTGACGATCTGGCTCTTGTGGACGGTCACCGGCTGGATCGACGCCTTCGTGCTGCCGCTGGTGCCGCAGCGCTTCCGCCCCGAGCGATATATCGGGATCGACCTGCGCGGGGTCGGCGTGATCTTCTTCCTGCTGTTCACCATCATCGTCGGCTGGCTGGCCAAGGGGCTGATCGGCCGGTCCATCCTGCGTTGGGCCGAGCACCTGGTGGACCGGATGCCGGTGATCCGGTCGGTCTACAGCGGGCTCAAGCAGATCGCCGAGACGGTGTTCGCGCAGTCGGAGGCCAGCTTCGACAAGGCCTGCCTCATCGAATATCCGCGCAAGGACATGTGGGCCATGGGCTTCGTCTCGACGATGGCGAAGGGAGAGATCGGGGCGCGCGCCGCGCCGGATGATCCGCTGGTCTCGGTGTTCCTGCCGACGACGCCGAACCCGACTTCGGGCTTCCTGCTCTATGTGCCGCAATCGCAGGTCACCTATCTGGACATGGGCGTCGAGGATGCCGCCAAGCTGATCATTTCAGCGGGGCTGGTCTATCCGCCCGCGCCTGCTGCGCCTCCTGCGCCCCCCGCGGAGGACGCGGCGGCGCTTGCGCCACGCTGAACCGGGGCGGGGCCGGCGAAAGGCTGCGCACCGGCTGCGGCCTCTTTGCAACGCCTGGCCAATTTGCATCGACATTGGCGTTGTGGCCGCCCGGTGCCGTGGTAGCATCGGAGCGTCGAAGTTCCGCCCCAGAGGTGTTCTTGCGCAGGCAAGGCGCCTCGCCATGTCAGAGCGCGCGTGGGGGTCGCGGACCGGACGTGCTTGCGCCCCCGCGCGGGCCCATCGCCGCCCGGTCGGGCGGTGGCGGGGCAACGCGGAACGGAAGTTGCCTGAAACCGTGCCCGTCATGGGCCAAAACAAGAAGTCGGAGACTGACAATGAAGACCTTGAAAGCCGCTGTTCTTGCCTCGCTGATTGCCGCCCCGGCCTTTGCCGGCGGCTATGCCGAGCCAGTCATGGAGCCGGCGGTCCAGCCGGAAGTCATCGTCGAGGACACCTCGTCCTCGTCCGCGGGCATCCTGGTGCCGATCCTGCTGCTGGTTCTGGTCGCTGCTGTCGCTTCGGCAGACTGATCCGGGCCCCCGCAGGCCGCCTTGCCGCCTGTGGCCCTTGCCATGCGCCCGGACCGCTTGTTGCGGCCGGGCGTTCCTGTTTGCATGACAATGCCTTGCGCGGCGTTCTTCATGCGATCAGCGCCGCAAGATCGACGCTGCAATCCACGCCGATCTTGCCACGCCCGCCGCGGTCCATGAAGGCCTCTGCCGCCGCCCGCCCTGCCTGCCGCAACTGCGCCAGCAGCGTCGGGGTCGGCACCAGTTTCGTCGCGACGCTCAGGCTGCCCATCAGCGCGTCATCGGCGATCATGTGCACCCGCACGTCCTTCATGCTGCCGGGCGACAGATGCCCGCGCGCCAGCAGCCGCTTGACGAAGGCGATCGCCCGCAATTCGCGCAGCAGCGAGGAGTTGAAGCTGATCTCGTTCACGCGGTTGCTGATCTCCGCCGCCGTGCGCGGCAGCGCCTCGCGCATCAGCGGGTTGATGCTGACGATCACGATGTCGTCGGGCAGCTCTGGCGCGAACAGCGGGAACAGCGCCGGGTTGCCGGCATAGCCGCCATCCCAGTAGGCCTCGCGCCGGCCGGTGGCGGGGTCGTCGATCTCCACCGCGCGGAACACCTCGGGCAGGCAGGCGGAGGCAAGGATCACGTCGGTGCCGATCTCGGCATTGTCGAAGACCCGGATCTTGCCACTGCGCACATTGGTGGCCGAGATGAAGATCTGCGGGCCTTCCTCGGCCTTGATCCGGTCATAGGCGAAGCGTTCCGCCACGCGGCGCAGGGGATTGTCCCAGAACGGCAGGTCATAGGGGCTGACGGCGCTGGTCACCGCGTCGATCATCGAGAAGGGCACCACCGTCTCGATCATCCGCGCCGTCAGCGCCGGGCCGGGCAGGAAGGCCATCAGCCAGTGCGCGAACGAGAGGTCCGGGATCGCGCCCATCTGGCCCCAGAGCCAGTCGAGCTGGTCGCGCGCGCCCTCGCGGCCGCCCGCCACCCAGCCCGATTTCAGCGCGGCGGCGTTGAGCGCCCCGGCAGAGCAGCCGGAAATGGCGGCGATCTCGATGTCGGGATCCTCGAGCAGCCGGTCGAGCACGCCCCAGGTGAAGGCGCCATGCGCGCCCCCGCCCTGCAGCGCGAGGTTGATGCGGCGGGGTCCGCGTGCGGGCGCGGCGGCCGGGGCGGCGAACTGTTGCGGCGCATCGCCTTCGCCCCCGGTCACCAGATCCTCGATCGCCTCCAGCGCGCCGGGCTCTGTGGCAAGTTCGGCGGCAGGCGGCTTCGCCTTGCCGGAGGTATTCGGCGCTGGCCCGGGACCGGACTTGCCCTGCCCGCTGCCATCCGGTCCGCCGGTTTCGCTGTCCATCATGCCTGTCCCGCCTTCCGCTTGCCCATCGGCCGGGGCCGCGCCTCCGCGCGTCCCTGCCCTGCCATCCCTCCCTGCCCTGCCATCCATCCCTGCCCTGTCAGCTAGCCCTGCCTACATCGCCGTCCAGCCGCCATCGACACTCACCGCGGTGCCGGTGATCTGCGCGGCATGGTCCGAGCACAGGAACACGACGGTGCCGCCGATCTGCTCCACCGTCACGAACTCGCCCGAGGGCTGGCGGTCCAGCATCACCTTCTTGATCACATCCTCGCGCGACATGTTGTGGGTCTTCATCTGGTCGGGGATCTGCGCCTCGACCAGCGGGGTCAGCACATAGCCGGGGCAGATGGAGTTGCAGGTGATCGGCGCTTCCGCCGTTTCCAGCGCCACCACCTTGCTGAACCCGACGATGCCGTGCTTGGCCGAGACATAGGCCGACTTGAAGGGCGAGGCGGTCAGCCCGTGCGCGGAGGCGATGTTGACGATCCGGCCCCAGCCCGCCGCCCGCATCTTCGGAAGCGCGGCGGCGGTGGTATGGAAGGCGGAAGAAAGGTTGATCGCGATGATCGCATCCCATTTCGCGACCGGAAAGTCCTCGACCGGGGCGACATGCTGGATGCCGGCGTTGTTCACGAGGATGTCGCAGGCGCCGGCCTGTCCGATCAGCGCGCGGCACTCCTCGCCCCTGGACATGTCGGCGCGGATATAGCGCGCGGTCACGCCGAACTCGGCCGCGACGGCTTCGGCCAGCGCGTGATCCTCTGCGCTGTCGGTGAACGAGTTCAGCACGACATCCGCCCCGGCCCGCGCCAGCTCGCGCGCGATGCCGAGCCCGATGCCAGAGGTCGATCCGGTGATGACGGCGGTCTTGCCGGCCAGCGATGTGGTGATGCTCATGGTCAATGCTCCTGCTATCTGGTGCCGACCTTATACGCCGCAGCCGCAACATCCAGCCGCGCCGCCGCCGGACCGGCGGAACGGCGCAAAAAAAAACGCCCGCGCGAGGCGGGCGTCAAGTCGTTGAGGCAGGTTTCATACAGGCAAGAAACCTATCGAGCAGTGCCCCCCTTATACGCCGAACGAACGCGGCCTCCAAGCTAAAAGTTTGAAAAGGCTGGCGCGCAGAGGTAGCGTCCGGGCAGGACAGCCGCCACCTGAAAGGGATCGCCCCCGGCATGAAACCACGGACCTTCAACGCCTTGCATCGCCGCTGCGGCAGGCTGCTCGCGCCTTTGTGCGTTGCGCTTTTCGGGCTGGTCGCGGCGCCGGCGGGCCTCGCCGAACCGATGCACGGCATATCCATGTATGGCGAGCCGGCGCTGCCACCCGATCTTGTGGCCCTGCCCTATGCCAACCCCGATGCGCCGAAGGGCGGGCGGATGGTGATCGGCGAGCCGGGGGGATTCGATTCGCTCAATCCGTGGATCCTGAAGGGCCGCGCGCCCTGGGGCATGGGGCTGCATGTCGCCGAGACGCTGATGGCCCGCTCCATCGACGAGCCCTTCACGCTCTACGGCCTTCTGGCCGAATCGGTGGAGACGGACGCGGCGCGGTCCTTCGTCGAGTTCACCCTGCGGCCCGAGGCGCGATTCTCGGATGGCAGCCCGGTGACGGTCGAGGATGTGATCTGGAGCTACGAGACGCTGGGCACGCAGGGCCATCCGCGCTATCGCACCGCCTGGGCCAAGGTGGCCAGCATCGGCTCCCCCGCGCCCGGCAAGGTGCGGATCGAGTTCACCGAGCCCGACCGCGAGCTGGCGCTGCTGATGGGGATGCGCCCGGTCCTGAAGAAGGCGCAATGGCAGGGGCGCGATTTCGCGCAATCGACGCTGGAGGTGCCGATCGGCTCGGGCGCCTATACCGTCGGCGCCTTCGAGCCGGGGCGCCATATCAGCTTCGTGCGCAACCCCGACTGG
Organism: Rhodobacteraceae bacterium UBA6141; assembly: GCA_002423245.1. Taxonomy (GTDB): domain Bacteria; phylum Pseudomonadota; class Alphaproteobacteria; order Rhodobacterales; family Rhodobacteraceae; genus Frigidibacter. Next base: position 91,943 of record DIVD01000041.1, read on the forward strand.
TGGGGCAAGGACCTGCCGATCGCGCGGGGGCTGCATAACCTCGACGAGATCCGCTATGAGTATTTCGCCGATCCGGGGATGATCTTCGAGGCGTTCAAGGCGGGCGATCTGTCGATCTGGCGCGAGACGAATGCCGCGCGCTGGCACACGCAGTTCGACTTCCCCGCCGTCACCTCGGGCGAGGTGGTGAAGGCGGAGATCCCGCATCGGCGGCCCTCGGGGATCACCGGCCTCGTGTTCAACACGCGGCGCCCGGTCTTCGCCGACTGGCGGGTGCGCGAGGCGCTGACGCTGGCCTTCAACTTCGAGTTCATCAACCAGACGCTGAACCTCGGGACCGAGCCGCGCATCACCTCCTATTTCGCCAATTCGGCGCTGGCGATGCAGCCAGGGCCGGCGACGGGCCGCGTGGCCGAACTGCTGACGCCCTTCGCGGACGACCTGATCCCCGGCACGCTCGAGGGCTATGCGCCGCCGGTGTCGGACGGCACGATCCGCAACCGCTCCAACATGCGCAGGGCGATGCAACTGCTGGAGGAGGCAGGCTGGACGGCCGAGGGCGGCACCCTGCGCGATGCCGATGGCAGGCCCTTCGCGTTCGAGATCCTGCTGGCGCAGGGCGCCGCCGAGCCCGGGCAGGTGGTGGACATCTACGTGCAGGCGCTGGCGCAACTGGGGATCACGCCGCGCATCGCCAGCGTAGATGCCGCGCAATATGTGGAGCGCACGAACCGCTTCGACTTCGACATGGCCTGGATGGTGCGGGCGCTGTCGCTGAGCCCGGGCAACGAGCAGCGCCTTTATTGGGGCGCGGCGGGGGCGGACCAGCCCGGCAGCCGCAACTGGATGGGGATGGCCTCGCCCGCGGCCGACGCGATGATCGACCACATGCTGGCCGCGACCGACCCCGAGGAGATGGTGGCGGCGGTGCAGGCGCTGGACCGGGTGCTGACCGCAGGCCGCTGGGTGATCCCGGTGTGGTATTCACGGGCGACACTGCTTGCCCATTCCTCAGATCTTCACTATCCGGCGCGCCTGCCGCTATATGGCGACTGGCCGGGCTTTGCGCCCGATGTCTGGTGGCATGAGGAGTAGACCATGAAGCGCATCGCGGTGCTGGCCCTGCTGGTCGGGGGGCTTGCCGCTTGCAACACCGTGGCCGGGCTTGGGCAGGACGTGTCGGCCGGCGCGCGCAGCGTGCAGGGGATGATGTAGGCCGGGGCGCCGCCGCACGAAACCGCCACCCCCGCGAAAACTTCTGTGCAGCCGGCCGGAACCGGCGCAGACTGAACCGGGTTGAACGCCGGCATGAAGGAGGCAGGTGCATGAAATGGCATCACGTGCAGGAAAACTGGCCTGCGTTTTTCGACGCCATCATCGACCGCTGGCCAGAGGCGGACGAGGGCGATCTTGAGGATATCGATGGCGACCAGCGCGCCTTCATCGCCTATATCGCCGAGCTGACCGGGCAGGAAAGCGGTGAGGCCGCGCAGGAGATCCGCGACTGGCTGACGGGCGAATTGCCGTCTGACGTGGTGATGGACCCGCGCCATGACGACCATTCCATCGCCCTGTCGAAGAAGTTCATGCCCGATGGCGAGGACGAGTTCGACGACGATGCCCGCTATGGCGACGACAGCGAGGACGACCGCTGAGCCCGACCGCTGAGCCCGGGCGCCGAGGGCGGGCGCTGAGGGCGGGCGCTGAGGGCGGGCGCTGAGGGCGGGCGCGCCACATGCCGGGGCGCGCGAACCCCCGGTTGCGGCGCGCTGAGCGGGCCCGGAACGCGCCGATCGGCCCGGCTCCTGTCGCGCCGCCGATCCGGCGCGCGTCACGTCTCGGGGCTCGCGGCGCGGAGTTCGGCGAGCACCTCCTCGGTATGCTCGCCCAGCCGCGGCGGCAGACGGCGCACCCGGCCGGGACTGTCCGAGAATTCGACCGGGATGCGGGTGGTCACAAAGGCGCCCTCGCTCGGATGCTGGTGGTGCTGGAAATATCCGGTCTGAACCAGATAGGGCTCGACCAGCAGATCCTCGAGGCTGTTGGCAGGCCCGTTCGGCACGTCGGCCGCGTCGAACCGGCGGCGCCATGTGGCGGTTGTCTCTCCGGCGATCGCCTCGGCGAGGATGCCGTACAGCGCGTCGATGTTGGCGGTGCGCAATTCGGCCGAGAGGAATCGCGGATCGGCGGCCAGCTCGGGCCGGCCGATCGCGTCGAAGAGGCGCAACCACTGGCCATCCATCACCGCCATCACGCAGACATGTCCGTCCAGCGTCGGATAGGGCCGCCGATGGGGTGAAAAGACGCGGCTGTAACCGAGGCCCAGTTCGGGCTGGTCGAGCGTTGCGCCCCACAGATGCTCGACCAGGTTGAAGCCGACCATCGCATCCATCATCGGCACGTTGACCTGCTGCCCGTGGCCGGTCCGCTCGCGCCAGACCAGGGCCATGGCGATGGATGATGCCAGGATGTAACCGCACAGCTTGTCGGCGATCACCGTGGGATAGTAGCGCGGCTCGCCGGTGGCGCGGGCCATCATCCCGGCTATGCCGCTGGCGCCCTGGATCACGTCGTCGAAGGCCGGCCAGTCGCGGCGCTCGCTGTCCAGCCGGAAGCCCGAGGCCGAGGCGTGGATGATGCGCGGATTGACCGCGCGGATCTGCGCATAATCTATGCCCAGGCGCTCGGCGGCACCCGGGCGCATCGAATGCACCAGCACATCCGCCGACCGCACCAGATCGAGCAGCGCGGCCTTGTCGCCGGGTTTCTTCAGGTCAAGGACGACCGACCGCTTGTTCCGGTTCGAGTTCAGAAACAGCGCTCCCATCTTCGGACTGCGCGAGGGTCCGATCTGGCGCGTGTAATCGCCGTCGGGGGTTTCGATCTTGATGACGTCGGCCCCCATGTCGCCGAGGATCTGGGTGGCCACCGGCCCCAGCACGTTGACCGAAAGATCGAGCACCCTGTAGCCGGCAAGCGGGCCGCCCTCCTGTGATGGTTGCTGCGGCTGGCTGTCCATGCTCTTCTCCCTTTGCGGTATCGCGCCCTTCGAACCGGCAATGCGCCGCAGCCGAACCGGCAATGCGCCGCAGCGTCGCGGGCGGCCGCCCCGAGAATCGGGGCGCAGCGCCGCAACCCTGCGGAGGCATCAAGGCCCCGCACCACCTCGGGAGCGCCTCGCGAGAGCGGTTCCGCGGGCCATTAGAACGGCCCCGCTCCGGCCGCTCAACCGCCGCAATCCAAAAATCACATCCATGCGCAAGAGGGCGGGCGGGCCGAGAATTCTGTCGCGCGGCGGCCGCCCCGCCTACCCTGAAGGCACCGGAGTCCTGCCATCGGCAGATGCCGCTTCGGGAGTCATAGGGAGGAGCCGCAATGAACAGGTTTGTACAGGCCGCCATCGGTCTGGTTGTCGCGATGGCGCCACTGATGTCTTCCCCCGCGCGGGCCGAAGGGGAGGAAGTCGCGATCCCGGCGATCACCGCCATGTCGGGATCGACTGCCGTGCTTGGCCAGGATGCGCAAAAGGGCATCGAGATCGCCGTCGAGCACATCAATGCCGACGGCGGCATCAACGGCCGGCCGCTGAAAATCCAGGTCTACGACACCCAGGGCGAGCCCGGCGTGGTGCGCCAGGTGATGGAGCGGTTGACCCGCATGGAGCGGGCCCCGATCATCCTTGGCTGCGAGGTCAGCGCGGGCACATCGGCGGCGGCGCAGTTCGCCGAACAGGCAGGCGTTCCCTACCTGAACTCGTCGGCCGTGTCGGCCGAACTGCTCGAGCGCGGTTACAAGTGGTATTTCTCCGACCAGATCACCGCCGATTCCGAGGCCGCCACGGTCGTGGACTTCGTCGAGCACCTGATGACGCAGGGCGAGGTCGTCCCGGCGCTGCTTTATGAGGACAGCCCGCGCGGCGCGGGAACCATCGAACGGGTCGAAGCCCTGCTGAAGGATCGGGGCATCGAGATCGCCGCCAGCGCATCCTATTCGCGCAGCGACCGCAACCTTCTGCCGCCGGTCAAGCGGGTGCAGACATCGGGCGCCAACGTGGTGATCTGGGCGGGCTACACCGAAGACGTGGTCGCCGGGCTGCAGGCCATGCAGCAGCTCGACTTCAAGCCCTACATCGTCGGAATCGGCGGTGGTCCGGGCGATGTGCGCATCCCGCAACTGGTGGACAAGGGCTTCATCGAGGCCGTCAACCTCAGCACGGCGGACTACTTCAACCCCGACATGGAGCGCGCCCAGCGGTTCGTGAAGAGCTACGAGGAAAGGCACGGCATCGTGCCGTCCAGCTATGCGTCCATGTGCTACCGCGGTGCCTACACGCTGAAGGCCGCGCTGGAGAAGACGCTGGAGGCCGGCAAGGAGCTGACACCCGAGAACCTTCGCGGCGCCCTGATCGAGGTCGACATCCCCGGCGAGCAACTGATCTCGCCCTTCTCGCGGATCAAGTTCGACGAACACGGCCGCAACATCGGCGCGCAGAACCTGATCGCGCAATGGAAGGACGGGGCGACGAAAAAGGTCACGGTCTGGCCGCCCGAGGTGGCCGTGGAAGAACCCAACCCACTGAACTGATTTCGAAACCCCGGCGGGAGTGCGCGCGATGAGCCTTGAGCTTCTTCTTCAGGCGGCAGTGTCGGGGTTCCTGATGGGGGGCATCTACGCGCTGATCGCCCTCGCCCTGGCGCTGGTGTTCGGCGTGATGGGGGTGCTGAACTTCGCCCATGGCGACCTGCTGATGATCGGCATGTACGGCGTGGTGCTGGTCAGCGCCGCCACGGGGCTCTCGCCGTTCCTGGCGGGGATCGTCATGGTGCCTGCGATGATGGCGATCGGCTGGGTGGTCTTCGTGCTGCTCATCCGGCCGATCGTCGGCTCGGCGCCTCTGGTTCAGGCGCAGCTGACCATCGGGCTGTCCTTCGTGATCCAGAGCGCGGCGCTTCTGTGGTTCGGGGCCGACCTCTTCAACGTGCCCAGCGAGCTTGCCGCCTCGCCGATCCGGCTGGGCGCCATCGTGATCAGCCTGCCGCTGCTGATCGGCTTTGTCGTCGCGCTGGTGGCGTCGGGGCTGCTGGCCTGGTTCCTGTCGGCGACCGTCTGGGGATACCGGGTCCGCGCCACGGCGGAAGACCCGGTGATGGCGCAGCTTTGCGGCGTGCCGGTGCAGCGCGTGCAGAGGTGGGTCTTCGTCTGCGCGACGGGATCGCTGGCGATCGCGGCCGGCTGCCTGATGGGGTTCTATCACGTCACCCCGGTGGTGGGGCTTCAGTTCAGCGTTCTGTCCCTGCTGATCGTGGTGCTGGGCGGGCTCGGCGATCTGCGCGGCGCCATGGTGGCGGCGCTGGTTCTGGGCGTGGCCGAGGCGCTGACCAGCGCCATCTTCAACAGCGCCTCGGCACCGGCGGCGCTTTACGTCCTGTTCGGCGCCGCGCTGTTGCTGAAGCCGCACGGCCTTCTGGGACGGGGAGCGGCAGTATGAAGAGCACCTCGGAAATCGCCGCCCGGCCCGAACATGCCCCGGCTGGGGCCATCGCGGCCGTGCTGCGCAGCGAGGGGGCCGTCGCCGCCCTGCTCGTCTGGGTGGTGGTGGCGATCGCCCTGACCATGCTGAACGGCTACTGGGTCAGCGTCGCGGTGATGATGCTGGTCTGGTGCTACCTCTGCACCGCCTGGAACCTGATCGGCGGCTATGTCGGACAGATCTCGTTCGGCCACGGGGCCTTCTTCGGGGTCGGGGCCTATTGCTCCGCCTACCTGTCCACCACCTACGGGGCCAGCCCCTGGCTGGGGATGATCCTCGGCATGGGCCTTTCGGCGGTGCTGGCCCTGGCGGTGGGCTACATTCCCTTCCGCCGGGGTCTCAGCCATCTGGTCTTCGCGCTGCTGACGCTGGCCCTCGCCTATGCGGCTCTCTACGGGGTGTCGGGGGTCCGCGCCCTTGGCGGCACCAACGGCATGTTCATGTCGCTTGACGAGACCGGCCTCGCAGCCCTGCGCTTCCGGGACCTCTGGCCCTATCTGATCGTGATGGCGGCCTTCAACACGGTGCTCCTGCTCGTGCTGCAGGTGCTTTTGAACTCGCGCTACGGCTTCATCTGGCGCGCCACCCGCGACAACGAGGCCGCGGCGGCGGCATCGGGCATCAACCTCTTCAGGTCCAAGCAGCTTGCCTTTGCCATCAGCGCCGCGGCGACGGCGGTGGCGGGCGGCTTCTACGCGCAGTTCGTGGGATTCATCGACCCGCATTCGGTGCTGGGTGTTCATGTGATCATCCAGATCCTGCTGTTCTCGGTCGTCGGCGGCACCGGCACCCTTCTGGGCCCGGTCGTGGGCACCTTCGTGCTGTTCCCCCTGGGCGAGATCATGCGCGTGCAACTGATGTCGCTCGAGGCGGGTTCGCATCAGCTGGTCTACGGGGTCGCGTTGGTCGCGGTGATCCTGCTTCTGCCGGGCGGGTTGATCGGCGTGCTGCGCAGGGCGATGGGCGGGCGGTGGTTCCCCGCCTTCAGCCTTGCCGTGCCGCACGGCGCGTCTGCCGAGCCGCTGCCCCGGCGCCGCGCCGCCGAGGTCGAGGAGGGTGCGCCCATCCTCATTGCCGAGGCCGTAGGCCGCGACTTCGGCGGCGTGGTCGCGCTGCGGTCGGTCGATCTCGAGGTTCGCCGCGGCGAAATCCTTGGCCTGATCGGCCCCAACGGCGCCGGCAAGACGACCTTCTTCAACCTGCTCGGCGGCAGCTTCCCCCCAAGCCGCGGCCGGATCAGCCTCGCGGGGCAGCGCGTCGATGGGCTGGCCCCGCATGAATGCACCCAACTGGGCATCGCGCGCACCTTCCAGATCACCCAGACCTTCGCCTCCTTCACGGTGGCCGAGGCGGTGTTCACCGCAGCCCTTCCGGGCCGCACCTTCGCCGAAGCGCGCAGCATCGCCGGCCGGGTGCTTGCCCGGGTCGGGCTCGAGGCGCGCCGGGACGTGGCCTGCGCCGAACTCACCCTGTCCGAGCAGCGCCGGCTGGAGATCGCGCGCGCCCTCGCGACCGGTCCCTCGCTCCTGCTGCTCGACGAGGTCATGGCGGGACTTACCCCGACCGAGGTGACCGGCGTGATCGCGCTGGTCCGCAGCCTGCGCGCGGAGGGGATCACCGTGGTGATCATCGAGCATGTGATGCACGCGGTGATGGAGCTTTGCGACCGGATCGTGGTGCTGGACGCGGGCGCCGTGATCGCACAGGGGCTGCCGCACGAGGTAAGCCGCGACCCCCGCGTGATCGAGGCCTATCTCGGCAAGCGCGCCCAGCAGTTCGCAGCAGCCGCAACGTCCGGGGACGCGGACCGGCATGGAGGAAGCCCGAATGATGATGTTTGATCTGCCCGATGATGTCAGGGATGTGCAGCAGATGGTGCGGCGCGTCGCGACCGAGCGCGTGGCGCCCCGCGCCCACCAGATCGACCGAAGCGGGGAATACCCGCAGGACATGTTCGATCTGCTGCGCGAACTGGGGATGTTCACCCTGCCCTTCCCGAAGGAACATGGCGGCATGGGAAGCCAGCTTGCCGCCTGCGTGGCAGTCGAGGAACTGGCGCGGGTCTGCTACAACACCGCCTATCTGCTGATCGTGCAGTGGGTTCCGTTCGGCGCGATCCTGTTCGGCGGCGACGAGGCACAGAAGGCCCGCTTCCTGCCCGGCCTGGCGGATGGCAGCCTGCGCAGCGCCGTGGCGGTGACCGAGCCGCAAAGCGGATCGGATGTCGCCGGCATCCGCACCCGCGCGGTGCGCGAGGGCGACGCCTACCGCATCAACGGCCAGAAGATATGGAGCACCAACTCGGCGATCGCCGATTTCGTTCTGGTCGCGGCCAAGACCGGCGCCAGCGACAGCACCGGCGAGATCAACTTCTTCATCGTCGAGAAGGGAACGAAGGGCTTCGAGATCGGCCGCAAGGAAGACAAGCTCGGCGCCCGCGGCGTGCCCTCGAACGCCCTGCACTTCGAGGACGTGATCGTGCCCGCCGCCAACCGGCTCGGCCCCGAGGGCAAGGGCTTCAAGATCGTGATGGAGGCGTTCAACCAGTCGCGCCCGATCATCGGGGCGCGCGGCGTCGGGCTGGCCCAGGGGGCGATGGAACTGGCGCGCGACTTCATCCTCGAGCGGCAGGCCTTCGGGCAGGCGGTGTCCGATTTCCAGGGCGTGCGCTGGATGATCGCCGACATGGCAACCGGCATCGAGGCTTCGCGCCTGCTGGTCTATCGCGCCGCCGCCCTGGTGGATGCCGGCAAGACCGGAACCGAACTGGCCGCGGCGGCCGCGATGGCCAAGCGTTTCGCCACCGACACCGCGATGCAGGTGGCCCAGGATGCCGTCCAGCTTTTCGGGGCGGCGGGTATCTCGAGCGAGGTGCCGATCAACCGCTACTTCCGCGATGCCAAGGTTCTGCAGATCATCGAGGGCACCAACCAGATTCAGCGCAACATCATCTCGAACACGGTGCTGGGCCGGCCCCGCAGCTCGGCCCGGGGCGCAAGATGAAGCTGTCGATCGAGGCTCTCGTCTCGGGCTACGGCCTCGTCGACGTGCTGCACGGCGTCAGCATCGAGATGGCCGAGGGCGAGGTGGTGGCGGTGATCGGGCCGAACGGCGCCGGCAAGTCCACCCTGCTGCGCACCATCTCGGGCCTGGTGGCGGCGCGCTCGGGAACGGTGCGCTATGACGGCAGGGAAATCGGCGGCCTCGCCGCGAGCGAGATTCCGCGCCTCGGCCTCGTGCATGTGCCCGAGGCGCGCCATGTCTTCGGCAAACTCACCGTCGAACAGAACCTGGTGGTCGGTGCAAGCGCCGCCCCCGCCGGCAGCCGCAAGGATGCGCTGGCCGAGGTCTACGATCTGTTTCCGATGCTGGGACAGAAGGCGCGCGAGCTTGCCGGGGGGCTCTCCGGCGGTCAGCAGCAGATGCTGGCGGTCGGGCGCGCGCTCATGGCCCGCCCCGGCATGATCATGCTCGACGAACCGTCGCTGGGACTGGCTCCCCTGGTGGTCGAGCAGATGTACGAGGCGCTCGACGGGCTTCGCCGCAGCGGCCTGACCATCCTTCTGGTGGAACAGGATGTCTACATGGCGCTCGACTTCGCGAGCCGCGCCTATGTGCTCGAGAACGGCCGGATCGCGCTCGCCGGGGCCTCCGCTGCCCTGCGTCACGACGATCACGTGCGCCGGTCCTATCTGGGCATCTGACCTTCGCCGACGGGCGAGATCCGGTGGACAGGCCCCCCTACACGAAGCCGCGCCAGACCAGCACGCCCACCACCAGCGCGGCGGTCACGACCAGCGCCAGCGCGGCGGACGCGGCAAGGTCCAGCGCATGGCCGCGCAGCCGCGCCCCCCGCCCCAGCGGGCGCAGGTAGCGCAGGCAGGCGTCATGGGCCGCCGTCACCCGCCTGTGGTCCAGTTGCCGCAGCAGCTTTGGCATCTGCGCCTGCTCCGCCGCCGCCGCCAGCAGTTCTGCCTCTGCCCGGACGCGCCGCGGCAGGGCCCGCCCGCCCCGGCGCAGCTTTGCCGCGAGCCCCGCGCCGCGGATCCGCAGCCGCTCCTCCATCAGCGCCGCCACCCGGTCCGCCATCTGCTGCACGCTCGCGCCGCCCATTCCCGCATCCTTCCGCCCCGCCCCGCGCCCGGCCTTGCCTTGCGCCCCCCGTCAGGTTGTTCACCCCTGCAGGGGGTGAGAGGCCATCGGGTACCGAGTGTGGTCCTGATCGGCCGAACCCGTCAAGCCAGCGCGGCAGATCGTGGTTTCGAGCCTCTGGCACCCCTCTGGCACCCCGCGCCGGGCTTGCGCGCGGAGCGCCGGTCATGCAAGGCTGGAAGTCCAGTCGGCCTGCCACATGGGGCTCCTTTCACAGATGACACCGCGCGGACACCGCCGCCTGATCCTGATCCGCCACGCCAAGTCCTCCTGGGCCGATGCCGGGATGAGTGACCACGACCGCCCGCTGAACCCGCGCGGCAGGCGCGCCGCGGCGGAACTGGGCCGCTGGCTCGGCGCGCGCGGCTATCTGCCCGACCAGGTGCTGTGCTCGACCGCCGCCCGCACGCGCGAAACCTTCGCGCGGCTCGGGCTGAGCGGCGCGCCGGAGCCCGAGCTGCAACCGGCGCTCTATCAGGCCGAACCCGCCGCGATGCTGGCCGCGCTGAAACGCGCGACGGGGCAGGTGGTGATGATGCTGGGCCACAATCCCGGCATCGCCGCCCTTGCCGCGCTGCTGCCGGCAGAGCCGCCGCGCCATCCCGATTTCCCCCGCTTCCCGACCGCCGCCACGCTGGTGGTGGATTTCGAGATCGACAGTTGGGCGGATGTCGAACCCCATCGCGGCGCGGCGCTGGATTTCTTCGTGCCGTCTGGACGCGACTGAATGGCACAGGGGCGCGCCCCGCCCCTCCTGCCCCCGCGCTTCTTGCTGGCACAAATATCCCGGGGGGTCCGGGGGGCTGGCCCCCCGGCTTTGCATCGGTCCGGGAGCGCAGCGTCCCGGCCCCTCAATGCCCGAGGATCTGGCTCAGGAACAACTTCGTGCGCTCGCTCTGCGGGTTGTTGAAGAACTCGTAGGGCTCGTTCTGCTCGACGATCTGGCCCTGGTCCATGAAGATCACCCGGTTCGCCACCGCCTGCGCGAAGCCCATCTCGTGCGTCACGCAGATCATGGTCATGCCTTCCTCGGCAAGGCCGATCATGGTGTCGAGCACCTCCTTGATCATCTCGGGATCCAGCGCCGAGGTCGGCTCGTCGAACAGCATGATCCGCGGCTTCATGCACAGGCTGCGCGCGATGGCGACGCGCTGCTGCTGGCCCCCCGACAACTGGCCGGGATATTTGTGCGCCTGTTCCGGGATCTTGACCTTCTCCAGAAAGTACATCGCCGTCTCCTCGGCCTCGCGCCTGGGGATCTTGCGGACCCAGATCGGCGCGAGGGTGAGGTTCTCGAGCACGGTCAGGTGCGGGAACAGGTTGAAATGCTGGAACACCATCCCGACCTCGGAGCGGACCTTGTCGATGTTCTTGATGTCGCTGGTCAGTTCGGTCCCGTCCACGACGATCTTGCCGGACTGGTGTTCCTCCAGCCGGTTGATGCAGCGGATCAGCGTGGACTTTCCCGAGCCGGAGGGGCCGGCGATCACGATGCGCTCGCCGCGCATCACGGTCAGGTTGATGTCCCGCAGCACATGGAAGCTGCCGAACCACTTGTTCATGCTGGTGATCTGGATGGCGATCTCGTCCGAAACCTGCATCTGGCTGCGGTTGATCTCGCGGGCGGCTTGCGTGTCCGACATCGGGCTGCTCCTAACGATGGTCGCGTTTCAGCTTGCCCTCGAGATACATCGAGTAGCGCGACATGCCGAAGTTGAAGATGAAGAAGATGGCGCCGACAAACATGAACGGCTCCCAGTAGATGCCCTTCCACTCGATCGAGGCGCGGACGGCGTCGGTGATGCCCTTCAGCGGGTCGAGCAGGCCGACGAAGATCACCAGCGTCGTGTCCTTGAACAGGCCGATGAAGGTGGACACGATGCCCGGGATCGAGATTTTCAGCGCCTGCGGCAGCACGATCAGCCGCATGGATTTCCAGTAGTCGAGCCCGAGACTGTCCGCGGCCTCGTACTGGCCGCGCGGCAGGGCGGCAAGGCCGCCGCGGATCACCTCGGCGATATAGGCCGCGGCGAACAGCGTGACCATGATGATGACGCGCAGGATGATGTCGAAATTGGTGCCCGGCGGCAGGAAGTAGTTCAGCAGCAGCGAAGCGGTGAACAGCAGGGTGATCAGCGGCACACCGCGGATGAACTCGATGAAGCCGACCGACAGCGCCTTGACCAGCAGCATGTCCGACCGGCGCCCGAGCGCCAGCACGATCCCCAGCGGCAGGGACAGCGAGATCGCCGCGACGCCGATGGTGATCGACAGCACGAACCCGCCGAAGGCATCCGAGCGGACCTCGCGCACCCAGAGCGGGAACAGGCGGTCAAGCTGGTCGGCCACGGGGCCCGCGGCGAACAGCCACCACAGGATCGGCAGCAGCACCGCCGCGAGCGGCGCGACCAGCGGCAGGCCGGTGCGGCGTCCGAGCGCCGCCCCCGCCCAGCCGACGACGAAGCCCGCCATCGCCATCAGCGGCACCCAGAGCGAGCCGCCCCAGAGCAGGATATAGGCCACCGCCGGATAGAGGGCACTGCCCCGGATCAGCTTGCGCGGCAGTTGCGAGAACAGGATCGGGGCCAGCGCCACGAACAGCAGCACCAGCGCCAGCACCGGGCGCCAGTAGAGCTCGGACGGATAGAAGCCGAACAGGAACTGGTTCCAGCGCTCGCGGATCACGGCCCAGCAGGCGCCATGCGCGCCCTCGCCCCAGCGCTCCGCGATGATCTGCCGGCACTCGGGCAGCGAGTTCGCCTTCCAGACGCCGTGCAGGAACCAGGGCAGCGCGGCCTGCGCCAGCCAGATCACCACGGCGATGCCAACCAGAGTCAGGATGGTGTTGAGCACGCCCGAGAACAGGTTCTCGCGCAGCCATTTGACCGCGCCCACCTCCGACACCGGGGGCGCCGCCTGCGGCAGCATCGTCTCGCGGACATAGGCGACGGTCTCGGCGTGGGTGTCGCTCATCTCAACGCTCCTTCAGCTTGACGGAGTTGTTGTAGAGGTTCATCACCCCCGAGATCACGAGGCTGATGGCAAGGTAGATCAGCATCATCAGCAGCACGGCCTCCAGCTCTCGTCCGGTCTGGTTGAGCGTGATGCCCCCCAGCGTGCCGCGCAGGTCCATGTAGCCGACGGCGATGGCCAGCGAGGAGTTCTTGGTGATGTTGAGGTATTGCGAGATCAGCGGCGGCACGATCACCCGCAGCGCCTGCGGCAGGATCACGAGCCGCATCGTGTGGCCCGGGCGCAGGCCGAGCGCGAAGGCGGCCTCGGTCTGACCGTGCGAGACGGAGGCGATGCCGGCGCGCACGATCTCTGCGATGAAGGCGGTGGTGTAGAGCGTCAGGCCCAGCCACAGCGCCATCAGCGAGTTCGACACGTTGATGCCGCCGGTGAAGTTGAAGCCGCGCAGTTGCGGCCGCTCGACGTGAAAGCCGAGCGCGACAAGCAGCAGCAGCAGCGGCAGCACCAGAACGGCGAGGCTTTTCCACCAGGTCACCGGGCGGATGCCCGTGGCGTTCTGCACCCGGGTCGCCCGCGCGAGGATCGCGCGGTTGGCAAGGATGCTGCCGGTGATGACCACGATGATCGCCAGCAGATCGACGCTGACAAGGAACAGCCCGAGGTCGATATTGCCCAGCGAGCGCGAGAACAGCGGATCGGGCACGGCGGTATAGCGGTTGGTCAGCGCGACGCTGTCGAAGAGGATCATCGAGGCGGTGGGCGTGTCGCCCCGGAAGGCGTTGGGCGGAGGCATCACCTCGGTGAAGATCGCATAGGCCACGAGGATCCACAGCAGCACCGGGATGTTGCGGAACACCTCGACATAGACGGTGGTCAGGCGACCGATGATCCAGTTCGGCGACAGGCGCAGCACGCCGATGATCAGGCCAAGCACCGTGGCCGCCGCGCAGGACATGAAGGCCACCAGCAGCGTGTTCAGCAGCCCGACCAGCATGGCGCGCGCATGCGTGCTGTCGTTGGAATATTGCACCAGCGTCTGGTTGATGTCGTAGCCGGCGCGGTTCCACAGGAAACCGTAGCTGAAATCCTTGCCCAGCGTTTCGAGGTTGCGGATCGTGTTGTCCACCAGCCAGGCGACGCCGGCCATGAACAGCAGCAGCACGACGACCTGGATGGTCATCGAGCGATAGCGCGTGTCGTAAAGCAGCATGCTCAACCGAAAGCTGGCTTTCGGCGCACCGGTCGCGGTTGCCATATCCTGTGATCCCCTGATCCCGGTTCCGCGCGGCCTTGGGCCTTGTCTGTCCGGGGCTTGTGCCCCTGCGGTCCGGTTCCACCCTGATGTCGGAACCCGGGGGGCGCCCGATGGCGCCCCCCGGGGCAGTGTCTTCAGATCAGCGGAACGGCGGGCTGTAGAGCAGGCCGCCCTGCGTCCATTGCGCGTTCAGGCCGCGCGCAAGACCGATGGGGGTGGACTCGCCGATGGTGGCGGCGAAGATCTCGCCATAGTTGCCGCCGGCGCCGATGATCGCCTTCTTGGCCCAGTCCTTCTCCAGCCCCAGCATCGCGCCGAGATTGTCTTCGCCGGCGCCCAGCAGACGGTTGATCTCGGGGTTGTCGGTGCCCTTGGACAGTTCCTCGATGTTCGCCGAGGTGACGCCATACTCTTCTGCGGCGATCAGCGCGTTCAGCGTCCAGCGGCCGATGTCGGCCCATTGGTCATCGCCCTGGCGGACCAGCGGCCCCAGCGGCTCCTTCGAGATGATTTCGGGAAGGATCACATACTCGTCGGGGTTGGCAAAGGCGGCGCGGGTGGCGGCAAGGCCCGACGCGTCGGTGGTGTAGGCATCGCAGGCACCGGCGAGGAATTGCTGCTCGCCCTCGGCGTTGGTCTCGATCGGGACCGGATCGTAGTTCATGTTGTTGGACTTGAAGAAGTCGGCGAGGTTCAACTCGGTCGTGGTGCCGGTCTGGATGCAGATGGTCGCGCCGTCGAGTTCCTTGGCCGAGGTGACGCCGAGCGCCTTGTTCACCATGAATCCCTGGCCGTCATAATAGTTCACGCCGGTGAAGGTGAACTTCAGGTCGGCATCGCGCGAAAAGGTCCAGGTGGTATTGCGCGACAGGATGTCGACCTCGCCCGAAGCGAGCGCGGTAAAGCGGGTCTGGCCGGTGGTCGGCACGAAGCGGACCTTGCTTGCGTCGCCGAGCACGGCGGCGGCCATGGCGCGGCAGATCGCGACGTCGAAGCCCGACCAGTTGCCGTTCGCATCCGGCGCGGCAAAGCCCACGAGGCCGGTGTTCACGCCGCAGTTCAGCTCACCGCGCGCCTTGACATCGTCGAGCGTGGCCGCCGAAGCAAAGCCCGCGACCAGTCCGGCCGCCGCCAGCGTGCCGAGAAATACGGTATTCTTCATGCTTACCTCTTCCTGAGTTGCCGCCCCGTTCGGGGGGAAATTGCGCGCCCGCTTGTTCGGGATGCGATTGTCTGGAGAGCAGGCCCCAACGAAAGGAGTGTGGGCCAGATCCGAACAACCCGTCAAGGGCGCATCGGGCACCCTGCCCAGGGACGCGGCATCCGCCTGCAATTTGGGCAGGGGCCGGAAAGTTGGGACGAAACCCGGCGCGTCAGGAACGGGGGGCGGACACGAGGTCGAGAAACGTGCGGGCGCGCAGGAAGTCCGCCCGCTTGAGCGCCGCGACCTCGGCGGCCTCTTCGTCCTCGCCCCAGAGCTCAGCCTGAAACTCCTCGTCGATTCGCGACAGTCGCCACAGTTCGGCGGCGGGGGCGATGTCGGACGCGGCGGCAAGGCCGATCACCAGCGAGCCCGACAGCGCGACCAGATCGTGCAGCGCCACCAGCTCGAAATCGGAAAACGCCGCGAGCCGGGCGTTCAGCCTTGCGAGGCTTTCGGGCGGCTGCGCGACATGGACAATGCCCGCCGTCACCCGCAGCGGCGCGTCCAGCGCCCCGGCGGCCCAGGCCAGCAGCGGGTCCCAGGCGGCGGCCTGACGGGCGATCAGCGGCGCGGGCGCCTCGGCCCGGTAGCACAGAAGGTCGCTCTGGCCATAGGCGGCGATCATCCCCTGCACCTCGGCCCGCTGCGGGATCACGGTGTCGATGGCCGAGTTCGCGGCGCGGGTGACGGGCATGGTGCGCGGGTCCACGAGCTTGCCCTGCGCGTCCCATTCGGCGGCGATGGCGGCGGCGAGCCGGCTGGTCGGCACCACCAGCGGCGCCTTGGCGGGGGTCGTCACCGGGCGGCCATCCAGCACAACGGCAAAGCCCCCCCCGGCCGGCAGGATGCCGGCGCTGGTCCAGAACCGCTTGGGTGCCCAGTCCGCCATGATGCCTCCTCAGGCCGCGCGCCACAGCGCATCCAGCGCCGGGACCAGATCCGCGCCATGCGCAATGACGCCCCCTGCCCCGGCGGCCAGCAGCGCCCCGGCCGGGTGATAGCCCCATGCGACGCCAAGCGCGCCGATACCGGCGGCGCGGGCCATGTCCATGTCATAGGTGGTGTCGCCGATCATCACCGCGTCCTGCGGCGCGATGCCGGTTTCGGCCAGCGCGGCGAGGATCATCGAGGGGTGCGGCTTCGACGGGTGATCGTCGGCCACCTGCCGGGTGACGAAGATATCGTCGATCCCGTGGGCGTGCAGCAGATGCACCAGCCCGCGCCGCGACTTGCCGGTGGCGAGGCCGAGCAGCAGATCGTCGCGCGCGGCCAGCACCTGCAACGCCTCGGCGATACCGGGATAGAGCGGGGCGGTGCCGGCGGCGCGCAGGCCCGAGAAGCTTGCCTTGTAGCCCTCGACGATGCTGCCGCGTTCGCCCTCGGGCAGGTCGGGGGCCAGCCGCGCCACCGCCTCGGGCAGCGACAGGCCGACGATGGCCAGCACCGCGGCGAGTTCGGGCGCGACATGGCCGCGCAGCAGGAACGCCTCTGTCATCGAGGCGTGGATGTGGTGCTGGCTGTCCACCAGCGTGCCATCGACGTCGAAGATGACAAGGCGGGGGATCATGCCTCGTCCTCGAACGGGTCGGCGGGCACGTCGTTTTCGTGCCAGCCGAGGGTTTCCCAGGTTCTGGCCATATGCGGCGGCAGCGGCGCGGTGATCGTGATGCGCTTTCTGGTGATCGGATGGTCAAAGCTGATCTGCCGCGCGTGCAGGTGCAGCTTGCGGCTGATGTCGCCGCCCAGTTGCGCGCCCCAGCCATCGCCAAGGTTCTCCTGCCCCGAGCCGCCATATTTTCCGTCGCCGATGATCGGGTGGCCGATCTCGGCCATATGCGCGCGAAGCTGGTGCGTGCGCCCGGTGATCGGCACCAGCGCGACCCAGGCGGCGCGGGTCGCAAGCGCCGAGAGCACGGCGAAATCGGTGGTGGCGCGCCTCGCGCCCTCGGTCTGGTCCACCTTCGAGGGGTGGACGGCGACCATCTTCTCGCCCTCGCCCATATGGCCCCGCCCGCCCGCCTTCACCAGCCCGAAGCGGATGGTGCCCTTGCGCGGGCTGGGAACCCCGGCGACGACCGCCCAGTAGATCTTGCGGGTGGAGCGCAGGCGAAACGCCTCGGACAGGGCGCGGGCGATGCGGTCGGTGCGCGCGAGCAGCAAGACGCCGGAGGTGTCCTTGTCAAGCCGGTGCACCAGCTTGGGCCGGTCCTTGTAGCCGAACATCAGCGCCTCGGTCAGCCCGTCCACATGCCGGTCGCCCTGCCCCGATCCGCCCTGGCTGGGCAGGCCGGCGGGCTTGTTGATCGCGATGACATGCTCGTCCTTCCACAGCACGCAGGACTGGATCATCGCTGCATCCGCCTCGAGGACGCCGGGGCCGCGCGGGCGCGGGGGGCGGGGCGCAAGCTCTGCCGGGGCCTCGGGCAGCGGCGGGACGCGCACCTCCATCCCCGGCTCGAGGCGCGCGGATGCCTTGACGCGGCCGCCATCGACGCGAAGCTGGCCGGTGCGGCACATCTTCTCGATGGCGCCCTGGGTGAGTTGCGGGAATTTCCGGCGCAGCCAGCGGTCAAGCCGGGTCTCGCCCTCCTCCGCACCGACGGTCAGCATCTGGACGCTACTCATGCCAATACCCCGCGCGCGATGAACAGCCCGGCGACCAGCGCCGTGATCGACAGAAGGACCGAACCTGCCACATAGGCGGCGGCAAGCTCGGGCCGCCCGCCCTCCCACAGCGTGACCGCATCCAGCGAGAAGGCCGAGAAGGTGGTGAACCCGCCCAGCAGGCCGGTCATCAGCAGCGGCGCGAAGCGGTTGCCGAGGACCTGCGCCAGCGCGATCACCAGCGCGCCCATGAGGAACGAGCCGATGACGTTCACGGTGACGGTTCCCCAGGGGAAACCGGGGCCGACCAGCCGCAACATTCCGGCATTGGTCAGATAGCGGGCCGAGGCACCGAGGGCGCCGCCAAGCGCCACCTGGAAAAGGGTCTGGATCATGGCGCCTCTGTCGGGGGGAATGCGGGGAAAGTCAACCGGGCAAGGGGTCCGCCGGCGCCGGGGCGATGGCGTCGCCGCTCACCCGCCGCGCTTCTCGCGCAGCTTGGCGAACCACTCGAGCCGCTTCTTCAGGTCGCGCTCGAAGCCCCGTTCCACCGGCTGATAGAGCACCGGGCGGCGCATCGTTTCGGGGAAGTAGTTCTGCCCGGAAAAGCCGTCTTCCGCGTCATGGTCATAGGCATAGCCCTCGCCATAGCCCTCCGCCTTCATCAGCTTCGTGGGCGCGTTCAGGATATGCCTCGGCGGCGGCTCCGATCCGGTGCGCCGCGCCTCGGCCCGCGCGCCCTTGTAGGCGACGTAGCCCGCGTTCGATTTCGGCGCGAGCGCGAGGTAGATCACCGCCTGCGCCAGCGCCAGTTCACCCTCGGGGCTGCCGAGCCGCTCGAACACCTCCCAAGCGTGCAGGCAATGGGCCTGGCATTGCGGGTCGGCAAGGCCGATATCCTCGATCGACATCCTGACCAGCCGGCGGGCGAGATAGCGCGGATCCTCGCCGCCCTCCAGCATCCGCGCGAACCAGTAGAGCGCGGCGTCGGGGTCGGAGCCGCGCACCGATTTGTGCAGCGCGGAAATCAGGTTGTAATGCTCGTCCCCCGACTTGTCGTATTTCGCCGCCCGCCGCATCAGCCGCGCCGCCAGCGCCTCGGTATCCAGCGGCGCGGGCAACTTCCAGGCCATCACCTGCTCCACAAGGTTCAGCAGCGCGCGGCCATCGCCATCGGCCATCTCCAGCAGCGCCTCGCGCGCAGGGGCGGTCAGCGGCAGGGGGCGGGCCAGAACCTGCTCGGCGCGCTGCGCGAGGCGTTCGAGGTCGGCCAGCGACAGGCGTTCCAGCACGATCACCTGCGCCCGGCTCAGAAGCGCGGCGTTCAGCTCGAAACTGGGGTTTTCGGTGGTGGCGCCGACCAGAAGGATGGTGCCATCCTCCATGTAGGGCAGGAAGCCGTCCTGCTGCGCCCGGTTGAAGCGGTGGATCTCGTCCACGAACAGCAGCGTGCCGCGTCCCTGGGCCCGGCGCAGGCGCGCGGCCTCGAACACCTTCTTCAGGTCGGGCACGCCGGTGAAGATGGCGCTGATCTGGATGAAATGCAGGTCGGTGCGGTCGGCCAGCAGCCGCGCGATGGTGGTCTTGCCCACACCGGGCGGCCCCCAGAGGATCAGCGAGGACAGCGAACCCGCGGCCAGCATCGCACCCAGCGGCCCCTCGGGGCCAAGCACATGCGCCTGTCCGATCACCTCGGCAAGGCTTGCCGGGCGGATGCGGTCGGCAAGCGGCCGAGGCGCGGCGCCGGCGGCGCCGGGAGAGGGAGCGGGACTGTCGAAGAGATCGGCCATCCCCGCACCCTACGCCGGAGCCGGGGCAAGGAAAAGCGCCGCCGCCACAGAGTTTCGGCGCCCCCGGAGTTGCAGCCGGGGGCGCCGGGGTTGTCAGTGCAGGTTCGCGGTCAGGTCGATCGACACGCATTGATTGTCAATCGCGTCGATGTTCATCACCCGGCCTGCCGCCTCCATCTCCAGCCCGCAGCGCCGCGCCCACCGCGGCCAGCTGGCCGGGATCAGGCCCAGCACCCGCGCGGCGCCAAGATCGCGCGCGGACTTGGTCATCTCGGTGATCAAATACGCGTGCACCCGGCGCCGAAGCGACATTGGCGTGCTGTGGGACACGAACACCCTGCTCGATTCCCAGACGTTCTCCTCCACCGGCGCCTCGGAATAGAGGAGGTCCGAGGGAATCGAATCGAGCAGCCCGCGCTGCGCATCGCGGATCATGTAGCTGTAGATGCCGCAGCGCGCAGTGGTCGGCGTCAGCCGGATACCGGCCAGGACCTCGCCGAATTCGTGCACCGCGATCCAGCGGCTGGCGGGGGTGTCGTACTGGTCGTACTCCATGCCCATCGCCTCGGGCAGGTCCCATTTGTTTTGCACGATGAACGACTGGCGCCGTGCGCGCAGGATGTTCGCCAGAAGTTCGCCGTGGTTGTGCATGTTCGCGAAGGAAATTGTGGTGGTCTGCATCGTCGTAGTCTCCAGGTTGGGGTTGTGGAACTGGTTGTTCCTGCAGGCCAATCGGAGGAGACGGGGAAGCGTCAGAGCAGCCGGTAGTCCTTGGCGCGCTGGATCGCTTCGGCAGTTGTCCGCGCCAGAAGCCGCTGCCTTGCCGCGTTGAGGCGGGCTTTGAGCGCACTTTCCGAGATTCCCAACTTTGCAGCCGCGGCCGCGTGCCTGTCTCCTGCCGCGATCAGCCGCAGGGCTTGAATCTGGGCCGGCGTCAGGCTTTCCGGCGGTTCGGTCATATCATGCAGGCGCAGCACGATGGCCTGGATCCGGGCAAGCTCGGCATCGGTGAACTCCCGGTCCGACCGGGCGGCGCCGGCTATGGTGCGCGAGGAAATCGCGCCGCAGGACACGCAGGCACCATACACCAGCCCGAAGCCGGCCGCCTCCCTGAGAATGCCGAATGTGTCGGGGACGGGCATCTCGCTCCAGCGGGTGACGCCGGTCGTCGAAAAGCCCCAGGCGATCATCGGGTCGCGCAAGGCGTAACCATGGTCGGTGTAGTGATCGTTCCAGTCCTGCCGGTAGGTCTGGAACAGCATCAGCGGCGCAGCGAAGCGGATGTGAAGACCGACGAAATAGCCCGCGCCGGAAAGCCGCGCGAGCTGTTGAAGTTGCTGGTCGATCCTCACCTTGATAGACATAGGCTATCCTTTTGGACATGTCTTTTTAGACAAGTTGCCCGAAACCCCGTCAACCGTAAATTGAGAGGCGTTCAGTACCCCAAAAGTTATGGAATCATCCATGCGTATGATTGACCCCAGCCTTTTTACACGACTGATGCGCCTGCCGGATGCCGCGCGCGGCGACCTGCTGGAATTTCTGGGGGCGACGCCGGTCGGCGATGCCCAGCTTTCCGAGATGATCGAGCGGTTGACCGCCCGGATCGAGCCCGAGCGCAGGCCGCTGCGGGCAGAGCCGAACTGACTCGGGCCGCGCCCGCCGCGGACCGCAAGAGCATCAGCAAAATCAAAAGACCCCGCCGAACCGCGGGGTCTTTGCCATTTCGGCGCCATTTCGGCGGCCGAAGGGGCCGATCAGGCGTTCGCGGCCTCTTCCGCCTCGATCCGGGCCCGGTCGGCAGCGCCCTTGGCAGAGGTGTCGCGCTCCACGAACTCGATGATCGCCATCGGGGCCATGTCGCCATAGCGGAAGCCCGCCTTCAGCACGCGCGTATAGCCGCCGGCGCGGTCCTTGTAGCGGGCTGCCAGAACGTCGAACAGCTTGATCACGTCCTTGTCCTGCTTGAGCATCGAGGCGGCCTGACGGCGGGCGTGCAGGTCGCCGCGCTTGGCGAGCGTGATCATCTTCTCGATGATCGGGCGCAGTTCCTTGGCCTTGGGCAGGGTGGTCTTGATCTGTTCGTGTTCGATCAGCGAGCCGCACATGTTCGAGAACATCGCCTTGCGGTGTTCGTGGGTGCGGTTCAGTTTGCGGTAGCCACTGGCGTGACGCATGATGTGTCTCCTATCGTTCTGTTTTGCTTTGTCCGGCACACCCTGCGTGCGGGTGGCTCACCTTGGGGCTTGCGCCCGAGTTTCCCCGGCAATCCGGGCATTCATGGTATCGGGGGCCATCTGGCGGCGGCCCCCGCGTCTGTCCGGATCAGAACTGGTCTTCGAAGCGCTTGGCCAGGTCCTCGATGTTTTCCGGCGGCCAGTCCTCGACCTCCATGCCAAGGTGCAGGCCCATCGCGGACAGCACTTCCTTGATCTCGTTGAGCGACTTGCGGCCGAAGTTCGGGGTGCGCAGCATCTCGGCCTCGGTCTTCTGGATCAGGTCGCCGATATAGACGATGTTGTCGTTCTTCAGGCAGTTGGCCGAACGCACCGAAAGCTCCAGCTCGTCCACCTTCTTCAGCAGCAGCGGGTTGAACTCCAGCCCGTCCTCGACATCGTGGCGGGTGGCCGATTCCGGCTCGTCGAAGTTCACGAAGATCGCCAGCTGGTCCTGCAGGATGCGCGCGGCATAGGCCACCGCGTCTTCGGGGGTCAGCGAACCGTCGGTTTCCAGCTTGATGGTCAGCTTGTCATAGTCCAGCACCTGGCCCTCGCGGGTCGGCTGCACCTCGTAGCTGACCTTCTTGACCGGCGAATAGATCGCGTCGATCGGGATCAGGCCGATCGGCGCGTCTTCGGGGCGGTTCTTGTCGGCCGCGACATAGCCCTTGCCGGTGCTGACCGTCAGTTCCATGAACAGGTCGGCGCCGTCATCGAGATGGCAGATGACGTGGTCCTTGTTCAGAACCTCGATCCCGCTCGAGTCCGAAATGTCGCCGGCCGTCACGACGCAGGGCCCCTTGGCCGAGATCGACAGGCGCTTGGGCCCCTCGACATCCATCCGCAGGGCGACGCCCTTGAGGTTCAGCACGATGTCGGTCACGTCCTCGCGCACACCGGCGACCGAGGAGAATTCGTGCAGCACGTTGTCGATCTGCACGCTGGTGATCGCCGCGCCTTGCAGCGAGGAGAGCAGCACCCGGCGCAGCGCGTTGCCAAGCGTCAGGCCGAAGCCCCGCTCCAGCGGTTCGGCGATGACGGTGGCCTTGCGGGCCGGATCGTTGTCGGCCTTCACGTCAAGCTGCGCGGGCTTGATGAGCTCGGCCCAATTCTTGTGGATCATGCGTTCTGCCTCCATACCTGTTCCGGACCCATGTCCGCTTGCCCGGAACGCCCGAGGATAAAAACGAAAGCAACCCGGGCCGCGCTCTGATCGCGCGGCCCGGGTTGGTCACTGGTTGTCAGACCCGGCGGCGTTTCGGCGGGCGGCAGCCATTGTGGGCGATCGGGGTCACGTCGCGGATCGAGGTGATGTTGAAGCCGACGGCGGCCAGCGCGCGCAGCGCCGACTCGCGGCCCGAACCGGGGCCCTGAACCTCCACTTCGATGGTCTTCACGCCATGCTCCTGCGCCTTGCGGCCGGCATCCTCGGCAGCCATCTGCGCGGCATAGGGCGTGGACTTGCGCGAGCCCTTGAAGCCCATCGTGCCGGCGGAGGACCATGCGATCGCATTGCCCTGCACGTCCGAGATCAGGATCTTGGTGTTGTTGAAGGACGAGTTCACATGCGCAACGCCGGCGGCGATGTTCTTGCGCTCTTTCCGCTTCATGCGGGTCTTGTCACGAGCCATGTCTGAGCGCTCCCCTTACTTCTTCTTGCCGGCGATGGCCTTTGCGGGGCCTTTGCGGGTGCGGGCATTGGTGTGGGTGCGCTGGCCGCGAACCGGCAGGTTCTTGCGGTGACGCAGGCCGCG
>DIVD01000029.1 GCA_002423245.1 Rhodobacteraceae bacterium UBA6141
TTCTCGACATGCAGTGCCGGTTTCCGAAGCCCACCTTCATCGGCGACACGATCAGGGTGCGCGTCACCGTGGCCGAAAAGCGCGAGACCTCGAAGCCCGGACGCGGCATCCTGTCGTTCCGGCGCGAGGCGATCAACCAGCGGGGCGAGACCGTGGTGGAGGGCGTCTGGAAACTGCTTGTGCTCCGCGCTCCGCAGGGCGCCTGAGCCGTGGGGGCGGACGATTTCCCCGATGTCTCGCGGCTTCTGGCACCGCGGAGCGTGGCGATCCTGGGGGCCAGCGAGCGGCCCCGCAGCGTGGGCTGCGACACGCTGCGCAACCTTGCCGAACATTCCGACTTCGACGGGGATATCTTCCCGGTCAATCCCGGCCGCGACAGCGTGCTGGGCCTGCGCGCCTATCCCTCGATGTCGGCCTTGCCCGGCCCCGTCGATGTGGCGGTGCTGTGCCTGCCTGCCGAGGCGGTGATCCCGGCGCTGCGCGACTGCGCGGCGGCGGGAACGGGGTTTGCGGTGGTGTTCACCTCGGGCTTCGGCGAGACCGGGGCCGAGGGCCGCGCCGTGGAGGCCGAAATGGCCGCCATCGCGCGCGAAAGCGGGATGCGCATCTACGGGCCGAACTCGCCGGGGCTCAGCAACATCAACCGCCGGCTCGGGCTGACCTTCTCGCCGGTGTTCGGGAACGACCGGCTCGGCGGGGGTATCGGGCTTGTCACCCAGGGCGGCGGGCTCGGCCGCGCCTTCATCCAGGCCAGCGAGCGCGGCATCGGCACCGGCCTGTGGTGTTCCACCGGCAACGAGGCCGATCTGACCATGGCCGATTTCGTGCACCACATGGTGGGCGATCCCGATATCCGGGTGATCGCGCTTCTGGCCGAGGGGTTCCGCGACGGGCCGCGCTTCCTGCGCGCCGCGCGCGCCGCCGCGCGGGCGGGCAAGCCGGTGGTGGCGATGAAGGTGGGCAAGTCCGACTATGGCGTTGCCGCGACCCGGTCGCATACCGCCGCGCTGGCCGGGTCGGCGGCGGTCACCTCGGCCCTGTTCCGCCAGCACGGGATTGTCGAGGTGGACGACCTCGACGAGTTGATCGACACGGCGGCGCTGTTCGAGCGGGCGGGCATCGCCCCGCGCCGGGGCATCTGCGTCTATTCCTTCTCGGGCGGCACCGCGGCGCTGGCCGCCGACATGGTGGGCAGCGCCGGGCTGACCCTGTCGGACTTGGCGCCCGGCACCCGCGCCGGGTTGCGCGCGCTGGCCCCTTCCTATGCTGCGGTGGACAACCCGGTGGACCTGACCACCCAGGTCTTTACCGAAGACACGCTCAACCGCGACTGCCTGTCGCTGGTGGCGCGCGATCCGGCCACCGATGTGGTGCTTCTGCCGATCCCGGCCGACTACGGGCCGATCACCGACCGCGCCGCCGAGGACATGGTGGCGCTGGCGCCGGACAGCCCGGCGCTGCTGCTGCCGGTCTGGATGAGCGGGTATCGCGCGCAGGGCTATGCCCGGCTGAACGAGGCGGGCCTCGCGCCGTTCCGCAGCCTCGGCAAGGCGGTGACGGCGCTCGGGCGGCTGATCTGGCGCGGCGGCTGGCAGCTTGCGGAGGAGGCGGCCCCGGCCCTGCCCGAGCTTCCCCCCGGCGATCTGGACGAGGCGCAGGCCAAGGCGGCGCTGGCCGCCCTTGGCCTGACGGTGCCCGAGGGCCGGGTGGTGGCGGGCGCCGACGCGGCACAGCGCGCGGCGTGCGAGATCGGCTTTCCGGTGGTGCTCAAGGCGCTGGTGCCCGGCCTTCTGCACAAGACCGAGGCGGGGGCGGTGGCGATCGGTCTGGCCGATGCGGATGCGCTGGCGGCGGCCTGGGAGGCGATGGCGGCCGCGCTCGCCCGGCAGGGGCAGGCGCTCGAGCGCGCCCTTGTCGAACGGATGGAGCAGGGGCCGGGGGTCGAGGTGATGGCGGGACTGCACCGCGATCCGGTCTTCGGCCCGGTGGTGAGCTTCGGCCTCGGCGGCGTGATGGTCGAGGCGCTGGGCGACGTGACCCACCGCGCCGCGCCTTTCGGGCGGGCCGAGGCGCGGGCGATGATCGACGGGATCCGCGGCCGCGCGCTGCTGGGCCCGCTGCGCGGCCGCCCCGGCGCCGATCTGGACGCGCTGGCCGATCTGCTGGTGACGGTGGCCGCCCTCGGCACGCGCGGCGACATCGCCGAGATGGACCTCAACCCGGTGCGCGCCGGGCCGGCGGGGGCTGTGGTGCTCGACGCGGTGATCCTGCGCGCGGCGGCCGACATGGAAGGAAAGGCAAGGCAATGACGATCAGGACCGGGATAGGCTTTACCACCCGCGACCGCATCTTCGTGCGCGGGCGCGACCTCGCGGATGACATCCTCGGCAAGATGGATTTCATCGACATGATCTTTTTCACCGCCACCGGGAAGGAGCCCGACGCCGCCACCCGCGCGATGACCAACGCGATCATCGTCACCGCCACCGATCACGGCCTCACCCCCAGCGCCATCGCCGCGCGGATGACCATTCTGGGCGCGCCGGAATCGCTTCAGGGGGCGGTGGCTGCGGGTCTGCTGGGCGCGGGGAACCATTTTCTGGGCACCATGCAGAACGCCGCCGCCTTCACCCGCGACGAGATCGGCGGGCTGACCGACAGCGACGACGAGGCCGCCTTTGCCGCCCGCGCGCGCGAGGTGGTGCGCGCCTTTCGCGCCGCGCGCCGCATCGTGCCGGGCCTCGGCCATCCGATCCATGTGGCGGGCGATCCGCGCACGCCGGTCCTGCGCCGCATCGCCGGCGAGAACGGGTTCGACGGGCGGCACTGGCGCTTCATGGCCGCCGTCGAGACCGCCGCGCGCGAGGAATACGGGCGCCTGCTGCCGATCAACGCCGCCGGCGCGGTCGGGGCCACCGTCTCGGACATGGGGCTTGCGCCGATCTGGGCGCGGGCCTTCGCGCTGATCGGGCGGTCGGCCGGGCTTCTGGCGCATCTGATGGAAGAACTCGAAAATCCGCAGGGCCAGAAGATCTGGGACATGATCCTGGCACAGGACGATTCGGCCGAACGCGCGGGGATCGCGGATCCAGCCCGCGAGGGCATGAAGGGAGAGGGAAAATGACCGATACCGCACCGCTTTCGGGGCTTCGCGTCCTCGATCTGACCGAGCTTCTGCCCGGTCCCTATGCCACGCAGCAACTGGCCGAGATGGGGGCCGAGGTCATCAAGGTCGAGCGTCCGGCCGGAGACGCCGCGCGGGTCATGTTCCCCGGCCTTTTCGAGGCGGTGAACCGCGGCAAGAAGAGCATCGCCCTGAACCTCAAGGACGAGGCCGACCGCGCCGCCTTCCTTGGGCTGGCCAGGCGCGCCGATGTGGTGATCGAGGGCTACCGCCCCGGCGTGACCGCGCGGCTGGGGATCGACTACCAGACGCTTCGCGCGCTCAATCCCGGCATCGTCTATTGCTCGGTCAGCGGCTATGGTCAGTCCGGCCCGGCGCGCGACTGGCCGGGGCACGACCTGAACTATGCCGCGATGGCGGGCGCGGCGGCGATCTCGGGGGCGCCGGACGGGCCGCCCGAATACACGACCGGCGTGCCGATCGGCGATCTGTCGGCGGCGATGTATGCGATCATCACCATCCTGGCGGCGCTGCGCGCGCGCGATGCCACCGGGCGGGGCCAGTATCTCGACGTGGCGATCACCGACGCGCTGGCGAGCTGGGTCGCCCCGCGCTACGGGGTGTGGGACGCGGGGCGCCGCGCCGGGCGCGACATCGGAAAGGCCGACATCCTGCGCCGGGCCGCCTATGGCATCTTCGAGACCGCCGACGGCAAATACATCACCATCGGCGCGATCGAGACGCATTTCTTCCGCCGCCTGATCCGCGCCACCGGGATGACGGGCTTCGACGACCCCGCGCTGGACGATTTCGCCGCGCGCACCGCCCGCACCGACGAGATCCGCGCCGCGCTGACCCCGCTGATCGCCGCGCGCCCCTATGCGCACTGGGCGCAGGTCTTCGAGGCCGAAGACGTGCCCTTTGCCCCGGTCAACGCGCTGGAGGATCTGGCCCGCGACCCGCATCTGAAGGCGCGCGGGGTGGTGCGCGCGGCCGGCGATGCGCAGGTGATCGCCTTCCCGGTGCCGATGGCGGGGATGGGCGATCCGGCGGGCCATGTCCCTGCGGTGGGCGAGCATCAGGCCGAGATACTGGGCTGGGCCGAACAGGCGGAGTGAGGGCCGATGCAGTTCCAACTGGACGACTGGCAGGAAACCGCGCGGCGCAGCTTTCGCAGGTATCTCGACGCCGAGGTGGCGCCTATGGTCGAGGAGCACGAGGATGCCCACCGCCCGCCGCCGCCCGAAGTGTTGCGGAAGATGGGCGAATTCGGCCTGCTGGGCGGCCTGCTGCCCGAGGCGGAGGGCGGGGCCGGGCTCGACTACCTCAGCTATTGCACGCTTCTGTGCGAGCTTTCGCAGGTCTGGCCCTCGCTGCGCAGCATCGTCAGCACCTCGAACCTGGTGCTGATGATCATCGCGCAGCGCGGCACGCCCGAGCAGCGGCAAAGA
The DNA here is from genome assembly GCA_002423245.1 of Rhodobacteraceae bacterium UBA6141. Taxonomy (GTDB): domain Bacteria; phylum Pseudomonadota; class Alphaproteobacteria; order Rhodobacterales; family Rhodobacteraceae; genus Frigidibacter. The sequence goes on from DIVD01000029.1 coordinate 4,576, forward strand.
TGGCTGGGCGATCTGGTTTCCGGCCGCAAGACGGCCTTCTTCGCGCTGACCGAACCCAATGTCGGCTCTGACGCCAGCAATGTCGAGACACGGGCGCGGCGGCAGGGCGAGGGATGGCGGCTGAACGGGCGCAAGCTTTACATCTCGAACGGGCCGGGGGCCGACCTTGGCGTGGTGTTCGCGCGTTCGGGCGAGGGCGAGGCGGCCGGCGTCTCGGCCTTCGTGGTCGAGGCCGGCACGCCGGGATTCTCGGCGCGCGAGGTGCGCAGCATGGGCATGAACGCCTGCCCGCTGGGCGAGCTGCTGTTCGAGGACGTGTCGCTGCCGGCCGATCACCTCATCGGCACCGAGGGCGAGGCCTTCGCCATTGCCAAGCATTACCTGAACGTGGGCCGCTGCTTCGTGTCCTTCACCTGCCTTGGCCTGTCGATCGCCGCCTATGAGGCGGCGCTGCGCTATGCCGGTGAACGGGAACAGTTCGGGCGCAAGATCGGCGGCTTCCAGCTGGTGCAGCAGATGATCGCCGACATGATGACCGGGGTGGAAACGTCGCGGCTGCTCGCCTGCCGGGCGGCCGACGCGCTGGACCGGGGCGCGCCGGATCGCAGCCGCGCCTGCTCGATGGCCAAGCGCCACAACTCCGACATGGCGCTGAGGGTCTGCGAGACCGCGCTTCAGGTGCATGGCGGGGCGGGCTATACCCGCGACTTCCCGGTCGAGCGCTACTATCGCGACGTGCGCCACCTGACGATTGCCGAAGGCACCAACCAGCTTCAGGCGCTGCTTCTGGCGCAGGGGGCACTGGGCATCTCGGCGCTGCGGGGCTGATCCGCCCGCCGGGCCCTGCCGGCCCTTGCGGCCGGCCGGCCCCCGCGCCGGAAGCCGCCGGGCCGGGGGCCGGCGGCAGGTCAGCCCTTCCTGAGGCAGCGGTTGCCCAGAACCTCGGCGATCTGCACCGCGTTCAGCGCGGCGCCCTTGCGCAGGTTGTCGGACACGCACCACAGGTTGATGCCGTGCTCGACCGTTGGATCCTGCCGGATGCGGCTGACATAGGTCGCGTAATCGCCCACGCATTCGACGGGGGTGATGTAGCCGCCATCCTCGCGCTTGTCGATCACCAGCACGCCCGGCGCCTCGCGCAGGATGTCGGTTGCCTCCTGCCAGTCCAGCGGCTCGTCGAACTCGATGTTGATCGCCTCGGAATGGCCGACGAACACCGGCACGCGCACGCAGGTCGCGGTGACCTTGATGGTCTTGTCGAGGATCTTCTTCGTCTCGGCGACCATCTTCCATTCTTCCCTAGTCGAGCCATCGTCGAGGAACACGTCGATATGCGGGATCACGTTGAAGGCGATCTGCTTGGTGAACTTGCTGGGCGCGACCTCCTGCCCCGGCACGTAGATGCCCTTGGTCTGGTCCCACAACTCGTCAATGCCTTCCTTGCCGGCGCCCGACACGGATTGGTAGGTCGCGACCACCACCCGCCTGATCCGCGCCCGGTCATGCAGCGGCTTCAGCGCCACCACCATCTGCGCGGTGGAACAGTTCGGGTTGGCGATGATCATCTTGGCCTTGTAGCCATCGACGGCCTCGGCGTTCACCTCGGGCACCACCAGCGGCACCTGCGGGTCGTAGCGGTAGAGCGAGGAGTTGTCGATCACCACGCAGCCCGCCGCGGCGGCCTTCGGCGCGTAGATCCTGGTCGCGTCCGACCCCACGGCAAACAGCGCGATGTCCCAGCCGGTGAAGTCGAAGGTATCAAGGTCCTTGGTCTTCAGGGTCTTGTCGCCAAAGCTGATTTCGGTGCCCAGCGACTTGCGGCTGGCAAGCGCGGCGATCTCGTCCACGGGAAACTCCCGCTCGGCGAGGATGTTCAGCATTTCGCGGCCCACGTTCCCCGTGGCACCGGCAACAACGACCTTGTAGCCCATGAGGGACCTCCATTCATAAGGAACGCGGTCCTTTAGCCGATGGGGCCGGGCAGGGGAAGCGGAATCAGCCGGCGGCCGGGCGCGCCAGCACCGCCCGCACGGCGGCGGGGTCTACCAGCCAGTCGCCCCCGGCGGTTTTGGTGACGCGGGCGTAATAGTCACGGTCGAGCCAGTTCATGAACCGCGCGCGGAAGGCGGCGTCGAAGGCCAGGGTTCCGGCGCCGGCAAGGGCCGCGCAAAGCGCCTCGGCGCTGCCCGCCACCGTCACCAGCCCCGGCTGCGCCCAGAAGGCGCGGCCCGTCGCGATCACCGGCTTGTCGTGGAAGAACGCCTGCAGCCCCATCGAGGAGTTGATGGTCACCACCCCCCGGCTTGCCGCAAGCTGCGCAAAGCTGTCGGTGGCGTTGTCGGTGACGATCCGCCCGCCGGAGGCCATCACGGCGGCGGCGATCTGCGGCGCGAGCGAGACGCGCGCCGAGGGGTGCTCCTTCACCCGCAGTTGCCAGCCCTGCGGCAGCGCCCGCGCCGCCTCGCCCAGGGCCGCGAGAAAGCCGTCGAGGCTGCCGGCCCAGCCCGCGAACAGGCGCATCTGGCTGTCATCGGGCACCTGCAGCGGCACGAACAGGAAGGGCGCCTCCCCCAGCCCCCCGCCGCCTGCCAGCCCCCCGCCGCCCGCCTGCGCCACATCGCCCCGGCGCGAGGCGCGGGCAGTCAGGCCGGCCCCTGCCGCGCGCCAGCCTTCGCCGCTGCGGCTTGGCTCGCCTGCGGCCCAATCGTCATAGAAGGCGCGGTCCTGCGGCACGCTGCTTTCCGCGTTCACCCCGGCCGGGTCCAGCGTGATCCGGCCCGGCAGCGGCGCAAGCTCCACGAACAGCCGCCGCGCCCCGGCGTCGGCCGCACCCTGCATGTAGGCGCGGCGCGATCCGGTGAGCCCGTTCCAGCACATCGCCACATGCCCCGGATGCCGCGCGAAGAACCGGCGCGACCAGTTGTATTGCGCCGCGATCAGCGCCGCCTTCAGCGCCCGCCCGGCGCGGCCCTTGGGCTGGCGCTTGGCCCGCGCCAGCGCCTCTGCCGTGCGCGCCCGCGTCTCGGGGAAGCCGCGCAGCGACAGGCCGATGAAGGCAAGCCGCCGCCCGCCGCCCGCCGCCGCAGCGATCGAGGCGAAGGCCGAGTTCTGGCGCCGCGACCATTCGCGGGGATAGACGATCATCGCTTGCGCTCCGGGCAGGGTGGCCGCCCCTGTCTAGCCCCGGCTGTCGCGGCTGAAAAGGTAAAGCCCAAGCCCGATGACCAGCGGCACAAGGAAATAGAGGAACAGCACGCCATAGGCCCCCGCCACATCCGCGCCGCCGCCCGTGCCCGCGCCCCCGCCCCCGCCATTGCCGCCCGCCGCAGCAAAGACCCTGCCGCTGGCGAATTGCATCAGCCCGGCGCCGCCGATTCCGAACATGTTGATGAACGTCACCCCCCGCCCCACCAGATGCGGCGCAAAGAACGCCCGCGCATGTGACATGATCGCCGGAAACGAGGCGCCGAAGAAGCCAAGCCCCGCCAGCAGCGCCGCCGCCGTCCACACTCCCGCATCCGGCGCCAGCCAGAGCGCGGCAAGGCAGGCCGCCGCCAGAAGGTTGCCGCCGAAGACCGGCCATTTCTTGCTGCGGAAGATGCGGTCCACCGGCCCGTAGGCGAAGTTGCCCGCCACCATCGCCAGCGCCATCACCAGCGTGACATTGCCGATGGTGCCCGCATCCGCGCCGAAGACCTGCCCCAGGTAGGGCCCCGCCCAGAGCCCGCGCACCGCTGCCGCCGGCGCATAGGCCACCGCCATCAGCAGCATCACCGCCCAGAGCCCCGGCACCTTCAAAAGGTCGAACAACGAGCCCTCGGACTGCCCGTTTAACCCCGCGCGCGGCGGATCCTGCACCAGGCGCCAGATCGCGCCCGCCACCAGCAGCGTCACCGCCGCCAGGCCCCACAGCGTCTCGCGCCAGCCCGCAAGCTCCACCAGCGCGGCCAGCGGCGCCGCCCCGGCGATGTTGCCAAGCGAGCCGACGCCGATGATCGCGCCGGCCAGCGTGCCGAAGATCGCCGGCGGGAACATGCGCGCGAAGATGTAGTAAGAGGCCATCAGCACCGGCGAGCAGCCGATTCCGATCAGCACCATCGCCAGATGCAGCGCCATCGGCCCCTCGGCCAGCGCGAACACCGCCGCGCCGCCGCCGCCGCCAAGCGCCAGCAGCACCGAGGCGGTGCGCCGCGGCCCGATCCGGTCCAGCGCCCAGCCGACCGGCATCTGCATGACCGCAAAGGCAAGGAACCAGAGCCCCGACGAGATCGCCAGATCCTCGGGGCCGACCGCGATCTGCGCGTCCAGCACCGGCGCCAGCACGGCGAGGAAGGCGCGGTAGAACTGGCTAAGCACATAGCCTGCAACAAGAAAGCCCAGTCCTGCGCGCATCGCGTTCCCCTCCCCGAAGATCGCGGCAACCTCGCCCAGCGGCGCGGGAAGGGCAAGGCCCCAAAATCACGGCGGCGCAGGTGCCGGCCCTGCCGGCGCGCAGGGCGCCGCGGCCCGGACTCTGCTGCCCGAAACTGCATCTGTCACAAATCGATTACACAACATGCATAAAACCGTCACCGACACTGCCTAAGCCTAGGCGCCGTGGTCGGGCGACAGTTTCGGCCTGACTCCCAACCCCAGGAGCATGATATGTCCTACTTGAAACTGACCGCGACGGCGCTGGCGATGGCCGCGCTTTCGGCGAGCGCAGCCGCTGCCCGCGACCAGGTCCGCGTCGTCGGCTCGTCGACCGTTTTCCCCTACAGCCAGGCGGCTGCCGAGAATTTTGCCAATTCCACCGGGATGCCGGCGCCGGTTATCGAATCGACCGGAACCGGTGGCGGCTTCAAGGTGTTCTGCGGCGGCATCGGCGAGGAGCACCCCGACGTGACCGGTGCTTCGCGCGCCATGAAGAAATCGGAATACGAGCTCTGTGCGCAGAACGGCGTGACCGACATCACCGAAGCCCTGATCGGCTATGACGGCCTGTCGATTGCCGTGTCGCGCGACACCCCCTTCGACTGGGCGCTGACCGAAGAGCAGCTCTACCTGGCGCTGGCCGCGCAGGTGCCGGTCGATGGCGAGTGGAAGGACAATCCCTACCAGAAGTGGTCGGACATCGACCCCTCGCTTCCCGATACCGGCATTCTGGCCTATGGTCCGCCGCCGACCTCGGGCACCCGCGACGCCTTCGTCGAACTGGTGATGCATGACGGCTGCAAGCGTCTGCCCTTCGTGAAGGATGGCGGCTTCGACGGCGACTGGGTGACCGAGAACTGCTCGCGCATGCGTCAGGACGGCCCCTTCGTCGAAGCCGGCGAGAACGACAACCTGATCGTGCAGCGCCTCGAGGCGGATCCGAACGCTGTCGGCATCTTCGGCTATTCGTTCCTTTACGAAAACAGCGACAAGCTGCAGGGCATCCCGGTCGACGGCGTTGCGCCGAGCCCGGAAACCATCGCCGACTTTTCCTACGGCGTGGCGCGCCCGCTGTTCATCTACATCAAGAACGCGCATCGCGGCGTGATCCCCGGCCTGAACGAATTCATCGCCGAGTTCGTTTCGGAGGCCTCGCTGGGTGACGGCGGCTATCAGCAAGAGCGCGGCCTGACCGTGCTGGATACCGAGACGCTGGCCGAAGTCCAGAAGACGGTGGCCGAAGCCGTGCCGATGGAAGCTCCGGCGAGCTGAGCTCGAAGCAACGGCCGCCCGCGCATTCCGTGCGGGCGGCATCTTCTTGTCAAACACCGGGGCCAGCATGACCGGCATTGCCTTCCTGATCCTCATCCTCGCGGCGGTGTCGGGCTTCGTGCTCAACCGGCGGGCGGCCTACGCAATCCGCGACAGGGGGCAGCGCCTCCATTCGCTTGGCGGCTTCCACGGCAGCTATTCGCTGCTGCTGGTGCTGCTTCCCGGCTTCGTCTTCCTGATCCTGTGGCTGATGCTGCAAGGCACGGTCATCGACCGGATGGTCATGGCCGGCCTGCCCGACGGCGTGCTGACCGATCTTGGATCCGGCGCGATGCAGCTCATCAACGCCGAGATCAGGTCTCTGGCCAACGGGCAGGTGTTCGGAACGCCCGAGCCCTGGAAGATCGAGGCCGCCGAGCGCATGGTCTCGCTTGAGGCGCGCGCGCGCTGGCTCATGCTGGCGGGGCTGGTGCTGATCACCCTGGCCGGGCTCATCGTTGCGCGCCGCAGCGTCGCGGCCGAGTTCCGGGCCCGCCAGCGCGTCGAGCGCATCGTGCTTGGCCTGATGATCTTCTGCTCGCTGGTGGCGATCGTCACCACGGTCGGGATCGTGCTGTCGCTGGTCTTCGAGAGCGTCCGCTTCTTCAGGATGGTGCCGATCACCGAGTTCCTGTTCGGCACCAACTGGGAACCGCAGATCCCCATGCGCCCCGACCAGGTCGCCGGGGCCGGGGCCTTCGGCTGGTTGCCGGTGATCCTGGGCACGCTGGTCATCACCGCGATCGCGATGCTGATCGCCACGCCGATCGGCCTGTATTCGGCGATCTACCTCAACGAGTTCGCCTCGCCGCGCGTGCGGTCCGTCGCCAAGCCGGTGCTGGAGCTGCTTTCCGGGATCCCGACGGTGGTTTACGGCTTCTTCGCGGTGCTGGCCGTGGCGCCGGCGCTGCGCAACGGGGCCGCGGAGATCGGCCTCTCGATCTCGCCCAACACCGCGCTGGCGGCCGGTGGGGTGATGGCGATCATGCTGATTCCGTTCATCTCGTCCTTCACCGACGACGCGCTTTCGGCGGTGCCGCGCAGCCTGCGCGACGGCTCGCTGGCGCTTGGCGCGACGCGCAGCGAGACGATGATGAAGGTGCTGTTCCCGGCGGCCATTCCCGGCATCGTCGGCGGCATCCTGCTGGCCGTCAGCCGCGCCGTCGGCGAGACGATGATCGTGGTCATGGCCGCGGGCATCATCGCCAGGATGACGATCAACCCGCTGAACAGCGTCACCACGGTGACGGTGCAGATCGTGACCCTGCTGACCGGCGACACCTCGTTCGACAACCCCAAGACGCTGGCGGCCTTCGCACTTGGCCTGATGCTGTTCATCGTGACGCTGTGCATCAACATCCTGGCACTGCGCATCGTGCGCAAGTACCGCGAAATCTACGATTGAGGATCAGGACATGGCCGATATTCCGCATGACGACACGCAATGGTCCTCGGCGCACGCGGCTGCCAACATCTCGAGGCGGCACCGCTCCGAATTCATCCTGAAGGCCCTCGGGCTCGGGGCGCTCACCATTGCCTTCCTGATGCTGTTCCTGCTGCTGTTCTCGCTGGTCTCGACCGGCTGGCCGGCCTTCACCCAGACGCATGTGCGGATGGAGTTTCCCATCTCTCCCGAGCGGGTGAAGCCGGACAACCCGGCGGGCGGCAACTACCGCGCGGTGGTGCAGGATGCGATGCCGGCCGCGCTGCCGGGGATGCCCGCGGCGGAGGCGCGCAAGATGGCCTCGATCCTGTCCAACTCGGCGCAGTTCACGCTGCGCGACCGGGTGGTGGCCGATCCCTCGCTGATCGGGCAGACCGTCACCCTGACGGTGCCGGCATCGGACCCTTTCGACCAGTTGAACAAGGGCCTGATCGACCGCGACACGCCCGAGGCGAACCGCCGCCTGAAGGCGCCCGAGATCGAGGCATTCGACCGGCTGGCCGAGGCGGGCCGGATCAGCAAGCCGATCAACTGGGCGCTGCTGAGCAATGCCGATTCGCGCTTTCCGGAACTTGCCGGCCTCAGGGGCGCGCTGGTCGGGTCGTTCTACCTGCTGCTGACCTGTTTCGTGCTGTCCTTCCCGCTGGGGATCGGCGCCGCGATCTACCTCGAGGAGTTCGCGCCGAAGAACCGGCTCAGCGACATCATCGAGATCAACATCAACAACCTTGCGGCAGTGCCCTCGGTCGTGTTCGGCCTGCTGGCGCTGGCGGTGTTCCTGAACTGGTTCGGCCTGCCGCGGTCGGCCCCCTTCGTGGGCGGGATGACGCTGGCGCTGATGACCTTGCCGACGATCATCATCGCCACCCGCGCCGCGCTCAAGGCGGTGCCCCCCTCGATCCGCGAGGCCGCGCTCGGCCTTGGCGCCTCGCGCCAGCAGGTGGTGTTCCAGCATGTGCTGCCGCTGGCGATGCCCGGCATCCTGACCGGGACCATCATCGGCCTGGCGCAGGCCCTGGGCGAGACCGCGCCGCTGCTGCTGATCGGGATGAACGCCTTCATCACCGCCGCCCCGGATTCGCCCTTCGATGCCTCGACCGCCCTGCCGACCCAGATCTTCATCTGGGCCGACAGCCCCGAACGCGGCTTTGTCAGCCGCACCTCCGCCGCGATCCTTGTTCTTCTGGGGTTCCTTGTCCTGATGAACGCCGTCGCCATATTCCTGCGCAACAAGTTCGAGCGCCGCTGGTAAGAGAACAAAGCCATGAACGACATGCGAATTGTGGAGAGAGACGTGGACACCCAGCACACCAAGATCACCGCGCGGGGGGTGCAGGTGTACTACGGCACCAACCACGCCCTGAAGGACGTGGATGTCGATATCCTCGACAAGACCGTCACCGCCTTCATCGGCCCGTCGGGCTGCGGCAAGTCCACCTTCCTGCGCTGCCTGAACCGGATGAACGACACCGTGGCAAGCGCCCGGGTGGAAGGCAAGATCCTGCTGGACGGCGAGGATATCTATGCACCGAATGTCGATCCGGTGCAGCTGCGTGCCAAGGTCGGGATGGTGTTCCAGAAGCCGAACCCCTTCCCGAAGTCGATCTACGACAACGTGTCCTACGGCCCCAAGATCCACGGCCTGACCCGGAACAAGGCAGAGCTGGACGCGATCGTGGAAAAGTCGCTGCGCCGCGCCGCGATCTGGGACGAGGTCAAGGACCGGCTCGACGCACCGGGCACGGGTCTGTCGGGCGGGCAGCAGCAGCGGCTGTGCATCGCGCGGGCAGTTGCGACCAACCCCGAGGTGCTGCTGATGGACGAGCCCTGCTCGGCGCTCGACCCGATCGCCACGGCGCAGGTCGAGGAACTGATCGACGAACTGCGCTCGCAATATTCGGTGGTGATCGTCACCCATTCGATGCAGCAGGCCGCGCGCGTCAGCCAGAGGACGGCATTCTTCCACCTCGGCTATCTGGTCGAATATGGCGAGACCGGGCAGATCTTCACCAATCCGCAGGATCCGCGGACGGAAAGCTACATCACTGGCCGGATCGGGTGACAAGATGACCATGAACCAAGACCCCCATATCGTCGCGTCCTTCGACAGGGATCTCGAAGCCATCCAGGCGATGATCATGAAGATGGGCGGCCTCGTCGAGGCGCAGATCCTCGATGCCGCGCAGGCGCTGGAAACCCGCGACGAAGAGCTGGCCGAGAAGGTCCGCACCACCGACGTGCTGATCGACGAGATGGAAGAGCAGGTGAACGCCGAGGCCGCGCGCCTGCTGGCCCTGCGCTCGCCGACCGCGACCGACCTGCGCACCGTGCTGACGGTGATGAAGATCGCCGCGAGCCTCGAACGGGTGGGCGATTACTGCAAGAACATGGCCAAGCGCAGCCATGTCCTTGCGCAGATGGCGGCGATCGACGGCTCCGGCCTCGCGCTGCGGCGGATGGCCAAGGTGGTGCAGGTGATGCTGAAGGACTCGCTGGACAGCTACATCCAGCGCGACCTCGAGATCGCCTTCGACGTGCGCTCGCGCGACCGCGAGGTGGACCAGATGTACAACGCGCTGTTCCGCGAATTCCTGACCTACATGATGGAAGACCCGCGCAACATCACGCCCTGCATGCACCTGCATTTCATCGCCAAGAACCTGGAGCGGATGGGCGACCATGCCACCAACATCGCCGAGCAGGTGATCTACCTGATCACCGGCGCCCTGCCCGGAGAGCCGCGGCCGAAGGGCGAAAGCGTAATGCCGGCCGATCTTGGCGACGGGGAGGATTGATCCGATGCCCGCCGACACCCCTTCGGTCCTGGTCGTCGAGGACGAGCCGGCGCAGCGCGAGGTCCTGGCCTACAACCTCGAGGCCGAGGGCTTCCGCGTCGCCCAGGCCGAGAATGGCGAGGAGGCGCTGCTGCTGGTGTCCGAGGACCGGCCCGACCTGATCGTGCTGGACTGGATGCTGCCCAACGTCTCGGGGATCGAGGTCTGCCGGCGGCTGAAAAGCCGCACGGAGACCCGCGGCGTGCCGATCATCATGCTGTCGGCCCGGTCCGAGGAAGTGGACCGGGTGCGCGGGCTGGAAACCGGGGCCGATGACTATGTGATCAAGCCCTATTCGGTGGTGGAGCTGATGGCCCGCGTGCGCACCCAGCTGCGCCGCACCCGGCCTGCCACCGTGGGCGAGACGCTGATGTTCGAGGATATCCGGCTGGATGCCGAAAGCCACAAGGTGTTCCGCGGCGAGGCGCTGCTGAAGCTGGGCCCGACCGAGTTCCGCCTGCTGGCGACCTTCATGGAAAAGCCGGGCAGGGTCTGGAGCCGCGAGCAACTGCTCGACCGGGTCTGGGGGCGCGACATCTATGTCGATACCCGCACGGTGGACGTGCATATCGGCCGGCTGCGCAAGGCGCTGTGCCAGCGGGGCGGCGAGGACCCGGTGCGCACCGTGCGCGGCGCGGGATATGCGCTTGGCTGATCGCGATGGACCTGCCCCTGCCACGTCCGGCGCGTTTTGCCGAAAGCAAGCTGCCTCGGGTCGTGACACTCGCCGCCATGGGAGATCTGTCGGCCATCCGGGCGCAGGCCGCGCTTGCGCGCCGCTTCGACTGCTGCCTTGCCCGGACCGAGGCGCAGGCAGGGCTGCTCGTGGCGGGGACGCGGCCCGATCTGCTGCTGATTGCCGCCGGGACGGCGAGTGACGATCTTGGCGCGACGATCGCACGGCTCCGCGCCGTCTCGCGCACGCGCTATCTGCCCGTTGCCGTCTGGGGGGAGGAAAGTGCTTGGCTGGCATCGAGCCTCGCCGCCGACGGGACTGTCGACGAGGTCGTCCCGGATCTGTCGCGGGGGGAGGTCGCAACCTCGGCGCTGCGGGCGCTCCTGCGCCGTGTGCGGCCCGAAGCGCTGACCGACCAGCTCGCCTTTGACAGGCTGGTGATCAACGAACTGGAGCGCCGCGTGGAATGGGACGGCCAGACGATCCACCCGTCCCCGACCGGATACCGCTTCCTTGCCGGCCTTGTGGACGAGCCGTCCCACATGCTCAGGCGCCCGCAGATCCTGCGGCGTGTCTGGGGCAACGCGCCCGACCGGTCGCGGCAGATAGATCAGGTGGTGAAAAGCCTCCGCCTGCTGTTGCGGCCGCTGCAGGCCGAGCATCTGATCGAGACGGTGCGGGGCGCCGGCTACCGGCTCCATGCCCTGTCGAAGGAATGATCCGCCTGCCGCAGGATGCCGGCGCAGGGGCGCTTGCGTGGTTGCCGGGGCTGCGCTAGCGTTTCGGGGCGAGTTTCCGGAACGTGACCGTCATGCCCCCTGCCGCCCGCCTCATGGACCTGCATACCTGCCCGATGGCGACGCCGATCCCGCCGTCGCCGGTGCCCGTTCCGCATGTCGGGGGGCCGATCATGGGCGTGTGCTCCCCCAATGTGTTCATCGGCTTCCAGCCCGCCGCGCGCGTTTCGGATTTCGGCATGTGCATCCCGGTCGCGATGCCGGACCCGATCATCAAGGGCTCCTGCGGGGTGTTCATCAACGGCCTGCCCGCCGCGCGCATCGGTGACACCTGCGCGCATGGCGGCGCGATCAGCACCGGCTGCCCGACCGTGCTGATCGGCGAGTCGGCGGCGGGCGGCGGTGGTGGCGGCGGCACGGCCAAGGGCGGGCAGAAGGCGGTGGAGACGCCGCCGCCGCTGTCGCCGCTGGCCAGCGGCGAGGCGATGAGCGCGCCCAGGATCCAGGCGAAGGCCCTGCAGGCGGCGGCGGCAAGCGGTGCGCCGTTCTGTGCGATCTGCCAGAAGATGGCCGAGGAACGGGCCGCGCGGCGCGCTGCCGCTGCCGGAGCACGGGGCTGACCGCCCGCCCCGCCCCCAACCCGGCCGCAAGCCCGGCCGCCAGCCCGGCGCCTGCGCGCGGCCAGCGGGATGGGCGGCGCTGATGGCGCTCTACGGGCTTGTCGACTGCGCCGCCGATCCCGGGCTCTACCCGATGGTCTGCCGCGCCCCGGCCCGCCAGTCGCTGTTCGCGGGGGTGATCGACCCGGACCTCGTCGGCGCGACCCCGCATATCGTGCGGCTGGATGACGGGGAGGAAATCACCCGCCTGCTGCAAGGGCCGGACTGGGCGCGGAACCTTGGCATCGTCTGCGCCTCGGACGCGCCGCTGGGGGCGGTGCGCCGCCAGTTGCGCTACAACCTGCAGGCCCGGCTGCCGAATGCGCAGGTGGTGCTGTTCCGTTTCTACGACCCGCGGGTCTGGGTGCCCTACATCGAGAACTGCGATCCGGGCGCCCTGCCCGGCTGGTTCGGGCAGATCACCGATTACTGGGCGCCGCATCAGGGCCGGACCCTGCGCTATCGCCTGCACGAAGGCGCCCTGATGCGACAGGCGCTGCAACCCGCGCGGGCTGGCTGATCCGCTTGCCAGCATCGGTCCTGTTATGTAACGCTATGGCGGATTGATCCAGTTTTTCGCCGGTTTGCGGCACACATCTTTCCTCGCGGTTTTTTTCAGGGCGAAGACTCATGGTATCGACCATTTCACAGCAGAACCGGATGGGGAGCCTCCATTCGCCGTTCGGCGACTCTCTCGCGCTGCTCGAGTTTTCCGGAACCGAGGCGGTGAACGCCCCGTTCGAATTTCGCGTCGTGGCGCTGAGCGGGGCGGGCGTTCTGGACGGCGACAAGGTGCTGGGGGCGAGGTTCGCCGTCGAGATCGACACGATCGACGGCGGCAAACGGGCCTTTCACGGCATCGCGGTTTCGATGCTGGAACTGGGCCCCGAACAGGGCGGCATCGCCTATCAGCTGGAACTGCGGCCCTGGTTCTGGCTGCTCAGGCACCGCCAGAACTGCCGCATCTTCCACGAAAAGGCGGTGAAGGACATCTTCGAGACGATCTTCAGGGAATATGGCGACATCGTGCCGAAGGTCACCGAGATCAGGCTGAGCGGCCAGTATCCCGAGCTGGAATACACGGTGCAGTACCGGGAGAGCGACTATGACTTCGTCTGCCGGCTGATGGAAACCTACGGCATCAACTATCACTTCGTCACCGCCAGGGACTGGCACCAGATGGTGCTGACCGACCGTGTCGACAGCTTCAAGGCCGTCTCTGGCGGCAGCCGCCCCTTCCACCCTGTCACCGGGCGGAACCGCAGCGACAGCGAGCACTTCTCGGAATGGTCGCAGCAGCGGGTGGCAACGACGGGCGCGACGCGGCTGAAGGACTACAATTTCAAGACCTCCACCCGCGACCTGACCGCAGAGGCCGCGGCGAACGGCAAGTATCCGGGGGGCAAGCTGGAAAGCTACGACTATCCCGGCCCCTATCTGGATGCGGCGCATGGCAAGGCCATCGCGCAGCGCCGCATGGACGCGATGAAGGCCGCCAACACACGCTTCTCGGCGGTGGGTGACGCGCTGAGCATCGCGCCGGGGCAACTGATGACGCTGACCGAGCATGACACGGCGAACGGCAGGTATGTGGTCCTGTCCTGCGCGCACCGCTTCGTGGCCGAAGCCTACCGCTCCGGCAGCGGCGGCGGGTCGAGCTATGGCGGGCGCTACGGCTTTGCCCCCGCGGACGCGCCGCTTGCCCCGCCGCCCGTGACCCCGCGCGCCCGCGTCCATGGCCCGCAGACCGGCGTGGTGATCGGCGAGGGCGAGATCGACTGCGACGAGTTCGGCCGCATCCTCGTGATGTTCCACTGGGACAGCGAAAGCGCGGGATCCATGCGCTGCCGGGTCGCACAGCTCTGGGCCGGCAACAAATGGGGCGCGATCTACACGCCGCGCATCGGCATGGAGGTGGTGGTCGAGTTCCTGGAGGGCGATCCGGACAGGCCGCTGGTCACCGGCGCCGTCTACAACGACAAGAACATGCCGCCCTTCGATCTGCCGCAGAAAAAGACGATCAGCGGCGTGAAGTCCTATTCCACGCTGGGCGGCGGCGGCTACAACTCGCTGACCTTCGACGACGCGAAGGGCAAGGAGCTGATCGAGATGCACGCCCAGTACAACCACGAGGTGCTGGTCGAGAACGACTACAAGGGCACGACCAGGGGCTTCAGCACCGAAGAGGTGCACAAGGACATGAAGCTGACGGTCAAGCAGGCGCGCGAAAGCAAGATCGATCGAAGTGACAAGCTGAACGTCGGGACCACATTGGAAATCGAGGCGGGATCGAAGATCGTGCTGAAGGTCGGCGGCAGTTCCATCGAGATGGACGGCCTGTCGATCAAGCTGACCGCCACCAGCATATCCGTCGACGCCAAGGCCGACCTGAAGACCGGCGGCGGCATGATGGCGGAACACAAGGCCGGGGCGATGATGGATATCAAGGCCGCTATGGTGAAGATCAACTCCTGATCATGGAAATGATGACCGACATCGATCTGAGCCCCGAAGAGGCCGCCGCCGCGGTGAACATGCGCACCGCCCATGCGGCGGCGCTGTTCGGCGACATTCCCGAAATCGCCGAGGACATGGCCGCGCGGCCCGCGCCGGCGATGTCCTCGCCGCGCTTCTTGCGGATGCTGCAGGAGGGCGCGACGCCCGAGGAGGCGATCACCTTCGCCGCCTATGTACTGCAGCCGCGCCACGCGGTCTGGTGGGCGCATGAATGCCTGCAGTCGCTGCCCGAGCTTCTGGGCGAGGACGACCGGCAGATCCTGTCGCTTTGCGCCGTCTGGGCCGCCGACCCGGCAGAGGAAAACCGCCGCGCGGTGCTGGATGCCGCGATGGCGATGCCCAGCCGCGCGCCCGGCGTGTGGATCGCGCTTGGCGCGGGGTGGAGCGGCGGCTCGATGGCGCCGGCCGACTCGCCCGATGTGCCCGCGCCGGACTTCCTGACCGGGCGCGCCGTCAATGCCGGGGTGCTGTCGTTCCTCGCGCGGGTTCCGGTCGACCAGCGGCGCCGGCGATTGTCGCATTTCGTCGGCATGGCCGAGGTCCTGGCGGGCGCGGGCTGACCCGGCGACAGCAAATTTTCGCGAAGGCTGTGGCCTGAAGCCCGCGCCCGTTCCATAGTGCTGCCGACTCCCCTGCCGGACGTGACATGAAACTGACCCTGCGCATAGAGAATATCGACCATCTGCCCGATGGCGGGCCGCTGGAATTCACCGTCGTCGATCGCGGCTTCGAGGCCGGGCGCGACAGTGCGATGGACTGGACCTTGCCCGACCCGAGCCGCCACGTTTCGGGCCGGCATTTCGAGGTGCTCTGGCGGCACGGCCGGTTCTGGCTGAACGACGTGTCGACCAACGGCACCTATCTGCTGGGCCAGTCGATGCGCCTGCCCGCCACGCATGAGCTGATGCACAACGACCGCCTGCAGGTCGGCCATTACGTGATCCGCGTGCTGATCGAGGAGACGCCGCAGCCCGCCGCGCAGCAGGGCGGATGGGCGCCGCCCGCATCGCAGGCCCCGGACCCCTGGGCGATCGGCAGCGATTTCGGCGCGGCGCCCGCAACGCCGCTTCCGCCGCCGAACCGCCCGGCGACGCCGCTGCCGGGCATCTATGGCGACGGCTATATCGAGCTGTCGCGGGGCGAGGCCCCTGCCCCCGGCGCGGCGGCCATGCCCTCGAGTCCACCCTTCGGAATGCCGCCCGCGCAGGCGCAGCCACACTCGCAGCCACACTCGCAGCCGCCGGCCCCCGCGCCGCTGCCGATGGCGGGCGCCATGCCGCAGCGCCCGGTGGCCGATCAGGGCTTCGGCGGCATCCCCCTGCCCGAGCCGTTCGCTCCGGTGCCACGCCCCACCGCAGGGCCTGTCGCAGCGCCTGCCGCCACGCCGCCCGCCGGCGCCGATGGCGCGCTGGCCGCGTTCCTGGGCGCCATCTGCCGCGGCGCGGGCCTGCCCGCGGGCAGCTTCGAGCGGGTCGATCCCGCGCAACTGGGCGAAGAGATCGGCCAGGCGCTGCGCCTGACGACCGAATCGCTGATGGCGCTGCTGGGGGCCCGCGCCGCCGCCAAGCAGTTCGTGAAAAGCGGCAGCCGCACGATGATCGGCGGCATGAACAACAGCCCGCTGAAGTTCAAGCCGACCGCGCGCGAGGCGCTGGAGGCGATGTTCGTGCAGCGCCCCGAAAGCTATCTGTCCGCCACCGCCGCGCTGGAACAGGGCTTCGACGACATCCGCCGCCACCAGACCGCCGTCTATGCCGCGATGCAGCCTGCGCTGGCCCGGCTACTGGAAGACCTGGCGCCGGAATCCATCGAGGAGCGGGTGTCGGGGGGGCTCGTCACCTCGAAGAAGGCGCGCGCCTGGGAGATGTTCGTGGAACGCTGGGATGCCAAGACCCACCCCTACGAGAACGGGATGCTGGACCTGTTCCTTGCGCATTTCGCCGAAGCCTATGACGACGCAGTGAAAAAGACCGGGGGCTAGCGCGAGGATTCGCGCTGGCGGCGCCGCAGTCGCATTGCCATGCGGGCGGCGGCGTTCTATCGTCCGGCAGGATTTTCACGAGGATCCGGATTTTCACGAGGATCATTGCATGACCCGCCATTCGCCGCGCCAGAGCCTGCGGCACCGGCCAGCAGCCCTTCGCGGCGCCTGAGCCATGCGCCCCGACGACCTGATCCGCCCGATCAGCCCCGATGCCCCTTGCGGGCCGGATCTGCTGGCCGAGGATGACGACGCCTTCCTTGACTATTACTTCAACGTCGAGGACCGGCTGCCGACCAGCTATTACAACATCAGCCGCGGCACCCTGTTCGATCCCAGGAGCATCGACCAGCGGGCGGAATCGGCGCAGATCGACGCGCTGCTGGCGCGCAGCCGGGACCTGCGGCTGCTGGTGATCGAGGCGAAGTTCCAGATCCTGTCGGGCCGGCTGAAGGGGTTCGCCACCGCCCTCGAGGGCATCGCCCGGGTGCTGGAGACCTTTCCCGCCGAAGTGCATCCGCGCATCGCGGCCGACAGCCAGGACCGCCGCAACGCGATCGAGGAGCTCAACACGCTGGCCGGCGTGGTGCATCCGCTGGAATATGCAACCCTTTTCACCGACCGCCGCGCCGGCGACATCCTCTATCGCGCCTATGCCACCGGGTCGGGCAAGCTGCCGCTGCGCGAGAACGAAGAGCCGGGGGATGCGGGACTGGCGCTGCAGGCGCTGTCGTCTTCGGACAATACCGAGGAGGTCGATGGCCTGTTCAGGCTGCTGAGCGGGATGCTGGAGGCGGTGGCGCGGATCACGACGATCTGCCAGACCGGGCCGCACCCCTTCGTGCCACGGCTGGACCGGCTGACCGAGCGCATCGGCGACATGATCGCGATGGTGCAGCAGGCACGCCCGGATCTTGGCGGGTCCGCCCCGGCGGCACCGCCGGCTGCCGCGGGGGCGCCGGCCGGTGCTGCCGCCGCGCCCGCGGGCGCCCTGCCCGCCGCCGCGCCGCTGCCGCCGCTGGCCGTGCCCACCCATGCCGCGGCCCGCGCCGTGCTGGAGCAGGTCGGGCGCTACTTTGCCCGCTTCGAGCCGGGCGCGCTGTCGATGGTGCTGGTCACCCAGGCGCGGCTGCTGATCGGGCGGCCCCTCGTCGAGGCGCTGGACGTGCTGATGGAATCGAGCGCCGACGGCGCGATGATCGAGTTCGGCACCGAGGGCTTCAGGATCCCGATGTCGCGGATGCGGATGCTGTCGGAAGAGGGCGGCAGCACCGCGCTCGAGGATGACGAGGCCGAGCCCTTTGCCACGCCGCAGATCCAGTCGCGCGAGCAGGTGGCCGAGGCGCTGAAAGGCGTCGAGGAATTCTTCCGCCTGCGCGAGCCGGCGAGCCCGGTTCCGATCCTGCTGTTCAAGGCCCGGAACCTTCTGAACAAGGACTTTCATGCAATTGTCCGCGAATTGCTGCCTCCGGATGCCGATTGATGCCCCGGATAGGCGGCTGTGCTGCGTGATTCTGTTGACAGGACGCCTGCGGCGCGCTTTCAATCCGCTCCGTGTATGGAGGGTATTTCAATGACGTCTGACTCTGCCACCGGCTTCATCAAACGCAATCGCCCCCCCCGGGTCCAGATCTCCTATGCCGACCCTCACAACGAACAGAAACAGGTGGAACTGCCGTTCGTCATGGCGGTGATGTCCGACCTTTCGGGAAATGCCTCGCCGGTCGAAAAGCCGCCGCTGGCCGACCGCAAGCTGACCCAGGTCAGCCAGGACACGCTTGACGATTACATGGAAGCCGTGGCGCCGGCGGTTTCGATCAGCGTTGCCAACAAGCTCGACCCCGAGGCCGGGGACAAGCTGGGCGTGACGCTGCATTTCAAGAAGATGGCCGATCTCAGCCCCGGCGAGATCGCGCGCCAGGTGCCGGCGCTGGCGAAGCTGCTGGAGGCGCGCCAGCAACTGGCGAACCTGCAGCGCTACATGAACGGCAAGGTGGCGGCGCAGGATCAGCTGAAGGCGCTGCTCTCGGACCCGCAGCTGATGGCCGCACTGGACGAGCGCCGCGCAGAGGGCAAGAAGGCAGAGGGCAAGAAGGGCGACAGCGAAGAGTGACGGTTCGTGCCGCATCCCGCCCAGGGATGCCGCTTTCATTGACGCAGGAATTTCAGGGACTCTCGGATGGCAACGGAACTTCAGCAAGACACCGGCGGTGCCGCCGCGCTGAGCGAACTCGATGAATTCTCGGCGATCCTCAAGCAGAACTTCAAGCCGCGCAGCGACGTCGCTGCGAAGGAAGTGGAAAACGCCGTCGGCACGCTGGTGCGCGAGGCGCTGGTCGATGAGACGCTGATCGCCGATGACGTGCTCGACACGATCGACCGGATGCTGGCCAAGATCGACGAAAAGCTGTCGGCGCAGATCAACGAGATCATCCACGACGAGACCTACCAGAAGCTGGAAGCCTCGTGGCGCGGCCTGGCCTTCACCGTCAACAACTCGGAAACCGACGCTTCGCTGAAGATCCACGTGATGAACGTGTCCAAGCAGGAGCTGGAGCGTGAACTGCGCGGCTATCCGGGCGCGAAATGGGACCAGAGCCCGATCTTCAAGAAGCTTTACGAAGCCGAGTTCGGCCAGCTTGGCGGCCAGCCCTATGGCTGCATCATCGGCGATTTCTACTTCGACCATTCCAGCGCCGATGTCCGGCTGCTGCGCGATCTGGGCAAGATCGCCGCATCGGCGCATGCGCCGTTCCTGTCTTCGGCGGCGCCGTCGCTGCTGGGCATGGACAGCTGGACAGAGCTTGGCAACCCGCGCGATCTCTCGACGCTGTTCGACACGCCCGACTATGCCGGCTGGAACTCGCTCCGCGACAGCGAGAACTCGCGCTATATCGGCCTGACCCTGCCGCGCGTGCTGTCGCGCGAACCCTACGGGCAGGCGGGCATCGCGGTGGACGAGTTCAACTTCGAGGAAGAGACCGACGGCCATGCCGGAAAGAACTATGCCTGGATGAACGCGGCCCATGCCATGGCCGTGAACATCAACCGCGCCCACAAGGAATACGGCTGGACCGTGATGATCCGCGGCGTGGAATCGGGCGGCGAGGTCGCCAACCTGCCGGTGCACAACTTCGACATGGGTGATGGCTCGGTCGACATGAAATGCCCGACCGAATACGCGATCAGCGACCGCCGCGAGGGCGAACTGACCAAATCCGGCCTGATCGGGCTGGTGCATCGCAAGAACACCGACCGCGCCGCCTTCATCGGCGCGCAATCGATCTACCGGCCGAAGAAGTACCAGACCGAAGAGGCGACCGCGTCCGACAACATCTCGGCCCGCCTGCCCTACATCTTCGCCGTCTCGCGCTTCAGCCATTACCTGAAATGCATGGTCCGCGACCAGATCGGCAGCAACCGCGAGCGTGAACAGCTCGAACGCGAACTGCAAAGCTGGATCAGCGGCTATGTTCATGCCAACCCGGCCACGGCCACCGAACGCGAAAAGGCGCTTCTGCCGCTCGCGGCGGCCAAGGTCGAGGTGATCGCGGATGAAGAGAATCCCGGCTACTATGTCGGAAAGTTCTTCCTCCGCCCTCATTTCCAACTGGAAGGAATGGATATCGGGATGAGCCTCGTCTCGAAGCTTCCGGGCGGCCAATGAAATCGTAGGGCCGGTTGATTTCCGGCCCGACTCAAATTTGCTCACAGGAGAAGACTTATGGCAGTCGATATTTTTTTCAGGCTTGGCGACAAGATCAAAGGCGAGTCGATTGACGACGGCAAGGACGGCCTCGGCAAGCCGCTGAAGGACCAGATCCAGATCCAGGGCTGGTCCTGGAGTGCCACGCAATCGGGCACCATGCACACCAGCACCGGCGGCGGCAGCGGCAAGGTCAGCGTTTCGGACCTGTCGATGAACAAATACGTCGACATGTCCTCGAACGACATCGTCAAGGCGCTGTCCTCGGGCGAACACATCCCGACGGCCCTGCTGACCGTGCGCAAGGCGGGCGGCGCCAAGCCGGTGGTCTATTACTACATCGAATTCGAGGACGTGATCATCAGCAGCTACAGCATCGCCGGCAATGCCGACGGGCTGGACCAGTTGACGGAGTCCTTCTCGATCAACTTCGCGCGCTTCCGCATCACCTACACCCGCCAGAACGAAAAGGGCGGCGAGGCCGGCAAGTCGTCCGCGGGCTGGAACATCCCGAAGAACGTCGCCTTCTGAGGCACGCCGCATGAACGGGGCGGGCCGAATGGCCCGTTCCACCCCTGCCTGCCGCGCCTGCCCGTCCCGGGCCGTCCGATTGCCAGCGCGGCCAAGGTGCGTTGCAGATACTCGGAAAACGCATGAAAAAAGGGAAAGACGGGTATTTTCAGGTCTCGCTGATGAACGTGTTCCGTGAGGCTGCGGAGAGTCGCGATGCGCGCAGCGAAGCCCGGACCAGCAGCGAAGCCGGCGAAACCGTGTTGTCCGTGCGCACGGTGGAGCGCCGCGAAGGCACCAGCCAGGCCCGGTTGCGCGAACATCTGGCCGCGGACCTCGCCAACCTGCTTGGCACCACGCATCTGGAATCCACGCTGGACCTGTCCGGGCTCGACCGCGTGCGCAAGTCGGTGCTGAACTACGGCGTGCAGGACATGACGCGGCTGACCACATCGGACATCGAGAATGCGAAGGTGCTGCGCGACCTGAGGGCGGCGCTGATCGCGCATGAACCGCGGCTGATCGCGGAAACGGTGCAGATCAAGCTGCGCCGCGCGCATGAGGATGCCCAGCAACGCATCGCCTTCGACATCAGCGCCGAGATGAGCGCCAAGCCCGTCGATGTCCCGCTGGAGTTCATCGCCGAGATCGACGTGGGCGCAGGAAAGGTCAGCATGTCGAACCTGCTGGTACGCGGATGAACCGGGCGTTCCTCGAGGCCTACAACCGCGAGCTTTCGCTGCTCTACGAACGTTCGCGCGAGTTTGCCGAGGATTATCCGGGCATCGCCGAACGCCTTGGCGGGCTGACGCAGGACAACCTCGACCCGGCGGTGGCCGGCCTGCTGGAAGGCGCCGCCTTCATGGCGGCCCGCGTGCAGACCAAGATCGACAGCGAATTCCAGACCTTCACCGGCGAATTGCTGGACCAGTTGCTGCCCAACTTCCTGGCGCCCACCCCAAGCTGCATACTGGTCGAGGCGCAACCGAACTTCGCCAACCCCGATCTGGCCAGCGGGATGCGGTTCCCCGCGGGCTCCTATCTCGACGCGCGCTATCTGGACCGCGAACAGCGCATCTCGTGCCGGTTCCGGCTGTCCTCCGCGCTGGAGCTCTGGCCGCTGCGCATCGGCGCGGCGCGGTTCGTCGCGGGTGCGGCGACCTTTCAGTCGATGGGGCTGGAGGTTCAGCCCGGCACGGTCGGGGGGCTGCACCTGACCATTCTGCGCCCCTCGCCCACCGATCCGGAAACCGCGGCCGGCGCGATGTCGGAGATCATGGCCGACCAGCTGCCGATCTACCTCGTGGGCGATCCCGCGGACACCATCGCGATCTACGAGCATCTGTTCAGCAACACCGTCCGGCTGACATTGCGCTATCTGGACGCGCGGGGCGATCCGGCCTTCGTGCGGCTGGACAAGGCGATGATCGAGCAGATCGGCTTCGACGCGGCCGACGCGCTGTTCCCCGAGGATACGCGGGTCTTCCGCGGCTTCACGCTGTTGCGCGAATTCTTCATCTTTCCGCAAAAGTTCCTGGGCTTCCGGCTGACCGGCCTGCGCAAGGTGCTGGCGCAGGTGCCCGCCGGCAGCTTCGATCTGATGATCGAGCTTGACGCCCTGCGCCCGGGCCTGCCCGCCCGGATCGGCGCGCAGCACTTCCGCCTGCATGCCGCGCCCGCCATCAACCTCTTCGAAGAGAATTGCAGCCAGGTCCGGCTGGACCAGCGCCGGCACGAATACCTCGTATCCGCAGACAGCAGCCCCGCCTCGCATTACGAGGTTCACCGCATCACCGAAGTCTATGCCTATCTGGGCGAGGTCGAGAACAAGATCCCGGTGCCTCCGCTCTACGGCGCGCCAGTCAGCCAGTCGCAACCGCGCGAGGCGGTGTATTTCACCGCCCGCAAGCGACCGCGCCGCCTGTCGAGCCAGGAGCGGCGCTTTGGCAAGAACCATGGCTATGCCGGGACCGAGACCTTCATCTCGATCTACGAACCCGCCACGCTCGACAGCCCCGACCGGGTGCGCCGCCTGCAGATCAAGACGCTTTGTTCCAACCGGCACCTGCCGCAATACCTGCCGCTGGCGCAGGGCGGCACCGATTTCCGGCTGAACGACGATGTCACCATCGGCCTGCGCTGCATCGCGGGGCCGACGCCTGCAAAGGAAAGCGTCCCCGAGCTGGAGCGGGAGGGCGACCCCCGCCTGACCTCCGGCCCGGTGCATTGGCGGCTGATCAGCTATCTGACGCTCAGCTTTCTGGGCATCGACGGGCACGGGACCGCCGACAGCGGCGCGGGCCTGCGCGAGATGCTGAGCCTGTTCACCGACGTTTCGAGCCAGGTCAGCAGACGGCAGATCAGCGGGCTGAAATCCGTGGCAAGCCGCCCCGTCACCCGCTCCATCCGGCGCGGCGGCGGCTATCACGCGGCGCGCGGCATCGAGGTGACGCTGACCTTCGACGAACGCGCCTTCGAGGGCAGCGGCGTCATGCTGCTGGGGGCGGTGCTGGACAGGTTCCTTGCCGAATATGCCTCGATCAACAGCTTCACGCAGGTGGTGATCCGCTCGGACCAGCGCAACGTCATCAAGACATGGCCGCCCCGAACCGGACAGGGGCCGCTGCTATGACCGACGCAGGCACCCGGCGCGAAGCTCTGCGCGAGGCGCCGGAACGCTTCGGCTTTCTGGCGCTGCTGCGCGAGTTCGAACGCGGGGCGCCGGACAAGCCGAGGATCGGGCGCAACGCCACGCTGGAGCAAGAGATCGTCACGCTGGGGCAGGACCCGTTCCTTGCCTTCCCCGACAGCAACATCAGCAGCTTTGCAGAGCTTCCGGGCCGTCCGCCGCGTCTGCGGGCGAGGTTTCTGGGCTACTTCGGCCCGCAAGGGGCGCTGCCGCTGGCAACCACCGTCGAGGTGTTCCAGTGGCACCTGAAGCGCGACGATGCCTTCGTGCGCTTTGCCGACCTGTTCGCGGGCCGGTTCCAGCAGTTGTTCTTCCGCGTGTGGTCGGACGCGCGCGCGATCACCCAGTTCGACCACGGCAGTGATGACCGCTTTCAGCATTATCTCGGGGCGGTGCTGGGGCTGGCCTCGCCGGCGCTGCGCGGCCGGGGCACGGTGCCGGACCTTGCGGTGCTGCCGGTCGCGGGGCTGGCCATGGGCCGCGTGCGCAGCGCGGTCCGCCTGCGGCAATTGCTCGAAGAGGTGCTGGATGTCACCATTCGCGTCGAGGAACACATGCCGATGTGGATGGCCTTCGAGCCGGACGACCTGACGCGGCTCGGGATGCAGGGGGCCACGCTTGGCCGCGACGCCCGTATCGGCAGCCGGGTGCAGGGGGTGAACGAGAAGATCCGCCTGACCGTGCTCACCGCCAGCGTGCCGCAATACGAAAGCTTTCTGCCGGGGGGCAGCAGCTTCGCGCGCCTCGCCGATCTGGTGCGCCGCTATCTCGGCCCCGAGATCGAGGTCGAGATCGCGCCCGCCCTGCCCGCCGACCGGCTGCCCGCCGCGCGGCTTGGCGGCGGCAGCGCCGGGCATGGCGCGGCGCTTGGCTGGACGGCATGGATGGCCCCGCCGCCGGCCGAAGCCGGAAGCTACAGATCCGACGCCGCGTTTTCCGCGGCCCATGACCCCGGACAGCGAGCCGGGGCATGACGACTTTCAGGGACAGGGAAATTTTGACATGACCGATATCAGCCTGGAGACAGTCGCCGGCAAGCTGAACCGCCTGGGCTACGACGCTTTCGTGCAGTCGCTGCGCCACGCCAAGGGCGAAGGCAACCGCAACGTGGAGCTTTCGCACTGGATGTTTCACATCGTGTCGAACCCCAGGTCCGACGTGTCGATGACGCTGCAGCACTTCCGGCTGGACCGGGCGCGGCTGCTGAAGGACCTTGGCGCCGTGATCGAGGGCCTGCGCAAGAACGCGACAGAGATGCCGGCGATCTCGGACCAGATGACCGACGTGCTGGATCGCGGCTGGCACTATGCGACGCTGATGTTCGGCGAGGCGCAGATCCGCACCGGGCACGCGCTGTTCGCCGCGCTGAAATCGCGCGACCTGCGGCGCGAGATGACGCAGATGTCGAAGATCTTCGGCGAGATCAACGTCGATACGCTGGCGAACGAGGCGCGCAGCGCCTGGAAGGACAGCGACGAGGAGGACATGCGCCCGATGGACGGCACCGGCCTCGGCCGTGCCTCTGCCGCCACGGGCGGGGCGGGCGCGCAGGGTCCGGGCGGCACCACCGCGCTTGGCCGCTTTGCCGTGGACATGACCGAGCTCGCCGCCTCGGGCAAGATGGACCCGATCGTGGGCCGCGACGACGAGATCCGCCAGATCATCGACATCCTGCTGCGCCGCCGCCAGAACAACCCGATCCTGACCGGCGAGGCCGGGGTGGGCAAGACCGCGGTGGTGGAGGGCTTCGCGCAGCGGCTGGCGGCGAACGAGGTGCCGCCCAAGCTGCAGGGGACCCGGCTGTTCATGCTCGACCTCGGGCTGATGCAGGCCGGCGCCAGCATGAAGGGCGAGTTCGAGCAGCGCCTGCGTTCGGTCATCGACGAGGTGCAGGGCTCGCCCGTGCCGATCATCCTGTTCATCGACGAGATCCATACCCTGATGGGCGCGGGCGGCGCCGCCGGCACCGGCGACGCGGCGAACCTGCTGAAGCCCGCGCTTGCCCGCGGCACGCTGCGCACCATCGGCGCGACGACCTGGATGGAATACGCCAGGTATTTCGAGAAGGATCCGGCAATGACCCGCCGCTTCCAGCCGATCAACATCGACGAGCCGTCGATCGACCGGGCCTGCTACATGCTGCGCGGCATCCTCGGGCCGATGGAGGCGCATCACGGAGTGCGGATCTCCGACGAGGCCATCGTGGCGGCGGTCAACCTGTCGGCGCGCTACCTGCCCGCCCGGCAACTGCCCGACAAGGCGGTGTCGCTGCTGGATACCGCCGCGGCGCGGGTCGCCATCTCGCAATCGACGGTGCCCGCCGCCATCCAGGACAGCAAGGCCCGCATCGCCGGGCTGAACACCGAACTGGCCGCAAAGGAACGCCAGGCCGATCTGGGCGAGGATGCCGGCGGCCGGATCGAGGAGATCCGCGAGCTGCTGGCGGCCGAGGCGGAAACGCTGGCCGCGCTGGAGGCCGACTATGCCGAGGAAAAGGAACTGGTCGATCAGCTGATCGGGCTTTGGCAGCAGATGACCGCGGGCGCGGCAGATGCGCCGCAAACGGGGGCGCCAGAGACGGGGGCGCCAGAGACGGGGGCGCCGGGCTCCGCCGGGGGCGAAGCCGCCGGGGAGGCGCCCGTCGCCGCAGACGCTGACCTGCGCCCGCGGGCGATGGAGAACGTGCGCAAGCTGCAGGCCCGCGATGCCGACAGCCGCAAGATCTATGCCCATGTCGACGCGCAGGCCGTCGCCTCGGTGATCTCCGACTGGACCGGCATCCCCGCCGGCAAGATGGTGTCGGACCAGTTGCAGGCGATCCTCACCCTCTCGGACCGGCTGAAGGAACGGGTCATCGGCCAGGATCACGGGCTCGAGATGATCGCCAGGCGGATCGAGACCAACAGCGCCAAGCTCGCCAACCCGAACAAGCCGATCGGGGTGTTCATGCTCTGCGGCCCCTCCGGCGTCGGCAAGACCGAAACCGCGCTGGCGCTGGCCGAGGCGGTCTATGGCGGCGAGGGCAACATCATCACCATCAACATGAGCGAGTTCCAGGAGGCGCATTCCGTCAGCCTGCTGAAAGGCGCGCCTCCGGGCTATGTCGGCTATGGCGAGGGCGGGCGGCTGACCGAGGCGGTGCGGCGCAAGCCCTATTCGGTGGTGCTGCTCGACGAGGTGGAAAAGGCCCACCCGGACGTGCACGAGCTGTTCTTCCAGGTCTTCGACAAGGGCATCATGGAAGACGGCTCTGGCCGCGCCATCAACTTCAGGAACACCCTGATCCTGCTGACCTCGAATGTCGGGACAGAGGTGATCATGGACATGGCCGAACGCGGCGAGACCCGCCCCGACGTGGAGGAACTGTCCGAGGCGATGAAGCCCTGGCTGACCCGCGTCTTTCCGCCCGCCCTGCTGGGCCGGATCGTGACGATCCCGTATTTCCCGCTGTCGAGCGAGGTGCTGGCCGGCATCGTCAAGCTGAAGCTGGACGCCATCGTCCGGCGCGTGAAAGAGAACCACGGCGCCACGATGGGCTATTCGGACGCGGTGCTGGACCATATCGTCGCGCAGTGCCGCGATCCGGACTCGGGCGGCCGGATGGTGGACAACATCATCACCAACTCGATCCTGCCGGACCTCTCGCGCCAGGTGCTCGGGCTGATGGTCAAGGGCGAGGGGCTGAACCGCGTGACGATCGAGCTGAGGGACGGCGGGTTCGCCTATGATCTGGCTTGACACCCGCGGCGCGGGGGCCGGTCAGCCCACGAGATCCAGTGCGCGCCGCGCCAGCTTGGACACGGCCTGAAAGACCAGATCCAGCGCCAGCCGGATCAGCGCCGCGCCAAGATTCGCGGCCGTGACCACGATGCGCTGGCCGACGAAGCGGAACAGCGCCCGGATCAGATCGACCACCATGTCCTTCAACTCGATTGCGGTACTGGCAAGCCGCGTCAGCCCGATCGCCATGTGATCCAGCACCGTGAAGGTGGCGGTCAGCGCGTTGCCGACACCGATCTCGGCCAGCTTCAGCAGTCCGTCAAGGGCCTGGCCCAGCAGCCGCAGCGCAATGGCCGAATAGGGGATGTCGCACAGCGAATTTGCCTCCGCGATCATCTGGCGGATCGACTTCGGGGTCGGCGGGGCATAGGCCGTGGCCAGCGTCGCCCAGTCCTGCCCCTCGACCTTGGCGATGTAGTGGCTCATGGCATGGGCATCGGCCGTGATCATCCTGCCAAACCCCGGCACCGCAAGCCCCTGCCCGTTCATCGGCGCATGCACGAAAGGGTGGATGGGGATCATCGTCACCGGATCGTTCAGCGCGTGGACGCGGTGCAGGTTCGGCAACCCGATCTCCTGCGTCAGCGCGCTTGCGAAGCTGGCGGCGCCGACCCGGGGGCAGCCAAAGGTGTAAAGCCTGATCGTGCCGGGAAACTTCTCGACAAGCTCGGCAGCAAACAGATGCGCCAGTGCACCGCCCAGCGAATGGCCGACCACATGAAGGTCGGTCGGGTTCACCCCGCGCAAATGGTCCTGCACTTGCCGCCGCATCGAGCGGAAGACATCGTTGAAGCCGGAATGCACCATCGCGCCCAGCGGGCCCTCGGCGAGGGCGATGTTCAGGTTCGACGCCCAGTCGAACGGAAAGTCGAAGATGGTGCCGCGGCAGATCACCGCCACCTCGCCCGCGCGGCGCCCGCGCCCGTGAAGCACCATGCCGAAGCCCGAGGTGCGCCGGGTGAACAGCGTGCCCGACACGCCGGACACCGCCCGGGTCTCGATCTCGAAATCCGCCACCGCCTCGATCGACGCGGCGGTGGCAAGTTCGCCGGTCATGCCCTGCGCCTCCATCGCGCGGCGGACCGAGGGCTGGTTGACATCGAACACGCCATAGACGGCCTGGGCCAGCGTGGCGGCGACGGAAGGGGAAAGCTGCGACATGAAAAAGGTCCGGTCAAATGAGGCGTCGTCTGGATCGGGGTCAGCCTTCGCTGCGGCAGGTGCCGTGGAACAGCCCGCTGCCGTCGGGTTCCACGCCGACGCGGCAGACGGCCCGGATCGGCCGCCCCCGAAGCTCGCCGTCGCGGTCGTAATTGGGCTTGTCGGCCTCCCAGATCAGCGTCTCTGCCTCCGGGCCGGCCGCGGTGATCCTTTGCCGGATCAGCGGCTGATGCGGCAAGAGGCCCGCCGTCAGGCTGCGGCCCGTCACCTCGGGCAGGTGAAAGCGGCCCTCGGCATCGGTCTCGGTACTGTCGGAGCCGGTCTTGCCGGTCCAGGCCCATGTCCAGCTGCGCGTCACGCGGTAACCGGCGGCGGGGCGACCGTCCGCATCCACCAGCCGGCCCTCGAAGGCCGAACACAGCACCAGCGGTTTCGCCATCGCCATCCCTCCGCCGCCAAAGAAAAACGCCAGTGCCAGCAGTGCCACGAACGCGCCCGCGACCAGCATGCCCCGGCTGCGGCTCCGGATCATGGCGTCTCTCCTGCCGGGCGGGCGCAGTGTCGCACGGCGGCGCTCGCGGCGCCATGGACCGGGGCCGCCATGTCCCGCATCCTCAGGCCCCCTCCAGAAGACCCGAGATCAGCTGCTCGTAGGCCCTGACCTCGGGGGGCACCACGGCCACCCGCATCGGCGCGCGGCCGGTCATCTTGCTCTCGGCCCAGCTTTTGACGAAGCCGACCGTCTGCCCCTTCAGGAAGGGGTTGGCGCTGATCACCCCCGCGCCAAGCACCTCTTCCAGCGCGGCGTCATCGCCCGAGGACAGCACGAGGTTCGCGCCCTCCGGTCCGAGGAAATGGCACAGGTAGAGCCGCCCTGCGGTAATGTCATGCCCGCGCGCGCGCAGATAGGCCTCCCCCTCGCGGGCAAGGTTCGCCACCATCTCGCGCGAGAGCGTCGCATCGAAGCGCAGCGCCAGCAGTTCCTCGCGCGACAGGCTTGCGGCGAGGTCGGGGCGGTAGCTGCGCATCATCCGCAGCCAGGTGCTTTCAATGAACTGGCCAAGCCCGGTCGCCGTGGAGAGCGGGTTGCGGGCGGCGGCGTTGCCGGCGCTTTCGACATGGATGATGCGATCGGTCACCCGATCGACGGCGCTGCCCCCCGCCACCGCCAGGCCCGAGCTGAAGGGATCGACGCTTTCCCCTGCCTCGTAAAGCTCGAAATGCAGATGCGGTCCGGTGGACAGGCCCGTGGTGCCCACATAGCCGATCAGGTCGCCCGCGCGCACCTTCTGCCCCGCCGCCAGCCCGTCGGCAAAGCGCGACAGGTGGGCATAGCGGGTTTCGGTGCCCGGATGTGCGATCCGCACGAGGTTGCCGTAACCCTCGCCGTCGCCCGCGAAGACGACCTCGCCATCGAAGGCGGCCCTTACCGGCGTGCCGGTCGGTGCGGCCCAGTCCACGCCCCTGTGCAGGCGCGCGGCCTTCAGCACCGGATGCATCCGCGGGCCATAGCCCGAGGTCAGCACCCCGTTCACCGGCGTCAGCATCCCGCCGCGCAGATGCGACCCGCCGCCGCCGGTCTGCGCATTGCCGGACGGGCTGTAGCAGCTGAATTCGGTGCTGCCGAGCGGGCGGAAGACGTGGCATTCCATCCGCGTGCCCTTTCGGTCTATCGCGGCATAGAGCACCTGCCCCGGCCCCGGCCCTTCGGTCCCCGGCTGCGGCGCGTAAAGCAGGGTCATCCGGTCGCCGGTATCGGCAAAGCTTTCCATGTCGAAGGTCTGCGACAGCATCACGATGGTCTCGCCGACCACCGCCGAAGGAACGCCATTGCGGATCGCGGCGCTGTAGAAGGCATCCAGCAGCCGGTAGCGCGGCGGCTCGTCCGAGGCGACGGGGCCGCGATCCTCGGCAAAGGTGAAAAGGTCCTCCTCCACCCAGGGGTCGGCGGCGGGCACCACCTCGGTCCCCCGCCCACGCGCCACGCTGCCCAGGAAGCTGTCGCGCGTGTAAAGAGACAGTTGCACCGGCACCATCCGCCCCGCCTCGGGGATCGCGCGCATGGCCACGATGTTGCCCGTGGTCAGCGTCGCCGCCTCGGGGATCAGCGCGACGGCCCGTTCGGCGAAGGCCCGGCTCGCCGCCGGATCCTGCCCCTGCGCGGCCATGATCGTCGCCAGATCCTGCGGCTCCTTCAGGCGCAGGAACACGTCGGCATAGGGCGGGCTGCGCTGGTCCTCGGGGCGCACGAAGGCCAGGCTGGTGGTGTTCTCGATCCGTGTCCGGGCATAGCTCACCGTCTCTGCGGCGCTGCCATCGAGGCTTTCGCCCCAACTGGCCGAGGCATCGGCGGCGACGGTCACCACGGCGGCGACCGTCTGGCCCGTCTGGGCCAGCACCGGGCTGGCAGGGGGCGCGGGGCGCGGGGCTTCGCGCTGCGCCTGGAAGAAGGCAAAATCCTCGCGGCTGGAGGGCAGCGTCGTGATCAGCTTTTCACCGCGGATCAGCAGATCGTCGCGCACCAGCACCAGATCGTTGCCCGCGCGCTCTGGCGGCAGTTCGGGCGGGCGGAGCATCGGCCTTGCGTTCTGCGCCTCGCTGCCACGGTCGAAGCGCAGCACCATCGGGTCGCCCGGCACATCCACGAAGACCGAGGCATAGGCCGCAGCCGCCGCGGCATCCGGATCCGCGGGCAGGGCTTCGGCATCCTCGGCCTGCCGCCGCTCTCCGGGCGGGCCGAAGGTCAGGATACCGCCCAGCCAGAGCCCGGCCCCCCCGGCGCAAAGCAGCGCCGCAACCGCCAGTCCCGCCAGCACCGGCCCCCTGCGGCCGCGCTTGCGGCGGCGGACGGCCTGCTGCCGCGCGGCCTTGAAGCGGGGATCGATCTCCATCCCGCGGGCCCGCCTTCGTCAGAAGCCACCGATCGTGGTCTTGAGCGACGTTTCCACCCGCTTGGCGACGGCCGCCGGCGCTGCCGCCTTGCGCAGCTTGCCACCCTTGGCGGCGGCGGGCGCCGCAGCGAGGGCCGCGCGGGGCTTGGCCGGCTTGACCGTCGCCACCCGCACCGTGCACACCACCTTGCCTTCACCCCGCAACTGCGACAGCAGCGCCGGTGTCGGCTCCAGGCTGTCGGGCACCACCTTCTTGGCAAGATAATAGCTGGTCAGCGCCGTCTGCGAGCCGCGGCCCCACTGGCCATCGACCCGCATCTGATAGCAGCCCAGCCGCTTCAGCTCTGCCTGCGCCGCACGCGCCAGTTCTACCGGGTCGATCGCCGGCGCGCCGCCTTCGGCGGTCCGCGGGCTGATCGCGGCCAGAAGCGCGCGGCCTTCCTCGGTCTCGGGGGTGACCTCGTTGCCCTCCACGCGCAGGCGATCCACCGTCAGCGCGTTGATGGCGATCAGGCTGCGCGTGTCCCATGACAGCGCGGCAAGCCGGACGGGGGGGGCTTCGCTGGCACGCAGCGCGGCGCTGGCAAGCGCGGGCGAGGCCAACGGCTCGATACGGGAGGCGATGATGGCAGGGCTGTCCGTCGGGGGCAGCTGCGCAGGTTCGGCGGCGGCAAGGGCGATGCCTTCGCCGACCGGATCGGCAGAGGCGGGCGGGACAAAGGCGGGCGGGACAGCGCCGGGCGCGGACAGCGTGGTGCCGCCGTCCACCACGTCGAAGCTGAATTCCTCCTCGGCCGGTGCCGCGGGCCCTGCCGCCACCACGACCGGATCGGGGGCCGGTGCAGGGGCGGGCGCGGGTTCAGCGGCCGCGATCTGCGGCGCGGGCGCGCCAACCGTCAGCCCGCCATCCTTGGCCATTTCGAGGTTGAGGCTGGCCACCTCGATCTGCGCCTCTGCCTCGGCCAACGAGCTTTCCGAGAAGCCCGCCCCGCGCAGCAGCTCGATGAACTTGGCGCGGTCCTCGGGCGGGAGCTGCGCCAGAAGCTCGAAGTCGGCCTCGCTCAGCTCCTGCTTCTGCTCTTCCGCGGGCACGAAATAGAACTGCTCGCGCAGCGAGGACTGGTCCCAGGGCGTCTGCCGGCGCATCGTGGTTTCCACCACCTCGTTGCGCACCTCGATCATCATGTCCGAAACCGACAGGCCCGGGCTCGAGATGTTGTCCAGCAGCGCCTGCGTGAACGGGCTGTTGGTGGCATCGGGCGCCCCGTCATAGGCCACGGCACCCGGCGCCGTCGCGAAGGCGACGAAGGTGCCGGTTCCGGTCTGCAGCCGGGCAAGCCCGTTCGCGCTGCCCGAGCCGCGCACCGATGCCGGCAGCGGATCGTCGCGGCAGGCATCGAGGAACACCAGCGTCTGGCGGCGGCTGTCCTGCAGCCGCGCGATGATGCCGTCGAGGCTCCACATCTCGTCACGGATCCTGTCGCGGCTGCCGAGGTCCGCGCCGACCGGCACGAGGAAGTTCACGCCGTTCATCTGGAAGGCATGGCCGGAATAGTAGAAGACCGTGCTTTCCGCATCCCCGGCGCCGGCGGCAAAGCTGTCGAGCCTGGTCCAGAAGTCCTGCGAGCCGATGTCGGTCAGCAGCGTCACCTCGAAGCCCAGCGCCTTCAGCGCATCGGCGATGTCGGTGGCGTCGTTCACCGCGTTCTTCAGCCGGGGGGCGCTGTCATATGCGCCATTGCCGACCACGAGCGCCAGCCGCCGCGCCTCGGCCCCGCCTGCCGTGAATACCCCGGCGACGAAGACACCCGCGGCCAGGCTTGCGGCAGAGGAGAGGCGGCGCAGAAAACCGCTGTGGGAGGGCGCTGACAAGAACATGAACCGACCCGGAAATGACTTTCTGAATGGGGGGAGTCTACACGCCCGGGCCCGCTCTGGCCAGCAGTATTCCCGGGCGCTGCATCGGACGTGACTGGGGGCCTGCGCGGCCGGCGCCGCTGGCGGACCCGCGTTCATCCGCATTCGGGTGACCGGCTGGACTTGGTTTCGCAAGCGCAAAACCGGCTCCCACCTTTCGCGACATGCTCTAGCGCAGGATCGCAAGGCGCCCGTCCCGAATGCCGATGAAGGCGCGCAGTTCGGAATAGCCCTCGGTCTCGAACGGTCGCAGCGGATCGGCTGTCCATGTGCGCAGATAGGGCAGCCCGTCGGGGCCCAGCACCTCCACCAGCCGCCCGCCCGCCGCCGCGCGATAGACGACGCGGCGGGCATCGAAGGGCTGCGGCTGCCACACCCCACCCGGCCCCGGATCGAGGATCTGCCGGAAATTCGCCTGCCGCGCCGCAAGCGGCACCCTCGGATAGGCGGCGGCATCCTCGGAGAGCGGCACCGCCGCCTGTGCAAGCAGCCCCTCGGCATCGCGCGCCGCGAACATGTCCGACAACTGCCCGACATAGGCGTCGAGCGCGCCGCGATGCTCGGACGGGTTCAGCACCGGCGCCTGCGACCAGGCCCAGGGCCGGCCGTGACCGGGGCCGAGATCGGCCACCGCGCCCGCCGCGAACGGCACCGGCACCGCCGCATCCAGCACCGGGCGGATCGCCGCGAACTCCTGCCCGGCGTCGAATTCCAGCCAGTCATCCTCGGCGAACTCCGCCAGCCGCAGGATCAGCGCCGCCCCTGCCGCGAAGGGCTGCGCATCGGGCTGCGCCCGCAGTTCGATCACGTTGCGGCCGGGCAGCAGGTATTGGCGCACCGGGATGTTCATGGTGCTTTGCTCGCCCGGATGGGCGCGCACCAGCGGAATGTCGTTGATCCGCGCCTCCGACCGGGCGGCGACCGAAAAGAATTGCAGGTAGACGATGGTTTCCATGCGATCCCCTGCTCAGCGCGCGGAGGGAGTGTTCGGCAGCACCCCCTGCCAGATCGGGGCGATGGCACCATCCGGCCACTGGAATACCACCTTCACCCAGGGCTTCGAGCCGGGGTATTCCACGCGCGCGGTGATCTTGATCGGCACCCACTCCACCTTGCCGGTAAAGGCCGGCGCCGCCTCCCAGCCGCATTTGACGCTGCCGGAGGTCGTGAAGCCGCAGGCGATGTCGATCGAGGCGCCCACAGCGTATCCCATCGCAGAGGCGCGCGACTTCGCTTCGATCATCGGCGTCGTGGTGGCGGAGATGCTGGCCTCGATATTGGCGCTGTCGTCAGAGCTGAAGGTGGTGGCCAGGGGCACGTCCAGCGTCAGCGATCCGGCCACCTTCAGCACCACTTCCAGCAGCGGATCCGAGGCGAACCAGTTCTCGACCTGGAAATCGAGTCCGAAGCCGATTTCCGCCTTCACATAGATCAACTTCACGTCGAAGCGGACCGAATAGAACGGCTTCACCTTCCAGATCCGGTCATGGTCGGCACGGGCCTCGGGCGCCACGCCCCAGTTGCCGGTGAGCGAGCCCTCGAAGACCGAGATGTCGAGATCGGCCTGCCAGCCCAGTTTCGGCACCGCGTTCTTGAAGCTGTCGAAGGCCGACTTGAAGCTGCGCGCCGCCACGATCAGCGAGTTGACCGATCTGGAGATGTCCAGCTCCACCCCGTTCCGCTTCAGGGAGACCTGCTGCGTGACGGTCTCCTCGTGGCTGAGTTCGACCGTGCCGGCCTTCATGTCGGTTGTCGTCGTGATCTTGTCGGTCAGCTGGGTGCCGCGGACGGAACGGCTTTCTTCCTCCTGCTCGAACTCCTCGTTCTTCTTCCTCCCGCCCTTGTAGGTTCGGGAATCCGTCACGCCGGCAGAGGTCGTGGTCCTGGTCTCGCTGCCGAACTGGCTGCCGGCTGCGGTGTTGGTCGAATGGCTCCAGCTGCGGCTGCTGCCCTCTGCGCCGAAACTGCCGCTGTCCGATGCGCTGCCGCTGCGCACCCTGTCGCCCGATTTCAGGTCCTTGTAGCCAGCCTGCTGCTGGGTGATCTTGCGGAAGGGCGGGATCTTGAAGATCAGTTCGAACCTGTCGTTGGGCCAGATCTCGACCCGGCCGCGCAGGCTCTGGTTCGGCTGTTGCCCCTCGCGCACGCCGCAACTGTCGACGATGACATGGCCGATGACCCTGCGATCCTTGCCAAAGGACCAGAACGGCTTGAGGAACCCGCCGGTGCCGCTGAAGGCGCGGGTCGATTGTGCCAGCAGATCGAAGGGCGGAAGCGAAGTGTTGACCGGAAAGCTGCGCGAGGCGCCGTTGCGGACGGACCAGCGGAGCTCGGTATGCAGATCGAGCGGGCATGGCGGAGTGACGCCCGCCGACAGCGCGATCAGCGCCTTCTTCTGCTGCGCCGGGTCATAGGAGCCGTCGTGGTCATAATCCGCCACCGCCTGCAACAGCAGGTCATCCCCCTCCAGCAGCGCCCCTTGTGCCGCGCTCAGGCTGGCATCCCTTGCCGCGGGCGCAGTGCATCTGACGATTTGCGCGTCGGTGTCGTTCTGGATGGCAAGGCCTTCGACATCGCAGGGCGCGTAATGTGATTCGGCTTCTGCATACTCGCAGGTCTGCACCGGCTCCGTCGCATCGCCGCCCGCGTTGAAACCGGCCTCTTCCGAGGATCTGCACGACTCCTCCAGATAGGTTCCGCTCATTGTCGAACCCCTCCTTGCGGATTGGAGTGGAGAAGGCGCACCGTCGGCTCCGCGATGCGGTAAAGCTCGTGCAGCTTGGCCCCCTGATTGCGCAGGTCCCAGGCCAGCACCTCCTTCACGGATGGATGGTCAAGGAAGGGCGCGCGCTGCGAGGCGAGGTCGGCCAGCAGCTTGGCGAACAGCGCAAGGTCGTTTTCGGTGCGCAGCCCGGCCTCGGAGCCGCGGGCAACCGTGTCGCTGATCTCGGCCCGCCGCTCTTCGCCGTCGCGCTCGCTCCAGCCCGGCGACGCCGTCACCAGCCAGTCATCTATACGGCGGATCAGCCGCGCGAACTGCGCACGACGCAAGGCATCGAATGCGGTGGCGTCAATCAGCAGCATGGCCGCGAAATGCATCCTGAAACGGTCGGCGGCACCCTGTCCGCCGTGATAATGCGCGAAGCCTAGTCAACCTCGGCTTCTGTGGCAATGGCAGGACCTCCCTACCTCGTCGCGCTCAGGAACAGCGTCCATCTCTGGGTGTTGAGCGTATCGACCTCGATGAAGCCGGCGGCGATGTGTCCCCGGCTCCAGCAATCATGCGCCCCGCGGATCGTGAAGCGGCGCGGCGAGATGCACATTTCCGTGGTGCCGGTCAGCAGAGGCTGCCCGATCACGTCCTGCGCATAGACGTAGATGTAGCGGGTGGTCAGTTCCTCGCGGATGACGTTTGCGCACTGGTTGGGCCCGATGGTCCACCAGCCGCGCGTCTCGAACGTCGCCGCCGGGTCGGCCGCGGTGGTGACATCTTCCCCCACCGCGATGTTCACCACGTCCAGCGACTGGTTGCAGACGGCGAATTCCGCCAGCGCCGGGGGCGCGGTCAGCAGCACGAACAGCAGGGCGCAAGACAGGATCAGCCGCATGGTCCTGTGATCCTAACGCCACAGCCGGGTGCCGAAAAGCGGGCTTTCGCCGCAAAACAGGGCAATGCTTGCTCGAAGCCGGGATTTTCGCTATGCTTTTTCGTAGTATGGTCGCGGATTTCGCGACGCCATGATGCCCCGCCACAATGCCCCGCGACGCAATGATGCGCGGTGGGCCTCCGGCCAAAGGATGACTCGCATGTGTCTTCACATCGCTCACCGACTGTCCCCGCCGCGCGGCGGCATCGTGGCGCTTGCGCTCGTCGCCGCCTCGCTGATGGTGTCGCAACCCGCGATTGCCGCCCCGCTTGCCGAGCGCCCGATCATGGATTTCCAGACCGGCGCCCCCTATCCCGTCCTGATCGCCCCCGACATGGCAGAGCGGGTGATGGAAGCGCCGCTGCCCCGCCCCGAGCCGCGCGCGCGCGCGCTTCGCCAGCCCGGCACCGCGCCCGTCACCAGCGCGCCGCCGGTGGTGGAGGTGGACATGCGCAGCGCGCCGAAGCCCGGCTTCCGCATGCCCTGGCAGATCGGCGTCTTCCAGTAACCCGGGGCGCCTGCCGTGCGCCTGCACCCCGTCCGCCGCAATTTTCGTCCTGTCCGGAGGCCCGCCACCGTGCCGACGCCGCATCGCCTTCTGGGGGCTGTCCTCTGCGCTTCCCTTGCCGCCCTGCCCCTGCCATCGCTGGCCCAGACCGCCGCGCAGACCGGCAATATCGAACTGGAACTGAACACCTCGGGTGATCAGGGATCGGGTTGCCGGCTGACCTATGTCGCGACCAACAACACCTCGGTTCCGCTGGAAAAGATGTCCTACGAGGTGGCGGTCTATGACGGGGCGGGCGTGGTGCAGCAACTGTTCGTGCTGGATTTCGGCTGGCTGCCGGTCGGCAAGACCCGCGTGGTGCAGTTCGACCTGCCTGACCAGAACTGCGGCGACATCTCGCGCATTTCCGTCAACGGCCCGGTGGATTGCGCCTCGCCCGAAGGTGCGCAGTCCGTCTGCCGCGACAGCGTGATCCTCAGCTCGCGCGTGCGGACCATCCAGTTCAACTGATCCGGCCCGTTCGGCCATCCGGCTGCGGCGCCCTGATGGCCGGGGCAGATCCGCGCGCCGGCCTTCGATCAGTCCTCGATCCGGAAATAGGCCAGCGCCGAAGCGGCTTGCTGCCCGGTGGCGGTGATCTGGCTTTGCATGAACGGCACCAGCGCACGGGCCGTCACGCCGTTCGGCACCCCGTCCAGCTTGGTCAGCGGCTCGTCGGTGACGACCGCGAGGATCATCTGCCCGCGCGGCGCGCCTTCGGCAAGGCTGACCGCCACGCTGAAGCTGACTGCCCCGTCCGAGCTGCGGGCAAGCCATGGCTTGAGGTTGGTCGCCCCGCCGGCCCCGTTCACGAGGAACAGCGCAGCAGAGCGGTCGCCGACACCCGCCACCTGCCCCGTGACCGCGCTGCCGTTCTTCAGGGTGCCGCCGTCAGTCTGCAGTTGC
The DNA here is from genome assembly GCA_002423245.1 of Rhodobacteraceae bacterium UBA6141. Taxonomy (GTDB): domain Bacteria; phylum Pseudomonadota; class Alphaproteobacteria; order Rhodobacterales; family Rhodobacteraceae; genus Frigidibacter. Next base: position 42,902 of record DIVD01000029.1, read on the forward strand.
AGCGTGACCGGCGGCTCCGCGCTGGACCGGTTGGCATTGACGAAGTCGAGGACCGGGCACTGGTTCTGCTCGATCGTCTGCAGCGCGATCGGCGGCGCATCGGCGAAGAGCCCGCCAAGGATGGAGCGGACCGGCGCAAGTGCCGCCTCGGATGCCGCGAACGCCTCGAAGCCCTCGGCTCCGGGCTGCGGACGGATGCTGACGCATTCGGGCATCGCATAGCCGGCCAGCCATGCGGCAGGGTCGCTGGGCGCGGCAGCGGGCTCTGGGGGGGCGGGTTCTGCTGGAGCCGGCGCTGCGGCAGCGGCTTCGCGCGCGGCTGGCGCGGGTTCTTCAGATGCGGGCTCCGCTGCGGGCACAGGGTCTGCGGGCACGGGGTCTGCGG
>DIVD01000053.1 GCA_002423245.1 Rhodobacteraceae bacterium UBA6141
TGGGAGTTGTTCAGGGCGAACTACTGAGCCGCTCGGCGAGCCTGCAAACATGCTCGGCGCGATCAAGCAAAGTTTCAGGCCAGGATTCCAGTTCCTCGTCAAGAACCTCCGCTACTTCGCCTTCTTTGCCTGACAGCAGCCCCCGCCCCACACCGTATGCCCTAAATATCTGGCGCACGGTCAACGGGTTTATTTTCCCGTCGGGTGTTCTTATCCGCTTGTGGAACAGACCGTCACTGCCCCACCAATGTCGAAGATGCTCTGTGACCGCGGGGCGAACGTAACGGCGGCATTCCTTGATCGGATCCATATACACGTTCCGCAGCCCCAACCATACAAAGCGCGTCAAATTTGACGCTGCCCGCGATCGCCTGTCAAGGATGTGCGGTGTATTCTATACTGCGATCAGCCGCGCGATCACGCCTTCACGGGTGACGCGGCCGCCGCCCGCCACGGCCACGGCGGGATGCAGGCGCAGATGCTCCATCACCGCGCGCACCGGCAGGTCCGCCGCCACTTCGGGCGCGCCGGGCGCCTCGCCGGGTTCCCGCACATCCTCGGCCGTCAGCACGCCGAGCGGGTTCATGTGCGCCACGAAATCGGCCACGTAATCACTGGCCGGGCGGGCGATGATGTCGCGCGCGGTGCCGATCTGCACGATCCGCCCGCCGTCCATCAGCGCGATGCGGTTGCCAAGCTTGAACGCCTCGTCAAGATCGTGGCTGACGAAGATGATCGTGCGCTGCAGCGTCGCCTGCAGTTCCAGCAATTCCTCCTGCAACCGCGCCCGGATCAGCGGGTCGAGCGCCGAGAACGGCTCGTCCATCAGCAGGATCGGAGCTTCGGTGGCAAAGGCGCGGGCAAGGCCGACGCGCTGCTGCATCCCGCCCGACAACTCGCCCACCCGCCGGTCGGCCCAGTCGGTCAGGCCGACCAGCGCAAGCTGTTCATCCACCTTCCTGCGACGGTCCGCGGCGGGCATCCCGGCAAGCTCCAGCCCCAGCCCGACATTCTCGCGGACGCTGCGCCAGGGCAGCAGGGCGAACTGCTGGAACACCATCGCCACCCGCGACAGGCGCAGCCGGCGCAGGGTTCCCGCATCGGCCGTGGTGACGCTGACCATGCGCTTGCCGTCATTGACCCGCACCTCGCCGCGGCAGACCGGGTTCAGACCGTTGACCGCGCGCAGCAGCGTGGACTTGCCCGACCCCGACAGCCCCATCAGCACCACGATCTCGCCTTCCGCCACCGACAGCGAGCAGTCGTGCACCCCCAGCACCTGACCGCTGGCCTGCTGCACCTCGGAGCGCGTGCTTCCCTCGTCCATCAGCGACAGCGCCACATCGGGCTTGTCACCGAACACGATGGAGACATTGTCGAATTCCACCGCGACGGTCATTTCCTGCGCTCCATCTTCAGCATCCGGTCAAGGATGATCGCCACCACCACGATGATGAACCCCGATTCGAACCCCAGCGCGGTGTTGACCGAGTTCAGCGCCCGCACCACCGGCACGCCCAGCCCGTTGGCCCCGACCATCGCCGCGATCACCACCATCGACAGCGACAGCATGATCGCCTGCGTCAGCCCCGCCATGATCTGCGGCAGCGCCCAGGGCAGTTCCACCTTCCACAGCCTCTGCGTCGGGGTGGCGCCGAAGGCCGTCGCCGCCTCCATCAGCGCCGGCGGGGTCGAGGCGATGCCCAGATGCGTCAGCCGGATCGGCGCCGGCAGCACGAAGATCACCGTGGCGATCAGCCCCGGCACCATGCCAAGCCCGAAGAACACGATCGCCGGGATCAGGTAGACGAAGGTGGGCAGCGTCTGCATCAGGTCCAGCACCGGCGCCATGCCCCTGTAAAGCCGGGGCCGGTGCGCCGCCGCAATGCCGATCGGCACGCCAAGCGCCATGCACACGAAGCACGAGAACAGGATCAGCGTCAGGCTCTGCATCGTCTCGTCCCAGTAGCCCTGGTTGAGGATGAACAGAAAGCCGAGCGCCACCAGCAGGCAGGTCTTCCAGTTGCGCTGCAAGGCCCATGTCAGCGCCACGAACAGCGCGATGAGCAGCAGCGGCGGGACGCCTTGCAGCACGAACAGCATGCCGTCGATCGCCGCCCCCAGCGCCGCGCCGATCAGGTCGAACAGCGGGCCGCCATGGGCGTTCAGCCAGTCGAAGACGCGTCTTGCCCAGGCGCCTACGGGAATCTTCTGGGTCAGCCAGTGGGTCAGCCAGTGGGTCAGCCAGTGGGTCAGCCAGTCCATCGGGCGCGCGTCTCCCCTTGCGAGCGGGTGGAAATGGGGGCCATGAATCCCGGCGATGCGGGCGGTTTGCCGCAACGGCCGGGCTGGCGGGCGCGCGCATCCTGCGCCAGGGGCTGCGCCGCGCAAAGGTCCGGGCGCCGCCCCCTTCCGCCGTTACCTGCGGCTCACAGGCCCATCGCGTCCTTGACGGCGGCAAGCCCGTCGCTGCCATCCCTGGTGCTGACGCCGTCCAGCCAGTCCTCCAGCGCCGCCGGGTTCGCCCTGATCCATTGGGCGACCGCCGCGTCAGGCTCTGCGCCCTTGTCGAGGATCTCGCCCATGATCTGGTTTTCCATCTCCAGCGAGAAGGTCATGTTCTTCAGCAGCGCGCCCACGCCCGGGCATTCCTCAAGATAGCCCTTGCGCGCCACGGTCTGCACGATGCCCGCCCCGCCAAAGAACTCCTCGCCGCCGGTCAGGTAGGTCAGCTCGAAATTGGCGTTCATCGGATGCGGCGCCCAGCCAAGGAACACCACGCCCTCCTTCTTGGGGTAGAGGCGCGAGACCTGCGCCAGCATCCCCTGTTCCGAGCTTTCGACGACCTGGAACCCCTCGAAGAGGCCGCCGGGCCCGGTCAGGCTGATCAGGTAGGTGTTGCCTTCGTTGCCCGGCTCGATCCCGTAGATCTTGCCGTCAAGCTCGTCCTTGAAGCGGGGGACATCGGCATAGGTCTTCAGGCCCTTTTCGGCAAGATAGGTGGGCACGGCCAGCGTGTACTGGGTGCCCTCGAGGTTGGTGCCGACCACTTCGATCGCGCCCGACTCGAGATAGGGCCTGATCGCGCTTTCCTGCGCCGGCATCCAGTTGCCGAGAAACACGTCCACATCGCCTGCTTCGAGCGCGGCGAAGGTGACGGGCACCGACAGCACCTTCACGTCCACATCATAGCCAAGCGCGGTGAGCACCTGCTTGGCGGCCGAGGTGGTGACGGTGATGTCGGTCCAGCCGACATCCGAGAAGGTGACGCTATCGCAATCCGCTGCCGCGGCCGGGCCGGCGGCAAGAAGGGCAAGGGCCGAAGCGGCGAGGGCGGAGGTAACGGTCTTTTTCATCTGGCGCTCCCTGTGCGTCATTGTGGCTGGTTCGGGTGTGACCCCGTTTCCTGATTGACGAGTCAATCAACCCGCCCCTAAGATGGGGCTGCAAAAGTTTCCCGGGCTTTTCATGGCGCGCACCTCGGCAGAGCCACTTCGGCGGAAAGAAATCGTCGAGGCGACCATACAGCAGATCGGGCTGACGGGAACCCTCGAGGTGACGGTTGCGCAGATCGCGCGGCGCGCAGGCGTGTCCTCTGCCTTGGTGCATCACTATTTCGGCTCCAAGGAGGCGATCTTCCTGGCGGTGATGCGGCATGTGCTGGCGCTTTACGGCGCCGAGGTGCGGGGCGCGCTGGCGGGCGCGCATCAGCCGCGGGCGCGGCTCGAGGCGCTGGTGCTGGTGTCCTTCTCGGGCGCGAACTTCCGCCGCGAAAACATTGCGGCGTGGCTGAATTTCTACGTTCTGGCCCAGACGATGCCCGAGGCGCGGCGGCTCCTGCACATCTACCGCCGCCGCCTGAACTCCAACCTCGCCCATGCGCTGCGCCCGCTGGTCGGCGCGCGGGCGCCGCTGGTGGCCGAGCGACTGGGCGCGCTGATCGACGGCGTCTATCTGCGGCAGGCGCTGGACCAGAAGGCGCCCGACCGCGAGGCGGCGGCGGCGCTGGTGCTTGGCGGCCTTGATGCCGAACTTCTGCAAGGAACCTGCCCATGACCCGCCCGATTATCCTGCCAAATATCCTGATCGTGATGGTGGACCAGCTTGCCGGAACGCTGTTCCCGGACGGCCCCGCCGACTGGCTGCACGCGCCGAACCTGAAGCGGCTGGCGGCGCGGTCGGTGCGATTCGCCAATGCCTATACCGCCTCGCCGCTCTGCGCGCCGGCCCGCGCCTCGTTCATGTCGGGGCAACTGCCCTCGCGCACCGGGGTCTATGACAACGCGGCGGAATTCCGCTCCGACATCCCGACCTTTGCCCATCACCTGCGCCGGGCGGGCTATCTCACCACGCTGTCGGGCAAGATGCATTTCGTCGGCCCCGACCAACTGCACGGCTTCGAGGAGCGGCTGACCACCGACATCTACCCCGCCGATTTCGGCTGGACCCCGGACTATCGCAAGCCGGGCGAGCGCATCGACTGGTGGTATCACAACATGGGCTCGGTGACCGGCGCGGGCGTGGCCGAGATCACCAACCAGCTGGAATATGATGACGACGTGGCGCATCAGGCGCGGGCGAAGATTTACGAGCTGTCGCGCGGGCTGGACCCGCGGCCCTGGATGCTGACGGTCAGCTTCACCCATCCGCATGACCCCTATGTCGCGCGCAGGCGCTACTGGGATCTCTACGAGGGCTGCGAACACCTGATGCCGGATGTGGCGCCGATTGACTATTCCGAACAGGATCCCCATTCGAGGCGGATCCTCGATGCCTCGGACTGGCAGAAATACGACATTTCGGACGATATGATCCGCCGCGCGCGCCGCGCCTGTTTCGCCAACATCTCCTATTGCGACGACAGGATCGGCGAGATCCTTCAGACGCTGGAGGATACCCGGCAGGAGGCGATCGTGATCTTCCTGTCCGACCATGGCGACATGCTGGGCGAACGCGGGCTGTGGTTCAAGATGACCTTCTTCGACCCATCGTCGCGCGTGCCGCTGATGATCTCGGCGCCGGGCCTCGCGCCGGGGCGGGTGGACGATCCCGTCTCGACGCTCGACGTGACGCCGACGCTGTGCGATCTCGCCGGCGTGTCGATGGAGGAGGTGATGCCCTGGACCGACGGGCAAAGCCTGCTGCCGCTGGCCGAGGGGCATCGCCGCACCGAGGCGGTGGCGATGGAATACGCAGCCGAGGCCAGCAACGCCCCGCTTGTCTCGCTGCGCAAGGGCCGCTGGAAGCTGAACCTGTGCAGGCTCGACCCCGACCAGCTGTTCGACCTCGAGGCCGACCCGCATGAATTGTGCAACCTCGCCGAGAGCCCCGACCATCAGGCGACGCTTGCCGAGCTGAAGTTCGAGGCGGCGGCGCGATGGGATCTGGAACGCTTCGACGCGGAGGTGCGCGCCAGCCAGGCCCGGCGTCGGCTGGTCTACCAGGCGCTGCGGCAGGGCGGCTATTACCCTTGGGACTATCAGCCGCTGAAAAAGGCGTCCGAGCAATACATGCGCAACCACATGGACCTGAACATCCTCGAAGAAAGCAAACGCTTTCCGCGCGGCGAGTAGTTGCCGCGGCTAGCCCATGCGGCGCGCAACGCCCCCATCCACCGGAGCCCCCATGACCCTGATCGCCCAGCCCAAGGCCAGCCATTTCATCGACGGCGCCCCTGCCGAGGACGGCGCCGGGGCGGTCATCGAGGTGGTCTTCCCCGGCACCGGCGAGGTGATCGCCCGCCTGCACGAGGCGACGCCGGCCATCCTCGAGGCGGCGCTTGCCTCTGCCGCGCGGGCGCAAAAGGACTGGGCGGCGCGCAGGCCGGTGGAACGCGCCCGCATCCTGCACCGCGCCGCAGCGCTGATCCGCGAGCGGAATGCCGAGCTTTCGGCGCTGGAAACGCTCGATACCGGCAAGCCGATCCAGGAAACGCTGGTCGCCGATGCCACATCGGGCGCCGACGCGCTGGAATATTTCGCCGGGCTCGCGCCCGCGGTGACGGGCGAGACCGTGCCGCTGGGGCGCGATTTCGTCTATACGATCCGCGAGCCGCTGGGGGTCTGCGTCGGCATCGGCGCCTGGAACTATCCCACGCAGATCGCCTGCTGGAAATCGGCCCCCGCGCTCGCCTTCGGCAATGCGATGGTGTTCAAGCCTTCGGAAACCACGCCGCTCTGCACGATGAAGCTGGCCGAGATCTATGTCGAGGCGGGGCTGCCTGCCGGCCTGTTCAACGTGGTGCAGGGGCGCGGCGCGGTGGGGGCCGGCCTTGTCACCGATCCGCGCGTCGCCAAGGTATCGCTGACCGGCTCGGTCGCCACCGGGCGGCGCGTCTATGCGGCGGCGGCGGAAGGCATCCGCCATGTGACGATGGAGTTGGGCGGCAAGTCGCCGCTGATCGTGTTCGACGATGCCGATCTCGAGGATGCGGTCGGCGCGGCGATGCTGGGCAACTTCTACTCGGCCGGGCAGATCTGCTCCAACGGCACCCGCGTCTTCGTGCAGACCGGCATCAAGGCGCGGTTTCTGGACCGGCTGAAGGCGCGGACCGAGGCGATCGTTCTGGGCGACCCGCGCGAGCCGGCGACGCAGATGGGCCCGCTGGTCAGCGCCGCGCAGCTTGACAGGGTGGCGGGCTACATCGCGGCGGGGCGGGCCGAGGGCGCGCGGCTGCTGACGGGCGGCGCGCGGGTGCTGCTGAATTCCGGCTATTACCTTCAGCCGACGGTGTTCGCGGATGTGACCGACGCCATGACCATCGCGCGGGAAGAGATTTTCGGCCCGGTGATGGCCGTGCTGGATTTCGCCAGCGAAGACGAGGTGCTGGCGCGCGCCAATGCCACCCCGTTCGGGCTGGCGGCCGGCGTATTCACCCGCGATATCGCCCGCGCGCACCGGATGGCGGCGGGGCTGGAGGCAGGCACCTGCTGGATCAACGCCTACAACCTGACCCCGGTCGAGGCGCCCTTCGGCGGGGTCAAGCAATCGGGTGTCGGGCGCGAGAATTCGCGCGCGGCCATCGAGCATTATACGCAGGTGAAGTCGGTCTATGTCGGCATGGGTCCGGTGGACGCGCCCTACTGACCGCCCGCCGGCCATGAGGAAAGTGGCCATGAGGAAAGTGGCCATGAGGAAAGACAGGGAATGCAAGCGGATCACGTGATCGTGGGCGCCGGCTCTGCCGGATCGGCGCTCGCCTACCGGCTTGCCGAAGCGGGGCACAAGGTGCTGGTGATCGAGCATGGCGGGTCGGATGCCGGGCCCTTCATCCAGATGCCCGCCGCGCTCAGCTACCCGATGAACATGGGGCTCTATGACTGGGGGCTGAAGTCGGAACCCGAACCGCATCTGGGCAACCGGCGGCTGGCGACCCCGCGCGGCAAGGTGGTGGGCGGCTCCTCCTCGATCAACGGGATGGTGTTCGTGCGCGGGCATCCCCGCGACTTCGACACCTGGGCAGAGATGGGGGCGCAGGGCTGGGGCTATGCCGATGTGCTGCCCTATTTCAGGCGGATGGAAACCTGGCATGGCGGCAAGGACGGCGGCAAGGATGGCGGCGATCCGGCCTGGCGCGGCGACAGCGGCCCGCTGCACGTCACCCGTGGCCCCCGGTCCAACCCGCTGTTCTCGGCCTTCATAGAGGCGGGCAGGCAGGCGGGCTACGAGTTGACCGGCGATTATAACGGCGAGAAGCAGGAGGGCTTCGGCCCGATGGAGGCGACGATCTGGAAGGGTCGGCGCTGGTCTGCCGCCAACGCCTATCTGCGCCCGGCGCTGAAGACCGGCAACTGCACGCTGGTCCGCGCGCTGGCGCTGCGGGTGGTGATCGAGGACGGCCGCGCCCGAGGCGTGGAGGTTGAACGCGGCGGCAAGACCGAGGTGATCGGCGCGCGGGCCGAGGTGATCTTGTCGGCGTCATCCATCAACACGCCGAAGCTGTTGATGCTGTCGGGCATCGGCCCCGCCGCGCATCTGGCGGAGCATGGCATCGACGTGATGGCGGACCGGCCGGGGGTGGGCGCGAACCTGCAGGACCATCTGGAGGTCTACATGCAGTTCGCCTCGAAACTGCCGGTCACGCTTTACAGATACTGGAACCTCCTCGGCAAGGCGGGCATCGGCGCGCAATGGCTGTTCACCGGGCGCGGGCTCGGCGCGTCGAACCAGTTTGAAAGCTGCGCCTTCATCCGCTCGGCTCCGGGGGTGGACTACCCCGACATCCAGTATCATTTCCTGCCGATCGCCATGCGCTATGACGGGAAGGTCGCGGCAGAGGGGCACGGCTTTCAGGTGCATGTCGGCCCGATGCGCTCGCGCTCTCGCGGGGCGGTCACGCTGCGCTCTGCCGACCCGCGCGAACCGCCGGTGATCCGCTTCAACTACATGAGCCAGCCCGAGGATTGGCAGGAGTTCCGCCGCTGCGTGCGCCTGACGCGCGAGATCTTCGCGCAACCGGCCTTTGCGCCCTACCTCAAGCACGAAATCCAGCCCGGCGCCGGGGTGGAGACCGACGAACAGATCGACGGCTTTGTCCGCGAACATGCCGAAAGCGCCTATCACCCCTGCGGCACGGCGCGGATCGGCGCGGCGAGCGACCCGATGGCGGTGGTGGACCCGGAGTGCCGGGTGATCGGGGTGCAGGGGCTGCGCGTCGTCGACAGCTCGATCTTCCCCCGGATCACCAATGGCAACCTCAACGCGCCCTCGATCATGACCGGCGAGAAGGCGGCGGACCACATCCTTGGCAAGGGGATGCTGGCGCCCGCGAACGCGGTGCCGTGGCAAAGCCCGGTCTGGCAGGTGGCGCAGCGCTAAAGGGCCGCCGGGATCAGCCCGCGCAGCGAGTTGCCCATCCAGATCCGCGCGCGGGGCAGGTCCGCCAGCGTCAGCACCGCCTCGCGCGCGCGGCCGGTGTCCAGCAGTTCGGCGCGCAGGCAGCCGGGCAGCAGGCCGCTGGTCAGCGGCGGGGTGCAGAGCCCCTGCCCGAGATCGAAGACCAGGTTGGTGATGGTGCCCTCGCAAAGCTCGCCGCGCGTGTTGGCATAAAGCCACTCGTCAATCCCGCCGGGCAGGGCGGCGCGATCGCGGTCGTAGAGTTCGCGCCGCGTGGTCTTGAGGCGCAGCCAGGGATCGTCGGGTTCGAGCCGCGCGCCTGCCAGCGCCACACGCCAGCGGGGCGGGGTCGGCGGCAGCGGGGCATGGGTCACCTCGATGCCGCCATCCTGCGCCAGTGTCAGCCGCACCCGCAGCGGTTCGGGGCCGCTGATGGTGGCGAGGGCCGCGGCAATCGCGGCGGGGTCATGCGCAAAGCCCAGCCGCGCGGCGCTGGCGGCAAGGCGGGCAAGGTGCCGGTCCAGCCGGGCGAAGCGCGCGCCGTCCCAGCCCAGCGTCTCGATCAGGCGCAGGCCCGCTGTCAGGTCAGACGGGCGAAACGGGCTTTCCACAGCGCCTCCTCCCATTCGCCCTCGGCGGTGGAATCGGCCACCACCCCGCCGCCGACATTCAGCGTGACCGCGCCGCCCGGATGCAGGGTCAGCGTGCGGATCGCGACGTTGAAGGCCGAGGCGCCATCCGGCCCCGCCCAGCCGATCGCGCCGCAATAGGCGCCGCGCGCCCGGGGCTCGAGTTCGTGAATGATCTGCATGGCGCGGATCTTCGGCGCGCCGGTGATCGACCCGCAGGGGAAGATCGCGCGCAGGATGTCCGCGAATCCCGTGCCGGGCAGCAACGTGCCCCGCACCTCGGACACCATCTGATGAAGGGTGGCGAAGCTTTCCACCGCGAAAAGCTGCGGCACACGGACCGAGCCGACGCGGCAGATGCGCGACAGGTCGTTGCGCATCAGATCGACGATCATCAGGTTCTCGGCCCTGTCCTTCGCGGCGCCGCGCAGGTCCGCCGCCAGCGCCGCATCCCGCGCCGGGTCGGCGTGGCGCGGGCGGGTGCCCTTCATCGGCCGCACCGTGATGCCGCCTGCCGCATCGGTGGCGAAGAACGACTCGGGCGAGAGCGAGACCAGCGCGGGCGCGTCCGGCAGCACCACCACCGCGCCATGCCCGACCGGCTGCACCCGCGACAGCGCGGCGAAAAGGCCAAGCGGGGTGCCCTGGAAGCTGGCCGTCAGCGGGAAGGTGAGGTTGACCTGATAGCAATCGCCGGCGCGGATCAGGTCCAGCGCGCGGGCGATGGCGGCGGCATGGGCGGCGCGGGGCAGGGCGGGTTCGGGCGCGCCAAGCCGGGCGTCCGCGGCCTCGGCCCCGGCGCGGGCGAGCGCCGCATCGGCGGGCAGCGGCGCGTCGTAGATGCCAAGATGCACCAGCGGACCCGAGGGCGCGCGCCGCAGCCCCGCGAGGGCCGGCTCCAGCGCCTGCCCCGCCTCATAGGCCAGCAGTCCGGCGACCCAGTGCCCCGCCGCCAGCGCCTGTTCCGCCCGGCGCAGCGCCGGCAGGACATCGGCCGCGCGGCGCGCGCGGATCACTGCGCGCGGCACGTCGAACAGGGCGGGGCGACCGCCGGGGCCGTCTTGCAGCAGGATCATCTTGCGCCCTCCCGCGCCGCATCCCGGCGCAGCGGCGGTGACCATCCCCGATGCCGCGCCGGGGCGCAAGCGGCCAGGGCGCCGGCGGATGATCGCGGAACTTGATCCGCGTCATTGCGGGGCCGGGCGGCGGGCGCTAGGTCTGCGGCCGGACAGGACCAGAGGAGAGAACCCATGTCGAACACCCCCCATGATATCTATGAGGATTTTCCGGGCGAGGCCGAGAAGATTCACGCGCTGAAGGCGGCGGACACGCATTTCGCGCGGATCCTCGATGAATATCACGAGGTCAACCGCCAGGTGCACCGCGCCGAAACCATGGTCGAGCCGGTGGACCAACTGGCCGAGGTGGAGATGCGCAAGAAGCGCGCGGCGCTGAAGGATGAACTGGCGCGGATGCTGGCAAAAGCCTGATCCGCACGCGCACCGCAAGAAGGGGCCCCGGCGCGAATCGGGGCCCCTCTCATGCAATCTCGTAGGGCAGCAGCCCGCGCCGGCCCGGATCGACGCGCAGCCGGCGTTCCAGCGGCGGCACCGATCGCTGGTGGCAGTCCTTCCGCTCGCAGATCCGGCACGATATTCCGATCGGCTCATAGGCGCGCGGGTTCGACGGGTCCAGATCGTCGGCATAGACCAGTTGCGCCGCGTGGCTGACCTCGCAGCCAAGCCCGATGGCATAGCGGCGGATCGGCGCGTGGAACGAGCCGCCCGGCTTCGATACGTCGCGCGCGAGGCTGAGATAGCGCACCCCGTCCGGCGTTTCGGCAAGCTGGCGCAGGAAGCGGCCCGGCGTCTCGAAGGCCTGATGCACGTTCCACAGCGGGCAGGCACCGCCGAAGCGGGCGAATTGCAGGCGCGTCGCGGAATGGCGCTTGGTGATGGTGCCCGCCTGATCGACACGGACGAAATAGAAGGGCACGCCCTTGGCGCCGGGACGTTGCAGGGTGGAGAGCCGGTGCGCCACCTGCTCGATCGAGGCGCCGAACCTGTCCGCCAGCCGTTCAAGATCGTGCCGCGTCTCTTGCGCCGCCTCCAGAAAGGCGCGGTAGGGCAGCAGCGCGGCGCCGGCGAAATAGTTTGCGAGGCCGATCTTGGCGATGGCGCGCGAGGTGTCGGACTGAAAGCGGCCAAGGTCCAGCGTCGCCTCCAGCAGATCATCCTGGGTGGTCAGCGCGACCTGGTGCAGCACCTGGAACCGCTGGGTCGCACTGGCCGCGCGGGTCGAGATCATCAGCCGCCCGCCGATCTGCGACCTGAGCGCGTCGATGTCGCAAAACTGCAACTCGATGCCCCGTGACCGCAGCAGCTCCGCCGCGTGAACGACCGGGTCCACACGCTTGCGATCCGGGCAGGAAAACCGTTCTGCGGCGCGGTCCACGGCATCGAGGTAATTGTCGCAATAGTGAAAGAAGTCGCGCACCTCTTCCCAGGGGCTGGTCAGCGCCGCCGCCTCGTCGCGGCCGAGCGCGTCGTCCAGCGAGGCGAGCCGTTCATGCGTCTGCCGATAGGCGCGGTGCAGTTCCAGAAAGGCCCGCACCAGCGCCGGCGCGTTGGAGGCGGCAAGCCGCAGATCGGCCAGCGGCGGCGCGGCATCGGCAAAGACCGGATCGGCCAGCGCCTCGCGCATGTCGCTGACAAGGCGTTCGGCATCGCCGGTCGAAAGCTCTGTCACGTCCAGCCCGAACTCGCCCGCCAGCGCCAGCACCACGCCCGCCGAAACCGGGCGGTGGTTGTTCTCCATCTGGTTGAGATAGGGCAGCGACACGCCCAGCCGTTCCGCAAAGATCTTCTGCGTCAGGCCAAGCCGCCCCCGCGTTTCGCGCAGTTTCAGCCCGGCATAGAGTTTCTGCGTCGCCATCCCGCGCCCCCGGAAGTTTGCGAAGCCATTCATAGCCTTTGCAAACCCGGTCCGGCAAGACCGCCGGGCAGCGGCAAGCCTGCGCGGCGGGATCAGAGCGCGAGGCTCGCCCGTCGCCGCATCACCCACAGGATCGCCGGGATCGAGCCGGCGGAGGCTGCCAGCATCAGCGCCAGCAACGGCGTCGCCCCGCGTTCCGCGCTCAGCAGCGCGCCCGCCAGTGCTGCCAACGCTGCGCCGCCGCCAATGGTCATGGTGCCGCCGAGGCCCGAGGCGGTGCCGGCAAGCTCGGGCCGCACCGACATCATCCCGGCATTGGCGTTGGGCAGCAGCATCCCGTTGCCCAGCGCCATCACTCCGACGAGGGGAAAGAAGATCAGCGGGTGGCTGATCCCCGCCAGATCCAGCGCCAGCGCCGCGACCAGCGCCAGCGTCGAGACCACGGCCCCGGCCAGCACCATCCGCTCCATCCCGCTGCGCACCGAATAGCGGCCCGACAGCAAGTTCCCAAAGGCGTAGCCGATGGCCGGCGCGGCGAAGTAATAGCCGACGGCAGAGGGGCTGAGGTGGAACACCTCGGCGCCGACGAAGGGCGCACCGCCGACATAGGCGAAGAAGCCGCCCGACGAGGCGGTGGCCGCCAGCGCATAACCCCAGAACCGCCGCGAGGCCAGCAGCTCGAGCCAGTTGCGCAGCGGAAGCGAGCCGCCGCCCTCGCCCGGCTTGCCGGTCTCGCCCAGATCGGCCCAGACCAGCGCCAGCACCAGCAGCCCGGCAATGCCGAGCGCCACGAAATTCGCCCGCCAGCCGAAGGCATCGTCCAGCGCGCCGCCGGCGATCGGCCCCAGCATCGGCGCCAGCGACATGCCCATGGTGACATAGCCGATCATCGACGCGGCCTGCGGCCCCGGCACCATGTCGCGCACCACCGCACGGCTGAGCACGATCCCCGTCACAACCGCCGCCTGCATCATCCGGAAGGCGAGGAACACCCCCGCGGTCGGCGCCAGCAGCGTGCCGAGCGTGGCCAGCAGGAAGACCGACAGCCCGCCGAGAATCATCGGGCGGCGGCCGATGCGGTCGGAGAGCGGGCCGATCACCAGCTGCGCCGCCGCGCAGACCGCGAGATAGGCCGAGACCGACAGCTGCATCACGCTGTAGTCGACCCCGAAATCGCGGGCCATCCCGGGCAACGATGGCAGGAAGATGTTCATCGACAGCGCGCCGATGCCCGTCATCAGGACGAGTGTCGCGATGTGGGGCGGGGTGTGCCGGTTCAGGAATCGGGGGGGACTCATGCCGGCATGGCTATGCGCTTGCGCGGGGAGTGTCCATCTCGCGCGCACGAGGCGCCGCACTTGCGCGGACCGCTCTGGAGCGGGTAGCCTTGCGCGAGCGCGGGGAGGGTGGAGCGATGGTGCAAGGTGACGTGAGCGCGGCAGCGGGGACAGGGGCCTCGCCGCTGCCCGAGGTGCAGGAGGTGCGGCTGGCCGATATCGGGGCCGTGCTGGTGGCAGGCTGGCGGGATTTCACCCGCGCGCCGCTCTACGGGCTGTTCTTTTCGGCGATCTACGTCGCCGGCGGCGTGGTGATCTGGCGGGTCTATACCGCCGCCGGCGCGGAATGGTGGCTGATCCCGGTCTTTGTCGGCTTTCCGCTGCTGGCGCCCTTCGCCGCGACCGGGCTCTACGAGGTCAGCCGGCGGCTGGAGGCGGGGCAGGCACTGGACTGGCCGGGCGTGCTGGGGGTGGTGTTCGCGCAGCGGCAAAGGCAGGTGCCGTCGATGGCGATGCTGATCCTTCTGATGTTCATGTTCTGGGTGTTCGTGGCGCATACGATCTTCGCGCTGTTCATGGGGCTTTCGGCGATGACCAATGTGTCCTCGTCCTTCGAGGTGCTGTGGACGGGCAACGGCCTTGTGATGCTGGCCGTGGGCAGCGCCGTCGGCGCGGTGTTCGCGGCGGTGCTGTTCGCGGTCACTGCCGGCGGGCTGCCGATGCTGCTGGAGCGCGAGGTGGACTTCGTCTCGGCGATGATCCGCAGCGTGGAGGCGGTGACGGCAAATCTGGCGGTGATGGCGGTCTGGGGCCTGGTGATCGCGGGGCTGCTGTTCGTGGCGATGGTGCCGATGTTCCTTGGGCTGTTCGTGATGCTGCCGGTGCTGGGGCATGCAAGCTGGCACATGTACCGGCGGCTGCTGGGGGATTGAGGGGACGGGCCGGGCCGCCGCGGCGAGACCCGGCGCGATCAGGGGATCGGCGGGTCCGTTGCCTCCGAGACTGCGGGCAGTCCTCCCCCTTCGGACATGCAAGAAAGGCGGCACCTTCCGGCGCCGCCCCTGTTTTCTTTCCAGCCGGACGGCCGAAGCTATTCCTGCGCCAGCGGCGGCGCCAGCTTCGGGGTCACGCCGTTGGAAAGCGGATCGTCCTGCCGCTGCACGGAACCTTCGAAATGCGCGCCGCTCTCGATGGCGATGGTCTTGTGGATGATGTCGCCCTCGACCCGCGCCGAGGAGGTCAGCCGCACCTTCAACCCGCGCACGCGGCCCACGACGCGGCCGTTGACGACGATGTCGTCCGCCACGATCTCGCCCCGGATGGTGGCGCTTTCGCCCACGGTCAGCAGATGGGCGCGGATATCGCCCTCGACCGTGCCCTCGACCTGGATGTCGCCGCTGGTCTTGATGTTGCCGGTGACCAGCAGGTCCGAGGACAGCACCGAGGTGGCAGGCTTCACCTTCGGCGCGCTGGGCAGAGCGTGCTCCGAAGACGGACGGGCCAACGCGCTCTCCGGGGCCTTCGGCTTTTCGGTCTCGGTTCCCGGGGTCTTGGGCCCGGGCTCGTTGATCCTGCTTTTAGAAAACATCTCTTCCCGCCTTGATGAACGTCATGGGATTGACTGGTGAGCCGCCGGTCCGCACCTCGTAGTGAAGATGGGTGCCGGTGGAGCGTCCGGAATTGCCCATATCACCGATCCGGTCCCCGCGCGAGACCCTATCCCCGACCTTCACGCGGATTTGGGACATGTGGCCATAGCGGGTTTCCAGGCCGAATTCGTGCCTGATGGTCACCAGCCGGCCATAGCCCGACATCCAGCCGGCATGGGTCACGACGCCATCGGCGGTGGCGCGGATCGGCGAGCCATAGGTGCCGGCAAGGTCGATCCCGGCATGGAGCCGGCCCCAGCGGGTGCCGAAGGGCGAGGTGAAGCGGAAGGCGGAGTTCAGCGGCATGGCCAGCGGCACCCGCTCGGCGGCGATGCGGTAGACGTTGAGCCGGTCGAACCCTTCCATCAGCCGGGCGGCGCGGGCCTCTTCGATGCTGACGGTGGGATCGTTCTTGGCCGACATCGAGATCGGCGTCCACGGCCCCCCCTGGCCCGAATAGCCGCGCTGCACCTGGCGGATCAGGTCGTCGGGGTTCAGGCCCGCCGACTTGAACACCTTGTCGAGCGGGTCCATCGAGACGGTGATCGCGTCCTCGAGGGCGTTGAAGATCTCGTCGTTGCGCTCTTCCATCAGCCGTTTTTCATAGGCGATGGCTTCGGTCTCGGCGCGGCTGGCCTCGGCTTCGGCGACCTTGGCGTCGCGCTCCGCAGCCGTCTGGCCGAGCGTGTCGGACAGGATGTCGAGCGTGGCGACCAGATCGCCGGTGCGGGCAAGGCCGGTCGCTTCGGCCTCGCCGGCAAGGGCGGCGGCTGCCAGCTTCGCCTCGGAGCGGGCGCTGTCCCGCTCGCCCATCGTGCGGCGCAGGGTGGTCTGGATCACGTCGATGCCGGTTTCCAGCTCGCGCCGCCGCTCCTCGGAGGCCAGCAGCGCCGATTGCATCGCCGAGACCTGCTGCAGCGCCACGGCGAAGCGGTCCTGCGCGGCCAGTGCCTCTTCGGCGCGGGCGTCGCGTTCGCGCGCGATGGTGTCGAGCCGGGTTTCATAGACCGCCTGCTTGCGGGCGGCCTGCTCGCGGGCGCTGCCCGAGCCGATCGAATCCATCAGCAGGATCGCGGTCGCGATGATCGTCCAGGCCAGCACCAGTCCGCCCGAGGAGAGGACCAGCGCCTGGGTCAGCGGCCGCAGCCGGATGAACCTTGTCTCATTGTCGGATCGCAGGAACAGGCGCTGTTCCGGCAGGTGACGCGCAAGCGCGCTGTTGGCTCGGTGGAGTATCCGTCTCGGCACGCCCCTCGTTCCTTTTCAGCCCTCGTCCGAGCGAGGGCTTAGCAACCGGATGCGCGCAAGGGCAATGCTTTTGCGGCGGCCTGGCGGCACTGCGGGCGGAACCCGGCGGTTTTGGGCGGAATGCCGCCGAAGCCGGCGGTCCGGCGCCGGGCAGCGGATACCGCCCCAGGGCAGGGTTTGCCGGGATGGTCTGCAGCGGGTCCGCTTACAGCGCGCGGGCGGCGTCCAGCACCTCGGCGGCGTGGCCGGGCACCTTCACCCTGTTCCAGACCCGCGCCACCTTGCCGGCGCCGTCGATCAGCACGGTGGTGCGCTCGATGCCCATGAAGGTCTTGCCATACATGCTTTTCTCGCCCCAGACGCCGTAGCGCTCGCAGATGTCGCCGCCCTCGTCCGAGACGAGGATCACCCCCAGATCGTGCTTTGCGCAGAACTTGTCATGCGATTGCACGCTGTCCTTCGAAATGCCGACGACAACCGTTCCGGCGGCATCGAATTCGTCCTTCAGGCGCGAGAAATCCAGCGCCTCGGTGGTGCAGCCGGGCGTGTCGTCCTTGGGATAGAAGTAGAGCACCACCTTTTTCGGGCGCAGCGCCGACAGGGCCAGGCTGCCGCCGCCATTGCGCGGCAGGGTGAAATCGGGGGCCGGGGTGCCGGGGGCGATCTTGCCAGGTTCGATCATCTCGCCGTGATCCTTTGCGTGTCGGGTCCACTTCGGGTTTTAATGCAGGCGGGGCAAAGATAAAGGGCAGGCGGGCCGGCAGGCGCGGATTGCACCTTCGGAGGGCGGGACCAGCATGGCAGCGGGCGAGGACAGGGCAGGGCAAGGGGAGGCGCGGGTGGAGCCCGGCGTCCCCGTGCCGGTGCCCGAGTCCGGGCCCCGACCGGCCCGCGCGCGCCGCCGCCGCCGCATCGGGCTTTGGCTGCTGCTGAGCCTTGCGCTGATCGCGGCGGCGGGCGGCCTCGGGGTGGTGGCGCTGAACGGGCGGCCGATCCTGCTGCCGGGCTGGGCGGTGGCGCGGATCGAGGCGCGGATCAACCTTGCCGTCGGGGCGGGGCCGGGCGGTCCGGCGGCCCGGTCGGTGCGGCTGGGGGCGGTGGAACTGCGCGTGGATGAGGGCTTCGTGCCGCGCGTGCGCCTGCGGGGGGTAGAGCTGCAGTCGAACGGCGTGCCGGTGGCGCTCTTGCCGGAACTGCGCGCCAGGTTTCGCGCCGGGCCATTGCTGCGCGGCCGGCTGGAGCCGCGGAGCCTGCGCATCTCGGGCGCGCAGCTGATGCTGCGGCGCACGCCCGACGGGGCGCTCGATCTTTCCTTCATGCAGGGCGCGGCGGCCAGCCGGCGCATCGGCTCGCTGCCCGAGGGGCTGGACGCGCTGGAGGCGGTCTTCGCGCTGCCCGCGCTGGCCGGGATCACCCGGATCGAGGCGGATGCGCTTGGCATCATCCTCGACGATCAGCGCGCGGGGCAGCGATGGATCATGTCGGACGGCCGGCTGGAGTTGACGCAGGATGCCGAAAGGCTGTCGATCGGCCTGTCCTTCGATGTGGCGGGGGCGGCGGGGGAACCCGCCTCGGCGCGGCTGTCGCTCGACAGTTCCAGAACCGGGCCCGAGGCGAGCTTCGGCGCGACGGTGAAGGGGGTGCGCGCCGCCGACCTCGCGGCGCAGTCGCCGGCGCTGGCCTGGCTTGCGGTGCTGGATGCGCCGATCTCGGGCGCGTTCCGATCGGGCGTCGGGGCGGATGGCCGGGTAGGCGCGATGGACGGCACGCTGGAGATCGGCGCGGGGGCGCTGCGCCCGGTCGAGGGCATCCGCCCGGTGCCCTTCGAGGGGGCGAAGCTCTATCTCGGCTATGACCCCGCCGAGGCGGTGATCGAGTTTCGCGACCTGACGGTGGAAAGCGCGGCGCTGCGGGTACGCGGCACCGCCCGCGCCTGGTTGCAGGGGATGGAGACCGGCTTTCCGACCGGGCTGGTCGCGCAGGTGGCGCTGTCGGACCTGCGCGCCGATCCGCTGGGGCTGTTCGAGACGCCCGTCGCCTTCCAGAGCGGGGCGATGGACCTGAAGCTGACGCTCGATCCCTTCCGGCTGAGCATCGGGCAGTTCGTGCTGGTGGACGAGCAGGGCCGCCGGATCGCCGCCGAGGGCAATGCCGGCGCCTCGCCCGAGGGCTGGGACATGGCGCTGGACGTGACGCTGGACGCGGTTGCGCATGACCGGCTGATCGCGCTGTGGCCCGTCGCGCTGGTGCCGCGCACGCGGGACTGGATCGCCGGGAACGTCACCACGGGCGAGCTGTTCGACGTGCGGTCGGCCGTGCGCCTTCAGCCGGGGCAGGAGCCGCGGATGTCGCTGGCCTATGCCTTCCGCGGCGCCGAGGTGCGGGTGCTGAAGACGCTGCCTCCGGTGCAGGATGCGCGCGGCTATGCCACGATCGAGGGCGACCGGCACACGCTGGTGGTGGAGCGTGGGCATGTCGTGGCGCCGAACGGCGAGGAGGTGGACATGGCCGGATCGGTGATGACGGTGCCCGACATCCGGCAAAGGCCCGCGCCGCTGGAGGTCGAACTGCATACCGAGTCCACGATCAGCGCGGCCTTGTCGCTGCTGGACGAGCCGCCCTTCCGCATCATGCACAAGGCCGGGCGCGGGATCGACATTGCCGAGGGCCGGGCGCGGGCGCAGGCGCGGCTGAAGCTGGCGCTGGTCCCGAAGCTCAAGCCCGAGGATGTCGATTACGAGGTGGTGGCCCGGCTGACAGAGCTGCGCTCGGACAAGGTGGTGCCGGGGCGCGAGGTGCTGTCAGAGGGGCTGGATCTGCGCGCGAACCGCGCGGCGCTGACGATTTCGGGGCCGGGAACGCTGTCCGGCGTGCCGTTTCGCATGACCTGGCGGCAGGAGCTCGGGCCCGGGCAGCAGGGCCGCTCGAAGCTGACGGGCACGGTGGAGCTGTCGCCGCGGTTTCTCGATGCGTTCAACATCGGCCTGCCGAAGGGCGCGCTGCGCGGCGAGGGCATCGGCGATATCGAGATCGACCTTGCGCCGGACCAGCCGCCGGCGTTCCGCCTGCGCTCGGACCTGAACCGGGTTGCGCTGTCGATCCCGGAAATCGGCTGGTCGAAGCCCGCGGCGCAGACGGGATCGCTGACGGTCTCGGGCCGGCTGGGCAGTCCGCCGATTGTGGATGCGCTGCGGATCGAGGCGCCGGGGCTGACGGCCGAGGGCGCGGTGGCGCTGCAGGCGGATGGCACGCTCGATGCGGTGCGGCTGTCGCGGGTCCGGGTCGGCGGCTGGTTCGACGGCGCGGTGGATCTGCGCGGGCGCGGCGCCGGGCGCGCGCCGGCGGTGGTGGTGACGGGCGGCAGCGCCGACCTGCGCCGCGCCGAGTTTGGCGGCGGCGGCGGCGGAGACAGCCCGCCTATCCAGGTCGCGCTGGACCGGCTGACCGTGTCGGACACCATCGCGCTGCACCGCCTGCGCGGCGACTTTTCCGCCGAGGGCGGCTTTTCGGGCCGCTTCACCGGGCTGATCAATGGCGAGGCCGAGGTGTCCGGTACCGTCGCCCCCACCCGCGGCAGCAATCGCACGGGCGTGCGCCTGCAGTCGCAGGATGCGGGCGCGGTGTTCCGCGCCGCCGGCATCTTCGCACGCGCACGCGGCGGCGCGATGGATCTGGTGCTGACCCCCCGCGGCGCGGCGCCGGGCAGCTATGACGGCGCGCTGAGCGTGCGGGACCTGCGGGTGCAGGATGCCCCGGTGCTGGCGGAACTGCTCAGCGCGATCAGCGTCATCGGGCTGCTGGAGCAACTGGGCGGCGAGGGGCTGCTGTTCAACACCGTCGATGGCCGCTTCACCCTGTCGCCCGACCGGGTGCAGATCCTGGAAAGCGCCGCGATGGGCGCCTCGCTCGGCGTGTCGATGACGGGGGTCTACGGGCTGAAATCCGGGCGGATGGAACTGCGCGGCGTCGTCTCGCCAGTATATCTGCTCAACGCGGTCGGCCAGATCGTCTCGCGCCGGGGCGAGGGGCTGTTCGGGTTCAACTACACCATCTCGGGCACCGCCTCGGCGCCCACGGTCAACGTCAACCCGCTGTCGATCCTGACGCCGGGCATCTTCCGCGAGATCTTCCGCCGCGACCCGCCGCGCGTCAGACAGTAAGGAGCCGCTGCGTGAAGCTTTCGGATTTCGATTTCGACCTGCCCGAGGCGCTGATCGCGACGCGCCCGGCGCGGCCCCGATCCTCGGCGCGGCTGCTGCTGGCCGAAGGGGATGGCATCGCCGACCGGACGGTTGCCGACCTTCCGGGCATCTTGCGCCCCGGCGACCGGCTGGTGCTGAACAACACCAAGGTGATCCCGGCGCGGCTGAGCGGCACGCGCAGCCGGACGGTGCCGCAGGGGGGCGAGGGCGTGGCGAGGATCGAGGTCACGCTGCTGGAGCCTCTGGCCTCGGGCGGCTGGTCGGCGCTGGCGAGGCCCCTGCGCAAGCTGAAGGCCGGCGAGGTGATCCGCTTCTCGGATGCGCTGTCGGCAGAGGTGACGGGCATCGCCGATGGCCGCCTGACGCTGGCCTTCGATTGCGAGGGTGCGGCCTTCGAGGCTGCGCTGGCCGAGGCGGGGCAGATGCCGCTGCCGCCCTACATCGCCGCGCTGCGCCCCCCAGACGCGCAGGACATGGACGATTACCAGCCGGTCTTTGCCCGCCATGCCGGCGCCGTCGCCTCTCCCACCGCCAGCCTGCATTTCGACGCTGCGCTGCTGGCGGCGCTGCGCGCGCGCGGGGTGGATTTCACCGAGGTCACGCTCCATGTCGGCGCGGGCACCTTCCTGCCGGTGAAGGTGGAGGATGTGGCGACGCACCGGATGCATGCCGAGCGGGGCGAGGTGACACCCGCCGCCGCCGCCGAGATCAACGCCACGCGGGCGGCGGGCGGGCGGATCATCCCGGTCGGCACCACCGCGCTGCGGCTGATCGAAAGCGCGGCGGATGCGTCGGGCGCGCTGCACCCCTGGCAGGGCAGCACCGACATCTTCATCTATCCCGGCTACCGCTTTCGCGTGACCGACGCGCTGATCACCAACTTTCACCTGCCGAGGAGCACGCTGCTGATGCTGGTCTCGGCGCTGATGGGGCAAGGCCGCATCCGCCGGATTTACGCGCATGCCACAAACAGCGGCTACCGCTTCTTCTCATACGGCGATGCCTCGCTGCTGATCCCGGGGCCGGGCGAGCGCAGCGCAGACGGCACCTGAAACGCCGCTCCTGCGTTTGCTTTTCCCCGCGCCCTCGCATAGCTCTGGGGGCCTTCCTGCCAGAGGCTGATGATGATCGAGGTTCTGCGAAATTCCTGGGCGCTGCTGCTGGGCGTGATGCTGCTGATGCTGGGCAATGGCATGCAGGGCACGCTTCTGGGCATCCGCGGCGGCATCGAGGGGTTCACGGCCCTGCAGATGTCGGTGGTGATGTCGGCCTATTTCCTGGGCTTCCTGTTCGGCAGCCGGATGACGCCCGAGATGATCCGCCGGGTGGGGCATGTGCGCGTCTTCGCGGCGCTCGGCTCGCTGATCTCGGCGGTGCTGGTGATGTATGCCGTGGCGCCAGACTGGATCGCCTGGACGCTGATGCGGGTGGTGATCGGGTTCAGCTTCTCGGGCGTCTACATCACCGCGGAAAGCTGGCTCAACAACGCCTCGACCAATGAAAACCGCGGGCAGGCGCTGTCGGCCTACATGATCGTGCAGATGATCGGCATCATTGCGGCGCAGGGGCTGATGGCGCTTGGCGATCCGTCGGGGTTCATCCTGTTCGTGATCCCTTCGGTGCTGGTCTCCGTCGCCTTCACGCCGATCCTGCTGACGGTCAGCCAGGCGCCGGCCTTCGAGTCGACCAAGCCGCTCAGCTTCCGGCGGCTTTACGACGCCTCGCCGCTGGGCTGTGTCGGCATGTTCCTGGTGGGTGGCATCTTCGCGGCGCTCTGGGGCATGGCGTCGGTCTTCGGCACCGAGGCGGGGCTGACGGTGCCGCAGATCTCGACCTTCATCGCGGCGATCTATCTGGGCGGGCTGGTGCTGCAATATCCGATCGGCTGGGCCTCGGATCGGATGGACCGGCGCCAGCTGATCATGGCAATGGCGCTGGTGGCGGCGGCGGCGATGCTGGTGCCGGTGTTCATCGAGCTGCCCTTCGGGCTGCTGCTGGGGGTGGCGATGGTGGCGGGGGGGATTTCCAACCCGCTCTATTCGCTGCTGGTCGCCTATACGAACGACTTTCTGGACAATTCCGACATGGCCGCCGCCTCGGCCGGGCTGTTGTTCATCAACGGGCTTGGTGCGGTCGGCGGGCCGATCCTGACCGGCTGGATCATGGCGCGGATGGGGCCTTCGGGGTTCTTCCTCTATATCGCGGCCTTGATGGTGCTGCTGGCGGGCTATGCCGGCTACCGGATGACGCGGCGCCCGCCGCTCGCCTCGGACCAGACCGGCGCCTTCGCGGCGCTGTCGCCCGCCGCCTCCTCGCTGGCGGTGGAGGCCGCGCTTGGCGCGGCGCAGGAGGGCGGCCCGCAGAACCCGGGGGCGGAGGCCGACCCCGCGGCGCCGGGGTTGGACCACGACCGGCCGACGGGCGGGCCGGATCGCGGCTGATCCCCGGCTCTGGCCATCCGGGCGGGGCTCTGTCAGGCTGGCGGCGGGCAACAGGAGGAGCAGGCGATGGCGGGCATCCGGGGTATCATCGCCCTCTGGGCGGGCATCGGCCCGGCGGGGTGGTATGTGGCGGACCGCGCGCAGGACGAGCGGATCCGCGCCGCCTTCCTGCCCGACTGGGAGGCGGCACGGGCCGGGCAGCGCGAGGGCTGGGTGGACGGGAGCGAGGGCAGCCTCGCCTACCTGATCCTGACCGACCAGTTCCCGCGCAACATGTTCCGCGGCGACGCGCGCAGCTTTGCCACCGATCCGCAGGCGCTTGCAGCGGCGCGGCGCGCCACGGAGGCGGGCTGGGACATGGGCGTGGCCGAGCCGCTGCGGCAGTTCTTCTACCTGCCCTTCATGCATTCCGAGGATCCGGGCGATCAGGCCCGCTGCGCCCGGCTGGTGGCAGAGCGGCTGCCCGAAACCGGCGCATCGACCCTGCTGCACGCCCGCGCCCATGCGCTGGTGATCGCGCGCTTCGGGCGGTTTCCCTTTCGCAACGCCGCGCTCGGCCGCGAGACGACCGCGGCGGAGGCGGCGTTCCTCGCCCAAGGCGGCTATGCGGCGGCGCTGCGCGAGGTGCAGGCCGAGGGCACTGCAAGTTGACGGCGCGAGTTGACGGCGCGGCGCCGCGGGGCGGCGGCGTTGAACCGGGGCCGGAAACGGTTTAAGGCCAGACCATCTGCGCAGCAGGAGGAAGACATGGCGGTCCAGACCTTCGACATGATCGTGATCGGCGCCGGACCGGGCGGCTATGTCGCGGCGATCCGCGGCGCGCAACTGGGGATGAAGGTCGCCATCGTCGAACGCGAGGCGCTTGGCGGCATCTGCCTCAACTGGGGCTGCATCCCGACGAAGGCGCTGCTGCGCTCGGCCGAGGTGTTCCACCTGATGCAGCGCGCCAAGGAGTTCGGGCTGAGGGCGGAGGGCATCGGCTTTGACCTTGCCGAGGTGGTGAAACGCTCGCGCGGGGTGGCCAGACAGCTGTCCTCGGGGATCGGCCATCTGATGAAGAAGAACAGGATCACGGTGTTCATGGGCACGGCGACGATCCCGGACCGGGGCAAGGTAACTGTCCGGACCGGGAAGGGCCAAGAGGATCTGGCGGCGCCTTCCATCGTGCTGGCGACCGGCGCGCGCGGGCGCGAGTTGCCGGGGCTGGAGCCGGATGGAGACCTCGTCTGGGGCTATCGCGACGCGCTGGTGGCGACGCGGATGCCGAAGAAGCTGCTGGTCATCGGCTCGGGCGCGATCGGGATCGAGTTTGCCAGCTTCTTCAACACGCTTGGCGCCGAGACCACGGTGGTCGAGGTGATGGACCGCCTGCTGCCGGTCGAGGATGCCGAGATCGCCGCCTTCGCCAGGAAGCAGTTCGTGAAGCAGGGCATGACGATCCTTGAAAAGACCCATGTGAAGACGCTGGACCGCGTCCCCGGCAAGGGCGTCATCGCGCATCTGGAAAGCGCCGGCAAGACCGGGACCGCCGAGTTCGACACGGTGATTTCCGCCGTCGGCATCATCGGCAATGTCGAGGGGCTGGGGCTGGAGGCGCTGGGGGTGAAGATCGAGCGCAGCCATGTGGTGACGGACGCCTTCTGCCGCACCGGCGTGGAGGGGCTTTACGCCATCGGCGACATCGCAGGCGCGCCCTGGCTTGCGCACAAGGCCAGCCATGAAGGGGTGATGGTCGCGGAACTGATCGGCGGCGGGCATCCGCAGCCGATCAGGCCCGGCTCCATCCCCGGCTGCACCTATTGCCAGCCGCAGATCGCCAGCGTCGGCCTGACCGAGGCAGGGGCGAAAGAGGCGGGGCTGGAGATCCGCGTGGGCCGCTTCCCCTTCATCGGCAACGGCAAGGCGATCGCGCTTGGCGAGCCGGAAGGTCTGGTCAAGACCATCTTCGACGCGAGGACCGGGGAATTGCTGGGCGCGCACATGGTCGGGGCCGAGGTCACCGAACTGATCCAGGGCTATGTCATCGGCCGCACGCTGGAGACGACCGATGCGGAGCTGATCGAAACCGTGTTCCCGCATCCGACGCTGTCGGAGATGATGCACGAATCGGTGCTGGATGCCTATGGGCGGGCGCTGCATTTCTGACGGCAAAGGGAGGGGGCTGTCTGCCCCCTCTTTGCGCTTTGCGCAAATTCACCCCCGAGGATATTTCGGCCAGCAAGAAGCCGGGGGGGTGATTCAGCGCCGGGCCAGCGGGTGATGGTCCATGACCAGCGCGGTCAGCCGTTCGTCCAGCACATGGGTGTAAATCTCGGTCGTGGCAAGATCGGCATGGCCCAGCATCAGCTGGATCGCGCGCAGGTCGGCGCCGCCCTCCAGCAGATGCGTGGCGAAGGCGTGGCGCAGCACATGCGGCGTGACGCGGGCCGGGTCGAGCCCGGCGCGCAGCGCGATGTCCTTCAGATGCGTGAAGAAGCCCTGCCGGGTCAGGTGCCCGGCCTTGCCGCGCGCCGGGAACAGGTGGCGCGAGGGCGGGATGCGTCTTGCCAGACGCGCCGCCTCTTCGGCCGTGTCGCGCGCCTGCAGCCATTCGGCCAGTGCCGCCCGCGCCGGGGCCGACAGCGGCACCAGCCGCTCCTTGCCGCCCTTGCCGCGCACGAGGATCATCTCCGGATCGCCCCGCGCCGCCGACACCGGCAGCGTGACGAGTTCGCTCACCCGCATACCGGTGGCGCAGAGCAGCTCCATCAGGCAGGCGCTGCGCAGCCGGTCATGGGCGGTCTTGCCCGTCTGGCGCGCGGCGGCCAGCAGCGCGCCGACCTGTGCATGGGTCAGCGTCGCGGGCAGGCGCCTGTCCTTGCCGGGGCCCGAGAGGCGGATCGCGGGATTGTCCTCGCGCCAGCCCTCTTCATGCGCAAAGCGGTAGAGCTGCCGGATCGCCGCCAGCCGCCGGGCGCGGGTGGCCTTCGACAGCCCCTCTGCCGCGCAGCGCAGCAGGTAATCCTCCACCGCCTCGCGCGGGGCCTGCGCGAAATGCAGGCCGCGATGCGCAAGGAAGCCGGCGAAATCCTTCAGGTCGCGGCCATAGGCGAGCCTCGTGTTGACGGCGGCGTCATGCTCGGCGGCCTGCGCCTGAAGGAAGGCGGAGATCCACATCTCCATCGGCCGGTCGGCGGAGGGGTGGCGGGTCATCCCCGCCGCTCCAGCAGCATCAGCTCGAGGCTGGCGCGGCGGGCGACGCTTTCGAGCCCCGCCTTGCGCAGCGCGGTCAGCCCGGCGGTGACGCGGCGCAGGTCGCCCCGGGCGCCCTCGGTCACGTCGTCGATCGCCTTCAGCAGCGCCTCGCCCAGCCGGTTGCCCTCGAACAGCGGCGCGTAATCGGGGCCGAGTGCGGCATCCGGGGCAAAAGCGGCGCGGATCGCGGCGCCCGTCTGGCCGGGCTGCACGATGCGGGCCACGTCGCCGCGCGCGAGGCCGATCAGGAACGCCTCCTCCCCGTCCTGCGGTGCGCGCGCGGCGGCGACCGTTTCATAGGCGGGCGACAGCAGCCCGATGCGGAAGGCCAGCCGCGCATCGCGGCCCTTCAGCGGCAGCGCGGCGAGCCGCTCGCCGTAAAGCGCGGCGAAGGGCACCTCCAGCTCGGCCTGCACCATCTGCTCCCAGGCCGGGTGCAGCGCGTCGCCGACCGCGTTGGCATCTCCCCCGGCCAGCGCCTCCTCCAGCGCCTGCACCGCCGCGACCCGGTCCCATACCCCGCCCGAGGCGGCGGGGGCGCGTTCGGTGTAAAGCCCCAGCAGCAGGTTCGGCGCGATGGCGCCCGAGCGCGCCAGCCGCTCGCCCGCCTCGATCCGGGTCTTCCAGCCGGAGTTGGAGCGCAGGTCGGATTGCGCGAAGGCCAGCGGCAGCGTGGTGGTGGACATCGGCTGGCCCACCGCCTCCATCAGCCGCAACACGAGCGGCGAGGGGCGGGCGGGCAGCGGCAGGTCTTCGGCCCCGTCGGCCAGTTCGGGGTCGAGGAAGCGGGCCAGCAGTGTGCCGGTTTCCGCGTCCACATGGCCAAGCGCCTCGCCGGTGGAGAGGGTCAGCGCCGCCGCGTTCCAGTCGCCGCCGCGGGCGAGGCAGAAGATCCGCGCCGGGAAGGTGGGCGCCACCTGCGGGGTTTCGCGCATGGTCTCGCAGGCGCGGTCCTCCTCGCCGATCAGCAGCGCCACGTCGAACCAGCGGCGGAACGGCTCTGGCGAGGGGTCGTCGGGCAGTTCCAGAAGCGCCAGCGCCGGGTCGAGCGCGCCAAGGTCCAGCAGCTTGTCCACCCGCGCCAGGAACAGTTGCCCGCTGCCATCGGCATCGAGCGGCGGGTCAAGTTCCGCCAGCAGCAGCGCATAGAGCAGGGACTGGATCGCGGGCAATGTGTCCACCCGCTCGGCGCGGATCATGCGCGCCAGATCCAGCGTCGGCGTTTCGCCCCACAGGCCCCGCGGCAGCCCGGCGCGCTGCGCCGGCGTCAGGCCGAGCGCGTCGAGCGTGGTGCCGCCGAGCGGGGTCACGGTGATGGCTTCGGGCGCCGCCCCGGTGGACACGGCAGGCTCTTGCCGCGCCGGCGCGGGCAGCGCGACGGGGGTTGCCGCCACCGACCGCGACAGCCAGTCGATCGCCGACATCGGCGGCTCCTGCGCGGCGGCTGCGCTGCCAAGAAGGGCGGCCAGCACCGCGCTGCGGATCATGTCAGTTCGCTGCATTCAGCTCCACCGGCTTGCGTGTTTCCTGCGGCATGGGGGGTGAGATCCCCAGATAGGCATAGCCCGTCAGCCCGATGGCCCCAAGCACCGCCAGCACCAGAACCACTTTCACAATCCGCCCCATTTCCTGCCCGCCTTTTTCTTGGTCGCGTCCCGCTTCGCCCGCCGCACCGCGGCGCGGCGGCGCCATCCGTTTTATATATGGCATTTCCCGCCTGTTCACGCCATTCAGGGCGGAAACCTGCCTGCCTTGCAAAATAGCCGCGGCACCGGCGGGAAAGCCCGGGCGCGCCCGGGCAGGGGGCGCAGGAACGGGGAACGAGGTGGCAGTGAAGGCACGGTTGCGCAGGACGGTGGTGCTGGTCGGCATGATGGGCGCGGGCAAGACGGCGGTCGGCAATGCGCTTGCGCGGGCGCTGGGGCTGCCCTTCCTCGACTCGGACGAAGAGATCGAGCGCGCCGCCAACCGCTCGGTCGCCGAGATCTTCGCGCGCGACGGCGAATCGTTCTTCCGCGAGAAGGAGGCGCAGGTGATCCGCCGGCTGCTGTCCGGGCGGCCTTGCGTGCTGTCCACCGGCGGCGGCGCCTTCCTGGCGGAGGCGAACCGGCAGGCGATTGCCGAAAGGGGCGTGTCGGTCTGGCTGAAGGCCGATGCCGACCTGCTGTGGCAGCGGGTGCGGCACAAGCCGACGCGCCCGCTGCTGCGCGTGCCCGACCCGAAGGGCACGCTGCGCGCGCTGCTGGAGGCGCGCGAGCCGATCTATGCGCTGGCCGACGTGACGGTGGAGGCGCGGCCCGACTATTCCATCGACGAGATGGCGGCGCAGGTGATCGAGGCGCTGGCGGCACGGCCGGGACTGATGGACAGGGAGTGAGAGCGATGAGCCTTGCAGGCGCCGACGTTGCAGGCCCCGAAACCGTCCGCGTCGATCTGGGCGCGCGCAGCTATGACGTGCGCATCGGGGCCGGCCTTCTGGCGCGTGCGGGGGCCGAGATCGCGCCGCTGCTGCGCCGCCCGCGCGTCGCCGTGCTGACCGACGAGAATGTCGCGGCGCTGCATCTGGACGCCTTGCGCGACGGGCTGGGCGAGGTTGCCATGACCGCGCTGGCCCTGCCCGCGGGCGAGGGCACCAAGGCCTGGCCCGAGTTCTCGCGCGCCGTGGACTGGCTGCTGGCCGAGAAGGTCGAGCGCCGCGACATCGTGATCGCGCTTGGCGGCGGGGTGATCGGCGATCTGGCGGGCTTTGCCGCCGCGGTCCTGCGCCGGGGCGTGCGCTTCGTGCAGATACCGACTTCGCTGCTGGCGCAGGTGGACAGTTCGGTCGGCGGCAAGACCGGCATCAACTCGGTGCATGGCAAGAACCTGATCGGGGCGTTTCACCAGCCCAGCCTCGTGCTGGCCGATATCGCGCTGCTGGCGACGCTGCCGCCGCGCGATTTTCTGGCCGGCTATGGCGAGGTGGTGAAATACGGGTTGCTGGGGGATGCGGCCTTCTTCGAGTGGCTGGAGACGAACGGTCCCGCGCTGGCCGCCGGGGATGCCGCCTTGCGCCAACATGCCGTGCGCCGCTCGGTCGAGATGAAGGCCGGCATCGTCAGCCGCGACGAGACCGAGGAGGGCGAGCGGGCGCTGCTGAACCTTGGCCATACCTTCTGCCATGCGCTTGAGGCGGCCACCGGCTATGGCCCGCGCCTGCTGCATGGCGAGGGCGTCGCGATCGGCTGCGCGCTGGCCTTCGAGGTCAGCCAGCGGCTTGGCCTGTGCTCGCAAGAGGCGCCAAGCCGGGTGCGCGCCCATCTGCGTGCCATGGGCATGAAGACCGACCTTGCCGACATCGAGGGCGATCTGCCGGATGCCGAGGGCCTGCTGGCGCTGATGGCGCAGGACAAGAAGGTACAGGATGGCAAGCTGCGCTTCATCCTTGCGCGCGGCATCGGCGAGGCGTTTGTGGCGGATGGCGTCGATCTGGCCGTGGTGCGCGGCGTGCTGGCCGAGGGGCTGCGCGGGCGCTGACGCAGGGCCCGGCACTATCGCAGCGGCTTCGTCTGGAACAGGTGCACCCCCAGCCCGCCATGCGGCACCGGCGCGCCGGGCGGGGCGAAGGGCAGGCCGGTGGCCCTGGCCAGCGCGGGCTCGCTGGTCACCAGCCCCACGCGCCAGCCGGAAAAGCGGGTCAGCAGCGTCTGCCCGAGCGCGGCGTAAAGGCCGTAGAGCAGGGTCCTGTTGCCGATCCTTGTGCCATAGGGCGGGTTGACGATCACGAGGCCGGGCTTGCCTTCGGGCGGCATCAGGTCGCTGATCGCGTGGGTCTCGAACTGCACGAGGTCGCTCACGCCGGCGCGTTCGGCGTTCTCGCGGCTCATGCGGATGGCGCCGGCGTCGCGGTCGGAGCCGTGGAAACGCAGGGCCGGGCGCGGGCCTCCGGGGGCGAGCTTGCGCATCCGCTCCCAGGCGGCGGGATCGAAGCTGGCGAGATCCTCGAACGCGAAATGCCGCGAGCGGCCGGGCATCAGCCCCGCCGCAATCTCGGCCGCCTCGATCACGAAGGTGCCCGATCCGCACATCGGGTCCACCACCGTCTCCGCCCCGGTGAATCCGCACTGGCGCAGGAACAGCGCCGCCAGCGTCTCGCGCATCGGGGCCTTGCTCACCGCCTGCTTGTGGCCGCGCCTGTGCAAGGGCTCGCCCGAGGTATCGACGCTGATGGTGCAAAGATCGTCGTCGATGCGGACCTTGAGCCTCAACTCCGCCTCCGCCGAGATCACCACGCCCAGGTCCTCGCGCAGCGCGGTCTCGATCCGCTGCGCGGCGGCCCCGGCATGATAGATGCGCGAGGCCTTGCAGGTCACTTCCACCTTCAAGGGCACATCGGGGCGCAGCACATCGCCCCAGGGAAACCTGCGCGCCCGCTTGTCGAGCTGCGCAAGATGCATCGCCCGGAACGCGCCGATCCGCGCCAGAACCCGGCTCGCGCCGCGAATCTCGAGGTTGGCGCGCCAGACCTCGGGCCAGTCGCCCGTGGTGACGACGCCGCCCGGCACCGCCTTTGGCGCGGCAAATCCGGCCGCGCGCAGCTCGTCGCAGAGCACCGCCTCAAGCCCCGGCGGGGCCACAAGGAAGATCTCGAAATCGGCCGGGGCGGCGGTGTCGGTGGTCATGCCGCCCGCATAGCCCGAATGCGCCTGGGCGGCGACCGGATTCGCAAGGCGTGGCCGCCGACTCGCCGCCGCGCGTCGTCTTCTGGAACATCTGAAGCCGGAGCCCGTTAGCCTTCATACCCCGCCGGGTATCGCAGCACGGCCGCCGCGAAACCGGCAGCCGGAACAGCGCGCGGCATCAGCGGGAGAGAGACATGACCAGGAAGGTCGGAGCCGGCCTCGCATGGGGCATCGCGGGAACCGTCCTCGCAGACGTCCCTCGCAGCCGTCGCCGGCTGGCTGACCGTCGTCTGCACGGGCGCCGACAACGTTGCTGCATCCGATCGGCATGCCTCTCCTGCCGCTGGCGAGGCGGGCCGGGCGCCGCAGCCCAAGGCCGCGTAGACAAGGCCGCGTAGAGTAGTCGAACAAGCAGGAACCCGAGACATGTCATACATCCGCTTCGGCCTGATGATCCTCACCTCCACGGTGGTGATGTTCATCCTGATGTACCTGAACACCTATGCGTGGGAGCACGTCTTCTTTTCGGAGACGCGCGCCTATATGGCGATCCTCATGGGCGCAACCATGGCGGTCATCATGCTTGCCTACATGCTGGGCATGTACTCCAACAAGCGGCTCAACATGGCGATCTTCGCGGGCGCGGTGATCGTCTTCGCCCTGTCGCTGTGGCTCGTGCGCAGCCAGGTGACGGTTTCGGGGCCAAGCTACATGCGGGCGATGATCCCGCACCACTCGATCGCCATCATGACCTCCGAACGTGCGCAGATCCGCGACCCGCGCGTGCGCAAGCTCGCCGACGAGATCATCGAGGCGCAGCGGCGCGAGATTGCGGAGATGCGCTATCTTGTCGCCGATGTCTCGGGCGGCAATGTGGTCGAGAGCATCTACCAGGACCCGCCCGCCGAGCCGGGCAGCGTCGAGGACGCGCTGGCCAACACCCTCGTCAGCAAGCTCGACCTCGCGCCGATGCCCGAGGCCGAGGCGGGCCGGGTGCTGGGGGCTGCCGCTCCTTGCACCTTCAACCGCAGCCCGGAAACCGACCCGATCCTCTGGGCGCGCGAAGGCGGCGCGGCTGCGGTGAAGCTGAATGGCGTGCTGATCGCGCTGGAGGCGGGCAGCGAGCCGCAGGAAGGCGCAGCCAGGTTCGCGGCGCCCGGCACAACGGTCACCGTCCGGCCGCTTGGTGACGAGGCCGACTGGCGCGCCGATGCCGAGATGGTCTTTGAACTCGATCAGGGGCTCTCCGTCGGCTACCGCGGCTTCTACGCCTGCGAGGCGGACTGACGATCGCGGATGGAGTTCAAGGAGGTTGCATAATGGCGTCGGCCCGGAACGCGAAGACGGCCCAGCTTTACCGGATGGTCATGCCCGACCATCTGTGTCCCTACGGGCTCAAGTCGAAGGATCTGCTCGAGCGTGAGGGGTTCACGGTCGAGGATCACCACCTGGAGACCCGCGAGCAGACCGAGGCATTCCAGCGCGAGCACGGGGTGGACACCACGCCGCAGACCTTCATCGACGGCAAGCGGATCGGCGGCTACGACGACCTGCGCAAGCATTTCGGACAGGAGGTCCATCAGGAAGACGAGACCAGCTACAGGCCGGTCGTCGCGATCTTGTCGGTCGCGTTCCTCATGGCCGTTGCCGTCAGTTGGGCCGCGTTCGGCACCGTGTTCAGCATCCGGGGGGTCGAGTGGTTCATCGCGATCAGCATGTGCCTTCTGGCGGTTCAGAAGCTGCAGGACGTCGAGAGCTTCTCGACCATGTTCCTGAACTACGACCTGCTGGCCCGCCGCTGGGTCCGGTACGGATACGTCTACCCCTTCGGTGAGGCGCTGGCCGGCGTCCTGATGATCGCGGGCGCCCTGATCTGGATCGCCGCACCGGTCGCGCTCTTCATCGGCGCGGTGGGCGCCGTCTCGGTCTACAAGGCGGTCTACATCGACAGGCGCGAGCTGAAATGCGCCTGCGTCGGCGGGTCGAGCAACGTGCCGCTCGGCTTCGTGTCGCTGACCGAGAACCTGATGATGATCGCCATGGCGATCTGGATGCCGGTCCGGATGCTCTGGCTGGGATAGGTGCCCGCCCCGCGTCTGGCCCTCCACGCCGGGCGGCAGTATGACCTTCGTGAAGGAGCCGAGGATTGGCGCTTCTGTTCGGGTTCGTGCTGGCGGGCGCGCCCGGGATCGGTCATCCTTCCGGGCTGCTGGCCGTTCGCCGGATGAAGCCGGACCCGAACGGGAGGCCGCGGGCGGCACCTGCGAGGGGCGCGCTCCCGCGTGGTGGACATTCCCGCGAGCAGCGCCTATCTTTGGCGGCATGATCGAGCGTCTTGTCACCCTGCTTGCCATCCTCGCGATCACCGTGGTGACGACGGTGACATCTGCACATGCCGCGCGCATGAGCATCGGTCCCGGCCACGATCATGCGGCGCATGCGGGCGACATGACGCCCTCGCCCGATGTGGTGGAAGCCGGCTGTGAGGGCGACCCGCGCTGCGGGTCGGCCGATGCCGGGATCTGCGACTTCGTCTGCGCGGGTCTTTCGGCCCTGCTCGCATCGCCGGACGCGGACCCCGGGCCAGCCCATGTTTCCGCCTCCCGTTACTTCCCTCGGGAAACAAGCCATGTCAGCCGCGTGCCCGGGCTGAACGAGCGTCCCCCAAAGGCCCGTCTCCTCTAGCGCCCGGGCCGGCGCCCGCGGCGTTCCATCGCCCTCGATGAACGGGATGCAATGTCCCGAGGAGACGACCATGAACACCCTTTCACGACGCGGCTTTCTCGCCGCAGGTGCTGCGGCCATTGGCACGGCACGGATGCCCCGTCTTGCCTTCGCGCAGACGCTGGCCCCGATCCGCCTGTCGGCCGCAAGCCGCACGCTTGACATCGACGGCCGCGCAGCCACCGTGTTCGGCCTTGCCGGGCCGGGCGGCCAGGGCCTGCTGCTCGACCCCGGCCAGAGGTTCCGGGTCGATCTGACCAACGATCTTGGCGTCGGCACGATTGTCCACTGGCATGGCCAGGTTCCGCCCAACGCGCAGGACGGCGTGCCGGACATGCCGATGCCGCTGCTCGCGCCCGGAGAGATGCGCTCCTACGATTTCGAGGCGCGGCCGGGCACCCACTGGATGCACAGCCATGTGCCGGTCCAGGAGATGCGGCTGCTGGCCGCGCCGCTGATCGTGCGCGCGCCCGAGGATCTGGCCGCCGACCGGCAGGAGGTCGTGATGTTCCTGCATGACTTCTCCTTCCAGTCGCCCGAGGAGGTTCTGGCCGAAATCGCCGGTGGCGGCGGAGGGCATGGCGCAGGCCATGGCGCCGTGGCCGCTGCGCCGGCGCAGGGAATGCCAATGGCAGGCATGGGCGGGATGCCGGGCATGGGCGGGATGGGCATGGGCGGGATGGGCATGGGCGGGATGGGAGCGGGCGGGATGGCCATGGACCTGAACGACCATGACTGGGACGCCTATCTGGCCAATGACCGCACCCTGTCGGACCCCGAGGTGGTGCAGGTCGAACGGGGCGGGCGCATCCGCCTGCGCGTCATCAATGCCGCCGCCGCGACGGTGTTCTGGATCGACACCGGCGCGGCCGGGGCGCGGCTTGTCGCGGTGGACGGGCACGCCGTGCAGCCTGTCGCGGGCACGCGCTTCGGGCTGGCGATGGGCCAGCGGCTGGATCTCGAGATCGACCTGCCCGGCGAGGGCGGCGCCTGGCCGATCCTCGCCCTGCGCGAGGGCGCGCGCGAGCGCAGCGGCCTGATCCTTGCCACGCGGGGAGCCGAGGTTCGGCGGCTCGATGCCATGGCGGAATCCGAAGCGCCGGCCTTCACCGATCTTGCGCAGGAGGCGCGGCTGATCGCGCTGGACCCTCTGCCGGACCGGCCGGTGGACCGCAGCCAGATGCTGATGCTGGGCGGCTCGATGCAGCCCTATCTCTGGACGATCGACGGCGCCGTCTGGGGCCGGCACCAGCCGATCATCGCGCGTAGCGGCGAGCGGGTGGTGCTGTCGTTCCACAACATGTCGATGATGGCCCATCCGATGCATCTGCACGGCCATGCCTTCCAGGTGGTCGGCCTCAACGGCCGCCGCGTCGTCGGCGCGCGGCGCGACACGGTCCATGTGCCGCCGATGTCGCGGGTCGATGTCGCGCTCGATGCCGGCGAGGCCGCGCGCTGGATGCTGCATTGCCACCACATGCCGCATCTGGCGTCGGGGATGATGACCGAATTCGCGGTGACGGCACCTGCCTGACAGGCGGCCGGAACCGAACCCGCTCCGTGCGGATAACACAAAGAGGATGAGACGATGAACTGGAACGGAATGGGCCCCGCAATGGGTTTCGGAATGGGCTTTGGCTGGATCTTCGGGCTGCTGGTCCTTGTGCTGGTGGTTTTGGCCATAGCGGCGCTGATCAAGTATCTTCGCAAATAGCGGAAGGGACGTCTGGAACCGCCATTGAAAAGGGCTTGCGGCCTCCGACCACCGGGGCCGTACGCTGCAAAGAGACATCGAAAGGCTGACAGACATGGAGCACGATCATCATCACGCGGCGCAGGACATTCCGGCGGGGACCGAGACGGCGAAGGACCCGGTCTGCGGGATGACGGTCACCGTCAAGCCGGACGGGCGTCACGCCGAGTTCCAGGGCGAGACCTTCCATTTCTGTTCCGGCAAATGCCAGACGAAGTTCGAGGCGGATCCGTGGTTTTACGCCTCGGGACGTGCCGCCGGCCGAAAGAAGGCCGCACCAGCCAACGTCCAGTACACCTGCCCGATGCATCCCGAGATCGTCCGCGATGCGCCGGGGGCCTGCCCGATCTGCGGCATGGCGCTGGAGCCGATGCTTCCCTCGGACGAGCCCAGCGAGGAACTGACCGACTTCACGCGCCGGATGTGGATCTCGGCGGCTGCGGCGGTGCCGCTGATCGTGCTGACGATGGGCGAGTTGGTGGCCTTGCCGGTGCGCGACTGGATCGGGCACCGGACCGCGAGCTATCTGGAGTTCGTGCTGGCGACGCCGATCATCCTCTGGGCGGCGCAACCGTTCTTCCGGCGCGGCTGGGATTCGGTGGTGAACCGCAGCCCCAACATGTGGACCCTGATCAGCATCGGCGTGGCGGCGGCCTACCTCTACTCGATCGTCGCGACCTTCCTGCCGGGCCTCTTTCCCCAGCAGTACCGGATGGGCCAGGGCGTCGGCACCTATTTCGAGGCATCGGTGGTGATCGTGGCGCTGGTCTTCGTCGGCCAGGTGCTGGAACTGCGCGCGCGAGAACGCACCGGGGATGCGATCCGCGCGCTGCTGGATCTGGCGCCCAAGACCGCGCGGCGCATCCTGCCCGACGGCACCGAATACGACGCGCCGCTGGAGAACATCATGGAGGGCGACCGGCTGCGCGTGCGCCCGGGCGATGCGGTGCCGGTGGACGGCACGGTGATCGAGGGGCGGTCGTCGCTGGATGAAAGCATGTTGACGGGCGAGTCGATGCCGGTGGAGAAGGGGCCGGGCGATGCGGTGACCGGGGCCACGATCAACAAGAACGGCTCGCTCGTGATCGAGGCGGGCAAGGTCGGGTCCGACACGGTGCTGGCGCAGATCGTGGCGATGGTGTCGAACGCGCGCCGCTCGCGCGCGCCGATCCAGGGGCTGGCCGACCGGGTCTCGGCGGTGTTCGTGCCCACCGTGGTCGGCGTGGCAATCCTCGCCTTCATCGTCTGGATGATCTTCGGCCCCGAGCCTGCGCTGGTCTTCGCCATCGCCGCGGCGGTGTCGGTGCTGATCATCGCCTGCCCCTGCGCGCTGGGGCTGGCAACGCCGATTTCCATCACCACGGCGGCCGGGCGCGGCGCGCAGGCCGGCGTGCTGATCAAGGACGCCGAGGCGCTGGAGCGGATGGCGGGCGTCGATACGCTGATCGTGGACAAGACCGGCACGCTGACCATGGGCAGGCCGAAGCTGACGGATACCGTGGCGCTGGCGGATATGGCCGAGGCCGACCTGCTGTCGCTTGCCGCGGCGCTGGAGCGGGGGTCCGAACACCCGCTGGCGGAGGCGATCGTCGAGGGCGCCGAGGCGCAGGGCGTCCCGCGGCTCGAGGCTGCGGATTTCGATGCCGTCACCGGCATGGGCGTGCGCGGCAAGGTGGGCGGGCGGGCGGTGGCGCTCGGCAATGCCGCGATGATGAAGGAGATGGGGCTGGATACGGGCGCGGCCGAGGCAAAGGCCGACACGTTGCGCGCCGAGGGCAAGACGGCGATGTTCGTTGCCGTCGATGGCACGCTCGCCGGCATCGTGGCGGTGGCCGATCCGATCAAGGAGAGCACGGCGCAGGCGATCCGCGAACTGCACGCGCAGGGGCTGCGCGTCATCATGGCGACGGGCGACAACGAGCGCACGGCGCAGGCGGTGGCGGGCAAGCTTGGCATCGACGAGGTGCGCGCCGGCATCCTGCCCGAGGCCAAGAAGGAGCTGATCGACCAGTTGCGCCGCGAGGGCCGCAAGATCGCCATGGCGGGCGACGGGGTGAACGACGCGCCCGCCCTGGCCGCCGCGGATGTGGGCATCGCCATGGGAACCGGCGCCGATGTGGCGATGGAGAGCGCGGGCATCACCCTGCTGGGCGGGGATCTGATGGGCATCGTGCGGGCGCGCAAGCTCGCCCGCGCCACGCTGCGCAACATCAAGCAGAACCTGTTCTTCGCCTTCGCCTACAACGCGCTTGGCGTGCCCATCGCGGCGGGCCTGCTCTACCCCGTCACCGGGCTTCTGCTTTCACCGATGATCGCGGCGGCGGCGATGAGCCTGTCCTCCGTCTCGGTGATTTCCAACGCCTTGCGGCTGCGGCGGGTGGATCTGTGACCTGAAGCTTCCGAACGGTCCGTCCTGCGCCTGACCTGCGTCAAAATCATGTTGCCACTGCAACAGAAACGGTGTTGCATTCGCCCCATGTTGAAGGGGATCGCACCACCATGCTTTACGGGACGGAGTTTCTGGCGCGGCTTGAGGCGGGGCTGCGCTCGCGGCTTGCTGCCTGGGGCATCCCCGGAACGGCGCAGGTCCGCCTGCTGACCATTTCGGAAAATGCGACCTATCTCGTCGAAGCGCCCTCGGGGCAGAAGCGGGTGTTCCGGGTGCATCGGCCGGGATATCACTCGCGCGAGCAGATCCTCAGCGAACTGGCCTGGATCGAGGGACTGCGTCGCGAGCAGGTGATCGACACCCCCGCGCCGGTCCCGGCCCTCGACGGCAGCCTCCTGCAGCCGTTCCGCGACGGTGAGGATGACCGCTTTGTCGCCTGTTTCGAATTCGTCGCGGGTTCGGCCCCGGACGAGAGCGGCGACATGCCGAAGTGGTTTCGCGTGCTGGGGGCGATCACCGCGAAGATGCACGGCCATGCCCGGCATTTCGTGGTTCCGGAGGGCTTCGAACGCAAGCGGTGGGATTGGCGCACCATCATCGGTCCCGATGCCTATTGGGGCGACTGGCGCCGCGCCAGGGGGCTTGACGCCGAGGGGCGCGCCCTGCTCGAAACCCTTTCGGAGCGGCTGCGCGCGCGCACCGAGGCCTTCGGCGACGGTCCCGACCGCTTCGGCCTCGTGCATTGCGACATGCGCGCGGCGAACCTGCTGATCGCGGGCGACCGGCTTTTCGTGATCGACTTCGACGACTGCGGCTTCAGCTGGTTCGGCTACGATTTCGCCGCCTCGACGAGTTTCATCGAGGACAGCCCCGAATTCCCCGAACTGATGCGCGCCTGGATCGCGGGCTACCACTCTGTCGCGCCGCTGCCGCCCGAAACCGAGGCGATGCTGCCGGTCTTCGTGATGCTGCGCCGGCTGCAACTCACCGCCTGGCTGGCCAGCCATGCCGAAACGCCCACCGCGCAGGCCCTGCCCGATTTCACCGCCGGCACCCTCGCTCTTGCCCGCGCATTCCTGCAAGCCGAGGCTGCGAAATGACGCAGAAGACGCAAATCCTGAACCTGAACCGCTTCGATCCCGACAGTGCCCATGCCGCCCCCGAGTTGCTGCGCGCGCGGATGCGCCATGCCGGGGCCAGCTCGGTGCTGTTCTATGCCGAGCCGGTCGAGATGGTGCGGGGCGAGGGGGTCTGGCTGACCTCGGCCGAGGGGCGGCGCTATCTCGATGTCTACAACAACGTGCCCTCGGTCGGCCATTGCCACCCGAAGGTGGCCGAGGCGATCGCGAAGCAGTCCGCCACGCTGACCACCCACACCCGCTATCTGAACCGGGTGGTCGAGACCTATGCCGAGCGCCTGCTTGCCACCTTTCCCGCGCCGCTGTCGAACCTCGTGATGACCTGCTCGGGCACCGAGGCGAACGATCTTGCGATGCGGATCGCCGAGGCGGGGACCGGCGGGCGCGGCTTCATCGTGACCGAGGCGGCCTATCACGGCAATTCGGCGGCGGTGAACGAGATCTCGCCCTCGGCCTGGAAATCGCGCGGCCCCGCGGCGCATGTGCGGCTGGTGCCGGCGCCGAAAGCGCCCGGCTTCGATGCGGCGGTCGCCGCCGCCGCGCAAAGCCTCGATGCCGCGGGGGTCGGGGTGGCGGCGCTGATCGTCGATTCGATCTTCTCGAGCGACGGCATCTTTGCCGATCCGGCCGGCTTCCTCGCCCCCGCGGTGGCGGCGGTGCGCGCCGCGGGCGGGCTGTTCATCGCCGACGAGGTGCAACCCGGTTTCGGGCGCACCGGCACCGGGCTCTGGGGCTTCGCGCGCCACGGCGTCGTGCCCGACATCGTCACCATGGGCAAGCCGATGGGCAACGGCTATCCGATGGCGG
Source organism: Rhodobacteraceae bacterium UBA6141 (assembly GCA_002423245.1). Lineage (GTDB taxonomy): Bacteria > Pseudomonadota > Alphaproteobacteria > Rhodobacterales > Rhodobacteraceae > Frigidibacter. Next base: position 39,923 of record DIVD01000053.1, read on the forward strand.
GGATGGTCACGCGCCCGGATCTGCTCGCGCAATTCTGCGAGGAGACCGGCTATTTCAACACCTTTGGCGGCAACCCGGTGGCGGCGGCGGCGGGGCTTGCGGTGCTCGACGTGATCCGCGACGAGGGCCTTGTCGAGAACGCCCGCGAGGTCGGCGCCTATTTCCGCGCGGGGCTCGCCGAACTGGCCGCGCGCGCGCCTGTGATGGGGGAAGTGCGCGGCGCCGGCCTGTTCATCGGCCTTGATTTCATCGACCCGGAGCGCGGCACGCCCGACGCGGCGCAGGCCGGCCGCACGATCAACGCACTCAAGCAAAAGGGCATCCTGATCGGCGCGGCCGGGCTTTACGGGTATACGCTGAAGATCCGCCCGCCGCTGCCCTTCAGCCGCGACAACGTCGATTTCTTCCTCCAGGTCCTCGCCGAGGTGATGGCGGGCTGACGCGCCACGGCGCGGGGGAAGGGGGCCTTCGCCCCCTTTCGATCACATCGCCTCGAGCGCCGCAGGCGATTCCGGCAAGACCTGTCCACCGTCGACGACGATCGTCTGGCCGGTGATGTAGCCCGCCTCTGTCGATGCGAGGAACAGCGCCGCATTGGCGATGTCGCGCACGGTGCCGAGCCGGCGCAGCGGAATCGCGGCCTCCATCCCGGCGATGTAATCGGCGCCCATGCCGTCGAGCCCCTCGGTCGCGATATTGCCCGGCATCACCGCATTCACCGTGATCCGCTTCGGCGCAAGCTCGATCGCCGCGGTGCGCATGAAGCCGAGCTGCCCGGCCTTCGAGGCGCCGTAATGCGACCAGCCCGGGTAGCCGGTGATCGGCCCGGTGATCGAGGAGGTGATGACGATCCGCCCGCCGCCGCGCTTCTCCAGTTCCGGCAGCGCCGCCGAGACGCTGAGAAAGGTCGAGCGCAGGTTGGTCGCGATCACGTGGTCGAAATCGGCAGGCGTCATCTCGCCGAGCTTCGCCGCCGGGAAGATGCCGGCATTGGCGCACAGGATGTCGAGCCCGCCAAAGGCCGCCACCGCGGCGGCGACCATCGCCGCGCATCCCTCCGGGGTCGCGACATCGGCCGCGACGCCGATTGCCGCCGCGCCCGCGAGCGCCGCTACCGCGTCGGCATCCGCCTGGTTGCGCGAGACGATGACGGTGTTCAGCCCGGCCTCGGCAAAGCGCAGCGCGATCCCCTTGCCGATTCCCCGGCTCGCCCCGGTGACGATGACGGTCTTTCCCTTGAGTGGTTCGAACATTCGTTTTCCCTGTTGCTGATTTTTCGTGCGCCCGCCGGGGCGCTCCGAAAGTTCTGTGACTTCCATCAAGATTTATGTTGCAGCACACACATCATGTCGAGACAGTTCCAGCATGAACGCGATCAAGTCCAGGCAGAAACGGGGAGCGACACAATGAACGGCATGTCTCGGCGGACGATGATGAAGCTGACGGGCGGCGCGGCGCTGACGGCCCCCTTCCTGCCGGGGGCGGCGCTGGCCGCGCGCGACAAGGAGCTGAACATCCTGTGCTGGGAAGGCTACAACTCCGCCCAGGTGCTCGATCCGTTCCGCGCGCAGTCCGGGGCGAATATCCGGGCCGAAAGCCTCACCAACGACCCGACGATGATCAACCGGCTGCGCGCGGGCGAGACCTCGACCTGGGATCTGATCAACGTCAACAACCCCTGGGCGCGCAAGGTCATGTATCCCTCGGGGCTGATCAAGCCGCTGCCGCGCGCCGAGTTCGAGCCCTATTTCGACCAGATGCTGCCGGAGTTCAAGGCGCCCTACAAATGGGCGATGAGCGAGGACGGCACCGAGCTTCTGGGCATGGCGCAGCGCTTCGGGCCCTACAGCTTCGTGGTGAATACCGACAAGATCTCGCGAGCGACGGCCGAGGAACAGGGCTGGGATCTGTTCAACGACCCCGCGCTCGAGGGCAGGTACGGCATCCTGGAATCCGACGACTGGAACGTGTTCAACATGTTCATGGTCGCCGGCATCAACCCCTTCCTCGACCACAGCGATGCCGAGATGGCGAAGTTCAGGGAGGTGGCCGAGCGCATCGTCAAGGGTGCCAGGATGATCGGCGACATCGCGATGATGAACCAGGCGCTGGTCTCGGGCGAGATCGACCTGCATCTGACCGGCGGCACCTATTCGGTCTCGCCCGCGCGTGCCGACGGCAACCTGAACCTGCGCGCGATCACGCCGCTGAAGGGGGCGATCGACGGCAAGGGCGGCATCGCCTGGATCGAGATCACCTCGACCGTCGCCAACCCCGACCTCTCGCCGCTCGCGCAGGAGTTCCTGAAATACGTGCAGGATCCCGAGATCGCCCATACCGTCGCCTTCGCCGAGGGCACCTTCAACCCGGTGACGCAGATGGGCAATCCCGACTGCTTCGAGCTTTTCAGCAAGGACGAGCTCGAGGCGATCCAGTGGGAGTCGCTCGAGGAGGACATGGCGCGCTCGGCCGAATACGACATCGTGCCGGACTACGACGAGGCGCTCGATATCCTGACCGCGGCGAAGCGGCTGCGCGGCTGAGGCGGCAATGGCAATGACGCAGAGCGCACCGGAGATTCCGGTGCTGCAACTGGCCGGGGTGCGCAAGACGTTCGGCAGTTTCGAGGCCGTCGCCGGGATCGACATGAAGATCCGCGAAGGCGAGTTCGTCACCATCGTCGGGCCCTCGGGCTCGGGCAAGACCACGCTGCTGCGGATGCTCGCCGGGCTCGAGAGTCCGAGCGACGGCGCGATCGAGTTGCGCGGGCGGCGGATCAACGATGTGCCCTCGAACAGGCGGCCGACCTGCCTCGTGTTCCAGTCGCTCGCGCTCTTCCCGCACAGGACGGTGGGCCAGAACATCGAGTTCCCGCTCAAGGTGCGCAAGGTCGCGCCGGCCGAGCGCAAGGCGCGCGCGCTCGAACTGCTGCGGATGGTGCGGCTGCCCGAGGACATTTACGGCAAGAACGTGATGCGCTGCTCGGGCGGCGAGCGGCAGCGCGTGGCGCTGGCCCGCGCCTTCGCCTACGACCCCGACGTGCTGTTCTTCGACGAGCCGCTCTCGGCGCTCGATTACAAGCTGAAGAAGACGCTGGAAAAGGAGCTGAAGGACCTGCACCGCGCCTCTGGCAAGACCTTCGTCTACATCACCCACAGCCTCGAGGAGGCGATGGTGATGTCGGACCGGATCGGCGTGATGCGGGCCGGCAAGATCGTGCAGATCGGCTCCCCCTCGGACATCTACGCGGCGCCGCGCACGAAATTCGTGGCCGAATTCTTCGGCGAGTTGAACGCGATCGAACTCAGGCGCGAGGGGGCGGGCTATGTTCGGGCGGATGGCGCGCCGATCGCCCTGCCGCCCACCGCGCTCGAAAGCGCGCGCGCCTGGGCGCTGATCCGTCCCGAGCTGATGCGCTTCGCGGCTCCGGAGGGCAGCGCCAACACGGTGGCGGGCACCGTGGTGAACGAATATTCGTTCGGCTCGCGCAACCAGTTCCAGGTGCTGTCCGAGGGGCGCACCTGGCTTGTCGAGGCGCCGCGCGGCAGCGACAGCCCACGCCTCGGCGATGCCGTCACGCTCGGCTGGGACGCCGCCGACACGCTGGTGGTGGAGGACTGAATGGCCGCCCCCGCCGACACCCCCCGCCGCCGCCCCGGCACGCGCTCGCCGATCCCCCCGGGCCTGCGCGCCGCCGTGCCGGTGCTCTTGCTGCTGATCTTCGGCTTCGTCGCGCCGCTCTTGACCGTCGCCGCCTTCTCGATCGCCGAACCGCGAAGCTATGACGTCTTCACGAGCTTTACCCTGGCCAATTACGCGCAGATCTTCGATCCGGCGAACTCGGTCTGGATGTCTTTCGCCTGGTCGCTGGCGCTTGCGGCGCTGGTGGTGGGGATCTTGCTGGTCGCCTGCTATCCGGTGGCCTGGGGCCTTGTGCATGTCTTCGGCCGGTGGGCGCCGGCGATCTCGGCGATCCTCGTGTTTCCGCTGTTCGTCTCGGAGAACGTGCGCCTTTACGGCTGGGTGCTGTTCTTCATCAAGGGCGGGGTGCTGGACGGCGTGCTGAAGGTCTTCGGCATCGGGCCGGTGACCGATCTGCTCTACACGCCGGGGATGACGCTCTTCGGCATGAGCTATGTCTACTTCTCCTTCATGCTGTTTCCGATGGTGCTCGGCCTCGCGATGGTGCCGCGCGACCTGGTCGATGCGGCGCGCGATCTTGGCGCCTCGCGGCTGATGATCTGGCGCGAGGTCGAGCTGCCGCTCGCGATGCCGGGGATCCTGATCGGCATGTTGCTGACCTTCGTGCTCGCCGCCGGCGCGGTGGCGGAAGCGAAAATCCTCGGCGGGCAATCGGTGATCACCATCGCGCAGGACATCGAGACCGCCTTTACCTATGCGCAGAACTGGCCGCTGGGCGCGGCGCTGGCGATGGTGCTGGTGGTGATCGTGGGGGCGCTGGCGCTTTTCGTCATGGGCCGGCTCGATCTCGACCGCATTCTGGGGCGGCGCTGAGATGGAGCGTCCAAGGCCCGTCAACGCGCTGATCCGGGTCTGGACAGGGTTTGTCGTGCTCGTGGTCTATCTGCCGATCACGGTGGGCGCGCTGGCGGGGCTTTCGAAGTCGCGCTATTTCGGCTTTCCGGTGAAGGCGTGGTCCTTCAGCTGGTGGGAGAAGGTGCTGACCTCCTTCGAGATCAGGGTGCTGCTGCAGAACTCGCTGCTGGTCGCGCTCTGCGTCACGCTGATCTCGGTGCTGTTGGGCTTTTTCGGCGCGCTCGCTTTCGCGCGCTACGACTGGAAGGGGCGGCGGGCCTTTCAGAAGTTATCCGTCTTGGTCAA
>DIVD01000051.1 GCA_002423245.1 Rhodobacteraceae bacterium UBA6141
CCAAAACCAGCCATCTTGCTTGTCGCAACGGACAAGGAGGTTGACGCTCTACAAGGTGGTGAACGACGCGCTGGCCAGCCTGGATGCCGAGTTCGAGGCGCTTTACACCTATTTCGGTCGCCCCTCGATCGCGCCGGAGCGGCTGATCCGGGCGAGCCTGCTCCAGATCCTGTTCTCCGTGCGCTCCGAGCGGCAGCTGATGGAGCAGATGCAGTATAACCTGATGTTCCGCTGGTTCGTGGGACTCGGCATCGACGACGCCGTCTGGGTGCCGACCGTCTTCACCAAGAACCGCGACCGGCTGCTGACGACCGACATGTCGCGCAAGGTGATGGCCGCGATCCTTGCCCACCGCGAAGTGGCGCCGCTTCTGTCGGACGACCACTTCTCGGTCGATGGCACCTTGGTGAAGGCCTGGGCCTCGATGCTGGTACGACAACGAGCGGCTACACGACAGCGCCGAAGAGGCCGTGGACCAGCGAGCCGCCGTCGCCCTGACCGCCCGCGTGCGCCCCGGTCGAGGCCATGAAGAACGGTCCCTCGCGCTCGATCATGTAATAGCAGTCGACCGTGGCTCCCGGGCTTGTCGCACCGAGCCCCTTGCAGGCACCGTGCGCCTCGACAGGTTTTCCGTCGCGGATCTGGAAGGCGGTCAGGCCCTGTATCCCAGATTGGCGCCCCGGCTGACCGGCCAGTCCGGTACATGCCTCTCAGGGTCGGGGCGTGATTGACCATCGTGCTCGACGTCTTCGGAACAGGCTACTTCGTCGTGCCGCTTCGCCGAGTCCTCGCCCCACGACACCCAGTCACGAAGGATCCTGAACTGGTCGCCATAGTCGTCGCCGGCCGGCGATCTGGCATGGCAGAAGTCGCGCGAGAGGTCGGGCGCAGCCTCACGCAGGGGAACCCCGGGCGCAAGCTCGCGCAAGAGGTTCGTCAACCGGATATGCAGGATATCCCCGGCATTCGCGCGCAGCGTCATCGGCCGCGGGCGCTTGCAATCCTTCAGCCGCACCTTCCCCGGCTCGAGCTTCGTCCCATAGCCCTCGGCCCCGGTAAGTTCGTCGCACTGTTCGGCCGTCAGGCGTCTGACCGGTATATCGACGTCCACCACGTCGCGGCGCAGCGCATACATCATCCCGAACGGATTGAAGCTGCCGAAGCGGTTGTAGACCATCGCCTGATCCATCGCGACGATGTCGGCACAGACGGTCCGGCCGAACCGCTTTTCGCGCGCGCCGGAGATCTCGATCACCAGGTCGTGGAGCGGAGTGCAGGCCATTCCCTCCTCGCGGGCTTGGGCTGCCACTGGCGTCAGAGCGATGGATGAAATCAGGGCGGCAAGGGCAATGACGAGGGCGCGGGCGCGGGCGCGGGCGCGGGCCATCATGGCGTCACCTCAGAAATATTCCGATACAACCGGAGGCGGTTGTAGCAACAAAATTTCTTTTGGTCGCTAAGCCGGTCGCTCGAACATTGTCTGACCCGAACAAGACTTAGGGGGGCTGGTCGCGCTGAGGGACTTGACTCCGCCAGGAGGGCGATTCGCATCCTGATCTAATTGGGAAGGAGAGCAGAAGGACTGACGCAACCACCACCGGGGACACCCCGGGAACGAATGCCGGGTCGCCCGGCAAGGTTCGGGTCTGGGATCCTCACGCTGAAGGAGATCCACGAGGTGCTGGCCGATCTGATGCTCCTGCTCGTGGCGCTGCATGTGGGGGGCGTCGTGCTGGCCTCGGTCCGGCATCACGAGAACCTCGCCCGCGCGATGGTCAGCGGCGAGAAGCGCGCCCCCGGTCCCGGCGACGTCGCCTGACCGGCCCGGATCCCCAGGGCCGACCGTCCCTTCGGCCCCGCCTGGCCCCGCCCGTCGCGGCGGGGCCCTTTTCCTCCTGACGGCAAGCTGAAGCGGAATGCGCGGCACGCGCCAAGAACGCGGGACTCGACGCCCTGTTCCGGCTGCGCGATAGTCGGGCAGGCACAAGAGGCGCGGGCGGCTGCGGCCGCCGCTCGGCCGAGAGGAGATGACCCGCGTGGAACAGACCGGCACCGATCGGTTCAAGACCGCAATCCTGCTGCTGGCCGCGGTCGGCCTGATCGGGGGACTTGGGTTCTGGTTCGCGGGCCAAGCCGGGATCGCGAACCTCCTGTGGATTGCCGGGGTCCTGCCCGCGCTCGCCGCGCTTGTGATCGAGATCGGGCGCAGCCTGCGCTCGGGCGAGGTGGGCCTTGATATCGTGGCCGCGCTGTCGATGTCGGCGGCGCTGGTCTTCGGCGAGACGCTCGCGGCTGCAGTCGTCGCGGTGATGTATTCGGGCGGCACCTTCCTTGAAAGCTTTGCCGAGGGCCGCGCGAGGGCCGAGATGCACGCGCTCCTGTCCCGCGTGCCGCGGACGGCGACGCGGCACCGGGACGGCGGGCTCGAGGACATCCCGCTCGACGAGATCGCACCCGGCGACCGGCTGCTGATCCGGCAGGGCGACGTGGTGCCGGTGGACGGCACGCTGGCCTCGGACACGGCCTTCGTGGACACCTCCGCGCTGACCGGCGAGTCCCTGCCGGTGCGCCTTGCGCGCGGGGCCGAGGCCATGAGCGGCGTGACCAATGCGGGCGAGGCCTTCGACCTGACCGCGACGCACGAGGCAAAGGACAGCACCTATGCCGGGATCGTCCGGCTGGTGGAGGAGGCGCAGGCGTCCAAGGCGCCGATGTCGCGGCTGGCGGATCGCTGGTCGCTGGGCTTCCTCGCGGTCACGGTCGGCATCGCCTTCGCGGCCTGGTGGTTCACCGGCGATCCGATCCGCGCCGTCGCGGTGCTGGTCGTGGCCACGCCCTGCCCGCTGATCCTGGCCGTACCGGTCGCGCTGGTGGCCGGGCTGTCGCGCGCCGCGCATTTCGGCGTCCTCGTCAAGGGCGCGGGCCCGCTCGAGACCATGGCGCGAATCCGCACGCTGATCCTCGACAAGACCGGCACCCTGACGGAGGGCCGCCCGCAGATCGTGTCGGTCGACAGTCACCACGGCATGGGCGCGGACGATATCCTTCGCTTCGCCGCCGCGCTCGATCAGGCGTCGAAGCATCCCGTGGCGCAGGCCATCGTCGCTGCCGCGAAGGTGCGGGGCCTGACGCTGCCCGTGCCCTCCGAGGTGGCGGAGCTTCCGGGTGAAGGGGTCGTGGGCCATGTCGAGGGCCGCCCGGTGATCGTGGGCGGCGACGGTTTCGTGGCACGGCGCGCCGGAGCGCGGGCCGGCGATCATCCCGCCATGGCCGCGGGATCCGTGCTCGTGGCCGTCGCGGTCGATGGGCGGATGGCGGGGCATCTCGTCATGTCCGATCCGCTGCGCGAGGGCGCGGGCGCCATGCTGGACGGGCTGCGCCGGCAGGGGATCGAGCGCATCCTGCTGGCCACCGGCGACCGCGCGGAGGTGGCCGAGCGCGTGACCGAGGGGCTGGGGCTGGACGGGCTGCGCGCCGGGCTGACACCGGACCAGAAGGTGCTGCTCGTCCTGTCCGAGCGCAAGCGCGGCCCCGTCATGATGGTGGGCGACGGGGTGAACGACGCCCCCGCGCTGGCGGCGGCCGATGTCGGCGTCGCGATGGGTGCGCGCGGCGCCGCGGCCTCGGCCGAGGCGGCCGATGTCGTGCTGCTGGTGGACCGGATCGACCGGCTGGGCCCGGGGATCGAGATCGCGCGCGCCTCGCGCCGGATCGCCGTCGAAAGCGTCATTGCCGGGATCGGCCTTTCGGTGCTCGGCATGATCGCGGCTGCCTTTGGCTACCTTACCCCCGTGCAGGGCGCCCTGCTGCAGGAGGTGATCGACGTCGCCGTGATCCTGAACGCGCTGCGCGCCCTGCGCATCGCGCCGCAGGAACCCGTCGCACCGGAGCCGCAGCCCGCCCCTGCCGGGCAGTCGGACATCGCGCAAGGAGCCACGCCATGAGCCGCCTCTCGCATTCCGAAATCCACATGGTGCATCGCATCGGCTGGCTGCGCGCGGCGGTTCTGGGCGCCAATGACGGGCTCGTCTCGACCGCGAGCCTTGTCGTCGGTGTGGCCGCGGCCGGGTCCGGCAAGCCCGAGGTGCTGATCGCGGGGCTCGCCGGGCTGGTGGCCGGCGCGATGTCGATGGCGGCGGGCGAATATGTCTCGGTCAGTTCCCAGACCGACGCCGAGCAGGCCGACCTCGCGCGCGAGACCCGCGAGCTCGAGGAAACGCCCGAGGCCGAACTCGAGGAGCTGACCCTTATCTATGTGGAGCGGGGACTGGACCGCGACCTGGCGGGGAAGGTGGCCGTCCAGCTGACCGAGCGCGATGCGCTCGGGGCACATGCCCGCGACGAGCTTGGCATCTCGGACACGGTGACGGCGCGCCCGGTGCAGGCGGCGCTGGTCTCGGCGCTGACCTTCGCCCTTGGCGCCGTGCTGCCGCTGATCGTCGTGCTGCTGGTGCCGGACGCGCGCATCGCCCTGTTCGTCGCGGCCTCGGCGATCATCGGCCTTGCGGTTCTCGGCGGGCTGGGCGCCACCGCCGGAGGCGCGGGCATCGTCCGCGGCGCCGCGCGCGTCACGCTCTGGGGCGCCCTCGCAATGGCCGCGACGGCGGCTGTCGGGGCGCTGTTCGGCGTCACGCTGGGCTGAAGGGCACCGCCGCGGCCGCGCCCGGCCCGGCGGCGGATTTGGCGGCCCTGCTTGCGCAGGCAATTCCTTTGGGGCTAAGCAGGGGCGGGGACCAATCCGCGACAAGGACGCCGTGACGTGAGCCGACCGCCCGACTCCGACAGCCGCCGGCCCGTCACGCCGCAAGGCGCGGCCCCGCGCCCGCCGACCCTGCGCCCGCCGGCCCTGCGCCCGCTGACCCTGCGCGACGTATCCGAGGCGTCGGGCGTATCGGAAATGACCGTCAGCCGCGTGCTGCGCAACCGGGGCGACGTGTCCAAGGCCACCCGCGACAAGGTGCTGGTCGCCGCCAAGATGCTGGGCTACGTGCCCAACAAGATCGCCGGCGCGCTGGCCAGCCAGCGGGTGAACCTCGTCGCCGTGGTCGTGCCCTCGCTTGGCAACCTCGTCTTCCCCGAGGTGCTGAGCGGCATTTCCGAAACGCTGGACGATACCGGCCTGCAACCCGTCTTCGGCGTGACGAACTATTCCGCCGAACGCGAGGAATCGGTGCTGTATGAAATGCTGTCCTGGCGCCCCGCCGGGGTGATCGTCGCCGGGCTGGAGCATTCCGAGGCCGCGCGCGCCATGCTGCGCAATGCCGGGATCCCCATTGTCGAGATCATGGATGTCGATGGCGATCCCGTCGATTCGGTGGTCGGCATCTCGCATGTGCGGGCGGGGCGCGAGATGGCGCGCGCGATCCTGGCGGCGGGCTATCGGCGCATCGGCTTTCTCGGCACCAAGATGCCCGAGGATCACCGCGCCCGCAAGCGGATGCAGGGGTTCGAAGCGGCGCTGGCCGAAGCGGGCCTCGGGCTGGAGGATCGGGAGTTCTATTCCGGCGGCTCTGCCCTCGCCAAGGGGCGCGAGATGACGGCGAGGATGCTGTCGCGCAGCCCTGATCTCGATTTCCTTTATTATTCCAACGACATGATCGGCGCGGGCGGGCTGTTGTGGTGCCTTGAAAAGGGCATCGACGTGCCCGGCAGGCTTGGCCTCGCCGGCTTCAACGGCGTCGATCTGCTGGACGGGCTGCCGCGCAGGCTTGCCACGATGGATGCCTGCCGGCGCGAGATCGGCCAGCGCGCCGCCGGCATCGTCGCGCGGCAAGGCCACGGCGGCCCTCTGGGCGGCGAACGGGTGGAACTGACCCCGCGCCTCGAGACCGGCGACACGATCCGCAAGCGGTGACGCCGCAGCCGTGACGCTCCCGGCGGCCGTGACAGGCCGGGACATCGCGGCGCGTGGCGGGCCAAGATGGACAAGCGCGGCCCGGTCGTGTTTAACGGCGCGGCAATGACACTGGCCAGATCCGGGCGGGACGGGATGACAGAGGTTTCCATCGTGATCCCGATGAAGAACGAGGCGCAGAACGTCGCGGCGCTTGTGGCCGAGATCGTCGCCGCCTGCGCGGGGGGCCCCGCATTCGAGATCATCGTGGTCGATGACGGCTCCACCGATGGCACGGGCGAGGCGGTGGCGCGGCTGGCGCCGGGCGTGCCGAACCTGCGCCTGCTGCGGCATCCGCAGTCGGGCGGGCAATCCGCCGCGGTGCATTCGGGGGTGCTGGCGGCGCGCGGCGCGATCTGCTGCACGCTGGATGGCGACGGGCAGAACCCGCCGGCCGAGCTTCCGGGCCTGATGGCGCCGCTGCTGGCCGATGGCTCGGGGCGGCTTGGCCTTGTCGCCGGGCAGCGGGTGGCGCGGCAGGATACCTGGTCCAAGAGGATCGCCTCGCGCGCCGCGAACCGCCTGCGCGCCGCGATGCTGAAGGACGGCACCCGCGACACCGGCTGCGGGCTGAAGGCCTTCCGGCGCGAGGCGTTCCTTGCGCTGCCCTACTTCAACCACATGCACCGCTATCTGCCGGCGCTGTTTCGCCGCGATGGCTGGGACATTGCCCATGTCGATGTCGGCCACCGCAACCGGCAGGGGGGAAAGTCCAACTATTCCAACCTGCAACGCGCGCTGGTCGGGGTCTATGACCTGATCGGCGTCGCCTGGCTGATCCGCCGCCGCAAGACCGCGCGCCCCGTCGAGGTGACGCTTCCGGGGGGCGGCGCATGACCGAGCGGATCTTCGGCCTGCTGCATGTGAACAGCCTGACAGAGCTTTGGTGGGTCGTCATCGGCCTTGCCGGACAGTTGCTGTTCACCGGGCGCTTCCTCGTGCAATGGCTCGCCTCCGAGCGCGCGCGCCGGTCCGTGGTGCCGGTGGCGTTCTGGTGGTTCTCCATCGGCGGCGGGCTGATCCTGCTGGCCTATGCCATCTATCGCAAGGATCCGGTGTTCATCCTTGGCCAGGCGATGGGGGTGTTCATCTACATCCGCAACCTGTGGCTGATCCGGGCAGAGCGTCGTGCGGCCTGACACGCGGGGCGGCTGGCTCGGCCCGGCGCTGGCCGGGCTGACCGCGCTCACCGCGCTGCGGCTGGCGTCGCTGGCGCTGAGCCCGATGGATCTTTTCGTGGACGAGGCGCAATACTGGCTCTGGAGTCAGGATCTTGCCTTCGGCTACTACTCCAAGCCGCCGCTGATCGCCTGGCTGATCCGCGCGGTCACCGATCTGGCCGGCTCGGATGCGCCGTTCTGGGTGCGCCTGCCCGGCCCGCTGCTGCACATGGCGACCGCGCTGCTGCTGGGGGCGGTCGCCGCGCGGCTCTGGTCGCCCCGCGCCGCGCTGTTCGTGGCGCTGGCCTATGCGACGCTGCCGATGGTCGCGGTCGGCTCGCTGCTGATCTCGACCGACAGCGTGATGTTCCCCTTCCTCGCCGCCGCGCTGCTGCTGTGGCTGCGAACCGCCGGGCATGGCCGCGCCGGCAGCGCGATTGCCGCCGGCCTCTGCCTCGGTCTCGCGGTGCTGGCGAAATACGCCGGCGTCTATTTCCTGATCGGCGCCGCGCTCGCCTCCCTTGTCTCGCCCGCGGCGCGGGTGCGGCCGCGCCTCGCCCTGCTGGCGCTTCTCGCCTTCGCCGCCACCATCGCGCCGAACGTGCTGTGGAACATGGCCAACGGCTTTTCCACGCTGGAGCACACGCTGGACAATGCCGGCTGGGTCCGGGACCCCGCCGCCCGCATCCAGTTGTCACTCGCCAGCCCCGCCAGCTTTATAGCCGAGCAGTTCGCCGTCTTCGGCCCGGTGCTTGCGGGCGGGCTCGCCGCGCTGACCGTCTCGGCGCTGCGCCGCCGCACGGGGCCGCCGGTGCCGCTGCTGCTGGCCTTCACGCTGCCGCCGCTGATCGTCGTCACCGTGCAGGCGGTGCTGGCCGATGCCTATGCCAACTGGGCCGCCTCCGCCTATCTTGCCGGGACCGTGGCGGTCGTCCCGTGGCTGCTGGCCCGCGCCCGCGCCTGGGCCGGCATCTCTTTCGCGATCAACACCGCGCTCTGCCTCGCGCTGCCGCTGGCCGCGACGCAGGCGGACCGGCTGACCTTGCGGGGCGAGCTTCTGTTTGCCCGCTACATCGGCCAGGCCGACCTCTCGCGGCGGATCATCGCCGCGGCCGAGGCCGAGGGGCTGCACACCGTGGTGGCGCGCAACCGCGACGTGCTGGCCGATCTGTTCTACACCGGCCGCGACTCGGGCCTTGCCTTCCGGGCAGAGCCGCAGCCGGGCCGCCCCGCGCATCACTACGCGCTGAAGTTCCCGCTGGAACCGGGTCTGCCGGGCGATGTGCTGCTGGTCAGCGCCGAGGGCACGCCCGATTGCGCCCCCGCCAGGGTGGTGCAGACCATCCGCCCGGACAGCGGCGCATGGCAGGGCCGCAGCTTCACCCTCTGGCGCGTGCCGGCCGCCTGCTGGGGTTAGGGCGCCACCCCGCCCATCTCGCAGATGATCCGCCATTCCTCGGGCGTCACCGGCTGCACCGAAAGCCGCATCGAGGTGACAAGTGCCATGTCCTTCAGCCGCGGGTCCGCCTTCACCTCGGCCAGCGTCACCGGCCGCTTGAGGGGCCGCAGCGCGCGAATGTCCACGCAGTCCCAGCGCGGGTCATCGGTGGTGCTGTCGGGGTGGCTCTCGGCGCAGACCTCGACGATCCCGACGATCTGCTTGCCGATGTTGGAATGGTAGAAGAAGCCCTGATCGCCGATCTTCATCGCGCGCATGTGGTTGCGGGCCTGATAGTTCCGCACCCCGCCCCATTCCTCGCCCGCATCGCCCTTCGCGACCTGCGCGTCCCAGCCCCAGACATCGGGCTCGGACTTGAACAGCCAGTAGGCCATCAGCCGATCACCTTCTTCCATTCGGTCACGCTGACGCTCTCGAACAGGCCGGCATGGCCGTATGGGTCGCCCGCCGCCCAGTCCTGCGCGGCGGCAAGGTCGGGCTGTTCGATCACCACCAGCGAGCCGCACATCTCGCCGCCCTCCAGCAATGGGCCTGCAAACAGCACCGGGGTGGATTTCAGATAGGCCAGATGTTTCTCGCGCGTGTCCAGCCGGGTTTGCAGATGGCCGGGCCTGTCGCGGCAGATCACGGCGTAAAGCATCGCATCATTCCTTCTTCAGCGGTCGGGAAAGCAGGGCATCGGCGGCCTCTGCCACGGTGATCTTCTGCACGCAGAGCGCGGCAACCATGTTCGCGATCGGCATGTCCACGCCCCGCCGCGCGGCGAGCCGCGACACGGCGGCGGCGGTCGCCACGCCCTCCACGGTCGCGGCAGGGTCGAAGGTCTCGCCGCGCCCCAGCGCCTGCCCGAAGCGGAAGTTGCGCGACTGCGGCGAGGTGCAGGTCAGCACCAGATCGCCCAGCCCCGACAGCCCCGCCAATGTCTCTGCCCGTGCGCCAAGGTCGAGCGCCAGCCGGCTCATCTCGGCAAAGCCGCGCGTCACCAGCGCGGCGCGGGCCGACTCGCCCAGCCCCGCGCCCATCACCACGCCCGCCGCAATCGCGATCACGTTCTTCAGCGCGCCGCCCAGTTCCGCCCCCAGCGGGTCTTCCGACAGGTAAAGCCGCAGCGCCGGCACCGAAAGCTCCTCCTGCAACGCCGCGCCCAGCGCCGCATCCGCGCAGGCCAGCGTGAGCGCCGTCGGCAGGCCGCGCGCAATGTCGGCGGCAAAGCTGGGCCCCGTCAGGATCGCCGGCGCCGTCCCCGGGCAGAGCCGCGCGATCAGCCCGGTCGGCCCCTCGAGCGAGCCAAGGTCGATCCCCTTGCAGCAGGCGACCAGCGCCCGCCCCCGCAGCGCCGCGCGATGCGCGACCAACACCGCCGCCATCTTTTGCATCGGCATCGCCAGCAGCACCGTGCGCTCCGCCGCGAACTCCTCCAGCCGGGCAGAGACGCGCACGCCCTCGGGCAGCCCGACCCCCGGCAGGCGCCGGTCATTGCGCCGGCTCGCCGCCATCTCGGCCACATGCCCCGCGTCCCGCGCCCAGAGCCCGACCGTCTGCCCGCCCCGCGCCAGCGCCACCGCCAGCGCCGTGCCGAAGGCCCCCGCGCCCATCACCAGGGTCATGCCTTGGCCCCCCGCTTGCCCGCGCCCAGCATCGGCGCCGCGGTCTGGTCCAGCGGCCAGCGCGGCCGCGCCGCCAGATCCATCCCGTCGCGCGCGCCCATGCGGAACCGCTCGATCCCGGCCCAGGCGATCATCGCGGCGTTGTCGGTGCACAGCTTCAGCGGCGGCGCAAGGAACCGCGCGCCCGCCTCGTCGCAGACCCGCTGCAGCGCCGCGCGGATCGCCGAATTGGCCGCCACGCCGCCCGCCACGGCCAGCACCGGCCCCGCGCCGCCCGCCGTCCCGGCCAGCAGCCTCAGCGCCCGCCGCGACTTCTCGGCCAGCACATCGGCAACCGCCGCCTGAAACCCGGCGCAAAGATCCGCCCGGTCCTGCCGCGTCAGCCCGCCCTTTTCGGCCATCAGCGCATCGCGGGCGCGCAGCAGCGCGGTTTTCAGCCCCGAAAAGCTCAGGTCACAGCCGGGCCGGTCCAGAAGCGGGCGCGGAAAGGCGATGCGCCGCGCGTCGCCGGTCCGCGCCTCCGCCTCTACCGAGGGCCCGCCCGGCTGCGGCAGGCCCAGCAATCTTGCCGTCTTGTCAAACGCCTCTCCCGGCGCGTCGTCGATGGTGCCGCCGAGCCGGGTAAACGCCTCCGGCCCGCGCACGATCAGGAACTGGCAATGCCCGCCCGACACCAGCAGCATGAGGTAGGGAAACCCGAGGCCATCGGTCAGCCGCGGCGTCAGTGCATGGCCCGCCAGATGGTTCACCCCCACCAGCGGCAGCCCGGCCCCCGCCGCCAGACCCTTGGCGCACATCACCCCGGCCATCACCCCGCCGATCAGCCCCGGCCCCGCCGTGACCGCAACTCCGTCCATGTCTTCAAGGTGCAACCCGGCCTGCGCCAGCGCCTCCTCGACGCATGAATCCAGCTTTTCCACATGCGCCCGCGCCGCCAGTTCCGGCACCACCCCGCCGAAATCGGCATGCAGCGCCACCTGCCCCGCCACCACCGAGGACAGGATCTCCGCCCGCCCGTCCCGCAGCCGGACGACCGCCGCCGCGGTGTCGTCGCAGCTGCTTTCCAGACCAAGGAAGGTGATCGTCTCGCCCATCGCACCAACTGTTGCGGGAACTCCCCGCCGCAGGTAACACCCGCAGGGCATCCAGACAATCCCGGGGGGCGCCCATGGCCCAGCCGACCCTGCTGCTGACCCGCCCTGCCCCGCAATCCCGGCGGTTCGCAGCGGCGTTTGCCGCGCGGCATCCCCAGATGCCGGTGCTGGTCGCGCCGCTGATGCGCATCGAAGCCCTCCCGCTTCCGCAAGACCTTGCAGGGGTGGACGGCGTGATCCTCACCTCGGAAAACGCCGTCGCAGCCCTTGCCCCGCAAACCCCGCTGCGCCCGCCGGCATGGTGCGTCGGCGCCCGCACCGAGGCTGCCGCCCGCGCCGCCGGCTTCCCCGCCGCGGGCATGGCGGAAAATGCCGCCGCGCTCACAGACCTGCTGAAAGCGGGCGCCAAGGGTGCCCGACTCCTCCACGCCCGCGGGCGCCACGTCGCCTCGGATTTCCCGGCCGCGCTCGCATCCGCCGGAATTACCGTTACCGAAGCCATGGTTTACGAGCAAAGCGCCTGCCCCCTGACCGAGGAAGCCCGCGCACTCCTCGCCCGCCCCGGCGCTGTTCTGGCGCCGCTTTTCTCCCCCCGCTCCGCGCTTCTGCTGGCAGAGGCGGGCGGCCCCATCGCCACCCGCCGCCTGCACATCGCCGCGATCAGCCCTGCCGTCGCACGGGCTGCGGAACCACTCGCCCCGCTCGGGCTTGACATCTCATACCGCCCCGCCGCCGGCGCAATGCTCGACGCGCTGGGGCGACTCATTGCCACCCTGCCGCGGCCGCACGGCGCTTGAGGCTACCGGGGGGCAGGGCTAAGGTGCCGGGCAGGACCGCCCCCGAGACAAAGGAAGCTGCCCGGTGAACACGCCCCGCAACACATCGCCCGAAACGGATGCCAGCGACAGGGCCGGACCGGCACAGCAAGGTCCGGCAGAGCCGCAAGGGGCACCGGAGCCTGAAGCGGATCAAGCGGCCGCTCAGCCCGAGGCCCGACCCGAGCCCGAGGCGCCCGCTCTCCCCAGCTATGTCCTGAGCGATCCGCTGCCGGCCGGGGCCAGCGCGCCACAAACCGGGCAAGCCAGCGAGCCGCCCGCGGTTGACCCCGGCCTGCCGCCCGTGCCAGAGCCGGAAGGGCGCTCCGATACCCCCGCAGCCCAGCAGGAACCCGCGCCGGAACCGGAGCCCGCGCATCGGACGCAACGCAGGGGCGGTTTCTTTCCCGCCCTGCTGGGCGGCGTGATCGCGGCCGCTCTGGGGGCCGGCGCCACGCTCTACCTGCTGCCGCAGGGATGGCAGCCCGCTGGCCCGACCCCCGAGGAAGTTGCGCAGACCGAGGCCATCGAAGGCCAGCTTGCCACGCTGAGCGCAGAGATCGAGGCGCTGAAATCCGCGCCCGCTCCGGTGCAGGCCGAAACCGCCGACGCGCTGGCCCGCGATCTTGCCGCCGCGAATGCCGCGCAGGCCGAGACGCTGAGCCGCCTGCAGGACATCGAGACGCGGTTGGAAAGCCTTGAATCCCGTGCCGGTTCCGGCGACGGCGCGGGGCTCGACCCCGCCACCGTCGAAGACCTGCGCGCCGAGATGGACGCGATGCGCCAGTTGATCGAGGACCAGCGCGGCGCGCAGCAAGAGATCGCGGCCGCCGCCGCCGCCGCCGAGGAACGTCTGGCCGCGGCCGAGGCAGAGGCCGCCCGCCTTGCCGCCGAGGCAGAGGCCGCCGCGAAGGCCGCCCGCGCCCGTGCCGCCCTGTCCCACCTCAGGGCCGCGCTGGAAAGCGGCGCCCCGCTGGCCCCGGTGATCGAGGAGCTGAGCGCGGCGGGGCTGACCGTGCCCGAAGCGCTGGCGACGCTGCCCGATGGCGTGCCCACGCTGGCCGCCCTGCGGGACAGCTTCCCCGAGGTTGCCCGCGCCGCACTGGCCGTCTCGCTGCCCGCGACCGCAGGCGAGGGGTGGCAAAACCGCCTTGGCGCCTTCCTGCAGGCGCAGACCGGCGCGCGCTCGCTGGCCCCGCGGGAGGGCTCCGATCCCGATGCGGTGCTGTCCCGGGCCGAGGCGGCGCTGAAGGCCGGCGACCTGCCTGCCGCATTGGCCGAACTGGAGCGCCTGCCGCCCGAGGGCCGCGCCGAGACCGCCGACTGGGAGGCGCGGGCCGCCGCCCGCATCGCCGCGACCGAGGCGGCAGACGCCCTCGCCGCGGAAATCGAATGAGGGGGCACCGATGATCTGGTCATTCGTCAAGGTCGCGCTGTTCGTCCTCGCCATCGCCGCCCTCGCGCTCGGCGCCAACTGGCTCTCTGCCAGCGGCGAGGGCATCCGCATCGCCGTTGCGGGAATGGAATTCACCCTTGGCCCGCTGCAAGCGGCGATCGCGGCGGTGCTGCTGATCCTGCTGGTCTGGCTGTTCCTGAAGGTACTTGGCTTCGTCGTCGCGCTGCTGAGGTTCGTCATCGGCGATCAAACGGCGGTCAACCGCTATTTCGACCGCGACCGCGAGCGCAAGGGCCACGAGGCGCTGGCCGATGCGATCATCGCCATTGCCGCGGGCGAGGGCAAGCTGGCGCAGACGCGGGCGGAGCGGGCGGAACGGCTGCTGAACCGGCCGGAAGTGACCAACCTGCTTTCCGCCTCGGCGGCAGAGATGCAGGGCGAGCACAAGCGCGCGATCGAGATCTACAAGCGCCTCCTGTCCGACGAACGCACCCGCTTTGCCGGCCTGCGCGGGCTGATGCATCAGAAGCTGGCGGAGGGCGATACCGAAACCGCCCTGCGACTGGCCGAAAAGGCATTCGAGATGAAGCCCAACAGCACCGAGGTGCAGGACATCCTGCTGCGCCTGCAGACGGAATCGGGCAAATGGGCCGGCGCGCGCAGCACACTGGGGGCAGAGGCGCGCCAGGGCCGCCTGCCGCGCGACGTCTACAAGCGACGCGATGCGCTGCTGGCCTTGCAAGAGGCGAGGGAGGTCCTTGCCGAGGGCAACAGCGTCGAGGCGCGCGAGGCGGCGATTGCCGCCAACAAGGCCTCGCCCGACCTGATCCCGGCAGCGGTGATGGCCGCGCGCGGCTATGTCGCCAAGGGCGAGCCAAAGAGCGCGGTCCGGGTGCTGCGCAAGGCGTGGGAGGTGCAGCCGCATCCCGATCTTGCCGCCGCCTTTGCCGCGATGGTGCCCGAGGAAACCCCCGATGAGCGGCTGGCGCGGTTCGAGACGCTGCTGAAAGCCAATCCCGAGGCCGAGGAATCGCTGCTGACCCGGGCCGAGCTGCTGATCGCCGCCGAGGATTTTCCCGGGGCGCGGCGGGCCCTGGGCGATCTGGCCGAGCGTCACCCCACCGCCCGCACGCTGACCCTGATGGCCGCCATCGCGCGCGGCGAGGGCGCGGACGAGGCAGAGGTCCGCGGCTGGCTGACGCGGGCCGTTTCGGCCAGCCGTGGCCCGCAATGGATCTGCGACAAGTGCCAGACCGTCGCCGCCGACTGGACGCCCGTCTGCCCGGTCTGCGGCGGCTTCGACACGCTCGGTTGGCGCGAGGCCCCTGCCTCGCCGCCGCTGCCGCACGGGGCCGAGATGCTGCCGCTGATCGTCGGGCGCCCGGCGCAGGCGGCCGAGGAACCCGAGGAACCCGAGGAGGAGGAGCCGGAGGCAGCGCCTCCGCGCAAGGCACCGCAGGACGTGACCCCTCCGGAAGCGGAACCAGCGCCGGAGGCTGCACCGACGGACGAGGCGGACCCCTTCGCCGAACCCCCCTCCGTCGCAGCAGCACGGGGCTCCACCTAGGAGGGCAATGCCGGCATCTGGTCGCCTGGAACGGATCGCGCCCCCCGGCGGCCATGTTTTGCGGATCGCCACAGCCCCAGGTGGACCTGCCGGTTTGCGGCCCCGGAGCACGCGGCGACCGCTCCCGACGCGGAACCGCGGCGACATGCGGCCGCCCGATCTGCCCGGGCACCTGCCGGTCATCGGATGTCCCTCATCAGATGGCGGAGATCAACGGCCCCCGGCAGCACTCGCGGCTCGTGCAGACAGGCGAAAATCTGGCAGACAGGCGAAAATCCGGCGCGCTCCGCCGAAATCAGCGGCAGCACCCCCGCGGGCCACATCGCGAGGACGAGTTGCCAAGGCTCCTGTCAGTACACCACGAACTCCGCATGCAGCGCGCCTGCCGCGTTGATGCTCTTGAGAATGTCGATCATGTCCCGCGGGCTGACGCCAAGCGCATTCAGGCCCGCTACCACCTCCGAAAGGCTGCTTTCGCCCCAGACCTCGGCCATGTTGACCCCCGGTTCCTCGGTGATCGACGCCTCGCTGCGCGGCACCACCACCGTCTGCCCTTCGGAAAACGGGTTCGGCTGCACCGCGAGCGGTGTCTCCTTGATCCGCAGCGTCAGGTTGCCCTGACTGACGGCGACGCGGCTGATGCGGACGTCGGCACCCATCACGATGGTGCCCGACCGCTGATCGACAACCACCCGCGCCCGCGTCTCGGGCTCCACCGTCAGGTTCTCGACCCGCGACAGCACATGCGCGGGCGAGGCCATGCGCGTGGCCGTGATGTCCAGCGCCACGGTGCCCGAATCCGTCATCACCGCCACCGCCCGCCCGAACTCGCGGTTGATCACCTGCTCGATCCGCGCGGCGGTGGTGAAGTCCGGGCTGCGCAATGCCAGCCGCAGCGCGTTCAGGCCGGCGAAGTCGAAGTCCAGCTCCCGCTCCACCCGCGCGCCGGAGGGGATCGAGCCAGAGGTCGGCACGCCCTGCACCACGCTCGCCGCCGCCCCGTCGGCCGAGGCGCCGCCGGCGATGATCGTGCCCTGCGCCACCGCATAGATCTGGCCGTCGGCGGCGTTCAGTGGCGTCATCACCAGAGTGCCGCCAAGCAGGCTTTTCGCGTCGCCGATCGCCGAGACGGTCACGTCGATCCGCCCGCCGGCCCGCGCGAACGGGGGCAGCGCCGCCGTCACCAGCACCGCCGCCACGTTCTTCGGGCGGAACTCCTCGCCCGAGACGTTCACCCCCAGACGTTCAAGGATGTTGGCCATGATCTCTTCGGTGAAGGGCGCGTTGCGGATGCCGTCGCCGGTGCCGTTCAGCCCGACCACGAGCCCGTAGCCCACGAGGTCGTTGCCCCGCACCCCGTCGAACTCCACAAGGTCCTTGATCCGGATCGGCGCGGCGTGCAGCGCGGCGGGAAGCAGCGCGAAGATCAGCGCAAGCAGGCGTAGCATCAGATGTAATCCGCCAATGAAAGCTGCGCGATGCGCGCAGTCAGGGTGTAGAGCGTTTCAAGCTGGGTTCGCACAGCCTCCAGCTCGGCCGCCGAATCGTAGGGGTCGGCGCCGATCAGGCTGTTGCGCGCGATGCCCAGCGACGACGCCTCTGCCGCGTTTCGCGTTGCCGCCTCGTCGATCCGCGCTTCGGTGCTGCCAAGCTCTGCGCGCAGGCCGGTCAGCCCCGGTTCGGCGGTCAGGATCCAGCTCCCCGCCCGCTCCGCGATCTGTCCGCGCGCCGCGGTATCGCCCGCCATCAGACCGCCATCCAGCAGCGCCGCCAGCGCAACGCCGGCCATCGCGGCGCGAAGACGCGGATCGGCCGCGGTCAGGGACATATCCGCCGCCTCGCCCTCGGCCAGCAGGAAGGGCGCGAGCCCGGCATCCGCCCCCTGATAGGCCACGTCGAGGAACCCGCCGCCCCCCGCCGGCGCATCGAACCAGTCCGTCACTGCATCCGCGATGTCGCCGATCGTGGCCGCGCCCGCCACGGCGCCCTGCAGCGCCGACAAGATCGTCTCGGCTCCCGCCAGGGGCGGCGTGCCGGTCGCGGCGCCGGACAGCGCATAACGGTCCGCAACCCGCAGGTTCAACGCGCCGACCATCGCGCCGAACTGCTGGCGGCCGGCATGGGCCAGAGCGTCCACCTGCACGGGGTTCGCGGTCGTCGCAGCCGCCAGCAGCGGCGCGCCGAGCCCGGCGCCCACCTCGGCCACCCGGCTCAGCGCGGTCTGCAGCGTGCCGGTGAACAGCGCCGCCTCGTCGGTGGAGAGTTTGTAGGCCTCCAGCGTGCGCAGCCCCCGCTCGATCCCAGACAGCGCGACGAAATCCCCCGACACCGCCTTGCCGACGTCCTGCCTTACCCCCGAGATCACCTCGGAGGACAGGCGGTTCAGATGCGCCTTGAGCTGCTGGTTCTGCTGGCGCATCTGCAGGCCCGTCGCCAGATCGCCGATCGAGGTGAAGTTCATCGCCTACATCCCCAGAATCTGCCGGATCATCTCGTCGAGCGCCGAGATCACCCGCGCGTTGGCGGCATAGGATTGCTCGATCATCAGCAGGCTTTGCATCTCGGCATCGGTGTCCACCCCGTCCGAGGCAAGCGCGATGGCCAGCGTCGATTGCCGCGCGCCGGCGAAGGCGCTGGCATCGTCCGCGCTTTGCCGGGCGCCCGACACTTGCGACAGAAGGTCCGCAGCGAGGCCCGAGGCAGACCGCGCGGCGCCCAGAAAGCTGCCCGACGCGGGTATCTGCGGCGCCGCCAGCGCCCCCGCCAGCGCCTGCAGGATCGCCGCATTGCCCACATCGCCGGGCGCGGCGGCGCCAAGCCCGTCGCGCAGCCGCCACAGCGCGCCCCCCTCCGCCGGGTTGGCCAGCGCATTCACCGACAGGCGGGCCGACAGGCCAACCTCGTCCAGCGGATCGAACGCAAGGCCACCATCGGCGAACAGCCCCGCAGCGCCGGTGGCCAGCGTCGGATCCACCCCGGGGGCGGCGAACCGCCCGATCAGGTCGCGCGCCACGGCATCAAGCTGGCCCTGCGCGCTGACTGCCAACTCGTCGCGCACCGCGAACAGGGCCGCCAGCGAGCCGCCGCCCAGGACGCCATCCTCTGTGGTGCGCATGGGGCGGTCATTCAGCGTGAGGCCCGACAGCGCGCCCGAGGCCTGCGTCATGTCAGGCGTGATCACCCCGACCGCCGAGAAGCCGACCATGACCGGGTTGCCCTCCAGCAGCACGGCGCCGCCGGTGGTATAGAGCGAGATCTGGTCATGGTCTCGCTGGACCTCGCGCACCGGCACGATGGCAGATACCCGGTCCACCAGCAACTGGCGCTGGTCCATCAGCGCGGTCGCGTCGCTGCCGGCGCTGCGCTGCGCGAGGATGGTGGCGTTCAGATCGTCGATCCGCACCAGCGCGTCGTTCAGCGCGGTGACCTGCGCCGCGATTTCGTGGTCGGCCGCCATCCGCGCCGCCTGAATGTCGCCCGACACCGTGTTGATCGTGCGGGGAAGGTCTGTCGCGCCGACCAGCACCTGCTGCAGCCGCGCCTCGCTGTCCGGGCGGCTGGCGGCGGCGATCAGCGCCGATTCGAGATCATCCATCCGCGCGGTCAGCGATCCGGCCTGGTCGGAGGTTCCGATGGATCGTTCAAGGCCGGCATGGAACTGCTGGCGCAGCCCGGCATTGGCGGCCGCCGCATCGGCCAGCCGCCGGTCGCCGAGCACGCTGCGGTTGACGACGCGGCTGACCCCGTCGATCCTGACCCCCGCCCCTTCGCCGCCAAGGCTGCGGCTGGACAGGCCAAGCTCGCGCCGGGCGAAGCCCTCGGTCAGCGCGTTCGACACGTTGGTCGACACGACCTCGGCCGCCCGCGCGCTGGCGGTCAGCCCCGAAAGCGCATTCGACAGCGCGCCTGAAATGCTCATGCCCGTCCTCCGCCCGCCTTGCGGGTGCTAGGATCTGCCGCGGCCGCCCGGCCCGGCCTCGTCGTCAGCGTTTGATGTTCGTCGTCTCCTGCAACATCTCGTCCACCGTCTGGATCACCTTGGCGTTGGACGAATAGGCCCGCTGCGTCTGGATAAGCGAGGTCAACTCTCCGGCGACATCGGTGGTGGACCCTTCGCGTGCATAGCCCACGACAGCGCCGGTGGGCCCGTCACCCGCGTCCCACAGGAAGAACGATCCCGAATCCGGCGAGACCTGGAAGGTCTGGTTGTTCAGCACCATCAAGCCGTTCGGATTTGGCACATCCACCAGCGGTATCTGATAGATCCTGCGGGTGAAGCCGGTGTCATAGGTCGCGGTGATGAAGCCGTTCTCGTCGGTCTCCACCGCCGTCAGGTTACCGACCGGCGAGCCGTCCTTGGTGATGGATGTCGGCGTGAAGCTGTCCGACAGCTGCGTCAGGCCATTGGTGTCGCCGATCTTGCCGATGGTCATCACCAGCGGGCCGCCCGCCACCGTCAAGTCCAGCTTGCCGGTCGCGCTGTCATAGGCGCCGCCCGACACCACGCTGACCGAGGCGAGCGTGCCGCCCGATCCGCGGCTGTCGTCGAAGCTCAGCGTGTATTCCCCGATCACCGCGCCGGCCTGGGCCGAATCGCGGATCTCCATCGTCCAGGTGTTGGACGATCCGGCCGCCGGCACCACGGGCGTGAAGGTGATGTCCAGCGTTTCCGAGGTGCCGAGGTTCCCGAAATATTCCACCGACAGCGGCAGCGGGTCGCCGCTGGACCCGGTTTCCGTCTCGGTCGCGGGCAGGTTGACGCCGAGGCTCATCTGCGTCGTCGGATCGCCCGCGGTCTGATTGGCGTTGATCACTACCGGCTGGAGCCCCGCCAGCGTGTCGCGCGGATAGGTGGCGATCGTGCCATCGGCATTTGCCGGCCAGCCTAGCAGCACCAGCCCCGAATTGGTCTTCAGCACCCCGTTGGCATCGGTGTGGAACGAGCCGGTGGAGGTCATCATCATCGGCTTGTCGCCGGTTGCGGTGTTCAGCGACACCTCGGTTGTGACCGGCAGCATCCCGCGCCCCGAAATCGCGATGTCGAGCGCGTTGGAGGTGGAGACCAGCGGCCCCTGCTGGTCGATCAGGCGCGAGGACGTGGCCCGAACACCGCCCGCCGAATAGGTGCCGGAGCCAGAGCTGCTGGTGATCACCAGGCTTTCGAAATCTGCCTCGGCGCGCTTGTAGCCGAAGGTGCTGGAGTTGGCGATGTTGTCGGAAATGGTCGCGAGCCGGGTGGCATTGGCCGCGAGGCCGGCGACACCGGAATTCAGCGAGGAGGAAATGGACATGCGGGTTAGCGCCTTTCTGCTGCTGCGTCCCTCGATGAGGCCACTCTGCCGCACTCCCGCTTAACATCCGGCTAACGCCGCCTAGATCCGGTTGGATCGCAGCAAGATCACCTCCACCCGGTTGTTGCGCACCGCCATCGGGTTGCGCACCGCCGGGATGCGGTCGGCAAAGCCGGTCACGCGCTGCACCCGCCGCGCCTCCAGCCCCGCCTCCTCGATCAGACGCCGCAGCGCCTGCGCCCGCGCGGTGGACAGGTCCCATGCCGGATCCTTGCGCAGCACTTCGGGCTGCGCGGCAAGATAGCCCTGCACCGCCAGTTCGTTGTCCACCAGCCCGAACACCCGCGCGATCATCCCCGCCAGATCGCGCGTCACCGGCATCGGCTCGGCGCTGCCAGCGGCGAAGAGCGGTGCCTCCTGCTGGTCGAAGAACTCCACGATCAGCCCTTCGTCGGTCAGCCGGGTGACGATGTGGCGCGCGAGGTTCTGGGTCACCATGCTTTCGCCGCCAAAGCCCAGCAGCATGGATTGCATCTCTTCCATCTTGCGCTTTTCGGCCTCGGCGGCGGCATCCTCCTTCATCTCGGTGCCGGTCTGGCCGACCGCCTGCCGCTCCTCGGTCGGCTTGTGGTTGGAGGCGCCCGTGCCGTTCTGCGCGACCTCCTCCTCCGAGAACACGGAGTCGCCGCCAAAGGCGCCCTCGCCCCCGCCAGAGATCCGGTTGATCGGAATCGTCGGATTGAAATAATCCGCGAGCCCCTTGCGTTGCTTTTCCGTCGTTGCGTTCAACAGCCACATCAACAGGAAGAAGGCCATCATGGCCGTCACGAAGTCGGCGTAAGCCACCTTCCATGCCCCGCCGTGGTGGCCCCCGCCAGCCACGACCTTCTTCCGCTTGATGATGACTGGTGCCGCGTTTCTGACCGCGCTCATCCCGCCACCCACTTGTTCACCCGGGGGAAGCGATAACAGGGCGCGCTTACCCCCGGCTTAACCTGTGCAATTGCAGCTATTGCGCCGCTGCGAACGCGAAACCGCCGCGCGCCCCTTCAGGACCCGCGGCGGTTCGGCAGTGCTGCGTAGGGTTCAGGCGCGGCCCTGCGCCTCTGCCTCGTGCTGCAGCTTCGCCAGGGCAAACGACGCGTCAGAGCGCGAGATCAGCGTGTAGAACATCGGCACCACGAACAGCGTGAACATCGTGCCCATGATCAGCCCCGAGAAGATCACGATACCCATCGCCTGCCGGGCAGCGGCGCCCGCGCCCTCGGCCAGGATCAGCGGAACCACGGCCAGCGCCATCGCGGCGGTGGTCATCAGGATCGGCCGCAGACGGGTCTTGGCCGCCGCGACGATCGCCTGCCGCTTGGTCAGCCCGTGATCCTCGCGCTGCTGGTTCGCGAACTCCACCAGCAAGATGCCGTGCTTGCTGATCAGCCCGATCAGCGTGATCAGCCCCACCTGCGTGTAGATGTTCAGCGTGCCCAGACCGAGGTTCAGCGGCAGGATCGCCCCGAAGATCGACAGCGGCACCGACATCAGGATGATCAGCGGATCGCGGAAGCTTTCGAACTGCGCGGCCAGCACCAGATAGATCACCACCAGCGCCGCGGCAAAGGCGATGATGATGGTGTTGCCCTGTGCCACCTCCAGCCGCGACTGGCCGGAATAGTCGATGAAGAAGCCGTCGGGCATCACCTCCTCGGCGGCGGCGACGATCTCTTGCAGGCCCTCGCCGGTGGACACGCCCGGCAGCGGCAGCGCGGTGATGGTGGCAGAGTTCAACTGGTTGAACTGCTCGATCGACGCCGCCGTGACCCCGGTGGAGACGTCGACCACCGACGACAGCGGCACCATCGCCCCGTCAGCGGCGCGCACGAAGAACTGCCCGAGGCTGGCCGGATTGTCGCGGTATTCGCGCGGCACCTGGGTGATGATGTCATAGCTGTTGGAATCGCGGTCGAACTGCGCGATCGCGCCGCCCCCGACCAGCAGCCCCAGCGTCGAGCCGATTTCCGATACCGACACGTTCAGGCTCGCCGCCCGCTCGCGGTCGATCGTCACCGTCGCCTGCGGCGCATCGAAGGCCAGCGAGTTCTGCACCACGATGAACCGCCCGCTTGCCTGCGCCTTGGCCTTGATTTCCTCGGCGACCTCCACCACCCGTTCGGGCGAGTGGATCGACTGGATCACTACCGAGATCGGCAGCCCGCCCCCGGTGCCCGGCAGCGTCGGCGGCGCGAAGACGAAGCCCTGAACCCCGGCAACGCCGTCCAGGCTGGCCTGAATCTCGGTCTGCACCTCGGCCTGGCTGCGCTCGCGGTCGGCCCAGTCATCCAGCACCCAGACGAAGATGCCGGTATTGTCCTGCCCGCCGAAGCCCGCGATCGAGAAGTGGGTCTTCACCTCGGGCACCTCGGAGGCCATGCCCGCGATCTGGCTGGTATAGAGCGAGGTATATTCCTTGGTCGCGTAGCGCGGGCCGTTCAGGAAGGCAAACATCGCGCCCTGGTCTTCATCGGGCGCAAGTTCGGTGGGTGTCTTGGTGAACATGAACCCGGTCACGCCCACCAGCGCCACGACCATCAGCAGGGTGACAGGCCGGTAGTCGAGCGACGAGGACACCCGCCGTTCATACCAGTTGGCAACCCGGTCCGAAGTCCCGTCCACGATCCGCTGGAACCGGCTGGTCTGCCCGTGCTTCAGCAAAAGCGCGGACATCATCGGCGTGATCGTCAGCGCGATGATCCCCGACAGGATAACCGATCCGGCCAGCGTGAAGGCGAATTCCGTGAACAGCGCCCCGGTCAGCCCGCCGGTGAATGCCAGCGGCGCCAGCACGGCGGCCAGCGTGATCGTCATCGCGATGACCGGGCCGGTGATCTCTTTCATGCCCTTGATCGCGGCCGCCTGCGGCGGCATCCCGTCCTCGATATGGCGGTGGATGTTTTCCACCACCACGATGGCATCATCCACCACCAGCCCGATCGCCAGCACCATCGCCAGCAGCGACAGAAGGTTGATCGAATAGCCGAGCGCCATCAGCACCGCGCCGACCCCGATCAGCGACAGCGGGATCGTCACGATCGGCATCAGCACCGACCGGAACGAGCCAAGGAACAGCAAGATCACCACCACCACGATGGCGACGGCCTCTCCGATCGTCTTGAACACCTCGTCGATGGAGGCGCTGATCGTCTCGGTCGAATCGTAGACCGACTCGATGGTCATGCCCTCGGGCAGCGTTTCGTTGATCAGCGGCAGCTCTTCCAGCACGGCGGCTGCGGTATCCAGCGGGTTGGCGGAGGGCGTCGGAAACACGCCGATGAAGGTGCCCGCCTGGCCGTTGAAGCTCACGACCTCCGCCCCTTCCTCCGAGGCAAGCTCGATCTCGGCCACGTCGCGCAGCCGCACCACCTCGTTGCCGCTGCCCTTCAGCGGCAGCGCGCCAAAGGCCTCGGGCGTCTGCAGGGTGGAGCGCAGGGTGATCGCGTAGGCGAAGAACTCGTTCTCGATCTTGCCCGGCGCGGCGAGGAAGTTCGAGGCCCGGATCGCCGCCGCGACCTCGGAGGCGGTCACGCCCCGCGCCGCCAGCTTCAGCGGGTCGATCCAGACCCGCATCGCGTAGTTCGCGGCACCGAGCACCTGGATCTCTGCCACGCCCTCGATGGTGGACATGCGCGGGCGGATCACCCGTTCCAGATATTCCGTCAACTGCTCGGGGGTCATGTTGGGGTTGAGCGCCACCAGATACATCAGCGCGAACTGCTGGCCGGTGCCCTTCACGATCACCGGGTCCTCCGCTTCGCCGGGCAGTTCGCCGCGCACCGCCTGCACCTTCGACAGCACGTCGGTCAGCGCCACATCCGGATCCGCCCCCAGCTGCATGCGCACCGACACGACCGAGGCAGAGGGCCTGGACTGGCTGCTGACATAGTCGATGTTCTCGGTCGTCGCGACCGAGGCCGCGATCGGCGCGGTCACGAAGCCCTGGATCAGGTCCGACGAGGCGCCGGGATAGATCGTGGTGATGGTCACCACGGTTTCCTCGACCTCGGGATACTGCCGCACCGGCAGGTTCAGAATCCCCTGGAACCCCAGCAGCAGGATGAAGGACGCAAGCACCGTGGACAGCACGGGCCGCCGGATGAAGATCTCGGAAAAGTTCACCGCCCCGCCCTCACTCGGTTGCCGCAGGGGCCGGCGCTTCGCCCGCCTTGCCCGGATCTGCCGCCGCGTCGGGCACTGCCGCCGCCTCGGCCTCTGCTGCTGCCTCGGCCTCTGCCGCGGCCTGCTCGCCCGGCGCGGGCTCGACGCTCCGGACGGGTGCCACCTCATTGTCGATGGTCACGGCGGCATTCCCGCTCAGCCGGTTCTGCCCGGCATTGACCACGCGGTCCCCCGGCTCCACGCCCTCGACGATCTCGACCACGTTGCCCGCCCGGCGCCCGAGCGTGACGAACACCTGCTCGACCCGCTCGGGTTCGCCCTCCGCCTCGGCGGGGCGCACGATATAGACGGAATCGCCATAGAGGGTGGAACTGACGGTCGTCTGCGGCAGCGCGATCACGCCTTCCTCGGGCGGAAGCTCGACGCGCACCCGCATGAACTGGCCGGGGGTGATCCGGCCCCCGGGGTTCTCGACCTCGGCCCGTACCGTCACCAGGCGCGAGTTCGGGTCGATCCGCGGCTCGATGCCGGCGATCTCGCCCCTTGCGGTCACGCCGCCCACCTCGGAGGACATCGTCACCGGCATCCCGATCTTCACGATCCCCGATTCCTGTTCCGGCAGCGAGAAATCGACGCGCATGTGGTCCAGATCCTGCAAGGTCGCATAGACCGTGCCCGGCGTGACGTACTGGCCCGCCTCGATCCGCGGAATCCCGATGATCCCGTTGAAGGGTGCGACGGACTGCTTCTGCTCCAGAACCGCGCGCAGGCGCTGCACGCGGCTGCGCGCCTCGGTCGCGGTCGCCTCTGCGGTATCGAGCGTGTTGGCCGTGCTCACGCCGCGCTCCCGCAGGGTGCGGCTGCGTGCCAGTTCGGTCTCGGCCAGTTCCTGCGCGGCAATCGCGGCGGCAAGGTCCGCCTGCTCCATCCGGTCGTCGATCTGCACCAGTTGATCGCCGGCGCTGACATGATCGTTCGGCGCAAACAGTATCTCGCGCACCACGCCCGCGGCCTCGACCGACAGGTCAACCCCCTGCGCGGCCAGCGCCGTTCCCACCGCATCCAGCCCCGGCCTCCAGTTCGTCGCTTCGGCCACCGTCACCGAGACGGCCACCGGCGGCGGCGTCCTGCCGGCAAAGAACTCCGAGATCATCCTGTCGCGGAACAGGTTGAACCCGACGATCCCGGCCACGATCAGCCCAAGCAGGATCACGGCGATGATGAGGCGCTTTACCATTCTATTCTCCTGGGGGGGCGGGCGGGGAAAGGGTCTCGCAGGATCAATCTTTCATTTGCGCGGCAAGTCCTGTACCGTCCGGACGGTAAAGTCAACCGGGGAGGATGACTTCAGTGACCAGCCCGCGCATCCGTAACCCGGCCGCAACACGGCAGCGCCTGCTGGATGCTGCCGGGGATATAGCCTTCGAGGAGGGGGCGTCCAGCCTGTCGCTCGACGCGGTGGCAGCGCGCGCCGGCGTGTCCAAGGGGGGGCTGCTCTATCACTTCCCCAGCAAGAACGCACTGTTGCGGGCGATGGTCGCGGAACATGTCGCCCGGCTCCGCGCAGAGCTCGAATCGCGCGCGCCCGGCGCATTGACCGGCGAGGCGACAGCCCTGCCCGCGGCCTGCTGCTTTCTCGAGGTGCTGCGCGATGAAATGTGCAGCCCGCCCGCCGGCGCCTCGGGCATCTTCGCGGCGATGCTGGAGGATCCGGCGTTCATGGAACCCGTGCTCGGCTTTCGCGAGGATCTGCGCGCCCTCTTCACCCGCTGCCCGGATCCGCGCATCGGCGCCATCGTGTTCCTTGCCTGCCAGGGGCTGATGCACGAGAAGCTTACCGACAGCCGCTGCCCGCCCGACCGCAATCTTGCGCTGCTGGGCGATCTTGCCGCGCTGCTGAAGGGCGAGCCTCTCTGACGCTCAGGGAATGAGCACCGTCGAGCCGGTGGTGCGCCGGCCTTCCAGCCCGTCATGCGCCTCGCCCGCCTCGGTCAGCGGCAGGCTGCGGTCGATGCGAATGGCGATCCTGCCCGACCGGATCTTCCCGAACAGCTCTTCCGACGCCTGCAGCAGCCAGTCGCGCCGCGCGACATGGTGGAACAGCGTCGGCCGCGTCAGCCGCAGCGAGCCGCGGGCCAGGTCCGCCACCCGCAACTGGTCCGGCGCGCCGGACGACTGGCCAAAGCTGACCAGCGTGCCGAAGGTTTCCAGCAGGTCGAGCGAGCCCATGATCGTGTCGGCCCCCACGCTGTCATAGACCGCGGCCAGGCCCTTGCCTCCGGTCAGCGCCCGCACCTCGGCCACGAAGTCCTGCGCGCGATAGTCGATCACCGCGTCATAGCCGTTCTGCCGCGCCAGCGCGCATTTCTCCGGCCCGCCGGCGGTGCCGATGGCGCGCACGCCCTTGGCCGCCAGCCATTGCCCGGCGATCAGCCCCACGCCCCCCGCCGCCGCATGGAACAGCACGCTCTGCCCCGCCTGCACGGGGAAGGAGTGGTGCAGCAGGTAATGCGCCGTCAGACCCTTGAGCATCACCGCCGCCGCGATCTCGTCGGGGATATCCTCCGGCAGCGGCACCAGCAGCGCGGCATCCAGCAGCCGGTGCGTGGCATAGGCCCCGTTCGGCGAGGTGTAGGCGACGCGCTGGCCCGGCGCGAAGCCGGTCACGCCCGCGCCCACCGCCTCGACGATGCCCGCGCCTTCCGAGCCGGTGACAAGATCCGCCTCCACCGGCCATGGATAGCTGCCGCTGCGATAATAGACGTCGATGAAGTTCACCCCCACCGCGGTATGCCGGATGCGCACCTGTCCGGGGCCCGGCTCCGGCAGTTCGATCGCGACCTTGTGGAACATGTCGCTGCCCCCCGGCTTGCGGACGGCGATGGCATAGGCGGTATCGCTCATGGGTCGGTCTTTCCGTGGATATGGCTGGATTGCAGGAACTCGGCATCCACCGGCGGGCGGATGGCGTTGGCAAGGTGGTTGGTCTTGCCGGCAAGCGCCAGGACGCGGAACAGGTCGGCCTGTTCGGCCGGCGTCATCCCCTTGGCGCGCGCCGCCGCCAGATGCGAATGGGCGCAGTAATCGCAGGCGTTCGCCGCCGAGACCGCCGCATAGATCATCTCCTTCACCTTCGGGTCCAGCGCCGAGGGCGTGGCCATCACCGCCTTCACCTCTGCCCAGGTCTGCGCCAGCAGATCCGCGTCGAAGGCGAGGTAGCGCCAGAAATTGTTGATGAAGGTGCTGCCCCGCGTCGCGCGGATATCGTCGAAGACCGCGCGGACGCGGGGGTCGGCCTCGGGATCGGCGGGCGGGCTGACCGTGGGCATGGCATCCTCCTGTGCATGACACGCGCCGACAATGGCAGCCGTGCCGCGCGCGTCAAGAAGGGTGCCGCGCCGCGCTGTGCCTGATCTGTCCGGGACTGGTGAGCGGGGAGGGATTCGAACCCTCGACCCCATGATTAAAAGTCACGTGCTCTAACCAACTGAGCTACCCGCCCTCACCGTCCCGAAACCGGATGTTTGCCAGCGGGATCAACGACTTGTGACCCTCGGCAAAACGCCTGCGGCTCGGCCGGAACCCCGGCCGGGCGACAGGCCCGACAGGGCGCCTACTTAGAAACCCCGCCCGGTGGGGTCAAGCGGAAAATCCGCGCAACATCGCGGCACTGGCAAAAACCCCGGCGCGCGCGTATATCGCGCGCCATGAAGGATTCATCCGCCCCGCAGGGCCTGCCGTTCATGAAGATGCACGGGCTGGGCAACGATTTCGTGGTGATCGACGCGCGCCGTCGCAGCCTGCCGGTGACGGCCGCGCTCGCGCAGGCGCTTGGCGACCGGCACAGGGGCGTCGGCTTCGACCAGCTGGCGCTGATCGAGGCGGATGCGGACGCCGATGCGCGGCTGACCTTCTACAACGCCGACGGCTCGCCCTCCGCCGCCTGCGGCAACGCCACCCGCTGCATCGCCCGCCTGCTGATGGAGGAAACCGGCCAGCCCGCCGTGTCGCTGCGCACCGAACGCGGCCTGCTGGCGGCAGAGGATGCGGGGGGCGGCCTCACCCGCGTGAACATGGGCGCGCCGATGCTGGACTGGGACCGCATCCCGCTGGCCGAGCCCGCGGACAGCCTGCACCTGCCGATCGCGGGCGATCCGGTCGCCACCGGCATGGGCAATCCGCATTGCACCTTCTTCGTGGCCGATGCGGGCGCGGTGAACCTCGCCGCCGAGGGCCCCGCCTTCGAGCATCACCCGCTGTTCCCCGAGCGCACCAATGTCGAGTTCGTGCAGATCCTGTCGCCGGAGGCGATCCGCCTGCGGATCTGGGAGCGGGGCACCGGCATCACCCTTGCCTCCGGCTCCTGCTCCTGCGCCGCGGCCGTGGCTGCGGCCCGGCGCGGCCTGACCGGGCGGCGCGTCGCCGTGCATGTCGATGGCGGCACGCTGGAGATCGACTGGCGCGAGGATGGCGTCTGGATGACCGGCCCCACCGCGCATGTGTTCGACGGCTGGCTGACCCCCGATTTTCTGGCCCGCCACGCATGAGCGCGCCGATCTTCGCCACCCTCGGCTGCCGGCTCAACGCCTATGAAACCGAAGCGATGAAAGAGCTTTCGGCGGCCGCGGGCATCGAGAACGCCGTGGTCGTCAACACCTGCGCCGTCACGGCAGAGGCGGTGCGCAAGGCGCGGCAGGAGATCCGCCGCCTGTCGCGCGCCCATCCCGGCGCCACCATCATCGTCACCGGCTGCGCCGCGCAGACCGAACCCGAGACCTTCGCCGCGATGCCAGAGGTCGCCCGCGTCATCGGCAACACGGAAAAGATGCAGGCGCAAACCTGGGCCGGCCTGCGCGCCCCCGACCTCATTGGCGAGACCGAGAAGATCCGCGTCGATGACATCATGTCGGTCAGGGAAACCGCCGGGCACCTGATCGACGGCTTCGGCCGCCACCGCGCCTATGTGCAGGTCCAGAACGGCTGCGATCATCGCTGCACCTTCTGCATCATCCCCTTCGGCCGCGGCAACTCGCGCTCCGTCCCCGCGGGCGTGGTGATCGAGCAGATCAGGCGCCTTGTCGGGCGCGGCTTCAACGAGGTGGTGCTGACCGGGGTGGACCTGACAGGCTGGGGCGCCGACCTGCCGGGCGCGCCGCGCCTTGGTGATCTGGTGATGCGCATCCTGCGTCTGGTGCCCGACCTGCCGCGCCTGCGCATCTCCTCCATCGACTCGATCGAGGCGGATGACAACCTGATGCTGGCGATCGCGACCGAACCCCGGCTGATGCCGCATCTGCACCTGTCGCTGCAGGCGGGCGACGACATGATCCTGAAGCGGATGAAGCGCCGGCACCTGCGGGACGACGCGATCCGCTTCTGCGAGGAGGCGCGCCGCCTGCGCCCCGACATGGTGTTCGGCGCCGACATCATCGCGGGCTTCCCGACCGAGACCGAGGCGATGTTCGAAAACTCGCTGAAGCTGGTCGAGGACTGCGGGCTGACCTTCCTGCACGTCTTCCCGTTCAGCCCCCGCAAGGGCACCCCCGCCGCCCGGATGCCGCAAGTGCGCGGCCCGGTCATCAAGGAGCGCGCCGCCCGGCTGCGCGCCGCGGGGCAGGCGCGGCTTGCGCAGCATCTGGCGGCTCAGCAGGGCCGCCGCCACCGCGTGCTGACCGAAGGCCCGCGCATGGGCCGGACCGAACAGTTCACCGAGGTCGCCTTCGCCGCCGACCAGCCCGAAGGCACCATCGTCAGCGCCGCGATCACCGGCCGGAACGCCACGCAGCTCTTGGCCTGACGGGGACTCGGGCGAGGCCCGCCCGACGGCGGCCGCAACCTGCGCCCCCGAAACCCGAGCCCCCGGAACCCGAAACCCGCGATCAGAACCTGCGGCTGATCCCGACGTTGATCGCGTTGGTCACCAGATCGGTTTCAAGGTTGCCGCCCGAGTCGAGATCGACATCGTGGCTGGACCATGTCCCCTTGTATTCGCCGAACAGCGACCAGCGATCATCCAGCGCATAGCTGGCGCCGGCGACAAGCTGCACCACCGGGCCGGTGACCTGATAGCCGAAGGTATGCTTCCCTCCGTCGGGGGTGATGTCCACATGCGGCATGGCAAACCCGAGCCCCGCGCCGACATAGGGGGTGATCCGCTTTCCCGGCTGCTGCCAGCGGCGGAACACGTTCGCGGTCACGAAGTTCAGCCCGTCGCTGAACTCCAGCCGTTCGAAGCCATAGTCTTCCGGTTCGTCCGCATAGGCCTTGGCGTGGTTCACCTCGAAGCCCCAGCCCCAGCGTTCGTTCTGCCACCAGGTGGCGCGCACACCGTAATAGGGCGCCATGTCCCCCGACCGGCCTTCCCAGTCCACCGACTGCTCGCCCAGCCCGGGGCTCTCGACATCGCTGGAGTTCGCCGACTGCGCGCCGAGGTAGAGGCTGACTTCCAGCTCCGCCGCGGCTGCGGCCGTGCCCACGGCCATCACCGAGGCGGCCATCAGGCCGCATAGTCTCCATCTTCGCATTTCCGTTCCTCCGTGAGATGATTGAGGCGCGGCAAGCGAGGCTGCGGCCGCAATCGCCCGATCATAACGTGCGGCGCTCCGGCCGCAATCCCCCGGCCATGCCCCGCGGCCCGCGCCGCGGCGCAAGCGTCATCATGCCGCAACAGCAGCAACGCGCCGGTTGCCTGCGCCTGATTGTCCGCTGGACTGGCCCGGAATTGACCGCTAGACAACGGCGCGTATGGCTGCTTCAACTGCGGCCCAATCGCCGTATTTGGCCTCGTTCAGCGGCCGGGGAAGGGAGAATACACGTGTCCCACGCAGATGACCACTCAGGCGCCCCACACTCAGGCACCCGAAGGGATTTCCTCTACTACGCCACCGCAGGTGCCGGCGCCGTCGCCGCAGGCGCGGCCGGCTGGACGCTGGTGAACCAGATGAACCCCTCGGCCGATGTCCAGGCGCTCTCCTCGATCTTCGTCGATGTGAGCGGTGTCGATGTGGGCACGCAGCTGACCGTGAAGTGGCGCGGCAAGCCGGTGTTCATCCGCCGCCGCACCCCCGAGGAGATCGCGAGCGCCCGCGAGGTCGATCTGGCCGAGCTGATCGACCGCAACGCGCGCAACGCCAACCTTCCCGCCGATGCCGACGCCTCGGACACCAACCGCACGATGGACGAGGCCGGCGAGTGGCTGGTGATGATGGGCGTGTGCACCCATCTCGGCTGCGTGCCGATCGGCGACGGCGCCGGCGATTTCGGCGGCTGGTTCTGCCCCTGCCACGGCTCGCACTATGACGCGGCGGGCCGGATCCGCCGCGGCCCCGCGCCGGAGAACCTGCCGGTCCCGACCGCGCAGTTCTCGGACGAAACCACTATTCTGCTGGGCTGAGGAGCGCATTCATGGCTGGTATCCCGCACGATCACTACGAGCCCAAGTCGGGCGCCGAGAAATGGCTTCACAAGCGCCTGCCGATCCTCGGGCTGCTTTATGACACGCTGATGATCCCCACGCCCAAGAACCTGAACTGGATGTGGATCTGGGGCATCGTGCTGACCTTCTGCCTGGTGCTGCAGATCGCGACCGGCATCGTGCTGGTGATGCACTACACGCCGCATGTGTCCATGGCCTTCGCCTCGATCGAGCATATCATGCGCGACGTGAATGGCGGCTACATGCTGCGCTACCTGCATTCCAACGGCGCCTCGCTGTTCTTCGTGGCGGTGTATCTGCACCTGTTCCGCGGCCTCTACTACGGGTCCTACAAGGCCCCGCGCGAGGTGACCTGGATCATCGGCATGATCATCTACCTGTGCATGATGGGCACCGCCTTCATGGGCTATGTGCTGCCCTGGGGCCAGATGTCGTTCTGGGGCGCCACGGTGATCACCGGGCTCTTCGGCGCGATCCCCGGCATCGGCGAGTCGATCCAGACCTGGCTGCTGGGCGGGCCGGCGGTGGACAATCCGACGCTGAACCGCTTCTTCTCGCTGCACTACCTGCTGCCCTTCGTGATCGCGGCGCTGGTCGCGGTGCATATCTGGGCCTTCCACACCACGGGCAACAACAACCCCACCGGCGTCGAGGTCCGCCGCGGCTCGAAGGAAGAGGCCGCGAGGGACACGGTTCCGTTCTGGCCCTATTTCGTGATGAAGGACCTGTTCGCGCTGGCCGTGATCCTGATGGTGTTCTTCGCCATCGTCGGCTTCATGCCCAACTATCTCGGCCACCCCGACAACTACATCGAGGCGAACCCGCTCTCGACCCCGGTGCATATCGTGCCCGAATGGTATTTCCTGCCCTTCTACGCGATCCTGCGCGCCTTCACCGCCGATGTCTGGGCGGTGCAGCTGGTGTCCTTCCTGACCTTCGGCATCATCGACGCCAAGTTCTTCGGCGTGCTGGCGATGTTCGGGTCGATCGCGGTCATGGCACTGGCGCCCTGGCTGGATACCTCCTCGGTGCGCTCGGGCCGCTACCGGCCGATGTTCAAGTGGTGGTTCGCGCTGCTCTGCGTCGATTTCGCGGTGCTCGCCTGGGTCGGCGCGATGCCGACCGAAGGCATCTACCCCTGGATCTCGCTGATCGGTGCGACCTACTGGTTCGTCTACTTCTTCGTGATCCTGCCGCTTCTGGGCGTGATCGAGAAGCCGCTGGCCCCGCCGGCGACGATCGAGGAAGACTTCAACGCCCATTACTCCCCGAACACCGGCGGCACCAAGACCGTCGCGGCCGAATGAGGGAAAGGACAGCACCGATGATGAGGAAACTCGCGTTCTCGGCCCTCTCGGCCCTCGCCCTGACGGGCGCGGGGTCGGGCGGGGCAGCCCTGGCCGCCGGCGCGGAAGGCCACATGCTCGACACCTCGTTCAGCTTCGAGGGGCCGTTCGGCAAGTTCGACGAATTCCAGCTGCAGCGCGGCCTTCAGGTCTATACCGAGGTCTGCTCTGCCTGCCACGGGCTGAAGTTCGTGCCGATCCGCAGCCTGGCCGACGAGGGCGGGCCGCACCTGCCCGAGGATCAGGTCCGCGCCTATGCCGAGCGGCTCGATATCTTCGACCCCGTGCTGGACGACACCCGCCCGCGCGCGCCGACGGACATGTTCCCCACCGTCGCGGGGGATGGCATGGGCCCCGACCTGTCGCTGATGGCGAAGGCCCGCGCCGGCTTCCACGGCCCCTACGGCACCGGCATCAGCCAGTTGCTGAACGGCATCGGCGGGCCGGAATACATCGTCTCCATCCTCACCGGCTATACCGGCGAGGAGAAGGAGGAAGCGGGCTCGATCTTCTACGAGAACGTCGCCTTCCCCGGTGGCTGGATCGCGATGCCGCCGCCGCTCTCGGACGATCTGGTGACCTTTGCCGACGGGCGCGAGGCGACCGTGCACAACATGGCCGAGGACATGGCCGCCTTCCTGATGTGGACGGCAGAGCCGAAGATGATGGCCCGCAAGCAGGCCGGCTTTGTCGCCGTGCTGTTCCTCGCGCTGCTGTCGGTGCTGCTGTACCTGACGAACAAGCGGATCTGGGCGGGCATCAAGGGCAGGAAACACGCCTGAGCCCTGCCGGCGAGGCCGGGGGCGCTGCCCCCGGACCCCCGGGATATTTCGGCCAGCAAGAAGCCAGCAAGACTCGGGGAAAGCCGCCTGCGGGATGCCGCGGGCGGCTTTTCACCTGCCAAGATAGGCGGCAAGCGCCGGGGGAGGGTTGTCCAGCAGGGCCGCCGTCGGGGCGGGGGGCGCGGCGCGGCCTTCGGCCACCAGCACCGACAGCGGCGCGAAGCGGCGGGCATCGGCAGGCTCGTGGCTGACCATCAGAACGGTGGAGCCGGTCTCGGCCGCGATCTCGGCCACGAGGTCCAGCATCTCGGCCTTCAGTGCCGGGCCGAGCGCCGCGAAGGGCTCGTCCAGCAGCAGCAGCGGGCGCGCCCGCAGCAGCACCCGCGCCAGTGCCACGCGGCCCTGCTGGCCCCCGGACAGCTGCGCCGGCAGCCGCGCGCCAAGACCGGCGAGGCCGACACGCTCCAGCGCCGCAGCCACGCGCGCCTGCTGCGCACGGTCCAGCCGCAGGTCGGGGCGCAGGCCAAGGCCGATGTTCCGGGTCACGGTCAGGTGCGGGAACAGGTTCTGGTCCTGGAACAGGATCGACAGCGGCCGCGCCCCCGGCGGCAGGGGCGCCAGATCCTGCCCGTTCCACAGGATGCGCCCGGCCGCCAGCGGCACGAATCCCGCGACGGCCGCGAGCAACGTGGACTTGCCCGCGCCCGAGGGGCCGATGACCGCCACCCGCGCGCCGGTGGGCACGGTGAAATCCGCCGTCAGCGTGAAGTCGTCCTGCACGATACGCAGGCGATCAAGGACCAGCATGGCCGCGCCCTCCGCGGTCGAAGGCCCGGAACAGGCCAAGGCTCAGCCCCAGCAGCAGCACTGCCGCCCCCGCTGCCGCGTCCATCCGGTAGGCGCCCATCAGCCGGTAGAGCTGCAGCGGCAGCGTTTCCGTCCGCTGATCGGCGAAGAGCGCGATGACGCCGAGGTCGCCCATCGACAGCGCCGCCGCCAGCCCCGCGCCGAACCCCAGCGGCGCCCGCAGCCGCGGCAGGGTCAGCAGCCGCAGCCGCGCCATCCCGGCAAGCCCCAGCGACTCGGCCAGCCGCCCATAGCCCGCCCGCAGGTCGCGCAGCGCCGGCAGCAGCGCGCGCAGCACGAAGGGCAGCGCCATCACCGCATTGACCAGCACCGTCACCGGCAGCGCCAGATCGGCGGGCCGCACCAGCGGGCGCAGCAGCACGAACAGCCCCGTCCCCAGCACCAGTGGCGAGGTGGCGAGGCCGAGCATCCCCGCCGCCTCCAGCCACCGGCCGCCGCGGCGCAGATCCACCGCCGCGATCGCCAGCGGCAGCGCGAGCGCGACGCACAGCAGCGTGGAGGCCAGCGCCACCGCCACCGAGCGCGCCGCCGCCTCCCAGACCGGCCCCGGCAGCGCGCCAAGCTGCGGCACCCCGCGCAGCAGCACCATCGCCAGCGGCAGCAGCAGGAACAGCGATGCCGCCGCGATCACCGCGCCATCCTGCACCCGCAGCCAGGGGCTGCCCGCGTCCCGGCGATCCACCGGCCGGTCCAGCCCCGCGCCAAGGCCCGCAGGCCGCGCCACCCCTGCCGCCAGCCCCGCCGCGGCAAGGCAGAGCGCGAACTGCACGGCGGCCAGCAGCGCCGCGCGCGACAGGTCGAAATCGAAGCGGAACGCCTGGTAGATCGCCAGTTCCAGCGTCGTCGCCGCCGGCCCGCCGCCAAGCGTCAGCGCCACGGCAAAGCTGGTCAGGCACAGCACGAACACCGCCACCCAGGCGCCCGGCAGCACGGCACGCAGCATCGGCCGCTCGAGGAACCGCCCCACCTCCGCCGGTCCGAGGCCAAGGCTCGCCGCCAGCCGGAAGCGTTCCGCCGGGATCGCCGCCCAGCCTTGCAGCACCAGCCGCGTCGCCAGCGGCAGGTTGAGGAACACATGCGCCACCAGCACCCCCTGCAGCCCGTAGATGCTGACCTCCGGCAGGCCGAGCGCCCGCAGCGCATCATTCATCAGGCCGGACCGGCCGAACACCGCCAGAAGGCCCAGCACCGCCACGATCACCGGCAGGATGAACGGCGCCCCCAGAAGCGCGATCAGCACCCCGCGCCCGCGAAACCGGCGACGGGCGAAGGCCCGCGCCACCGGCACCGCCAGCGCGGCAGACACCGTCGCCGACAGCGCCGCCTGCAGCAGGGTGAAGCGCAGCGCCGCCCAGTCCGCGGGGCCGAGGCCGCTTGCCGCCTCGGCCCGCCAGGCGACGGCGGCCAGCGTGCCCAGCGTCAGGCACAGGATCAGCCCCGCGACGCCAAGCCCGATCAGCGCGCCGCCCCGGCCCCCAATCACCGCGCCCGCCTCCCCGTCACCGCGCCGGCCTCCCCGTCACCGCGCCCGCCTCCCCCGTCACCTCGAAAGTGCGGTCTGCCATTCGGTCAGCGCCTCGATCCTTATCCGCGCGGCCTCGCCCGGCGGGTAGATCAGCGCCCGCGCCGGCGTGATCAGCGTGTCGAACCCGGCAGGCAGCCCGCCGGGCGGGGTGACGGCGGGATACATCCAGTTGGTTTGCGGGATCACCTTCTGGAACTCCTCGGAGACCATGAAGGCCAGGAACCTGTCCGCCAGATCGGGCACATCGGTGGAGGCGATGGCCCCCGCAACCTCGATCTGCAGGTAATGCCCTTCGGTGAAGGAGGCCGCGGCCTTGCTGTCATCGCCCTCGGCGATCAGGTGATAGGCCGGCGAGGTGGTGTAGGACAGCACCATATCCGCCTCGCCCTGCAGGAACAGGCCATAGGACTCGGACCAGCCGGGGGTGACGGTGACGATGTTGTCGGCCAGCCCCTCCCAGATCCCGGCGGCGCGGTCGGGGTAGGCGGCCTTGACCCACAGCAGCAGCCCCAGACCGGGGGTCGAGGCGCGCGGATCCTGGATGATGATGCTGACATCGCTTGCCGCCAGCGCCTCGAAGCTGGCGGGCGGATCGGGCAGGCGGGCCTTGTCATGGACGAAGGCGAAATAGCCCCAGTCATAGGGCACGAACATCGGATCATCCCAGACCACCGGCAGGTCATAGTCGCGCATCCCGAGCGCATGGGGTGCGAAGAGGCCGGTCGCGGCCGCGGCGGCGGTCAGGTTGCTGTCGAGGCCGAGCACGATGTCCGCCTCGGTCGCCGCGCCCTCCAGCCGCAGGCGCGAGAGCAGTTCCGCCCCGTCCCCGGTGGCCACGAAGCGCAGGTCGCACGTGCAGATCGCCTCGAACGCGGCCTCCACCTTCGGGCCCGGGCCCCATTCGCTGACAAAGCTGTCATAGGTGTAGACGGTCAGCACGGGGGCATCCTGGGCGGCGGCGATGCCGGCCGAAAGAAGACCCGCGGCGATCAGGAAATGTCTCATGTCGTCCTCCAGGGGCCGATGGGCGGGGCGGGGACAGGAGAGGTTTCATCCACCTTCCCTCCGCCGGTCCTAACCGGTTCAGGTTCGACGGGTTCGCCTGCGCATCTCAGCCCTGCAACGCAGGGCACCCCGAGGTAGCCGCAACCATACCGCCCCCGCCCGCCCGCGCAAGGCGAAAACTCTTGAGCCACCCCCGCCGCCCCGCTATGCCCGCCGCAAAGGGAGCCTTGCACCATGAGCCTCAACACCTTCGGCCATCTGTTCCGCGTCACGACCTGGGGCGAAAGCCACGGGCCCGCGCTTGGCGCGACGGTGGACGGCTGCCCTCCCGGCCTGGCGCTGGATGAAGCGATGCTGCAGCACTGGCTGGATGCGCGCAAACCGGGGCAGAACAAGTACACCACGCAGCGGCAAGAGGCCGATCAGGTGCGCATCCTGTCGGGCGTGTTCGAGGGGCGGACCACCGGCACCCCGATCCAGTTGATGATCGGGAATACCGACCAGCGGTCGAAGGATTACGGCGAGATCGCGCAGGCCTTCCGCCCCGGCCATGCCGACATCACCTATCACCGGAAATACGGGCTGCGCGACCATCGCGGCGGCGGCCGGTCCAGCGCGCGGGAAACCGCGGCGCGGGTCGCGGCGGGCGGCGTGGCGCGGGCGGCGCTCGCGGCGCTGGCGCCGGGGCTCGCGATCAGCGGCTACATGGTGCAGATCGGCCCGCACCGGATCGACCGCGCCCGGTTTGACGCGGCCCAGATCGGCCAGAACCCGTTCCGCGCGCCCGATGCGCAGGCCGCGGCCGACTGGGCCGCCTATCTCGACAGCCTGCGCAAGTCCGGCAACTCGGCCGGCGCGGTGGTCGAGGTCGTGGCGAGCGGCGTGCCTGCGGGGCTTGGCGCGCCGGTCTATGGCAAGCTCGACGCAGACCTTGCCGCCGCGATGATGTCGATCAACGCGGTGAAGGGGGTCGAGATCGGCGATGGCATGGCCGCCGCCGAACTGACCGGCGTGGACAACGCCGACGAGATCCGCATGGGCAACGATGGCAGGCCGCTGTTCCTGTCGAACCACGCGGGCGGCATCCTTGGCGGCATCTCCACCGGGCAGGATGTGGTGGTGCGCTTTGCGGTGAAGCCGACCTCGTCGATCCTCACCCCGCGCCGCACGATCACGGTCGCGGGCGCGGAGACCGACATCATCACCAAGGGCCGGCACGATCCTTGCGTCGGCATCCGCGCCGTGCCGGTGGGCGAGGCGATGATGGCCTGCGTGCTGCTGGATCACCTCTTGCTGGACCGCGGCCAGACCGGCGGCATCCGCGGCCAGATCGGCTAGGCCGGAGGCGCCTGCCGCGACAGTTGCACCGCAAGGATGCCGCCCGCGATCACCATGACGCCGGCGACATCGGCCCAGCCCAGCCGCTCGCCCAGCAGCAGCGCCGCGACGGCGACGCCGAAGAACGGGTTGAGGAAATGGAAGGTCGAGGCGCGCACCGTCCCGATTTGCCCCACCAGCAGGAACCAGACCCAGGTCGCCAGCACCCCGGGGACCAGCGTGGTGTAAAGGAACGCCGCCACCAGCCGGGGCGACCAGACCACCACGAAGGGCTCTGTCGCCGCGGCCACCACGGCCAGCGCCGCCGCGCCCACGAACATCTGCAGCCCCACCACCATCATCACGTTGCCGCCGCCACCCGTGGCCCCGCGCATCGACAGCGTGGCGACCGCCAGCGCGAGGGCTCCCAGCAGGCACAGCGCCACGCCGCCCATATCGGTGCCGCCCTGCAGGCGTGATCCCATGATCAGCGCCACGCCCGCCATCCCGGCCACAAGCCCGGCAAGCCCCAGGGGGCGCACCCGGTCCCCGAAGACCGCCCAGCCAAGCGCCGCCACCAGCAGCGGCATGGATGACGCGATGATCGCCGCCAGCGACGCCTCCACCCATTGCATCGCCACGAAGTTCAGGCCCAGATACAGCGCGTTCTGGCAAAGGCCGAAGATCACCACCGCCCGCCACTGGCCCCGGCTCAGCCGCCAGCTTTGCCCCATCGCCAGCGCGATGCCGCAGGCAATCACCCCCGAAAGCACGAACCGCGCCGCGAGCGCGGTGAGCGGCGGCGCATCCGCCACGATCATCCGCGCCGAGGTGAAGGCCGAGGACCACATGAAGGCGAAGGCCAGCCCCATCAGGATCGCGCGGATATCCATGCCTGCACCTCGAACGGAAAAAGGCCGCGGATCCGACCGGACCGCGACCCTATCCAATGCGCGCGGGGCCGCAAGCCCCGCCATGACCGCCCGGCCGTAACCGCTCAGCCGTTCACGATGTCCTTCAGCGACTTGGCCACGGTCACCTTGACGACCTTGTCGGCGGGCTTGGTCATCGTCTCGCCCGTGGCCGGGTTGCGCACCTGACGCTCGGGCCGGGCCTTGCAGACCACCTTGCCGACGCCCGGAATGGTCACGGCGCCGCCATTGGTGACCTCGTTCGCCACCACCGTTCCGATCGCATCCAGCGCGGCGGTTGCGGTCTTCTTGTCAGAGCCCATCGCCTCGGCCACGGCCGTGACCAGTTGCGC
The DNA here is from genome assembly GCA_002423245.1 of Rhodobacteraceae bacterium UBA6141. Taxonomy (GTDB): domain Bacteria; phylum Pseudomonadota; class Alphaproteobacteria; order Rhodobacterales; family Rhodobacteraceae; genus Frigidibacter. Next base: position 39,991 of record DIVD01000051.1, read on the forward strand.
CTTCGTCATCGGTTTCGACATTTGAATCTCCTCACTGTGCCCCGATTTCAGGGTCATCTGCGCCCAAGTCGGCATATTGGGTTGCTACACAGGTTTTCGGCCTGCAAGGCAAGCGTTTTTCGCCTTTTTCGGCCAGTTTCCCGCCGTCACAGGAAGGCTGTTTCCTCGAAGCTGCGCAACTTGCGGCTGTGGATGCGTTCCAGAGGCATGTCGCGCAGCCGCTCCATCGCGCGCACGCCGATCAGCAGGTGGCGGCTGACCTGGGTGCGGTAGAATTCCGATGCCATCCCCGGCAGCTTCAGCTCGCCATGCAGCGGCTTGTCGCTGACGCACAGCAAGGTGCCATAGGGCACGCGGAACCGGAAGCCGTTGGCGGCGATGGTGGCGCTTTCCATGTCCAGCGCGATGGCGCGCGACTGCGAAAGCCGCTGCACCGGCCCCGACTGGTCGCGCAGTTCCCAGTTGCGGTTGTCGATGGTGGCGACGGTGCCGGTGCGCATGATCCGCTTCAGCTCATACCCCTCAAGCTCGGTGACCTCGGCCACCGCCTCCTGCAGCGCGATCTGGATCTCTGCCAGCGCCGGGATCGGCACCCAGACCGGCAGGTCGGCGTCGAGCACGTGATCCTCGCGCAGATAGGCATGGGCCAGCACGAAATCGCCCAGGCTCTGGCTGTTGCGCAGCCCGGCGCAATGCCCGACCATCAGCCAGGCATGGGGCCGCAGCACCGCGATATGGTCCGTCGCCGTCTTGGCGTTGGAGGGGCCGACGCCGATATTCACCAGCGTGATCCCCTGCCCGTCGGGCCGCCTGAGGTGATAGGCCGGCATCTGCGGCAACCGGGGCAGGGCCGGCAACGCCTCTTCGGCCCGTGTCACCACGATGTTCCCCGGCCCGACGAAGGCATCATAGCCGCTGGCCGGATCCGCCAGCGCCGCGCGGGCAAAGGTCTCGAACTCGTCCACATAGAACTGGTAGTTGGTGAACAGCACATGGTTCTGGAAATGCTCGGGCGTCGTCGCGGTGTAATGCGACAGCCGCGCCAGCGAGTAATCCACCCGCTGCGCGGTGAAGGGCGCCAGATGACCGGAGCCGTCGGGATGGCTGAGGTTGGTGCCGTTGACGATGTCGTCATCCATCGTCGCAAGGTCCGGCACGTCGAACACGTCGCGCAGCGAGAAGCTGAGCACGCCCTCTTGCGGAACCGCGACCGAGGGGTTGCCCGCCACCGCGAAATGCACCGGAATCGCCGTGGTCGAGGGGCCGATGCTGACCGGCACCCCGTGATTGCGGACCAGAAGCCCAAGCTGCTGCACCAGATAGTTGCGGAACAGATCGGGCCGCGTGATCGTCGCCGAATAGGTGCCCGGCACCGCCACATGGCCAAAGCTCAGCCGGCTGTCGGCCTTCATGTGGCTGGAGGTGGTGATCCGCACCTCGGGGTAGAAGGCCCGCAGCCGCGCCGCCGGCCTGCCGCCGGTCAGCGTGCGGTTGAACCCGTCGAGCAGGAAGGCCGTCGCCTCGGCATAAAGCTCCTCGAGCCGCGTCACCGCGGCCTCGGGGTCGGTGAAGCTCTCGGCGGCGCGCACCCGCGCCGTCTGCACCGGCAGCGCCGGGTCGAGCGCGCTCACTCGAACAGCCCCGTCAGCTCGAACCGGGTCACGTCCACCAGCCCGAGATCCGAGATGCGCAGTTCCGGGATCACCACCAGCGCCAGCAGCGAGTGCTGCATGTAGGCGTTGTTCAGCGTGCAGCCGCATTCGGCCATCGCCTCGACCATGCGCCCCGCCTTCGCCGCGACCTCCGCCGCCGGGCGGTCGCTCATCAGCCCCGCGATCGGCAGGGGCACCTGGGCGATTTCCGCGCCGTCCTTCCAGACGGTGATCCCGCCGCCGATCTCTCCCAGCCGGTTCGCCGCCGCCGCCATCATCGCGGCATCGGTGCCGACCACGATCATGTGGTGGCTGTCATGCGCCACGGTCGAGCCGACCGCCATGCGCCCCCTGTAGCCAAAGCCCGACACGAAGCCGTTGACGACCTTGCCGGTGCCCCGGTGCCGCTCCACCAGCGCGATCCGCGCCACGCCCTGCGCCTCGTCTGCCTGCACGAACCCGTCCACCACCGCAAGCTCTGCCGTCAGCGCCCTGGTCGGCGCCTGGTTCTCCACCACGCCGATCACCCTGGCGGTCACGGTATTGGCCCCCTCGGGCGCCGGCACCACGAAATCGGCAGGCTCCAGCACCTTGCCCAGCCGCACCGTTGCCCGCGCCTCCTCGGGCCAGTCGTAATGCGGGCACTCCACCAGCAGCCTGCCATCCATCGCCACGGTCCGGCCCCGCGCAATCACCCGCTCGATCGGCAGCGCGCGCAGGTCCGAGGTCAGGATCACATCCGCCCGCCGCCCCGGCGTCAGGCTGCCAAGCTCGCGCTCCAGCCCGAAATGCGTGGCGGTGTTGATCGTCGCCATCTGCAACGCCACCAGCGGATCGCAGCCGCAGGCGATGGCATGGCGCACCACCCGGTTCATGTGCCCGTCATTGACCAGCGTGCCGGAATGGCAATCGTCGGTGCACAGGATGAAGCCCCGCGGATCGAGGCCCTTTTGCGTGATCGCGGTGATCTGGCTTTCAACGTCATGCCAGGCCGAGCCCAGCCGCAGCATCGCCCGCATCCCCTGCCGCACCCGCGCGATCGCATCCGCCTCGCAGGTGCCCTCGTGGTCATCCGCCGCGCCCCCCGCGACATAGGCGGAAAAGGCGCGGCCCAGGTCGGGGCTGGCATAATGCCCGCCGACGACCTTGCCCGCCCGCTGCGTCACGCTCAGCTCCGACAGCATCTTGCGGTCCCCGGCGATCACTCCGGGGAAGTTCATCATCTCGCCCAGCCCGATGATGCCGGGCCATTGCATCGCCTCGGCCACGTCGTCGGGGGTGATCTCATGCCCCGTCGTCTCCAGCCCCGGGGCCGAGGGCGCGCAGCTTGGCATCTGGGTGAAGATGTTCACCGGCTGCATCTGCGCCTCGTCATGCATCATCCGCACCCCGGCGAGGCCAAGCACGTTGGCAATCTCGTGCGGGTCGGTGAACATGCTCGTGGTGCCATGCGGGATGACGGCGGCGGCAAATTCCGCCGGGGTCAGCATCCCGCTTTCGACATGCATGTGCCCGTCGCAGAGGCCGGGGATCATGAAGCGGCCCTCCGCCTCGATCACCTCGGTTTCGGGGCCGATGCAATGGCTGGCATCGGGGCCGACAAAGGCGATGCGCCCCTCCGCCACCGCGATGTCATGGCCGGGCAGCACCTCGCGGCTGTGGACGTTGACCCATTGCCCGCCGCGGATCACCAGATCGGCGACCTCGCGGCCAGCGGCAACGGCGATCAGGCGGGGGGCGGCGTCCGCCCAGCTTTTCAGGTTCTGATGGTCCATGCCGAAATCTGTCCTACCGGCAGAGGGCTTGCAAGTGACGATCTGACGACGGCTTCGGCGCCTCGCGGCAGGGTTCGTGCGCAGGGCGTGCGCATCCCGCGCCGGGGAACCCGCCGCCCCGCTTGCGGGTTTCCGGGTGGCCGCGAAGGAGCCGTCCCGGATGCCGCCGAAGCCCAGCCTGATCTACTATCCCGACAGCGAGCCAGGCATCCGCCGCCTGCGCCGGGGGCGGGGCTTTTCCTACATCGCGCCCGACGGCACCACCATCGCGGCAAGCGCCGAGCGGGCGCGCATCGCCGCGCTGGCGGTGCCGCCCGCCTACGAGGATGTGTGGATCTGCCCGCGCCCCGACGGCCATCTGCAAGCCACCGGCCGCGATGCCCGCGCGCGCAAGCAATACCGCTATCACCCCGACTGGACCGCGTTTCGCGCCGAGATGAAATATTCCGGCCTGCCTGCCTTCGGGGCCGCGCTGCCCCGCCTCCGCCGCGCGATCCTGCGCGATCTGCAAGCCGGGGCGGGCGATCAGGCCTTTGCCATCGCCGCCGTGCTTCTGATGATCGACCGCCTGTCGATCCGCGTCGGCAATCCCGCCTATGCCAGCCTGAACGGCAGTTTCGGCGCGACCACCCTGCGCCGCCGCCACCTCAGACTCACGCCCTCGGGGCTGCGGCTCGACTACACGGCCAAGGGCGGATTGCGCGTCCGCGCCACCATCGCGGACCGCACGCTGAACCGGGTGCTGACCGCGCTCGACGATCTCCCCGGCAAGAGCCTTGCGAAATGGGTGGACGGCTCGGGCGCCGCGCGCCCCGTCACCTCGGATCAGGTCAATGCGCGGCTGGCGGAACTGGTCGGCGACGCGGGCGCGACGGCCAAGACCTTCCGCACCTGGAACGGTTCGGTCGCGGCGCTGGAGGCTGCGCTTGCCGAGGAAAGGCCGACGGTCAGAAGCCTTTCGCAGGCCGCCGCCGCGCGCCTGCACAACACCCCGGCCGTGGCGCGCGGCAGCTACATTCACCCGCGGGTCATCGAGCTTGCATCGGACGATGCCGCCACCCGCGCCCTGCTGACCCGGAACCTGCCGCCGGTCCAGGGCCTGCGCCAGCCCGAGCGCGCGCTCTTGCGGCTGCTGGAGGGCTGAGCCTTGCGCTGCCCGCCGTGGTCCCGCACTCTGCGGGAAAGGAGCCTGCATATGCCCCAAGCCCCCGCGCCCGCGCTCGCCCGTTGCACCCTGCGGAGGCGGCCATGACGGCAGGAACCCTGCTCTCGCTCGGCCATGGCTACAGCGCGCAGGCATTGGCCCGCCTGCTGCTGCCGCAGGGCTGGCGCGTGATCGGCACCACCCGCTCGGCGGAAAAGGCCGCAGCGCTGCGGGCGACGGGGGCGGAGACGCTGGTCTGGCCCGGCACCCCGCTGGCGCCCGCGCTGGCCGAGGCCAGCCATCTGCTGACCTCGATCGCGCCGGGCGAGGCGGGCGATCCGGTGCTGGCAGGCCATGCCGCGGAAATCGCCGCCGCCGCGCCGCATCTGCAATGGGCCGGCTACCTTTCGACCACCGGCGTCTATGGCGACCACGCCGGGGGCTGGGTGGACGAGGATTGCGTGCTCGCCCCCGGCACCCGCCGCGGCAGGGCGCGGATGCTGGCCGAGGCGGAGTGGCAGGCGCTGGCCGCAAGCTCGGGCCTGCCGCTGCACATCTTCCGGCTCGCGGGCATCTACGGCCCCGGCCGCGGCCCCTTCGCCAAGCTGCGCGACGGCACGGCGCGGCGGATCATCAAGCCGGGCCAGGTGTTCAGCCGCATCCATGTGGACGACATCGCGCAGGTGCTGGCCGCCTCCATCGCGCGCCCGGCGCCGGGCATGGTCTATAACGTCTGCGACGACGAGCCCGCCCCGCCCGAGGATGTGATCGCCCATGCGGCCGCCCTGCTGGGCCTGCCGCTGCCGCCCGCAATGCCCTATGACGAGGCAGAGATGACCCCGATGGCGCGCAGCTTCTATGCCGAATCGAAGCGGGTGCGGAACGACCGGATCAGGCAGGATCTGGGGGTGCGGCTGCTGTATCCGGGCTACCGCGAAGGGCTGGCGGCGCTGCTGGCGGCAGGCGGATAGCGGAGGCCCGCCGAGGAGATTTCAGGCAAAGGGGGGCTGGGTCAGGCACGGCCCTTGCGGCGCCGCGCATCCAGCACCGCCGCGGCAAGGAGCGCCGCGCCCGCCAGCGACAGCGCCACGCCGACATGGCCGGTGGCGGGCAGGCCGTAGCCTGCCAGCAGCACCTGCGCCGCAAGCCACGGGCCAAGCGCGTTGGCGACGTTGAAGGCGGAATGGTTCAGCGCGGCGGCGAGCGTCTGCGCCTCGCCCGCGACATCCATCAGCCTTGTCTGGATCACCGTGCCAAGGCTGCCGGTCATCCCGATCAGGAACAGGACCGGCAGGATCGTCGCCAGTGACCCGGTGGCCGCCGGATAGATCGCGGCGAGCGCCGCCCCCGACAGCAGGATGCAAAAGCCGGTCCTCACCGGCGCGCGGTCGGCGGCCCAGCCGGCCAGCAGCGTGCCCAGCGTCATGCCCACGCCGAACACCGCCAGCACCACCGGCACCATCTCCGGCGCGGCGCCCGTCACCTCCAGCAGGGTCGAGGCGGTATAGGTGTAGATCGCGAAGAAGCCGCCAAAGCCCACCGCGCCCACCGCCAGCATCAGCCAGACCTGCCGGTTGCCAAGCGCCGAAAGCTCCCGCATCGGGCGGGCGCCGGGATCACCCGCAAGGCGCGGCGCAAAGGCCGCGATCAGGGCCGCCGTTACCGCCGCCAGCAGCCCGACCAGCGCGAAGCCCCAGCGCCAGCCGACCGTCTGGCCGAGCACGCTGGCGAAGGGCACACCCAGCACGGTCGCGACCGTGAGGCCCACCATGATCCGCGCCACCGCCTGCGCGCGCTGCCGGGGCGGCACGATCGACGCGGCCAGCAGCGCCGCCACGCCGAAATAGGCGCCATGCGGCAGCCCGGCGAGGAAGCGGGCGGCCAGCATCGTGCGATAGCTCGGCGCCATCGCGGCCAGCAGGTTGAACAGGCCGAACGCCAGCATCAGCCCGATCAGCAGCGTCCGCCGCGCCATCCGCGCGCCGAACACCGCGATCAGCGGCGCGCCGACCACGACGCCAAGCGCATAGGCGCTGATCACATGGCTCGCCGTCGCCTCGCCGATCCCGAGCCCGGCGGAAAAGTAGGGCACCAGCGCCATCGCGGCGAATTCGGTCGTGCCGATCGCAAAGCCGCCCATCGCGAGCGCGAACAGCATCACGCGCGGATTGTCGGGCAGCGTGACCGGCGGCGCGGGGGCAAGGGCGCCAGCCGCAGGCGGGCAGATCGGATCGGCCACATGATCGGCCACTTGATCGGCCAAGGCGGGCTCTCCTTGCGGGGGATGCTGCGCGCGCATGCGATCCCTCCCCGGCGCGAGATGTGCCCCGCGCGGGGGCGGAACGCAACATCGCGGATGCACGAATTTGCCGCCGCTGTCCCGCCTCAGGCCCGGCTGCGGATGCCGGCCACCGTGACGCCCAGAACCTCCAGCACCTTCGCCTCGATCTGCGGGGCGTTCATGCCGGCGACCGCATACATGTCCTCGGGGCTCATCTGGTCGATGAAGATGTCGGGCAGCACCATCGAGCGGAACTTCAGCCCCCTGTCGAACACGCCTTCCTCGGCCAGAAGCTGTGCGACATGGCTGCCGAAGCCGCCCACCGCGCCCTCCTCGACGCAGATCAGCGCCTCATGTTCGGCCACCAGCCGCAGGATCAGTTCGCGGTCCAGCGGCTTGGCGAAACGGGCATCGGCCACGGTGGGCGCCAGCCCCCGCGCCGCCAGCGCCTCGCGCGCGGCCATCACCTCGGCCAGCCGCGTGCCGAAGGACAGGATCGCCACGCGCCCGCCCTCGGCGATGATCCGGCCGCGGCCGATCTCCAGCGGGACGCCGCGTTCGGGCATCTCTACCCCGGCGCCCTCGCCGCGAGGGTAGCGGAAGGCGATCGGCCCCGCGTCATGCGCGGCGGCGGTGGCGACCATGTGCACCAGTTCCGCCTCGTCCGCCGCCGCCATCACCACGAAGCCGGGCAGGTTGGCGAGGAAAGCCACGTCGAAGGCGCCGGCATGGGTGGCGCCGTCCGCTCCCACCAGCCCCGCCCGGTCGATGGCAAAGCGCACCGGCAGGCGCTGGATCGCCACGTCATGCACGACCTGATCGTATCCGCGCTGCAGGAAGGTGGAATACAGCGCGCAGAACGGCTTCATCCCGCCCGCCGCCATCCCGGCACAGAAGGTCACCGCGTGCTGCTCGGCGATACCCACATCGAAGCAGCGGCGCGGGAAGCGTTCCGCGAACAGGTTCAGCCCGGTGCCGTCGGGCATCGCCGCCGTCACCGCCACGATGCGGCTGTCGGCCTCGGCCTCGCGGATCAGCGATTGCGCGAAGACCTTGGTATAGCTGGGGGCATTGGACGCGGCCTTCACCTGCGCGCCGGTCAGCACGTCGAACTTGGCGGTCGCATGGCCCCTGTCGGCGGCGCGTTCGGCCGGCGCATAGCCCTTGCCCTTGCGGGTGATGACATGGATCAGCATCGGTCCCGTCGCCCGCGCCTTCACCGCCCGCAGCAGCGGCAGAAGCTGGTCGAGATCATGCCCGTCGATCGGCCCGACATAGCTGAAGCCCAGTTCCTCGAACAGCGTGCCACCGACGGCGATGCCCTTGAGCATCTCCTTCGCCCGCCGCGCGCCTTCCTGAAGCGGCTCGGGCAGCAGGCTGATGGCCCCCCTCGCCACCGCCTTCAACTCATGGAACGGCGCGCCGGCGTAAAGCCGCGTCAGATAGGCCGACATCGCCCCGACCGGCGGCGCGATCGACATCTCGTTGTCGTTCAGCACCACGAACAGCCGTTTCTTCAGGTGCCCGGCATTGTTCAGCGCCTCATAGGCCATGCCCGCGCTCATCGCGCCATCGCCGATCACCGCGACGACATCGCCGCCGTCGCCGCCAAGGTCACGCGCCACCGCAAAGCCGAGCGCCGCGCTGATCGAGGTCGAGGAATGCGCCGCCCCGAACGGGTCGAACACCGATTCCGACCGCTTGGTAAAGCCCGACAGCCCATCCTTCATCCGCAGCGTGCGGATGCGCTCGCGCCGGCCGGTCAGGATCTTGTGGGGGTAGGACTGGTGGCCCACGTCCCAGATCAGCTTGTCGCGCGGCGTGTCGAAGACGGCATGGAGCGCCACCGTCAGTTCCACCACGCCAAGCCCCGCCCCCAGATGCCCGCCCGTCACCGACACCGCCGAGATCGTCTCGGCGCGCAGCTCATCCGCGAGCTGGCGCAGTTCCCGGTCGGACAGCGCCTTCATGTCCGCGGGCAGATGCACGCGGTCCAGCATCGGGGTCTTCGGTCGGTCGGTCATCGAGGCACTTTCCCGTGGTGGTCCCGGCTCTGCCGGCGGGCGGAGTTCAGCTTTGCCGGGCGATAGCGAAGCGCGCCGCGGCCCGCAAGGGTTCCGCCGCCGCGCCATATCGGTCCAAGGCTAGCACGGCCGTGGTTACCAATTCCCTTGCGCGGCTCTTCGCCCCCTCCAGCCCCAGCAGCGACACGAAGGTTGCCTTGCCCGCGCCCGCATCCTTGCCGAGCCGTTTGCCGGCCCTGTCCGGGTCGCCCTCCACATCGAGGATGTCATCGGCGATCTGGAAGGCCAGCCCCAGCGCCCCGGCATAGGCGCGCAGCGGCGCCCGGTCTGCCCCCGCCAGGATCGCGCCGGCCTCGGCGGCAAAGCCGATCAGCGCCCCGGTCTTGCCCGCCTGCAACGCCACGATCTCGTCCAGCGTCAGCGGCTCTGCGGCGGTCTCGGCGGCAATGTCCAGCGCCTGCCCCAGCACCATGCCCTCGGCGCCCGAGGCCGCAGCCAGCGCCGCCACCAGATCCACCCGCCGCTCGGCAGGGCCAAGCGCCGGATCGCAGCACAGCGCGAAGGCCAGCGTCTGCAGCGCNNTCGTCGTCATCCATGCAGGGCAGGTCGTCATGCACGAGGCTGTAGGCATGAAGGGCCTCGACCGCCGCCGCCGCGGGCAGCGCCGCCGCGCGCGGAATGCCATGCAGCGCCGCGCTCTCCAGAACAAGGAACCCGCGCAGCCGCTTGCCGCCCTCCAGCGCATGGCGCATCGCCCGGATCAGGGGCCGGTCGGGCTTGCCCGCCAGCGCAGCCTCCAGCACCGCGCCGATCTCTGCCGCCGCCCGTTCCAGCCGCTCGGGAAACATTCACAGCCCTTCGACAGGGGCGAGCCCCGAAGGGTGGCCGTCGGGCCCGAGCGTGATCCGCGCCACCTTTTCCTCGGCCGCCCTCAGCCGCGCGTCGCAATGCGCCTTCAGCGCCGCGCCGCGCTCATAGAGCCGGATCGAATCCTCCAGCGGCACGTCGCCCCGCTCCAGCTTGCCGACCACCGCCTCAAGCTCCTTCATCGCTTCCTCGAAGCTCATCGCCGCAATGTCGCTCATGCCACAACTCCTTCCGTCCTGCTGCCCCGATATAGCGCCCCCGCCCCGGAAGGGCCACCCGCCCCCCGGCGTTGCCCGAGTATCCGGCGGGGTCCGCCGAAGGCGGGCGGGACAGGGTCCGCTCCTATTCCGGCATCAGCATGTAGCCCGCGCCCCGCACCGTCTGCAGATAGCGCGGCTCCTTCGGGTCGCCCTCGATCTTGCGCCGCAGCCGGGTGATCTGCACGTCGACCGCCCGTTCCTGCGCGTGCTCGGCCGCGGCGCCCCTGTCACGCCCCAGCTCCTCCACCAGCGTCTGGCGCGAGATCGGCTCGCCGGCCTTGCCCGCGAAGATCCGCATCAGCGCGGCCTCGGTCGCGGTCAGCCGCACCAGCGCCTCGCCATGCCACAGCTCGCCCCGCTCGAGGTCATAGCGCACGGGGCCCAGATGGATGAACTTCGGCCCCTGCGCGGGGGCCTGCGGCGCGCGGCGCAGGATCGCGTTGATCCGCAGCAGCAACTCCCTGGGCTCGAACGGCTTGGCAAGATAGTCGTCCGCCCCCGCCTCCAGCCCCTCGATCCGCTCCGACGTCTCCCCCTTCGCGGTCAGCAGCAGGATCGGCACCGCCGACCTGCGGCGCAGATCGCGCATCAGGCTGATGCCGTCCTCGCCCGGCATCATCACGTCCAGCACGATCATGTCGAAGTCGAGTCCGGCCAGCAGCCGCCGCGCATGTGCCGCATCGCGCGCGCCCGTCACCAGAAACCCGGCGCGGGCCAGGAACTTCTGCAAGAGTCCGCGGATCCGCCCGTCATCATCGACGACCAGCAGATGCGCATCCGGTGCCCCGGCATTCATGATCCGCCATCCTTCATCGACTGGTAGTGGCGGCGCAGGTCCGGATCCATCATCGCCTCCAGCACCTGCCGGAACCCGGCAACGGCCTCGGGGCCCGCCGTGCGATAGGCGGCGCGCATCCGCCCGCGCTGCGCCTCGGTCAGCGACCGTTCCAGCGCCCGCCCCGCCTCGGTCAGGAACAGGTGCCGCTCGCGCTTGTCCTTGCGCCCGACGCGGCTTTCCACCAGCCCGTCCTCGATCAGCGTGCGCAGCACCCGGTTCAGGCTCTGCTTGGTCACGCCCAGCATCGCCAGCAGCGTGTTGACGGTCTGGCCCTCCTGGCGGTTGATGAAATGGATGGCGCGGTGATGCGCCCGCCCATAGCCCCGCGCTTCCAGAATGCGGTCCGGGTCGGCGGTAAAGCCGCGATAGGCGAAGAACATCGCCTCGATGCCCTTGCGCAACTGCTCGTCGGTGAGGAACAAGAGGTTCTCGCCGCCGGCACTGCCCGCCCCTCCACCTTCCGCCACTGCGCACCTCCGGACCGCGTTTCTTCTGATTGCGCCTGTTTACGTCAGCCTTGTTGACTTTCCAAGAATCAATTGGTAGCCCAACCCCGCAAACTGCGCAACATTATGTCCGGTTCGGACCTTGCGCACGCAACATTCGCAAAACGCGGCAAGGGGCCGCTAGGAGGGTTCGACATGGCCGGGGCCTATGATGACCGCGACGGCAAGATCTGGATGGACGGCAAGCTGGTGGAGTGGCGCGATGCCAAGGTCCACGTCCTGACGCATGCGCTGCACTACGCCTCGGCGGTGTTCGAGGGCGAGCGGTGCTATAACGGCCGCATCTTCCGGGGGGTGGAGCACAGCCAGCGCCTGCGCCGGTCCGCCGAACTGCTCGACATGGAGATCCCCTTCACGGTCGAAGAGATCGAGGCCGCGAAATATGCGATGCTGAAGGCCAATGGCTGGACCGATGCCTATGTCCGCGCGATCGCATGGCGCGGGTCGGGCGAGGACATGGGCGTCTCGGCAAGCAGGAACCCGGTCCGGCTTGCCGTCGCGGGCTGGGAGTGGGGCAACTACTACGGCGAGGCCAAGACCACGGGCGCCCGGCTCGACATCTCGAAGTGGAAGCGTCCCTCGCCCGAGACCATCCCCAGCGCCGCCAAGGCCGCCGGGCTTTACATGATCTGCACCATGTCCAAGCACGCGGCAGAGGCGAAGGGCTGTTCGGACGCGATGATGCTGGATTATCGCGGCTATGTGGCCGAGGCGACGGGCGCCAACATCTTCTTCGTCAAGGACGGCGAAGTGCACACCCCGCTGCCGGACTGCTTCCTGGACGGGCTGACCCGGCAGACCGTGATCGCGATGCTGAAGGAGAAGGGCGTCCCGGTCCACGAGCGCCACATCAAGCTCGAGGAACTCGAAGGCTTCGAGCAGTGCTGGCTGACCGGCACCGCGGCGGAAGTGACCCCGGTGGGCCGGATCGGCGATTACAGCTTCGAGGTCGGCGCGCTGACGCTCGACGTGGCCGCGCGCTACGAAAAGCTGGTCCGCGCCTGATCCCTGCGCCGAATGCACGAAGGGCCGCGGGATGACCGCGGCCCTTTTGCATGTCCGCCTGCGGTGGCCGCTTTTTTCATTTCAACCTGCGGGCTCAGGCCCGCTGGCCGCGGTCGATGCGCAGGAATTCCTTCACCCGCCGGGCGGTGCCGCTGCCCAGCCGCGGGCGGCGCAGCAGCGCGCGCGTCGCGGGATGCGAGCCTTCGCCGCCCTCGCGGCGCGCCAGTTTCAGAAACTGCTTCACGCGGCCGGCTTCGGGCGGGCTGACATGATCTGCGATATGCCTTGTCATCGTCTCCTCCATGGGGTTGTCTTGCGGCGACTTCGGCCACATCCCGAAGATGGGGCCGAAGCGGCGCCTTGCCTAGACCCCCCTGCCCGATTGCCCGCACCCGCACACCCGGCCCGGCAGCGCCCCGCCGGTCACGCCAGCCGCGCCAGCGCCCAGCGCGCCGCATCCGCGACGGCCGCATCGGGATCGCCCGTCAGCGCCGCCGCCACCGGGCGCAGGCCCGCCGCGCCGGAATTTCCGATCGCATAGAGCACGTTGCGCACCATCCGGTCCCGGCCGATCCGCTTGATCGGGCTGCCGGCAAAGCGGGCGCGAAAGCCCGCGTCATCCAGCCCCGCCAGATCGGCCAGCAGCGGCGGCTCGGCCTCGCGCGCGGCATAGCCCGTCTCGGTCGCGGCCTGCGCGAACTTGTTCCACGGGCAGACCGCAAGGCAATCGTCGCAGCCGTAGATCCGGTTTCCCATCAGCGGCCGCAATTCGGGGTCCACCGGCCCCCTGTGCTCGATCGTCAGGTAGGAGATGCAGCGCCGCGCATCGAGCTGGAACGGCGCCGGAAAGGCGCGTGTCGGGCAGACATCGAGGCAGGCGGTGCAGCTTCCGCAACGCTCCGGCTCGGCCGCGTCCCTGGGCAGATCGACCGTGGTGAAGATCGCGCCAAGGAAGAACCAGCTGCCCAGATCGCGCCCCAGCAGGTTGGTGTGCTTGCCTTGCCAGCCCAGCCCCGCCGCCTGCGCCAGCGGCTTTTCCATCACTGGCGCGGTATCGACGAAGACCTTGATCGCCGCGCCCTCCCCCGCCTGGTCCAGCAGCCAGCGCCCCAGCCGCTTCAGCCGCCGTTTCACAAGGTCGTGGTAATCCTTCCCCTGCGCGTAGACGCTGACCGCGCCCCGCTCGGGCCTTTGCAGCACCGCCAGCGGGTCATGCCCCGGCGTATAGACATCGGCCAGCATCACCACCGACCGCGCCTCGGGCCAGAGCGCCGCAGGGTTGCCGCGCCAGCCCATGCGCTCGGCCATCCAGCCCATCTGCCCGTGCCGGCCCTCCGCCACGAATGTCGCCAGCCGCGCGGCAGCCTCGGGCACCGCATCGGGCGCGCAGACGCCCATCCTGGCAAAGCCCTCGGCCCGCGCCTGCGCCTCCAGCGCCGCCTTCAGCGCCGCGCCGGGCAGGTCAGAAGTCAAGGTCTGCATAATGCGCCGGCGGCGGGAAGCCGGGCACCTGATCGGCCAGCAAGGAGCGGAAGGACGGGCGCGACTTGATCTTGGCGTACCATTCCTTCACGGCGGAGGAGCGGTTCCAGTCCACGTCAGAGATGTAGTCGAGGCAGCTCAGATGTGCCGCCGCCGCGAAATCGGCCAGCGTCATCACGTCCCCGGCCAGCCAGCGCCGCTGGTCCAGCAGCCAGCCGAGGTAGTCGAGGTGATACTTGATCCGCGTCGCGCCGGATTTCACCGCCTTGGAATCCGGGTAGCCCAGACCCATGATCTTCTTGTTCACCCGTTCATACAGCAGCTTCGAGGTGACCTCGCCGTGGAACTTGTCGTCGAACCACGAACACAGCCGCCGCACCTCGTAGCGCGCATCGGGCTCGCGCGGCAGCAGCGGGGGCTGCGGGATGGTCTCGTCCAGCCATTCGCAGATCGCCTGGCTCTCCGACATGGTGCGGTTGTCCCACTTCATCACCGGCACCTTGCCGGCGGGGTTGCGGCGCAGGAAATCGGGCCCCTGCTCCCAATAGCGTTCCTCGACCAGTTCCACCTCGATCCGTTTCTCGGCAAGCGTCAGGCGGACCTTGCGGCAGAAGGGCGAGAGCGGAACATGATAGAGGCGGACCATGGGCATACTCTGGGTTGTGATCCCGGGGTGATAGACCCCGCCGCCGTTGGGTTCAATGCTCGAAACAGGCCGCCCGCCCGTCGGCGCCGATCGTCGCCGCCCCGTCGGCGATGGCCGCCGCCCGCTGGCGCAGCCCCCGCGGCAGGTCGGCGGCGTCGCGCCCCTTGGGGTCGGGCAGCACCGCCGCCAGACGGGCCGCCTGCACCGCCGTCAGGTCGGCCGCCGCGACGCCGAAATAGGCCTGCGCCGCGGCCTCTACCCCGAAGATGCCCTCGCCCATTTCCGCCACGTTCAGATAGACCTCGAGGATGCGGCGCTTGGACCAGACCAGTTCCACCGCCGGGGTCAGCACCGCCTCTGCCGCCTTGCGCGGCCAACTGCGGCCCTGCCACAGGAACACGTTCTTTGTGGTCTGCTGGCTGATGGTGGATGCGCCGCGCTGGCGCCCCTCATCCAGCGCCTTGCGGATCGCGGCCATGTCGAAGCCCCAGTGCAGGCAGAAATTCGCATCCTCCGCCGCCACCGCCGCCCGCGCCATCACCGGGGCGATCTCCTCCATGTCCACCCAGTCGTGCTGCACGGCGCCAAGACGGATGCGCTCGGCGATCATGTAGGGCGTCCAGATCGGGTTGACGACGCTGAACAGCACCACCAGCGCCGCGACCGCCATCGCTCCGCGCCCCAGCCAGCGCAGCACGAAGCGGAGGGCGCGCGCGGGCAGCGGTTGCCGCGCGGCACGGCGCCTGCCGCGCCCCGCGCCGGCCTTCGGGGCTGATCTGGTTCCGGATGACATGCCCCGCATAAGTCACGGCCCGCCATGGCCGGTCAACCCGGAGGTTTGGGGAAAGGCGCGAACCGACCTGCCCGGGCAAGAGCGGTTCCGAACGGCAAAGGGCCCCGCCGTCCCCGGCAGGGCCCCCCGGCACTCACAGGCGCCCGCTCACTCCGCCGGCATCGCCTGCCGCTCGTCCGACAGCGGATGCGGCAGCCGGGCCAGCATCTCGCGCGGGCAGACCTGCACGAAGTTCAGCCGCTCCTCGGCCCAGTTGGTCAGGATCGACTGCGCCTTCAGGCTGCCGGTCTCGCGGGCATGCCGCTCGATCAGGCTCTTCAGCTGCGCCTCCCAGTGCGGATGGCCGACCGCGCAGGTGACAAGGCTTTCGAGGTTCATCATGTCCTCTGCCACGCCATGCGGATCGTGGACATAGGCCATGCCCCCGGTCATCCCCGCGCCGAAATTCGCACCGATGCTGCCGAGGATCACCGCCACACCGCCGGTCATGTATTCGCAGCCGTTGGTGCCGCAGCCCTCGATCACCACTTTCGCGCCCGAGTTGCGGACGGCAAACCGCTCCCCTGCGCGCCCCGCCGCGAAGAGGTGCCCGTCGGTCGCGCCGTAAAGCACGGTGTTGCCGATGATGGTGTTCTCCGACGCCACCAGCGGCGAGGACATCTGCGGGCGCACCACGATGGTGCCGCCCGACAGGCCCTTGCCGACATAGTCGTTGGCATCGCCCATCACCTCGATCTTCAGCCCCGGCGCGGCAAAGGCGCCCAGCGACTGGCCGCAGCTGCCCGACAGCTTCACCGTCAGATGATCGGGTTGCAGCGCGTTGCGCATCCCGAAGTTCTGCACGATATGGCTGGAGGCACGGGTGCCGATGGTCCGGTGCGTGTTGCGCACCGCGTAGGACAGCTGCATCTTCTCGCCATCCTCGAAGAACCGCGCGCCATCCTTGACGATTTCGGCGTCAAGCGTATCGGGCACGAAGTTGCGCGGCTTGCTGCGGTCATAGACGATCTTGTCCCAGCCATCGACGGTGATCAGCAGGGGGTTCAGGTCGAGGTCATCGAGATGCGCGGCGCCGCGGCTGACCTGGGTGAGCAGATCCGCCCGCCCGATCACCTCGTCAAGGCTGCGCGCCCCGATGGAGGCGAGGATCTCGCGCACCTCCTGCGCATAGAAGGTGATGAGGTTCACCACCTTGTCCGCGCTGCCGCTGAACCTGGCGCGCAGCGCCTCGTCCTGCGTGCATACGCCCACCGGGCAGGTGTTGGACTGACACTGCCGCACCATGATGCAGCCCATCGCGATCAGCGCGGCGGTGCCGATCCCGTATTCCTCGGCCCCCATCATCGCCGCGATCACGATGTCGCGCCCGGTGCGCAGCCCGCCATCGGTGCGCAGCGTGATCCGCTCGCGCAGCTTGTTCATCGCCAGAACCTGATGCGCCTCGGTCAGGCCCATTTCCCACGGGAGGCCCGCATACTTGATCGACGTGCCCGCAGAGGCCCCGGTGCCGCCATTGTGGCCCGAGATCAGGATCACGTCGGCCTTGGCCTTGGCCACCCCCGCCGCGATCGTGCCCACGCCGCTGGAGGACACCAGCTTGACCGTCACCTTGGCGCGCGGGTTGATCTGCTTGAGGTCGTAGATCAGCTGCGCGAGATCCTCGATCGAATAGATGTCGTGATGCGGCGGCGGGCTGATCAGCGTCACCCCCGGCGTCGAATGGCGCAGCCGGGCGATCAGCGCCGTGACCTTCATCCCCGGCAACTGGCCGCCCTCGCCGGGCTTGGCGCCCTGCGCGATCTTGATCTCCAGCTCCTCGCAGGCGTTGAGGTATTCGGCCGTCACGCCAAAGCGCCCCGAGGCCACCTGCTTGATCTTGGCGCTGGGGTTGTCGCCGTTCGGCTCGGGCACGAAATGCGCCGGATCCTCGCCGCCCTCGCCCGAGTCGGACTTGGCCCCGATCCGGTTCATCGCCACGTTAAGCGTCTTGTGCGCCTCGGGCGACAGCGCCCCCAGCGACATCCCCGGCGTCACGAACCGCTTGCGGATCGAGGTGATGCTCTCCACCTCATCGATCGGCACCGCCTTGCCCAGCGGCTTGATGTCCAGCAGATCGCGCAGATGGATCGGCGGGTTCGCCCGCATCGCGGCCGAATACTGCTTCCACAGGTCATAGTTTGCCCGGTCGCAGGCCGCCTGCAGCATGTGCATCGTCTGCGCCTCCCAGGCGTGCTTTTCTCCCGACCGGCGCGCCTTGTAGAAGCCGCCCACCGGCATCACGTCGGCGCCGCCCAGCCAGCCCTTGGCATGGACCTCCTCGGCCTTGTGCTGGATGCCGTGCAGGCCGATGCCGGAAATGCGGCTGTGCATGCCGGGGAAATATTCCGCCACGATGGCCCGGCTCAGGCCCACCGCCTCGAAGTTCAGCCCGCCGCGATAGGACGAGATGACGGAGATGCCCATCTTCGCCATGATCTTCAGCAGCCCGGCATCCACCGCGTCGCGGTAGCGGCGCATCGCCTCGACCAGCGTACCCTGCAGCAGCCCGCGCGACAGGCGGTCCGCGATGCTGTCCTGCGCAAGATAGGCGTTCACCGTGGTCGCGCCGCAGCCGATCAGCACCGCGAAATAGTGCGGGTCGATGCATTCCGCGGAGCGAACGTTGATGCTGCAGAAGGTCCGCAGACCCTTGCGCGTCAGCCAGCTGTGCACCGCGCTGGTCGCGAGGATCATCGGCATCGCCACGCGCGCCTCGCCCTGATGCTGGTCGGTCAGCACCAGATGGCCCGCGCCCGAGCGCACGGCATCCTCCGCCTCGGCCCGGATCCGCTCCAGCCCGTGGCGCAGCGCCTCGGGCCCCTCGCCGAGGCCGAAGGTGCAGTCGATGAAGACGACGCCGGCCCCGAACTGGCGCACCATCTCGTCGAACTCGCCATTGGCAATGAACGGGCTTTCCAGCACCAGGATCTCGGTCTGGCTGCTGTCCTCGTCCAGCACGTTCTTCAGGTTGCCGAAGCGGGTCTTCAGGCTCATCACCCGGCTTTCCCGCAGGCTGTCGATCGGCGGGTTCGTCACCTGGCTGAAGTTCTGCCGGAAGAAATGCGACAGCGGGCGATAGACGCTGGACAGCACCGCCGCGGGCGTATCGTCGCCCATGCTGGCAATCATTTCCTTGCCGTCCTCGGCCATCGGGGCCAGCACCTGCTCCAGCTCCTCCAGCGTATAGCCGGCGGCGATCTGGCGCTTGCGAAGCTCTGCGCCCTCGAACAGATGCGTCTCGGGGATGTCGCGCAGATGCGCGTTGAGGTCGATGACCTTTGCAATCCAGTCGCCGAAGGGCTGGCTGCGGGCGAGCCGGTCCTTGATCTCGCGGTCGTGGTAGAGCTTGCCGTCCCGCATGTCCACGGCGATCATCTGCCCCGGCCCCAGCGCGCCCTTTTCGCGCACGCGCGTCTCGTCCACCGGCACCATCCCGGCCTCGGATCCCGCGATCAGCAGCCCGTCGCCCGTCACCACATAGCGCAGCGGCCGCAGGCCGTTGCGGTCCAGCCCGCCGCAGACCCAGCGGCCGTCGGTCATCGCCAGCGCGGCCGGCCCGTCCCAGGGTTCCATCACCGCGTTGCAATAGGCGTACATGTCCTGCCAAGCCTTCGGCATCTCGCCGGTGCTCTTGCTCCAGGCTTCGGGGACCAGCATGGTCTTGGTCATCGGCGCCGACCGGCCCGAGCGCACCATCACCTCGAACACCGCATCCAGCGCCGCCGAGTCAGAGGCCGCGGCCGGCACGATCGGCTTGATATCCTCCGCCGCCTCGCCGAACGCGCTCGAGGCCATGCGGATCTCGTGGCTGCGCATCCAGTTGAGGTTGCCCTTCAGGGTGTTGATCTCGCCGTTATGGGCCAGCATCCGGAACGGCTGCGCCAGCCACCATTGCGGGAAGGTGTTGGTGGAATAGCGCTGGTGATAGATGGCGAAGGCGCTCTCGAAGCGGTCGTCCTGCAGGTCTGGGTAGAAGACGCTGACCGCCTCGGCCAGCATCATGCCCTTGTAGATGATGCTGCGGCAGGACAGCGAGCACAGATAAAGCCCCGCGATCTGCGCCGCGACGGCCGCCTTCTCGATCCGCCGGCGGATCACGTAAAGCTCGCGCTCGAAGGTCTCGTCGTCGATGTCCTTCTCGCAGCGGATCAGGATCTGCTCGATCTCGGGGCGCGTCGCGTTGGCCTTCTCGCCCAGCACGTCGGTGTTCACCGGCACATGCCGCC
>DIVD01000008.1 GCA_002423245.1 Rhodobacteraceae bacterium UBA6141
TAAATCGCGGCCTCAGCCACCCGGCATTGACATGTGGCGGCTGACGCGGTTTTCCGGTCAGCGCATGACGCGCATGAAAGGAAGATCCTTGGCCCGCTCATCGAAACCAGCGGCCCGAACCGGGGGCAGTATCGGGGAAAAGACCGCGGCCAAGCCGCTGCGCAGCCAGACCTTGCAGCGCGGGTTCGAGATCATCGACACCGTGCAGGCGCGGCCCCTGACGATCCCCGAGATTGCCGAGGCGGTCGGACTGAGCTATCCGACGGCGCACCGGCTGGTGTCGGTCCTGACCGAACAACGCTATCTGCAAACTGTCGAGGGGCGGCATTTCGGGCTGGGCACGCGGCTGATCGAGCTGGGCTTCGCCGCCCACGCCGCTACCGACCTTGTGCAGATCACCCGCGAGCGGTTGCAGCGTCTGGCCGAGCTGACCCGAGACACCGTGCACCTGGCGCAGCGGGACGGGCGCGAGGCCTTCTACCTCGACAAGCTGCGCGGATCACGGCTGCTTGAAATCGCATCGCGCATCGGCGGCCGCAAGCCGCTGCTGACCACCGGCGTAGGAAAGGCGCTGTTGCTGGACGACTCGCCCGAGGCGTTGCGCGCCCTGCTGGCGCAGGATGCGCATCTGCTGACGCCGGGAACAACGCCCGAAAGCTGGCTGGCGAGCATGGACAGCTATCGCGCCGGCGGGTTCGCCTTCGACCTTGGCGAGGAAGAGCCCATCGTCCGCTGCGTGGCCGCCCCGATCCGCGATGCCTCGGGCCGGATCATCGCGGCTGTCTCGATCTCCTCGACGCGCGAATATACCGACGACGCCCGTATGCATGCGCTGGTTCCGGTCATCAAGGACGTGGCCGCGGAAGTCTCGGCGCGCCTCGGATACCGCAACGGGCCGCGCGAGGGCGGCCACCGTTCTTTCACATGATGATAGACTCTCTTATTTATTGACAGAACATTGCGCTCTCCTTAAGGTCCAGCCGCAGCAGAGGAAATGGTTGGGCCAGTCCGCCTGCCGTTCCGCGCACATGGATTTGTCCGCTCAAGGCGAGGGCGGACCGGAAAGGGGGGCGTTGATGTTTCACGGGATTTTCAGGTCATTCCGCAGCGGTTTGCTTGCGGCGGCAGTCGTCACGGGCCTCGGGGCTGTTCCGGCACTGGCCGATCCGCAGATCGTGTTCCGCGCGGCCCATGCCGGCGCCACGACGTCCACCGGGCATCTGGCGCTGGAGTTTCTCGACCGGGAGCTGCGCGAGAAATCCGGCGGCCGCATCGGGCTGGAGATATTCCCCGGTGCGCAACTCGGCGGCGAGCGCGAGGCGATCGAGAACATCCAGTTCGGCAATATCGACCTGACCTTCGTGTCCTCGGCGCCGGTGGCGTCGTTCGCGCCTGCCTTCTACGCCTTCGACATCCCCTTCCTGTTCTCGGATCGCGCGCAGGCCTACGAGATCCTCGACGGCGAGATCGGGCAGGAGATTCTGGCGACGCTGGAGCCGGTCGGCATCGTGGGCCTGACCTACTGGGAGAACGGCTTCCGGCAGCTGACCAACTCGAAAAAGGTGATCCGCACCCCCGAGGATCTGGCCGGGATGAAGATGCGCACGATGGAGAACGAGATCCATATCGCGGCCTGGCGGACCATCGGCGCGAACCCGGCGCCACTGGCGTTCAACGAGCTGTTCACCGCGTTGCAGCAAGGCACCTTCGACGCGCAGGAGGGCCCGATCAACCTGTTCCACGACATGCGGTTCAACGAGGTGCAGCACTTCGTGACCAAGACCAATCACATCTATTCGCCCTGGCCGGTGCTGGCCAATCCCGACAAGCTGGCCTCGCTGTCGCCCGAGGATCGCGCGATCTTCGACGCAGCCCTGGCGCTGGCCACCGACTATCAGCGCGGGCTGGCCAAGGAAGCCGACGACAAGGCCGAAGCCGCAATGCCCGAGGTCACCTTCACCGAGCTGAGCCCGGCCGAGCTCGAGGCCTTTGCCGCACGGGTCGCGCCGATCACCGATCTGGTGCGCCAGAAGGCCGGTGACGACCTGGTGACACGCCTGCTGGCCGCGGCCGGCAAGATCTGATCGCGTGATGCTCCCCGCCGGGGCCGGAGTTTTCCTGTGCGCAAACTGATCGACGAGCATTTCGAGGAGGCCATCATCGTCGTGCTCGTCTCGGCGATGTCGCTTCTGGTCGGGGTGCAGATATTCATGCGCTATGTCATGTCGGCCTCGCTGTCGTGGTCCGAGGAACTGGCGCGCTACCTGTTCATCTGGGCGACCTATCTCGGGGTGGCCTTCGCGGTGCGCCGCGATGCCCATATCCGCGTGTCGATGCTGGTTTCGATCCTCCCGCCGGGGCTGGCCCTGGCCATCCGCATCCTGACGCATCTGATCTTTGCAGGGTTTGCCGCCTTCGTGATGTATGAGGGCTGGCTCATGGTCGAGCGCACCTTCCGCTTCGGGCAGACCTCGGCCTCGCTGGGGATTCCGATGGGATATGTCTATCTTGCCCCGGTCACCGGCTTCGCGCTGACGCTGCTTCGGCTGGCGCAGGCGGCGGTGCTGGACCTGAGGCGTCTGCGCGGGCGGCGCGGGGCATGATCACCGCCGTTCTGTTCGGGCTGCTGGCCCTGCTGCTGCTGCTGTCGGTGCCGGTCGCGGTCGCGCTTGGCATCGCCTCGACGGTGGCGCTGCTGCTGTCGGGCAAGGTCTCGGGGATCTATGTGCCGCAGGGGCTTGTCACCTCGATCGACAGCTTTCCGCTGATGGCGGTGCCCTTCTTCATCCTCGCGGGCGACCTGATGGGCAAGGGCGGGCTTTCCAGCCGGCTCATCAATGTCGGGCGGCTGTTCTTCGGGCGCTATACCGGCGGGCTGGCGATCATCGCGGTGGTGACCTGCATGTTCTTCGCCGCGATTTCGGGCTCGGGGCCCGCCACGGTGGCGGCGGTCGGCTCGATCATGCTGCCGGCGATGCTGAAGGACGGCTATCGACCGGGCTTTGCCACCGGGCTGGTGGCCAGCGCCGGCGCGCTTGGCATCATCATTCCGCCGTCGATCCCGATGGTGATCTATGCGACCTCGGCCAATGTCTCGGTGTCCAGGATGTTCCTGAGCGGCATCGTTCCCGGCCTGCTGATCGCTTTCGCGCTGATCGCCTACGCCTGGGCGCAGGCGAAAGGCGACGGGCTGAAGCCGGGTGACGAGGCGCCGACCCGCTCGGAGATACTGGCCGCGCTGAACGATGCGAAATGGGCGTTGCTGGCCCCGGTCATCATCCTGGGCGGCATTTACGGTGGCATCTTCACCCCGACCGAGGCCGCCGCTGTCGGCGTGATCTATGGCCTTGTCGTCGGCGCGTTCATCTACCGGGAACTGACGCTGAAGAACCTTTACGGCGTCATCGCCGATTCCGCGCTGACAACGGCATCGGTCATGCTGATCGTCGGCAGCGCGACCATCTTCGGCCGGGTGCTGGCGCTGGAGGGCATCCCCCAGATGATCACCGAAACGATCACCGCCTGGGTGAGCCAGCCCTGGCTGCTGCTTCTGGCCATCACGCTGCTGCTGCTGGTCATCGGCACCTTCATGGAGGCGCTGGCCGCCATCATCATCCTGACGCCGATCCTCTTGCCGCTGGCCGTGTCGATCGGCATCAGCCCCGAGCATTTCGGCATCCTGATGATCATCAATCTGGGCATCGGCATGGTGACGCCGCCGGTCGGGGTCAACCTGTTTGTTGCCGTGCGCGTCAGCGGCGTGCCGCTGGAGGAGGTGATCCGCGGCAGCGTCCGCCCGCTCGTCGTGATGCTCGGCGTGCTCTTGCTTGTCACCTATGTGCCGGCGCTCACGCTCTGGCTGCCCTCGCTGTTCGGGCTCTGAGGAGAAACCACCATGACCGGAAAACTGCGGGTTGCCATTGTCGGGTCCGGCAATATCGGCACCGATCTGCTCTACAAGCTGAAACGCTCGCCCCTGCTGGAGCCGGTCTGGATGGTCGGCATCGACGCCGCATCCGAGGGGCTGGCGCGCGCGCGAGAGATGGGGCTGAAGACCACCCATGACGGCGTGGACGGGCTGGTGCCGCATGTGCTGGCCGACGATATCCGCATCGCCTTCGACGCGACCTCGGCCTATGTCCATCCCGAAAACAGCCGCAAGCTGAACGAGTTGGGCGTGCTGATGGTCGATCTGACCCCGGCCGCCATCGGCCCGCTCTGCGTGCCGCCGGTGAACCTGCGGCAGATCGCCGCCAGTGGCGGGCAGATGAACGTCAACATGATTTCCTGCGCGGGTCAGGCGACGATCCCGATCGTCGCGGCCGTCGCCGCAGTGCAGCCGGTGGACTATGCCGAGATCATCGCCTCGCTCAGCTCGCTGTCGGTGGGGCCGGGCACCCGCGCCAATCTGGACGAGTTCACCGCGACCACCTCGAACGCGCTGGAAAAGGTCGGCGGCGCCCGCAGGGGCAAGGCGCTGGCGGTGATCAACCCGGCCGATCCGCCGCTGATCATGCGCAACACGATCTATTGCGAGGTCGAGGGCACACCGGACCGCGAGGCGATCACCGACTCGGTGCTGAAGATGATCGAGCAGGTGCAGGTCTATGTGCCCGGCTACCGGCTGGTCAACGGCCCCGATTTCGAGGGCAACCGCGTCGCGGTCTTCATGGAGGTGGCGGGGCTGGGCGACTATCTGCCCACCTATGCCGGCAATCTCGACATCATGACCGCCGCCGCCGCCCGCACCGCCGAGATGTTCGCGCAAGGCATCCTCGACGGCACGATCACACTCACCCGGCCGGAGACCGTCTGATGGCACAAGGCAAACTCGCGGGCCGCAAGGTCACGCTGCACGACATGACCCTGCGCGACGGGATGCACGCCAAGCGCGAGCAGATCCCGGTGGAGATGATGGTGAAGATCGCCTCGGGCCTCGATGCGGCACGGGTGCCCTATCTTCAGGTGACGCACGGCGCGGGGCTGGGCGGCAATTCCATCCAGCATGGCCGCGCACTCGCCTCGAACGCCGAGTATATCTCGGCGGTGGCGGCGGTGGTAAAGCAGGCGCGGATCTCGGTGCTGCTGATCCCCGGCCTTGGCACGATGCGCGAATTGCAGGAGGCATACGACGCTGGCGCCCGGTCGGTCCATGTCGCCACCCATTCGACCGAGGCCGACACCTCGCCCCAGCATATCGCCTTCGCGCGCAAGCTGGGGATGGACACCACGGGCTTTCTGATGATGGCGCATCTGAACGACGCCAGGGGGCTGACAGAGCAGGCGCTGCTGATGGAAAGCTATGGCGCACAGACGGTCTATGTGACGGATTCGGCGGGCTACATGCTGACCGACGATGTGACCGAGGCGATTTCGCGGATGCGCGACGCGCTGCGGCCGGAAACCGGAATCGGCTTTCACGGCCACCACAACCTCGGGCTAGGGATCGCCAACTCCATCGCGGCGATTGCGGCGGGGGCGTCGCGGATCGACGCCTCGCTGGCCGGTCTTGGCGCGGGGGCGGGCAACGCACCGATGGAGGTGCTGGCGGCGGTCTGCGACCGGATGGGGATCGAGACCGGGGTGGACACATTCGCACTGATGGATCTGGCCGAGGATGTGGTCGTGCCGATGATGGACACGATCGTCCGGGTGGATCGCGAGTCGCTGACGCTGGGCTTCGCGGGGGTCTATTCGACCTTCCTGTTCCCGGCCCGCCGCGCGGCCAAACGCTTTGGCGTGCCTGCCCGCGACATCCTGATCGAGCTTGGCCGCAAGAAGATGATCGGCGGTCAGGAAGACATGATCCAGGACACCGCGATGAGCATGGCCCGAGAGCGCGGCCTTCTCTGAGCCAGAGGCTGCGCGGCCGCGTCTTGGGGGCGGCTCCGCAGGGACGGGGGACCACCGATGACGACAGAGCAACAGACCCTCGCCCGGCTGGAGGCAGTGCTGGGACCGGGGCGGGTGCTGACGGGCCCGGCGATCCCGCCCGCCGCCCATCGCGACTGGAGCCCCGAACGCGGCGGCACGCCACTGGCGCTGGTCGCGCCTAGGGATACGGCCGAGGTTTCGGCAGTCCTGCGCCTGTGCCATGCCGACGGTATCGGCGTCGTGCCGCAGGGCGGGCGGACCGGGCTGGCGGGCGGCGCGGTGCCGGGTGAGGGGACGGTGCTGCTGTCGCTGGCGGCGATGAACCGGATCGAGGACATCGACACCGATGCCGGGCTGATGGTGGTCGAGGCCGGCTGCATCTTGCAAGCCCTGCAAGAGGCCGCGGCGGCGGCCGGCTGGAGCCTGCAACTGGATCTTGGCGCGCGCGGCTCGGCGCAGATCGGCGGCAATATCGCCACCAATGCCGGCGGCAACCGGGTGATCCGCTATGGCATGACCCGCGACCAGGTGCTGGGGCTGGAGGTGGTTCTGGCCGACGGCACGGTGCTGTCGATGATGAACCGGATGCCGAAGAACAATGCGGCCCTTGATCTCAAGCCGCTGTTCATCGGCTCCGAGGGCGCCCTGGGCGTCGTGACGCGGGCGGTCCTGCGGCTGCGCCCCGGGGTCGCCGGGGCGAATGCGGCGCTGGTGGCCTTGCCGGGGTTCGACGCGGCGGTCAAGCTTCTGGCCCATGCGCAGCGGCGGCTGTCGGGCCGGATCACCGCCTTCGAGCTGATGTGGCCGGACTATTACGACGCGGTGCTGCGCGAGGCGGGCAAGCGCGCGCCGCTGCCGCCCGGATCGGCTCTCTACGCGCTGGTCGAGATGCAGGGCGCCGACCCCGATGCCGATGCCGCGCCGTTCGGGGCAATGCTGGAAACCGCAATGGAGGGCGGGCTTATCCTGGACGCGGCGCTCGCGCGATCGCAACGCGAGGTCGATGACTTCTGGGCATTGCGCGACGGCGTGGCCGAGGTCAACGCGCGCTGGAGCCCGGTGATCAATTTCGACGTATCGGTGCCGCTGACCCGGATTGGCGCCTGCGTCGAGGAGATCCGCGCGGCGCTTTCCGCCAGCTATCCGGCGCTGCAATGCGCGTTCTTCGGCCATGCCGGCGACAGCAACCTGCACCTGCTCGCCGGCCCGATCGACCCGATCGACCCGACGGGGCACGGGATCGAAAGCCTGGTCTACGGCATCATCCGCGCCTTTGGCGGCTCGATTTCCGCAGAACACGGCATCGGCCTGCACAAGAAGCCATGGCTGTCCCATAGCCGCAACGCCGAAGAACTTGCCCTTCTGAGGCGGCTGAAGACGCTGATGGATCCGAAGGGAATCCTCAATCCCGGCAAGGTTCTCTGAAATGTGCGAGGGACGTTGTTGCAAAGAGGCGTCTTGACCCGGACCTGGAACTCGGCGACCTGACGGTCGAAGTCCCGCGCCATGAGGCGCTGGCCCAGTAGTTTGATACAATGCATCCAATCGTCGGGAAAACGATCCCGGATCGTATCTCGACGCGGCTCCGGCGGTGATAGCCGCTCCATCGTCGCCAGATGGTTCGGCCGAGGCGCTTCGATGCACGCAAGGCCTCGTTGCGTGCAATCGCACCGGGGGTGTCGGGCTTCCAGGGCTTGGCGTTCTTGCGGGGCGGGATGATCGCGGCGGCACCTCGGGCGGTGATGGCGTCGTGGCACTTGCGGGTGTCGAAGGCGCCATCGGCGGTGACGCTGGCGATCTCCTGTTCGGGCGGGATCTGGTTCAGCAGTTCGGGCAGCATGGGTGCATCGCCGACGTCGCTGGTGGTGAACTCGGCGGCTCTGATTTCCAGCGTTTGCTCGTCAATTCCGATGTGGATCTTGCGCCGTGAGCCATGTCGCGCCACCGGTCCGAGCGACCATGGCGAACGCGACGCTTCGTGCCACCATGCTTGCGGACGTTCCACTCACCTTCGCCCTCGACCTTGATCCCTGTGCTGTCGATCAGCAGGTGCAGCGGGCCTGCTGATCCGCGATATGGGATGTTGACCTTGAGGGTTTTCTGGCGGCGGCTGAGGGTGCTGAAGTCGGGCACCGCCCAGTCCAGGTCGATCAGCCGCAGCAGGCTCTCGACGAACCCGGTCGTCTGGCGGAGCGCCATGCCGAACAACACCTTCATCGTCAGGCAGGTCTGGATCGCCGCATCGCTGTAGTCCCGCTGTCGGCCGCGCTTGCCCGTCGGTGCAGCTTCCTAGGTCATGGCGGGATCGAACCAGATCATCAGCGCACCGCGGCGCTTCAGCGCTTCGTTGCACGCGGGCCAGTTCCTGGTCTTGTAGGCGGGGGGTGTGGGTCTGCTCATGCCCCCCCGCTACCACGATGGATTCACAAGTGAATCCATCATGGGATTTGTGCAACAGAGCCGGTTTGGCCCGAAGAGAGACAACCATTTTGATTGGGGTCGCGCTGAAAACGGTCTGCAAGATCGCGACGGGGGGGCGATGCAGGATTTTGTCGAAGTATTTCTGATAAGATCGCAAATTTGATGAAGTAAATGACGCCGCTGTCCTTTTTGGCGAACTGAGATCATTGTGCGTGCAAGCAAATGATTTCGCATGGCCGCATGGCCAGGTCGCGAGGCAAGAACGTCGTGGGCGGCGATGGACGTAAGGGGTTTCCTCCATGAGCAGGCTGTCACATTCCGAAGTTCACATGGTGCATCGCATCGGCTGGTTGCGCGCCGCCGTGCTGGGGGCCAACGACGGTCTCGTTTCCACAGCCAGCCTCGTGGTTGGCGTCGCTGCGGCAGGGTCCGCGCGTCCCGAGATCCTGATTGCCGGTCTTGCAGGGCTTGTCGCCGGGGCGATGTCGATGGCAGCCGGCGAATATGTCTCCGTCAGCTCACAGACCGATGCGGAGCAGGCCGACATCGCGCGCGAAACCCGCGAACTGAGGGAAACTCCTGAGGCGGAGCTCGACGAGCTGACACGCAACTATGTCGCGCGCGGGCTTGACGAGAGTCTCGCGCGCCAGGTCGCGACCCAACTGACCGAGAAGGACGCGCTTGGCGCGCATTCGCGTGACGAGCTTGGTATCCCAGAGACGGTGACCGCGCATCCGATCCAGGCCGCCCTCGTGTCAGCGGCCACTTTCGCGGTCGGGGCTGTCGTGCCGCTGATCATTGCGGTGCTCGCGCCTGCCGCCCAGATCACGCTGTTCGTCGCGATCACGACGCTGGCCGCACTTGCGGTGCTGGGCGGCCTTGGGGCGTCAGCGGGCGGCGCGGGCATCTTCAAGGGCGCGATGCGCGTCACCTTCTGGGGGGCGCTTGCCATGGCTGCCACCGCTGGCGTGGGCATGCTCTTCGGGGTTGTCGCTTGACCGCTCAGTGCCGTGAAACTCGCGGCCTCCACATACGAGCCCGGCCATTTTCCCGCGTGAAGCGGTTGGTGCGCCGGGCATGAGCAGCCTGCTTCCCTCGATCGCGTCGCTTGGGTTGTGGGGCTATTGGGTCATCGGCTTGATGGCCTTCGGTGAGGCGTTTGTTCTGACCAGCGTGTTTTCGCCCGGCACGGTCGTGGTCGTGCTGGGCGGCGCTCTGGCCGCGCAGGGGCTCTACGACATCTTCGACATGATGTGGTTCGTCGCCATCGGCACCATCATCGGATCGCAGGCGAGCTTCTGGCTGGGCACGAAGGGGGAGGCGCTGTTCGGCAAGGGGCACGCAGTCCTGTCAGCAGCACATCTTGAACGCGGCCAGCGGTTCTTTGCGAAATATGGGGGCGCCAGCATCGTGATCGGCCATTTCCTTGGCCCGTTGC
>DIVD01000015.1 GCA_002423245.1 Rhodobacteraceae bacterium UBA6141
TTGGCCACCGTGCCGCCGCTGATCGCCGTCGTGCCGGCCACGCTGCCGGTGGCCGAGTTGGTGAAGGTCCCGCCGCTGTTGTTCAGGTCGCCGGTGAGGCTGCCGTCGTTGATGGCCGTGCCCGCGTTGTTGAAGGTCGTCACCGCGAACGTGCCGCCATTTGTGACGCTGCCCGCGGCAAGGTTGTCGACGGTGTCGGCGGTCAGGGTGCTTGCTGCGGCGGTGGTGACGGTGCCGGTGTTCGACAGCGTGTCGCCCGCGGCGACCATCAGGCCGGTGCCCACCGCGAGGTCGATCGTGCCGCTGTTCTCGAAGCTGCCCGAGCCGCTGTCCACGGTCACGTCGCCCGCCGTCACGTTGAGGGCGCCCGCATTGGTCACCGCCTCGGCGCCTGCCGCATCGGCATCGGAGGCGATGGTGACCCCGGCGCCGTTCACGTTGATCGTGCCGGTCGCAAGGTTGTTCACCGCGCCATTGTCGGTCAGGCTGGCGCCGGCCGCCAGACTGGTGGTGCCGGCATTGTCGAAGGTGTTGCCGGTCAGGATGACCGCCACGTTCTCGCCGACGGTGAAGGTCGCCCCCTCGGCGATGTCGAGCCCGTCGGTGGTCAGGCTGCCGCCATCGCCCAGCACCAGCGTGCCCTGGATGTCCTTGTTGGAACCGAGCACCAGGTCGAAGCCCTGCGCATCGAGCGTCGCGCCCGCCGCGACCGTCAGGGTGCCGTCGGCGACGAACTCGCCGAACGTGCCGGCCGAAAATGCATCGCCCAGTGCCAAGGTGCCGCTGTCGACGGTGACATCGCGGTCAGCCAGGGTGAAATCGAAGATTGCGAGATCGACCGTCCCGCTCTCGCTCGCGACACCGAAGGTCAGCGGGCTGGCACCAACGAAAAACGCGCCGGTATCGAGTGTCGCGCCGGTCACCGCCGCAAGGGTGGAGGCGCCGGTGACGGTCATGGTGCTCACCGTCAGGTCGGTCCCTGCCACCAGCGTCGCCGCATCGAGCGTCAGGCCCCCTGTCCCGAGCCCGGTGCCGCTCTGCACCGTGATCGTGCCGCCATTCACGGTGGTGCCGCCGGAATAGGCGGATGCGCCCGTGACCACCACGTCGCCGCCGCCACTATAGCTGAGGCCGCCCGCCCCCGAGATGTTCATCCCCGAGACCAGCGTGGCATCGGCATCCGTGTCGAACTCGAGATCGCCCGCCAGCACCGCATCGACCGCGGTGATCCGTGCGGTGCCAGTGCCGGTGGTCGTGATTGCCGCAGGGCTGCCGAGATTGTCGAAGACCAGCCCGCCCGTGGTGACCTCGGAAAGTGCAGAAAGTCCGAGGGTGCCGATGGTGAAGGTCGATCCGTCCAGATCTGCGACCGATCCGCCGGGGATGACCGCCCCCACGCCTGCCGCATCGGGCACCGCGCCGGAATCCCAGCTGGCATCATCCCCCCAGACCCCGGTGGGCGGCAGGAACGTCGCGTCCTGCGCCCGTGTCGGGCCGGCCTGCAGAAGTGCGATGACTGCGACAGAGCCCATCAATGTGCGGTGAAGGGGGGCGATCCGATAACCATCGGCGCGGGCGGGGCGGGTCGAACTCGGTTTCATCGTCGCTCCTGGAATATTCATTCGCATTCATAACTTGCGAGGCGAAGCTCACGCAAAAGCGCCGACAATCGGCGCATGAAACAGCAACCTTGCGCAAGCGATAGCTCGCCGCGACGAAGAAGATGCAACAAAAGCATTGCTGGCAAGCAAAAAAGCGCCGACGGCGGAATTCGGCGGGCAAGCGTTGCCGCCCTGCCCGACGGGATGCGGATGGGCGGGACGCGGATGGGGGAGGCGGATCGGCGCCCTCGCATCATCGCGCCGCTGATCGACAAGCGGCGCCGCTGGACCGGGTTGCAGCATGGCCGGCCCGGGGTGCAGGCGGTGCTGAGGCTCCCGGTCGTGACGCTCGCGGGCATGATCTTTCGCCGCGACAATGGATTTCCTGCATGAAGCGTCGGATCGAAGCGGAGCCGCGACCTGCTGGCGCCGGGTCAGGCGGCGCGGTCGCCCCTGTGCGCGGCGCTGTGAGCCCGGGCTTTCACAGGCTCTGGCCGGCTTGGCACCTGCCCCGGGAAGGGCGCGCGGAAGCGCAGCGTCAGCTTTGTCAGCGGCTGGCCAAGCGCGGCGCTGTCGATCAGCCGCCGGTTCGCGGGCCAGTCGTGCAGCGCGAGCACGCCATCGGCGCCGAGCCGCAGCACGAAGCCCGCGGCACGCAGGCGCGATTGCAGGTCGATCCAGCCACAGGCCTCGGCAAAGGCGAGGTGAACGGCGACGGGCGGCGGCCTGCCGGCCCCGGATGCCTGCACCTCGGGCGCCTGCACCTCGGGCGCCTGCACCTCGGGCGCCTGCGCCGCCACTGGCGCGGCAAGGGACTGCCGCAGCATGTCGCGCACCAGATCCTGCGGTGTCTGCCCGGCAGCGCGGGCGGCGCGGCCGATCGCGGCGATCAGGTCCACGGGCAGGTCGAGCGAGACGAGGCACATCTGTTTCATGCGCCGCAGCTTTCCCCGATTCCGGTTAAGGCCGGGTTTTCGCGCACGAGGTTTCGCCAAAGCCGGCGGGCCGGCAGCATTGCCCGAAGCCTCGGCGCGGAGCGTCAGCCGTGAAGCCTCACACGGTCACGAAGCCGCCCGCCGCCGGGTCGTACTGCATCAGGGTGCCGTCGGCGATGTCGTTCCACAGCCCGTGGATTGACATTTCGTGCGACTCGACCGCCTCGCGCACGAAGGGAAAACCCATCAGGTTTTCGAGGCTGATCAGCACCGCCTGCTGTTCCAGCGCGCGGATGCGCTCCGACTCTGGCAGGGCCTTCACCCGGTCATAGCCCGGGCGCAGGATGTCCATCCAGCGGCCGACAAAGCTGGTCCGCTCTTCAAGCTGCGGGGCCTGGCCGGAACACATGTCATGGCAGCCGCGCACGCCGCCGCATTGCGAATGGCCCATCACGATCAGATGCGCGACCTTCAGCGTCGTCACCGCGTATTCCACCGCCGCCGAGGTGCCGTGATGGTCGCCGTCGGGCGCATGGGGCGGCACCAGATTGGCGACGTTGCGGTGAATGAAGAACTCGCCCGTGTCGGCCCCGAAGATAGAGGTGACATGCACCCGGCTGTCGCAGCAAGAGATCACCATCGCCCGCGGATGCTGCCCGTCCTCGGCAAGTCGGCGATACCAGACGCGGTTTTCCGCGAAGGTCGTCGCGCGCCAGCCCTGATAGCGCTGGATCAGATACGAGGGCAGCGGTCTTGCGTTCTGCATCGGTCGCTCCTGAAGTCCCGGTCGATTGAGGCTGGCCACAGATACGCGCGCCTTCGCGGAAATTCGAGGGCCTTTCTGCACTCGCATCAACGATTTCTTGAAGGTTGGGCCCGAGTCTCGGGCAAGGCGTGGGGGCGCCGGGACGAAGGGGTGAACGGGGTGATGAAGTCTGTAAGGCGCCGCGGCGCGCTGCGGAATGCCGCGCCTGCGCGACTGGTGCATGATGAAGGGGTGCGGCTGGATGGCGCCCGGCTGGCCGCGCTTTATGCCGAACTCGGCGAGGCCGGGGCCGAGGCGGTGATCTGCCGCGCGATGGAGGATCTTGCATCCGTGCTGGCCGATCTGCAGCGGCTGGCGGTGCAGGGCGATCTGGCCCGGATGCCGGATTGCGCGGGCCTGCTGGCGCGGGTCGCGGGGGATATCGGCATGGCCACGCTGGTGCGGGTGGCGGGCGACGTGGCCGATTGCGCCGCGCGCGGCGACCTGACGGCGCTGACGGCGGTGCTGGCGCGGCTGGTGCGGATCGGCGACAGGTCGCTGACCGCGGTATGGGATCTGCAGGACCGGAGCAGCTAGCGGCCCTTGCGAGCCGGCCCCAAAGGGCTAGGCTGCGGGAAGATTGCCCGGAGGTCCGACATGCCGCTTCGCTTCGCCGATCCCGCCGCCGCCTCGCTGCCGCTGCATGTGGTGGACAAGGCCGCCCTGCCTGCCTGGCGCGCCGCGCTGCCGGCGCCGGCGCGGGCCTGGCTGGAGGCTGCGGGTTTTGCCGCAGGGCTGGGCGAGACATGCCTGCTGCCGGGCGCGGATGGCGCACTGGCGGGGGCCGTGGCCGGGCATGGCGATGCCGCGGCGCGGGCGCGCGGGCGGTTCTGGCTGGCGAAGGCGGCGGCGGACCTGCCGGCGGGCGCCTGGCATCTGGAGGCGGATCTGACCCCCGAAGAGCTGGAGGAGACGGCGCTTGGCTGGCTGCTGGCGGGCTATCGCTTTGGCCGCTACCGGGCCGGGGCCGCGCCGGGCGCGCGGCTGAAGGCGCCGGCGGGGGTGGATGCCGCGCGGCTGGTGGTGATCGCCAATGCCGAGGCGCTGACCCGCGACCTGATCAACACCCCCGCCTCGGATATGGGGCCCGAGGAGCTGGAGGCGGCCTTTGCCGATCTGGCGGCGCGGTTCGGCGCATCGGTGACGGCGACCCGCGGCGATGATCTGCTGGCGCAGAACCTGCCGATGATCCACGCGGTCGGCCGCGCCTCGGCGCGCGCGCCGCGGCTGCTTGACCTGCGGTGGGGCGAGGCGGGGCCGCGGCTGACGCTGGTGGGCAAGGGGGTGTGCTTCGATACCGGCGGGCTCGACCTCAAACCGGCGAGCGGCATGGGGCTGATGAAGAAGGACATGGGCGGCGCCGCCACGGTGATGGGGCTGGCGCAGATGATCATGGGCCTTGGCCTGCGCCTGCGGCTGCGGGTGCTGGTCCCGGCGGTAGAGAATGCGGTGGCCGGCAACGCGATGCGCCCGCAGGACATCCTGACCAGCCGAAAGGGTCTGACGGTCGAGGTGAACAACACCGATGCCGAGGGCCGGCTGGTGCTGGCCGATGCGCTGGCGCTGGCGGACGAGGAGGCGCCCGACTGCCTGATCTGCATGGCCACGCTGACCGGGGCGGCGCGGGTGGCGCTCGGCCCCGATCTGCCGCCCTTCTACACCGACGATGAGTCGCTGGCGGCGGCGATCGCGGCGGGGGCGGCGCGGGCGCGCGATCCGCTGTGGCGGATGCCGTTCTGGGCGCCCTATGACCCGCTGATCGAACCCGGTATCGCCGATCTCGACAACGCGCCCACGGGCGGGATGGCGGGGTCGATCACCGCCGCGCTGTTCCTGCGCCGCTTCGTGACGGCGACCCCGCGTTTCGCGCATTTCGACATCTATGGCTGGCAACCCAGCCCCGCGCCGGGCCGGCCCAAGGGCGGCGTCGCGCAGGGCGCGCGGGCGCTGCTGGCGGCGCTGCCCGAGGTCTTGGGGCCCGAGATATCCGGGCCAGAGATATTGGGGCCAGAGGTGCCGGGCCAGTGACCGACCGCCGCGCAACCCCCGCCACGCCGCGCATCGCCCATGCCTCGCTGCAAGGGGTGATGGAGGCCCCGGCCTGGACCAATGGCAGCCCCGCCCGCATTGCCGCCCCGCTTGCCGATCTGCTGGCCGCCCCCGCTGGCCCGCGCGACCGGCAGGTGCTTTATGGCGAGCGGGTGACGGTGATCGAGCGGTATCAGGGCTTCGGCTTCGTGATGGCGCAGAAGGATGGCTATTGCGGCTGGGTGGCCGAGCCCGCGCTTGGCCCCGACATGGCGCCGACGCACCGCATTTCGGCGCCTGCGGGCCACCTTTACCGCGCACCAGGCCTCAAGTCACCCGAGGTCTGCGGCCTGTCCTTCGGAGCCCGCCTGACCATCGCGGCAGAGCATGACCGCTTCGCCGAAACCCATGACGGCTTTTTCGTGCCCCGCGCGCATATCGCCCCGGCGGACGAGACCGAGGCGGATGCGGTGCGGGTGGCGGAGCTGTTCCTTGGCACGCCCTACCTCTGGGGCGGCAATTCCCGCGCCGGCATCGACTGCTCGGGGCTGGTGCAGGCGGCGCTGCTGGCCTGCGGCATCCCCTGCCCCGGCGACAGCGACCAGCAGTGCATGGCGCTTGGCCATCTGATCCCCTCGCACGGGCCGTTCCAGCGCGGCGATCTGTTGTTCTGGCCCGGCCATGTGGCGATGGCGGTGGATGGCCAGCGGCTGATCCACGCCAACGGCTTTCGCGCCGCCACCACCCATGAGGGGATCGAGACCTGCATCGTGCGGATCGAGGCGCAGGGCGAGGGACCGCTGCTTTGCGTGAAGCGGCTCTAGTCGATCGGGCGGATCAGCTTGCGTTCCAGCACCCGCAGCACCGTCGCAAGGTCATGCCCGCGCCGCAGCACCTGCCCGTCGATGCCGATCACCGCGTATAGCCCCTGCTTGCCGCGCAGGCGGGGGCGCTTTTCGATGCGGTAGAGCGGATTTTCCGCGCTGCGCCGGAACACGGAAAACACCGCCGCCTCGCGCAGAAAGCTCATCCCGTAGTCGCGCCACTCGCCCGCGGCGACCATCCGGCCATAGAGCGAGAGCAGCACGGAAAGCTCGGCACGGTCGAAGGACACCCAATCGGGGACGGTTGACGGGCCGGAAAAGGGCGTGGGCGTGAACACCGACATGGCCGGAGTGTGACAACTCGCGCGCCGCAAGGCAAGCGGGGCGCCAAGGCTTTTCAGAGCAGTCCTTTCCTTCTTGCCCTCTGCCTTCGCACATTGCCACCGGACACCGGCCCTTCCCCGGCCGCACGCGCCTTGCTAGCAATACGTCAGCACAGGAGAGGAGACCCGCGATGAAGCTGCTGCGCCATGGACCCAAGGGCCAGGAACGGCCCGGACTGCTGGATGCCGGGGGCCGCGTGCGCGACCTGTCGGGGATCATCCCCGATCTTGCCGGCGAGTCGCTGCTGCCCGGCAGCCTGCGCCGGATCGCGGCGCTGGACGAGCAGGCGCTGCCGCTGGTCGAGGGGGTGCCGCAGGCGGGGCTGCGGCTGGGGCCCTGCGTGGCGGGCACGCAGAAGTTCATCGCCATCGGCCTGAACTATGCCGACCATGCCGCGGAAACGGGGGCGGCGGTGCCCACCGAGCCGGTGGTGTTCAGCAAATGGACCAGTTGCATCAGCGGCCCGGATGACGACGTGGAACTGCCGCGCGGCTCGGTCAAGACCGACTGGGAGGTGGAGCTTGGCGTCGTGATCGGCCTGGGCGGGCGCTACATCGAGCAGGCGGCGGCGCTGGAGCATGTCGCCGGCTATTGCGTCGTCAACGACGTGTCGGAACGGGAATGGCAGGCCGAACGCGGCGGCAGTTGGGACAAGGGCAAGGGCTTCGACACCTTCGGCCCGGTCGGCCCCTGGCTGGTGACACCGGACGAGGCCGGCGACATCGGCGCGCTGGACATGTGGCTGGAGCTGGACGGGCAGCGGATGCAGACCGGCAGCACCGCCACGATGATCTTCGGCGTGGCCGAGATCATCGCCTATGTCAGCCGTTTCCTGACGCTGGCCCCCGGCGATATCATCACCACCGGCACCCCGCCCGGCGTCGGCATGGCAATGCGCCCGCCGCGATACCTCAAGCCCGGCGAGGTGATGCGGCTGGGGATCGACGGGCTGGGGGTGCAGACACAAAGGGTCGTCGCGCCGCGCTAGAACATGTCGGATGACATTCGCGTGACCCTGCGGAAGCCTGTCTTCTTCATGTCACGCCCCGCCGTATAGTCGCTGCGTTCTCGACCGTCCGAAACCCGCTCAGGGAGGCAACAAGTGAAACCGCAAGCGAAAATTCTCGGCCTCGGCCTCATTCTCGTGGCCGGCATCGCCTTGGCCAAGGAGGGCGTGACCAACCCCGTGGTCAAGGAACGGATGGACCTGATGCAGGTGGTGCGGCTGAATACCGGCACGCTGGGCGACATGGCCTCGGGCAAGGTGCGCTTCAACGCCGCGACTGCCGCCGAGGCAAAGGCCGCCCTCGCCGCCGCTGCCGCCCAGATTCCGGAGAAGTTCGAGCCGCAGGAGATCGACCCGGTTTCCGAAGCCAGGCCGGAGATCTGGGGGAATTTCGCCGATTTCACCGGAAAGGCGAAGTCGCTGCAAGAGGCCGCCCTCGCGCTCGATACCGCCTCGGTTGAGGGCGTGAGGGCCGGGATGGGGGCGGTCGGCGGCGCCTGCAAGGCTTGTCATACCGACTACCGGATGTAGGGCACGAGCAGGTCGGGCCGCCTCGCGCGTTCAGCCGCAATAGACGCGCGCAATCCGCCCGGCCTCGTCGAGGGCGATGTTCAGCCGCGCCTCGCTGTACTCCATCGTCACCATCTGGCCGGGGCGGATCACCCGCGTCCGCTGCGCGAGGCGCAGGCTGTCCAGCGTGCCGGAGGGCTGGCCGACCAGCCCCTGAAGGCCCGACGCGCCGCAGGCATCCGCCACCGGAGCCGGGCCATCAGCGGGGCCGCCTTCGACGCAGGCGACAAGCAGCAGCGCCGCAAGCCCCGCGATGCCGCGTGCGGCAAATCCCGACATCCTCGCCTCCTTCCGAAGCCATTGACGGTTGCACGGAGACGGGCTTTCGCACAGTCTGCGCGCCGAAACATAGCAGACCGGTCCGGGCAGAGGGAGTCACAGATGCGAACGCGCGCCGCCGTAGCAGTCGCCGCCGGAAAACCGCTGGAGATCATGGAGGTGAACCTCGAGGGCCCGAAGGAGGGCGAGGTTCTGGTCGAGATCATGGCGACCGGCATCTGCCATACCGACGAGTTCACCCTGTCGGGCGCGGATCCCGAAGGGATCTTCCCCGCAATCCTCGGGCATGAGGGCGCGGGGATCGTGCTGGAATGCGGGCCGGGCGTCACCACGCTGAAGCCGGGCGACCATGTGATCCCGCTTTACACGCCCGAATGCCGGCAATGCCCCAGTTGCCTCAGCCGCAAGACCAACCTCTGCACGGCGATCCGCACCACGCAGGGGCAGGGCTTGCTGCCGGACGGCACGACGCGGTTTTCCATGCCGGATGGCACGCGGATCCATCACTACATGGGCTGTTCCACCTTCGCCAACCACACCGTGGTGCCGGAAATCGCGCTGGCAAAGGTGCGCCCCGACGCGCCCTTCGACACGATCTGCTATATCGGCTGCGGCGTGNNTCAACACCGCCAAGGTCGAGATCGGGGTGAAGGCGGTGGTGTTCGGGCTGGGCGGCATCGGGCTGAACGTGATCCAGGGCCTGAAGCTGGCGGGCGCCGACATGATCATCGGGGTGGACCTCAACAACGACAAGGCCGAATGGGGCCGCCGCTTCGGCATGACCCATTTCGTGAACCCGCGCGAGATCGAGGGCTCCATCGTCGCGCATATCGTCAACATGACCCGGACAGCCTTCGACCAGATCGGCGGCGCCGATTACAGCTTCGACTGCACCGGCAACGTCGAGGTGATGCGCGACGCGCTGGAATGCACCCATCGCGGCTGGGGCGTGTCGGTCGTGATCGGCGTGGCGCCGGCGGGGGCCGAGATCCGGACGCGGCCCTTCCAGCTTGTCACCGGGCGGGTGTGGAAGGGCACCGCCTTCGGCGGCGCGCGCGGGCGCACCGATGTGCCGCGGATCGTGGACTGGTACATGGACGGCAAGATCGAGATCGACCCGATGATCACCCACCGGCTGAGCCTCGAGGACATCAACAGGGGGTTCGAGTTGATGCGCTCGGGCGAGAGCATCCGGTCGGTCGTGATATACTGAGCGCGCCGGGGCAGGCGCGGGGGGCCGCGCTTCGCGCTTGTCCTTGCGGCCCGGTTCGGGGAAGACAGCGCGCGGACCGGGCCGCGTGCCCCGCCCGTGATGACCCCCCGTGTCAGGAGACCGAATGATGGCAGAACACCGCGCCCCCCGCCTTTGCGTGCTGATCGACGCGGACAACGTGCCCGCGCATTACGCCGAGGCGATCTTCGACGAGGTGGCGAGCCTTGGCGAAGCCTCGGTCCGGCGCATCTATGGCGACTGGTCGGCAACGCGCCTGAACCGCTGGGCCGAGAAGGTCGCGGCGCTGGGGCTGGTGGCGGACCAGCAGTTTTCCAACACCAAGGGCAAGAACGCCTCCGATATCGGGCTGGTGATCGCGGCGATGGATTTCCTGCACTCGCGCCTGTTCGACGGCTTCGTGCTGGTCAGTTCGGACAGCGATTTCACCCGGCTGGCGGCGCGGATCCGCGAGCAGGGGCTGGATGTCTATGGCATCGGCGAGCACAAGACCCCCGAGGCGTTCCGCATGGCCTGCAAGCGGTTCATCTATGTCGAGAACCTGGGGAATGACGACGGCGCGGAGACGGGCGCAGAGACGGGCACAGAGACGGGCGCAGCGCCCTCCTCAAGCCCGGTCCCCGCGACGCAAGCCGCCTCTGCCCCGGCCGATCCGGTCGGCGCAGGGCGCGGGAAAGAGCCGCCGGCGAAGGCCATACCGCTGATCGTGGCCGCGATGCGCGCCATCGACCACGAGGGCGAATGGTTCACGCTCGGCCAGGTCGGGCAGTTCGTCACGCAGGCCAACCCCGACTTCGATACCCGCACCTATGGCTCGGCCAAGCTGAGCGATCTTCTGCGCAAATGCGGCAGGTTCGAGCTGAAGCAGGGGCCGGGAAACACATGGATGGTCCGGGATCTGGCCTGAAGGCGGCGCGTCACGCCCGCCTGGCGCCGTAGCGCGCCATGAACATCGCGACCGCGCCGTCGATGGTGCGGCGGGCGGCGGCGCTGTCATCGCCCTCGACGCCGCAGATCATGCGGTCATGGATGCCGGCCTTGCACAGCTGGGCGAACTGTTCGGCGGCGAGCCCGATATCGTCGATGGCAAGCTGACCCCGGCCGGCCGCCTGCCGCAGATAGTCGGCCAGCCGTTCGCGCACCAGCAGCGGGCCCGAGCGGTAGAAAACCGGGCCAAGCTGCGGGAAGCGGTCGCCTTCGGCCACGCAGATGCGGAACACGCGCTGCCCGAACTCCGACGAGATGAACGCGACGATGCGTTCGGCCGCGCCGCGCAGCACCACCTCGGGCGGGGCGGTCAGGTCCAGCACCTCCAGCGCCTCGTCGGCCTGGCGGGCGCATTCGCGCCTCGCGACCTCCATGAACAGCAGGCGCTTGTCGGGGAAGTAGCTGTAGAGCGTGGCCTTGGACACGCCCGCCTCGCGCGCGATGTCATCGACGCTGGCGCCCTCGAAGCCGTCGCGCAAGAAGACCGTGCGGGCGCCGGCAAGCACCTGGTCGAACTTGCGGCCCTTCCTGATCGCGGTCTGCACCTCGGCCATGCCCCCCCCTTTTCCGCTGCGCCCGGGATCATAGACCCGGCGCGGCAAGCGCGGCAAGGAAGCTGTGCCCGGGGCGAGGCTCGCGGATCCGCTTTTGCCGCGTTTGCATCCGGCCTTGTCCGCGCCGCGCCCCGGCGATAGATTGGAACCGTTCTAATGTGGAGTATGCAATGATCCCCGGCCTCGCCTCGCGCCGCAAGTTCAATGACCTGTCAGAACGCGAGGTGCTCGCGCTGGCGATCTCGTCGGAAGAGGACGACGCGCGCATCTATCGCAGCTATGCCGAGCGTCTGCGCGCCGATTACGGCGCCTCTGCCGAGGTGTTCGAGAAGATGGCGGCGGAAGAGGACGAGCATCGCCGCCGCCTGATCGAGACCTTCCGCGCGCGCTTTGGCGAGGTGATCCCGCTGATCCGGCGCGAGCATGTGGCGGGCTATTACGCGCGCCGCCCGGTCTGGCTGATCGAAGGGCTGGGGCTGGACCGGGTGCGCGCCGAGGCGGCCGCGATGGAACAGGACGCGGCCCGCTTCTACACGCTCGCCGCGCAGCGCAGCACCGATGCCGCGACGCGGGCGCTGCTGGGCGATCTGGCGGCGGCA
This sequence comes from Rhodobacteraceae bacterium UBA6141, assembly GCA_002423245.1. Classification (GTDB taxonomy): domain Bacteria; phylum Pseudomonadota; class Alphaproteobacteria; order Rhodobacterales; family Rhodobacteraceae; genus Frigidibacter. The sequence continues at coordinate 11,804 of DIVD01000015.1, forward strand.
GAGGCCGGGCACAAGGCGCTTGCCGACGCGCTGACCGCCGAGCATCTGGAGCCGGAGGCGCGCGAGGTCGAGGATCGGCTGGCGCGGCGGCAATTCGTGCTGACATGGGCGCAGCCGGGGCTTGCGGGGCTGATGGACGGGTCCGTCTCGACGCTGGCGCCGATCTTCGCCACCGCCTTCGCCACCCGCGACCCGCATACCGCGCTGCTGGTCGGGCTTGCCGCCTCGATCGGCGCCGGGATCAGCATGGGCTTCACCGAGGCGGCGCATGACGACGGGGTGCTGTCCGGGCGCGGCGCCCCGTGGAAGCGCGGGCTTGCCTCGGGCGTGATGACGACGCTTGGCGGGCTTGGCCACGCGCTGCCCTACCTGATCTCCGATTTCTGGACGGCGACGATCATCGCCTTCGTGGTGGTCTTCGTCGAGTTGTGGGCGATCGTCTGGATCCAGAACCGCTTCATGGACACGCCCTTCCTGCGCGCGACCTTCCAGGTGGTGCTGGGCGGCGCGCTGGTCTTCGCGGCCGGGGCGCTGATCGGCGCGGGATAGGACCGGGCGCATATGGCACGCGGCCGCGCGGCGTGCTAGGGCTTGCGCGATGCTGGCGATTTTCCTGAAGACCCTGCCCTTCTTTGCGCTGATCGGCCTTGGATGGGCTGCCGGCCGGACGCGCTTTTTCCCCGAGGATGCAACCGCCTGGCTGACGAAGTTCGTGTTCTACTTCGCGCTGTCGGCCATGCTGTTCCGATTTGCGGCGACGCTCTCGCTGGCCGGGATCTTCGATGCCGGATTCGTGCTGGCCTATCTGTGCGGATCGGCCGCCGTCTGGGCGCTGGCGATGGCCGTGGCCCGGATGCGCGGCCAGCCGCTGGCCGCCGCGGCGATGGAGGCGCATACCGCGATGACCGGCAACACCGGTTTTCTGGGCGTGCCGATGCTGGTGGTCCTGCTGGGGGTGCAGGCCGCGGGGCCGGTGCTGATGGTGCTGACCATCGACCTGATCGTGTTTTCCTCGCTGGTCACGATGCTGGTCACCGGCGCGCGGCAGGGCCGGGTTTCGGGGGCGCTTGTGGGGGCGCTGGCGATGGGGCTGCTGCGCAACCCGATGATCATGTCGATGCTGGCGGGGCTGGCCTGGTCGGGGCTGCGCCTGCCGATGCCCGCGCCACTGGACGAGTTCACGCGGATCCTCGGCGCCGCCGCGACGCCCGGCGCGCTGTTCGCCATCGGCGCCTCGCTCGCGGCCCGGCGCGGGGCAGAGCGGCCGGGGCCGGCGGTCTGGCTCTCGGCGGCCAAGCTGGTGCTGCATCCGGCGGCGGTGGCGGTGGCGGCGCTGTGGGTGTTCAACGTGGAGCCTTACGCGGCGGGGGTGATGATCGCGGCGGCGGCGCTTCCGGTCGCGGGCAATGTCTATATCCTCGCGCATCATTACGGGGTCGCGCAGGCGCGGGTGTCTGCGGCGATCCTGATCTCGACCGCGGCCAGCATCGTCACGGTGCCCGCGGTCATCGCCTGGGTCACGGGCGTCTGAAACCTTGGGAGAACCGCTTTGCGCACGATTTCGGAAAACAAGAGCTTTGGCGGCGTGCAGGGCGTCTATGCGCACGCCTCGGACGCCTGCGGCTGCGAGATGACCTTCGGGCTGTTCCTGCCGGAAGAGGCAGAGGAACATCCGGTGCCGCTGCTTTGGTATCTGTCGGGCCTGACCTGCACCCATGAAAACGCGATGGCAAAGGCCGGCGCGCAGCAATGGGCGGCGGAATACGGGGTGGCGGTGGTGTTCCCCGACACCTCGCCCCGCGGCACGGGCGTGGCCGATGACGCGGCCTTCGATCTGGGGCAGGGCGCGGGGTTCTATGTCAACGCGGTGCAAGACCCCTGGGCGAAGCATTACCGGATGTGGGACTATGTTGCCGAAGAGCTGCCCCGCATCGTGACCGCGAATTTCGAGGTGGATGACGAACGCCAGTCGATCACCGGGCATTCGATGGGCGGGCATGGCGCGCTGACGCTGGCGATGCGCCTGCAGGGGCGGTACCGGTCGGTTTCCGCCTTCGCGCCGATCTGCAGCCCCAGCACATCCGACTGGGGCCGCAAGCAGTTCGCGGCCTATCTTGGCCCCGACGAGGCGGCATGGGCCGATCACGACGCCAGCCTGCGGATGCGGGCGGTGGGCTTTGACGGGCCGGTGCTGATCGACCAGGGCGCCAAGGACCAGTTCCTGCACCTGCTGAAGCCCGAGGCGCTGGCCGAGGCGATGATGGCCCGCCGCCAGCCGGGGCAGATGCGGATGCAGCCGGGCTATGACCACAGCTATTACTTCGTGTCCACCTTCATGGCCGATCACGTCGCCTTCCACGCCGAAACCCTCTACGCGCGTTAAGGCCATGACCGCGCTTTACATAGACGCCGACGCCTGCCCGGTGAAGGACGAGGCGCTGCGCGTGGCCGAACGGCTTGGCGTGCGGATGCTGCTGGTCTCCAACGGCGGCCTGCGCATCTCGCCGCATCCGCTGGTGGAGATGGTGTTCGTGCCCGAGGGCCCCGACCTTGCCGATATCTGGATCGCCGAGCGTGCCGGCCCCGGCGACGTGGTGGTGACGGCGGACATCCCGCTGGCGGCGAAATGCCTCGCGGCCGGCGCGCGGGTGCTCAGGCACAACGGCGAGGCGCTGACCCCGGCCAATATCGGCAACGTGCTGGCGACGCGCGACCTGATGGCCGACCTGCGCAGCGCCGATCCGTTCCGGCAGGGCGGGGGCAAGGGCTTTACAAAGGCCGACCGCTCCCGTTTCCTCGACGCGCTGGACCGGATGCTGCGGGCGGCGATGAAAGAGGGCGCGCATGAAACCTGAGGCCGTGGTCTTCGACATCGGCAACGTGCTGATCGAGTGGAACCCCGAGAAGTTCTATGACACGGTGATGCCCCCCGAGGACCGCGCGCGCATGTTCGCCGCGGTGGACCTGCACGCGATGAACGATGCGGTGGACCGGGGCGCGCCGTTCCGGGACACGATCTATGCCACCGCCGAGCGCCATCCCGAATGGCGGGACGCGATCCGCCGCTGGCATGACGACTGGATTCAGATGGCCAGCCCGGCGATCCCGCATTCGGTGCGGCTGCTGCGCAAGCTGCGCGGCAAGGGCGTGCCGGTGTTCGCGCTCACGAATTTCGGCATCGACAGCTTTGCCCTCGCGCAGACCCGCTACGATTTCCTGTCGGAATTCGACCGCGCCTATGTCTCGGGCCACATGGCGGTGATCAAGCCGGACCCCGGGATCTTCGCGATGGTCGAGGCAGAGTGCGGCCTGCCCCCCGGCGCGCTGATCTTCACCGATGACCGCGCCGACAACATCGCGGCGGCAGCGGCGCGCGGCTGGCAGACCCACCATTTCACCGGCCCCGAAGGCTGGGCGGCGCGCCTGGTTGCCGAGGGCCTGCTGACACCACAGGAGGCAGCATGAGCACCCCGATCATCGGACCCGAGGCAGAGCCGCATCTGGACTGGATCGCGCTGACCGACGCGCTGGCGGCGGGTCACGCGCTGCCGCGCGCCGAGGTGGTCGACACGCTCCTTTACCGCGGCAACGATACGCTGCTGACCCGCTCGGCCTGGATCGACGGGCTTGGCCTTGCCATCAAGGGCGCCACGGTGATGCCGGACAACCCGGCCGCCGGCATCCCGATGGTCAATGGCGCGGTGACGCTCTTCGATGACGCGCATGGACGGCTGGAGGCGATCGTCGATTTCCATCTGGTGACGAAGTGGAAGACGGCGGGCGATTCGCTGCTGGCCGCGCGCCGCCTCGCCCGGCCGGAGGCGCGCCGCATCCTGATCGTCGGCGCGGGCAGCGTCGCCCGCTCGATGATCGAGGCTTACGGCGCCGGCTTTCCGGGTGCGCGCTTCGAGGTCTGGAACCGCACGCCCGCCGCCGCCGCCGCACTGGCCGAAGCCTTCGCCGGCCGCGCCCCGGTGAGTGCCGTCACCGACCTGCCCGAAGCGGTCGCGCGGGCAGAGATCATCGCCACCGCCACCATGTCCTCCATCCCGCTGATCCGCGGCGAATGGCTCTCGCCCGGCACCCATCTCGACCTGATCGGCGCCTATCGCCCCGACATGCGCGAGGCGGATGACGAGGTGCTGCGCCGCGCCCGCATCTTCGTCGATGCCCGCGCCACGACGCTGGACCATATCGGAGAGCTGAAGCTGCCGCTGGCAGAGGGCGTGATCACGCCCGAGGATGTGATCGCCGATTTCTACGACCTGCCCGCCGGACGCTTTGCCCGCGGATCGGCCGATGAGATCACCCTGTGCAAGAACGGCGGCGGCGCGCATCTGGACCTGATGGCGGCCAAATACATCCTCTCGGCCTGGCAGGCGCGCTGACCGGGCCTGCCTTGCCTTGCCGCAAATATCCTCGGGGGTGAATTGGCGCACAGCGCCAAGAGGGGGCAGACCGCCCCTCCCTTCCCTACGCAGCCACCGCCCGCAGCGGCCGTTCGCGCACCGGCAGGTGCACGATCGCCGAAAAGGCGCCGACCCCGACCCCCACCCACCACACGGCGTTGTAATTGCCGTAGAGGTCATACAGCCGCCCGCCCAGCCAGACGCCCATGAAGCTGCCGATCTGGTGGCTGAGGAACACGAAGCCATAGAGCGTGCCCATGTAGCGCAGCCCGTAGATATGCGCGACGAGCCCCGAGGTCAGCGGCACCGTCGCCAGCCAGAGCGAGCCCATCACCACCGAGAACACCAGCACCGAGGCCGGCGTGATCGGCATCATGATGAACGCCGCCGACGCGATCGTGCGGCCCAGATAGATCCAGGCCAGCAGGTATTTCTTCGTGTGCCGCCGCCCCAGCCAGCCCGCGGTGATGGTGCCGACGATATTGGCAAGCCCGATGACCGAAATCGCGATCGCGCCCAGCGACGAGGTGGTGGACACCCCCAGCGAGGCCAGCGTGCCCGAGGGGTCGATGGCGCCGCACATCTCTGTCACGAAGGCGGGGAAATGGGCGGTGATGAAGCCAAGCTGATAGCCGCAGGAAAAGAACCCCACGAAGATCAGCACGAAGGACGGGTCGCGGAACGCCCGGTTCAGCACGGTGCCAAGGCTCTCTTCCAGCTCGGCCCTGCCGGCGGGGGCGGGGGAGCGCATGAACGGCAGCGCGAAGATCGACGACAGGATCACCCCCGCAAAGATCACGAAGACGGTCTGCCAGCTGTAGACGGCCAGCAGCGCCTCGGCCACCGGCGCGCCGAAGACCTGCCCCGCCGATCCCGCCGCCGTGGCGATGCCAAGCGCGAGCGAGCGGTTCTCGGCGCTGCTGGCACGGCCCACCACGGCAAGGATCACGCCGAACCCGGTGCCGGCGATGCCGAAGCCCACCAGAATCTCCAGCAACTGATGCTGGAGCGGCGTCACCGCCAGCGAGGACAGCACCAGCCCCGCGGCATAAAGGATCGCGCCCGCGACGATCGCGCGGCGGTCGCCGAACTTTTCGGCGACCGCGCCGAAGATCGGCTGCCCGATCCCCCAGGCGAGGTTCTGGATCGCGATGGCCAGCGAGAATTCCGCCCGCGGCCAGCCGAACTCGGTTGCGATCGGCAGCTGGAACACGCCAAAGCTGGCGCGGACCGCGAAGTTGAGCATGATCACCACGCAAGCAGCGATCAGCACGGGGGTGAACAGCGGGGCGCGCGCTTGCATGGGGTGACTCCTTGTCGCGGGACCACAGGGTGCCGGAAATGGCGCCCGCGTCAAATTCCGTTTTGTGACGGACACAATTGCGCCGTCGACCTGCGCCCGCGGCGGCTTCCCTTGCCCCTGCCCGCGCGCTATCCCGTCAGCCATGACAGAGACGCTGACCCAGATCTATGACCGGCTGACCCATGAGGGCAGCTTGCGCGCCGATCCGGCGCAGCGCGCCGCCCTGCCGCTGCTGCAAGCCGTGCGCGAGGCGCTGGAGGCGCCGCCGCCGAAGCGCGGCCTTTTCGGCTTGCGCGCCAGGGCACCGGCGCCGCCGAAGGGGCTCTACCTCTGGGGCGGGGTCGGGCGCGGCAAGTCGATGCTGATGGATCTCTTCATGGACAATGTGGGCATCAGCGCCAAGCGCCGGGTGCATTTCCACGCCTTCATGCAGGAGATCCAGAACCGCCTGCACGAGGTGCGCAAGACCGGCGTGCAGGACGCGATCCGCCCGGTGGCCGAGGCGGTGGCCGAGGAGGTGCGCCTGTTGTGCTTCGACGAGATGCAGATCACCGACATCGCCGATGCGATGATCGTCGGGCGGCTGTTCCAGTACCTGTTCGAAATGGGGGTGGTGGTCGTCACCACCTCGAACCGGGTGCCCGAGGATCTCTACAAGAACGGGCTGAACCGGCCGCTGTTCCTGCCGTTCATCGCGTTGATCCGCGACAACATGGTGGTGCATGAACTGGAAAGCGAGACGGATTATCGCCAGCACCGGCTTGCGGGCACGCAGGTCTATTTCTGCCCCGCCGATGCCAGGGCCGCGCGCGCCATCGAGGCGATCTGGCAGGAGCTGACGGGCGGCGGCGGCGAGGGGCCGCTGGTGCTCAAGGTCAAGGGGCGCGAGGTGGTGCTGCCCGATGCGCGCTCCGGCGTGGCGCGGGCGAGCTTCTGGGATCTGTGCGGCAAGCCGCTGGGCCCGGCCGACTATCTGGCGATCGCCGAAGCGGTGCGGGTGCTGATCCTCGAGGAGGTGCCGCTGCTCTCCTCGTCCAACTTCAACGAGGCGAAGCGCTTCGTGACGCTGATCGACGCGCTCTACGAGGCGAAGGTGCGGCTGATCTGCTCGGCCGCCGCCAGCCCGGAAACCCTGTATATCGAGGGCGAGGGCAGCTTCGAATTCGAGCGCACCGCCAGCCGGCTGCGCGAGATGCAGGCCGCCGATTGGGGCGCCGATGCGCCGGGCGGGCGCTGATCCCGCGCCGCCGCGCGGCCGGCGGATCCTGCGCCCCCGCGGCGCAGCGGCCGTCGCTCAGGCCAGCATGTCGCGGACCATCGGGATGACCCTGGTCCCGTAAAGCTCGATCGCGTCCAGCAGCACGCCCGGCTGCTGCGGGCCGGCCGAATATTTCAGGTCGAACCGCTGCGCCCCCAGCTTGCGCACCGTCGCGGCGATCTTTCTCGCCACCGTTTCCGGGCTGCCGACATAGAGCGAGCCATGCTCGACCTCGCGCTCGTAATCCGCGCGGCGCAGTTGCGGCCAGCCGCGCGAGCCGCCGATCAGGTCGTGCATCGCCTTGTAGCCGGGCCAGAAGCGCTCGCGCGCCTCGGCATCCGTCGGCCCGACATGGCCGGGGGAATGCACACCGACCGGCTGCGGCGGCGTGCCAAGCTGCTCCCACGCCTGATGGTAGAGATCGACATAGGGCTTGAACCGGCCCGGGCTGCCGCCGATGATCGCCAGCATCATCGGCAGGCCGTGGCGAACCGTCCGCAGCACCGATTCCGGGCTGCCGCCGACGCCGACCCACGCCTTCAGCGGCGATTCCGGGCGGGGATAGACCACCTGCCCCTGGAGCGCGGCGCGGGTGCGGCCATGCCAGTTGACCCTTTCCTCGCGCAAGAGCCGGGTCAGCAGGTCGAGCTTCTCCTCGAACAGCACCTCGTAGTCGCGCATGTCATGGCCGAACAGCGGGAAGCTTTCGGTGAACGAGCCGCGGCCAAGGATCATCTCGGCCCGCCCGTTCGACAGCGCGTCCAGCGTCGCGAACCGCTCGAACAGCCGCACCGGGTCATCCGAGGACAGCACCGTCACGGCGGTGCCGATGCGCAGCCGCCCGGTTTTCGCGGCAATCGCGGCCATCACGATTTCCGGGGCCGAGACGGCGAAATCCGCGCGGTGATGCTCGCCGATGCCGAGGAAATCGACGCCGACCTGATCGGCCGTGACCGCCTCTGCCAGCAGATTGCGCAGCGTCTGGGCATGACTTTGCAGCGTGCCGTCCGGGTTTGCGTTGACATCGCCGAAGGTGTCGAGGCCGAGTTCGATCCCGGTGGTCATGAAGGTGCCTCCTGTGCAGCGTTGCCGCGAAGGTAAGGGGCCGGGGCGCGGGCCACAACGGCGCTGCATGTGCGCCTGCGCCCCGGTGCTGTGCGTCCCGGTGCTGTGCGTGCCGGTGCTGTGCGGGCTGCGTCAGCCGTTCTCGCGCAGCACGCTGCCGGCGAGGTAGAGCGAGCCGCAGATCAGGATGCGGGCGGCGGGGTCGGCGGCGGCGATGCGCTGCACGGCGGCCAGCACCGAGGGCGCGGTCTGCGCGGCAAGCCCGGCGGCACGGGCGGCGGCCTCGGTCTGTTCGGCGGTCAGGGTGTTCGCCTCGCCGGGGATCGACACCGCGGTCAGGCTGGCGGCCCGGGCGGCCAGCGGGCGCAGGTAGCCGCCGATGTCCTTGGTGCTGAGCATCCCGACCACCAGATGCGTCGGCCGCCGCGGCATCTGCGCCAGCGTTTCCGCCAGCGCCTCGCCCGCCGCGGGATTGTGGCCACCGTCGAGCCACAGCTCGGCATCCGGTGCCGCCAGCGGCAGCGGACCCCGGCGCAGGCGCTGCATCCGGGCGGGCCAGTCGGCGCGCGTCACCGCCGCCTCGCAGGCGGCCTCGCCCGCGCCCAGATGGCGCAGGGCGGCCAGCGCGGCACCGGCGTTGTGGATCTGGTGGGGGCCGGGCAGGTTCGGAAGCGGCAGGTCCACAAGCCCGGTTTCGTCCTGATAGACCAGCCGCCCGCGCTCGGCCTGCACATGCCAGTGCTGGCCATGCACCAGCAGCGGCGCGCCCAGCCGGGCCGCCCGCCGCTCGATCACCTCCAGCGCGGCGTCCTGCTGCGGGCCGACGATGCAGGGCACGCCGCGCTTGAGGATCCCCGCCTTCTCGGCCGCGATCTCTGCCAGCGTCTCGCCCAGATAGTGCTGATGGTCGATGGACACGGGCGTGATGATCGTCAGGCGCGGGGCCTCGACCACGTTCGTCGCGTCCAGCCGCCCGCCAAGCCCGACCTCCAGCAGCGTCCAGTCGGCGGGCGTGCGGGCGAAGCCCAGCAGGGCGGCGCAGGTGGTGATCTCGAAAAACGTGATGGGCTGCCCGTCATTCGCCCGCCAGCATTCATCCAGCAGCGCGGTCAGCTCCGGCTCGGGGATGATCTTCCCGGCGAGGCGGATGCGTTCGTGGAACCATGCCAGATGCGGCGAGGTATAGGCGTGCACCCTCTCCCCCCGCGATTCGAGCCCCGCGCGGATCATCGCCTGGGTCGAGCCCTTGCCGTTGGTGCCCGCGACATGGATCACCGGCGGCAGCCGCTGTTCGGGATGGCCAAGCGCCGCCAGAAGCCGCCAGACCCTGTCCAGCGTCAGGTCGATGATCCTGGGATGCAGCGCCATCATCCGGGCGAGGATGGCGTCCGATCCCGCGCCGGCGGGCGAGGTCACGGTTTGGCGGCTGGCTTGGCGGCGGCCTTCGGAGCCGCCTTTTCCGGCGCGGGGGCGCCCTTCTCCGGCGCGGGCGCGGGCCCCGCAACCGGCTCGGCCGGGGCGGCAGGCGCGGAGGCTGCGGCTTCGGGCCTTGGCGCGGGCAGATCGCCCGCAACCGCCGGCGGTTGCCGCATCAGCAGCCGCAGCACCGTCACCAGTTCCTCGCGCAGCTTCTTGCGGTGGGTCACCCGGTCCAGCATGCCGTGGTCCAGGAGATACTCCGCGCGCTGAAAGCCCTCGGGCAGCGTCTCGCGGATCGTCTGCTCGATCACCCGCGGCCCGGCAAAGCAGATCAGCGCGTTCGGCTCGGCAATCTGCACATCGCCCAGCATCGCATAGCTGGCCGTCACGCCGCCGGTGGTGGGATGGGTCAGCACCACCACATAGGGCAGCCCCGCCTCCTTCAGCATCTGCACGGCAACGGTGGTGCGCGGCATCTGCATCAGGCTGAGGATGCCCTCCTGCATCCGCGCGCCGCCCGCCGCCGAAAACAGCACCAGCGGCCGCTTCATCTCGACCGCGCGCTGCGCGGCGGCGATGATCGCGTTGCCGACATACATGCCCATCGACCCGGCCATGAAGCTGAAATCCTGCGCGGCGACGACCATGGGCGTGCGGGCAATCTCGCCCTCGGCCACCAGCATCGCCTCCTTCTCGCCGGTGGCTTTCTGCGCGGCGCGCATCCGGTCGGGATATTTCTTCTGGTCGCGGAACTGCAACGGGTCGATCAACGGCTCCGGCACCTTCACCTCGGTGAAGATCCCGCCATCGAACAGCGCGGCAAAGCGTGCGCGGGGCGTGATCCCCATGTGGTGATCGCAACTGGTGCAGACGTTCAGGTTGTCGGCCAGCTCGCGGTGAAACAGCATGGTCCCGCATTCGGGGCATTTGGTCCACAGGTTCTCGGGCACCTCGCGGCGCGAGAACAGCGAGTTGATCTTGGGTCGGACGTAGTTCGAGATCCAGTTCATCGCGTCGCTCCCGGTCGGCCGCCTGTCTGCATGTGCGCCCGAAATAAGCGCCAGGGGCGGGAAATGCAATCGCAGGCCGGCCCCGCCGCCACCCGGGCAGCGCCTTGCCAGCCGCAGCGACGGTTCCGCGGCGCCCGGCGGGACGGGGCGGCACGATCCTGCCTTGCCCCGGCCGGCGCGGGACATTATTCCCTTGCGGCAGCCAATTCCGGGGAGGACAGCCCATGATGAAGAACACCCGTTTCGACAAGTCCCGGCTTCCCAGCCGCCATGTCACCGAAGGGCCGGAGCGCGCGCCGCATCGCAGCTACTTCTACGCGATGGGCATCACCGAGGAAGAGATCCACCAGCCCTGGGTCGGCGTGGCCACCTGCTGGAACGAGGCGGCGCCGTGCAACATCGCGCTGAACCGGCAGGCGCAATCGGTGAAGATGGGCGTCAAGAAGGGCGGCGGCACCCCGCGCGAATTCACCACCATCACCGTCACCGACGGCATCGCGATGGGGCATGAGGGAATGCGCTCCTCGCTGGCCAGCCGCGATGCCATTGCCGACACGGTGGAGCTGACCATGCGCGGCCATTGCTATGACGCCATCGTCGGGCTGGCGGGCTGCGACAAGTCGTTGCCGGGGATGATGATGGCGATGGTGCGGCTGAACGTGCCATCGGTGTTCATCTATGGCGGGTCGATCCTGCCGGGCCGGCTGAACGGCAAGGATGTGGTGGTGCAGGACGTGTTCGAGGCGGTCGGCCAGCACGCCGCCGGCAACATGACCGATGCGGAACTGGCGATCCTCGAACGGGTGGCCTGCCCCTCGGCGGGGGCCTGCGGCGGGCAATACACCGCCAACACCATGGCCTGCGTGTCCGAGGCGATCGGGCTTGCGCTGATGAACTCGTCGGGCGCGCCGGCCCCCTATGAAAGCCGCGACCAGTATGGCGATGCCTCGGGCGTTGCGGTGATGCACCTGATCGAGAAGAACATCCGCGCCCGCGACATCGTGACCCGCAAGGCGCTGGAAAACGCCGCGCGGGTGGTGGCCTGCACCGGCGGGTCCACCAATGCCGGGCTGCACCTGCCCGCCATCGCGCATGAGGCGGGGATCGACTTCGACCTGTTCGACGTGTGCGAGATCTTCCGCGACACGCCCTATTTCGTCTCGCTCCGCCCCGGTGGCGAGTATGTGGCGAAAGACCTCTACGAGGCCGGCGGCGTGCCGGTGGTGATGAAGGAGCTGCGCAAGGCGGGCTTGCTGCACGAGGATTGCATGACCGCCAGCGGCCGCGCCCTCGGCGAGGAGCTGGACCTGATCGCGCACGAGGCGGACGGCAAGGTCATCTACCCGATCGAGACGCCGATCACCGCGACCGGCGGCGTCGTCGGCCTGCGCGGCAACCTCGCGCCCGACGGGGCCATCGTGAAGGTTGCCGGCATGGCGCCCGAGCATCAGGTGTTCACCGGCCCGGCGCGCGTGTTCGAATGCGAGGAAGAAGCGTTCGAGGCGGTGCAGAACCGCGGCTATGCCGAAGGGGACGTGATCGTGATCCGCAACGAGGGCCCGGCGGGCGGGCCGGGGATGCGCGAGATGCTGTCCACCACCGCCGCGCTGTCCGGGCAGGGCATGGGCAAGAAGGTCGCGCTGATCACCGATGGCCGCTTCTCGGGCGCAACGCGCGGCTTCTGCGTCGGCCATGTCGGCCCCGAAGCGGCGCATGGCGGGCCGATCGCGCTGCTGAAGACCGGCGACATGATCACCATCGACGCGATCAGGGGCGAGATCTCGGTCGCGCTGAGCGCTGAGGAACTGGCGGCGCGCAAGGCGGTCTGGCCCGGCCCGCGCAAGACCGACTACACCAGCGGCGCGCTGTGGAAATACGCGCAACTGGTCGGCGTGGCGCGTTACGGCGCGGTCACCCATCCGGGCGCCAGGGCCGAGGCGCATGTCTACATGGACCAGTGATGGCGCCGGCGCCGCGCGCCCCGCGCCCGGTGCTGCCGCTTTGCGGGCGGATGGTGATGCCGTCCGAGTCGGGGCGGCCGCTGCCGGACGGCGGCGCGCGGGCCACACTCGATGCCTTCGTCGCGCGGATGCAGGCGGCGCCCCCCCTCGCGCCGGGCGCAATCGCCCGCCATCTGGCCAAGGGCACTCCCTTTTCCGCCCGCGCAACCATCCCCGTTAACTATTTCCGTGCTATGGCAAGATGCGCGGCCCGACGATTCGGCGCCGGCAACCTGCTGCCCGGATTGATGAATGACCGACCAGATCGATTCTCTCTTCGACCGGCTCATGCACCGGCGTGTCCTGCGGCGCTGGGGCCGCGCGGCGACAGAGGCCGAGGCGATCGACCTTGACAGCCTGCGCGCGCTTCGCGCCCGTGCCCGCCAGTTCCGGCGAGAGCTGGACCGGCTGCTGCATGTGGCCGAAGGCCGGCTGGCCCTGCCGCTGACCGGGTCGAACGCGATCCGGGCGCCGCTGGGCACCGACTGGTCCTGGCGGCCGGACCTGTGGTGCGGCCCGGTGAACCCCGCGGGATGCGCCGCCGTCGAGACCCGCACCCGCATCGGCAGCGGCCTGACCGTGTTTCACGACTGCCGCGAAAGCGAACTGATCCTGCGCCAGATCCGCAACACGCGCGAGGCCGACCTTGCGCCCTTCGGCCTGCGCATGGATGTGTTCCATTTCGACGGCTCGTTCCTCAGCCTCGCGATCGACCTGCCGGACGCGGCGGCGCAGGGGCTGAAGCTGCGGCATCTGGTGCGGCTGGACGCGGTGATCGAGACCGAGAAGCCGCTGAAGATCCTTGCGCGCCTGAACGTCAAGCACGGGCCCAACACCGAACAGGTGGTGCGCGCGCTGCCGCTGAACGAGGCGCGGGTGATGGTGGAATTCGATCTCGCCTATACCAGGTTGAACGAAAAGCGGGTGGAGCGGGCCTGGGTGGACCTGATCTTCGAGGCGCCGCAGCAGAACGAGATCGTGCTGCGGGACATCACCTTCAGCCGCCGGCCGCGGGCCGAACTGTAGAGGGCGCAATGGGCGAGATGATCCTGACCAAGACCCGCATCCACGCCGGCAAGTGGGAGGGCGTGCTCAAGGCGCCCGCAGCCGAGGCAGAACCGCGATTGACCGTCTGGCATCTGGAAACCGCGCTGCCGGGGGTGGAGATCGCGCCGATCGCCGAGCGCCCCGGCCGCTGGCGTGTCAGCGTGCCGATCCGGGCAGAGCTGCTGTCGGACGGGGTGCAAAGCTTCGTGATTCGTGACGAGGCGACCGGCGACAGGCTGGGCCACTTCACCATCGTCACCGGCGTCCCGCTGGAGGATGACATCCGCGCCGAGGTGGACCTGCTGCGGGCCGAGCTTGACCTGCAGAAGAAGGCCTTCCGCCGCCACGTGCAGACCGCCGGCTAGCCTTCGGGATCCACGCTCCCGCAAGCGCGAAGCTCGCGGCTGATCTGCAAGAGCGGGTTGCGCTCCGTCCCGTCGCCGGCGATGAACCCGGCAGGGCGCACGGCAAGAATTGGCCTCGCCGGACCGGCAGGTCGCGCGCATGGACGGTCGGACGTGCCGCATCGAATCCTTGTTCCAACCGGGCCCGCCCGGCGTCTATGATGTCGGACATGCGGCCCGCATCCGGCTGATGGCGCGAGGTTCCGCGGGAAGGGTTAGCGCATGCCGGTTGAAACGATCAACACGCTGGTCATCGGTGCCGGGCAGGCTGGCATCGCGATGAGCGAGCATCTGGGCCGCCTGCGCATCCCGCATCTTGTGCTTGAAAGGGAGCGGATCGCGGAAAGCTGGCGCACACGCCGCTGGGATTCGCTGGTGGCCAACGGTCCGGCCTGGCATGACCGTTTCCCCAACATGGAGTTTCCGCACACGCCGGGCGACGGCTTTCCGGGGAAGGACGAGGTCGCCGCCTATTTCGAGGCCTATGCGGCGATGGTGAACGCGCCGGTGCGCTGCGGGACGGAGGTGACGGCGCTTCACCCGCTGCGGGGGCGGCCGGGGTTTTCGGCCACCACCTCGCGGGGGCCGATCGAGGCGCGCAACGTCGTGGTGGCGACCGGTGCCTTCCAGACCCCGGTCATCCCGCCGATCGTGCCCCAAGGGGGCGGCCTCACGCAGATGCATTCCAGCGGCTACCGCCACCCCGCCGCCCTGCCGGCAGGTGCGGTGCTGGTGGTCGGGGCCGGCTCGTCGGGGGTGCAGATCGCGGATGAACTGGCGCGGGCGGGCCGCAGGGTCTATCTCTCGGTCGGCCCGCATGACCGCCCGCCCCGCCGTTACCGCGGCGGCGATTTCGTCTGGTGGCTGGGTGTGCTGGGCAAGTGGGAGATGCAGGCAAGCGCACCGGGCACCGAGCATGTCACCATCGCCGTCAGCGGCGCGCGCGGCGGCGAGACGGTGGATTTTCGCCGCCTGGGCCGCGAAGGGATCGTGCTTCTGGGCCGCACCGCAAGCTGCACGGACGGCGTGCTGCACGTCGCTGCCGATCTCGAGCGTAACATCCGGCGCGGGGACGCAAGCTATCTGGCGCTGCTGGACGAGGCGGATGCCTATATCGCCCGCAACGGGCTTGACCTGCCCGAGGAGCCGCGGGCCCGCGATCTGGGCGACATGCCGGCCTGCGTGACCAGACCGGTTGCCTCGCTGGACCTTGCGGCGGCGGGCATCGGCACGATCATCTGGGCCACGGGCTTTTCCAACGATTACGGCTGGATGCATGTCGATGCGTTTGACGGGGCCGGGCGCCCGAAGCACCAGCGCGGCGTCTGTGCCGAGCCGGGCATCTACTTTCTGGGCCTGCCCTGGCTTTCGGGGCGCGGCTCCAGTTTCATCTGGGGTGTGTGGCACGATGCCCGCTATGTCGCAGACCGCATCGCGATCCGCGCGGGGTATCACGCCCATGCGCCGAAGCGTCCCCCCTGCCTGCCGCCAGCCGCGTGTGACCCGACCCCTCTGGAAAGCTCCTCCATGGCCCATACCCGCATCCGCCCCTTCAACACCAGGGACACCTACCCCGAGCAGAAGCTCGACAACGACCTGTGCCAGGCGGTGGTTGCCCGCGGCACGATGGTGTTCCTGCGCGGCCAGTGCCCGCAGAACCTTGATGACGCGCGGAACCTCGGCAGCCATGACCCGGTCGAGCAGACCCGCAAGGTCATGCAGAACATCCGGCAACTGATGCAGGAAGCCGGCGGCGGGATGGAGCATGTCTGCCGCCTGCAGGTCTTTTTGACCGACGTGCGCCACCGCGAGGCGGTCTATCGCACCATGGGCGAGTACATCAGGGGCGTGCACCCGGTGTCGACCGGGCTGGTCGTGACGGCGCTTGCCCGCCCCGAATGGCTGGTCGAGATCGAGGCGACCGCCGTCATCCCCGACTGACCCGAGGAGGGCAGCATGACATTTTCCATCGTGGCACGCTGCGCCGAAACCGGGCAGTTCGGCGTCGCCATCTCTTCCTCCTCGCCCGCCGTTGCGGCCCGCTGCGCCTTTGCCCGGGCCGGGGTCGGTGCGGCGGCCTCGCAGAACGTGACCAATCCCGCGCTCGGCCCGGTGATGCTGTCGGCGATGGCGGGCGGGGCCACGGCAGCGCAGGCGGTCGGCGCCGCGCGGGGCGCCGATGCCTATCCCGATTTTCGCCAGTTGATCGCCATTGATGCCGCAGGCCGCACGGCCATTCATTCCGGGGCGCGGGCGCTTGGCATCCGGGCATCGGCGCAAGGCATGGACTGCGCCTCGGGCGGCAACATGCTGGCGGCGGAGGGGGTGCCCGCAGCGATGATCGCCGCCTTCGAGACCGCCCCGGGCAGCCTTGGCGACCGTCTGGTTGCCGCGATGCAGGCCGGCGTCGCGGCGGGGGGCGAGGCCGGGCCGCTACACTCCGCCGGACTGCTGATCGCCCACGAGCAGGCCTGGCCCTTCGCCGAATTGCGCATCGACTGGATCGACGAGGGCTGCCCGGTCGCGGCGCTGGCCCGCGCGTGGCAGGTCTACGCGCCGCAGGCCCGCGACTACGTCACCCGCGCGCTGAAACCTGATGCCGCGCCATCCTACGGGGTGCCGGGCGACGA
The DNA here is from genome assembly GCA_002423245.1 of Rhodobacteraceae bacterium UBA6141. Classification (GTDB taxonomy): domain Bacteria; phylum Pseudomonadota; class Alphaproteobacteria; order Rhodobacterales; family Rhodobacteraceae; genus Frigidibacter. Next base: position 28,349 of record DIVD01000015.1, read on the forward strand.
ATGAAGGGGACGGACGGGTGGGCCGGAGACGGGCCGAGCCGCGCGCGGCGCGCATCCGCAGCGAGGCGGCGTTTGCAAGGCGGCCCGCGGCGGGGTATTGAACAAGCCATCCGTCGATGACTTCGCAAGAGTCCTTCCCGTCACTGGAACGAGCACGCAACGTGAAAAATATCAGATCTCTTCTCATAGCAGCGGTTGTCGTGGTCGCGGCGGCGGTGGGCTTCCTGTTCTGGCGGGGCAATGGCAACGGCGATGTTCCCGAGGGCTTCGCGCGCGGCAACGGGCGGGTCGAGGCGGTCGAGATCGACGTGGCCGCGAAGGTTCCCGGACGGATCGAGGCGATCCTGGTGCGCGAGGGCGCACTGGTCGAGGCGGGGCAGCCGCTGGTCGAGCTTGACACGCGCCAGTTGAAAGCCAATCGCCATCAACTGGAGGCGGAGCTGCGCCGCGCCGAGATCTCGGTCGAGAATGCCCGCCTGATGATCCAGCAGCGTCAGGCCGAAGTGCGCGCGGCCGAGGCGGGGCTGGCGCAGCAGAAATCGGCCCTCGATGCTGCGCAGCGCCAGTTCGAGCGGTCGAAGTCGCTGGCCGGGAGCAGCTTCGCCTCCGAGCGGCAGCTTGATATCGACCGGTCGAACGCACTGGGTGCCGAGGCGGCGGTGGCTTCTGCCGAGGCAGGGCTTGCGGCGGCGCGGATCGGGGTGTCCGCGGCCGAAGCGGCGGTGATCGGGGCCGAGGCGGCGGTGGCGGCGGCAGAGGCGGCGATCGAGGCGATCGACGTGCAGATCGAGGACAGCACGCTGAAGGCGCCCCGGCCCGGGCGGGTGCAGTACATCGTTGCCCAGGCGGGCGAGGTGGTGGGCGCCGGCGGGCGCGTCGTCAACATGATCGACCTGAACGACGTGTACATGACCTTCTTCCTGCAGACCGCCGCCGCGGGGCGCGCCGGACTGGGGACCGAGGTCCGCCTGATCCTGGATGCCGCGCCCGACGTGATCATTCCCGCCGAGGTCTCCTTCGTGTCGGATGTGGCGCAATTCACCCCGAAGACCGTCGAGACCGAGATCGAGCGCGAGAAGCTGATGTTCCGGGTCCGCGCCCGGATCGCGCCGGACCTGCTGGCGAAATACCTCGACTACATCAAGACCGGCCTGCCCGGGGTCGCCTGGGTGCGGCTGGATCCGGCGCTGCCCTGGCCGGAGGCCGCCGAGGGCAGGGTGCTGGAATGACCGCTTCCGGACCTGTGGCGCGGGCAGAGGGGCTCTCGCTGCGCTACGGCAAGGTCCGGGCGCTGGACGGGGTGTCGATCGACCTTCCGGCGGGCTGCATCGTCGGCCTGATCGGGCCCGACGGCGTGGGCAAGTCGAGCCTGCTCGCGCTGATCGCCGGGGCGAGGAAGTTGCAGGCGGGCCGGCTTGAGGTGCTGGACGGCGACATGCGGCGCGCGGGCCACCGCGCCCGGATCTGCCCGCGGATCGCCTATATGCCGCAGGGGCTGGGGCGCAATCTCTATCCCACGCTCTCGGTGCGGGAGAATGTGGACTTCTTCGGCCGGCTCTTCGGCGAAGGCCGGGGCGAGCGCGACCGGCGCATCGCCGATCTGCTGGAGGCGACCGATCTTGCGCCCTTTGCCGACCGCCCGGCGGCCAAGCTCTCGGGCGGCATGAAGCAGAAGCT